>CAZNEI010000014.1:0-46265 GCA_964572045.1 uncultured Gemmatimonadaceae bacterium
AGTTAGCCGCTCCCCTCACCATTAACAACATTCTGTTCGTTACACTACACTAGGACCGTAGCCGGATGCGACCGGCAGGTCGAGGAGGCGCAGGGTATACGCCGAGCTGGGCTCGGTGGTGCACCATGCGGCTTAGACCCATGCGGCGCAATACGCAAGATCTCCTCCTCGGTGAGGACCACCACCCGCCCGCCGTGCCGCAGGGTCGGGGCGGGGCCGGAGGCTTTCATCCTCAATCCGCGCCACACCGGCCCGCAACGCCCTCGCGTTCCCGTCGAGTTCGCCGAAGCAGGGTCTCCTGATCGACGGCAGGCTGTGGTGGGGCAGAAGGCGCCGTCAGGTCGTCAGCCGTCCTGTCTCAGCGTGATTGTCCTGCCAGAGGAGGAGGTTGGCCCTGTGGCCGGCCAGCTCGCCAAGCGTGCGTGACTTCGCGTGCGGCTTCCTACCGGAATGATCGTCGGGCGACGCTCGAGCATCGCCCGGGTGGCGGCCACTTCAAGCTCACGCCCCCCAAATCCAGATGCTCTCCGAGGCGTTCTCGCAGGCATCCTACCCTCCCGATTCGCCTCGGCCGCGGGCACGACCCCTTCACGGCCGAGCCTCCGAAGGCGATCACCGGCCCGGAAGCTGCCCCGCGCCGACCGCCCGTCGGACGCGCCGCACTATTGGATGAGCACCGTCTCCTCCGCGCTCACGAAGAGCATGTCCCGGATCGTCGGGAATCGAAGAAGCAACTGTGCGCCCTTCTGCTCAAGGCGCTCCGCAGTGAATCCCGTAAGCACTAGGTCCGCCTCTCCGGAACGGGCCGCGACCAACGCTTGAAAGTCGACGCCCTCGTCGGTGGGAAGGACGAGTACGTTCTTCTCACTGATCAGCAGGCGTCCCTCGCTGATCATCTCGTGAATCTCCTCGCCCCGGTCCGTCGCATCGCCACGGGGATAGGCGGCGAACAGCCTGATCTCGCCCTTTCTCCAGTCCTGGTGCCCGAGCAGGATGTACGCCAAGAGGATCATGAGGTTGGCATTTCGGGCGTCGTGCCACGTTAACCATACGTGGATACTCTTGCGGGCTCCAAAGAAGGTGTCGCCGTGCCTCAGCACCAGGCGGTTCATGCCGGGCACGCTGGCCATGCGCAGGCCGGCCACGACCTCGGAGAGCACGGGGTCGGGGTCATGGAGGCCGAACTCGAAGAGCATGGTGTTGTTGTCCATCCCCGACACGCCCGGCATCTGCAGACACTGAGCCAGCGCCGACGTCATGGTCGGACTGATCATCGTGTCGACGTAGACGGCACCCCTCCGCTCCGCCGCATCGCGGACGAGCCGGTCCTGCAGGGCCCGGCTCTGTCGAAACGTCTCGGGTTCCAGCCGTCCCCGGATGTGATGCAGGTAGGTCCCGAAGCCGTATCGATGGCACAGCCAGTCGAGCAACTGAACCGGGGACGCTCGGTCAAAGGTCCGGGGCGTAACGGTGATGATGCTCGGCCGCCAATCGGGGGGCGGGATCTTCTGGAGCCGTATCTGCAGGTAGCGTGTTGCCTGCGTCATGGCACCGTGGAAGATCGCGGCCAGATCGTCCACACCGCCTCGGGTCTTCCGGATGATGAGATAGAGCGAAACCATGACCAGCAGCGCGAGCACTGCAAAGAAGAGATCCATCTGCAGCATGAGCACAAGGCACATCACCGCCCCAAGAAGGCTCAGGTACCACTTGGAGCGGAAGCTCGGTCGATACGAAGGCCGCGCGGCGAAGTGCTCAAGGAATGAGATCGCGCAAAGAGTGCCGTAGGTCACCATGAAGAACATGGACACGATCCGCGCAACGAGGTCCACCGAGCCCAAGAACACGAACAGAAGCGCGATGCCTGACGTCACATAGGTGGCATTCCTGGGTTCGTTGGCGTCTCCCGCGGAGGCGGAGAGGAAACGATTCAACGGCCGGACCGGCACAATGCGGTCGGATCCGAGCGCCTGCAGAGTGCGCGGCGCGACGAGAATCGACCCGATGGCAGACGACAGCGTCGCGCAGGCCAACCCGAGCGGAATGACGGGACCCCAGAGGGCGATCCGCCTCATGATCAGCTGATCGCTTGCCAACTCCTCAGGCCCTGCCGAGACGCCGAGCTTGAGGACCACGAGCGCGTACACGATCATTCCCACGAACGTCGCTGACATGATCCCGAGGGGAATAGACCGCCTCGGGTTGGCCAGATCCCCCGACAAGCCGACTCCGGCCGTCACGCCTGTGAAGGCGGGGAATACGATCGCGAAGACCAGCATGAAGGGGTCTGCGTCGGCGAGGCTTGAGAAGAGCTGGACCTCCTGGGGGCGGAGGGTGGGCGGCGGAGTTCCGAGGAAGAACAGCACCAGCGACATGCCGAGGACCGCCGCGACGCCCACCAGGGCCTTCACACCCAGATCCGCTCCCTTCGTGAGCACGAGAGCGACCAACGCGACCGTTGCAGGCAACGATATCATCCGGGGATCGAAGCCGCGGCCGACGGTCTCCCCGAACCAGTCGGCGAGGGGCGCAAAGGCCTCGGCGAACGCGATCATGTAAAAGGCCACCGAGATGGCCTGCGACAAATAGAGGCCGATCCCGATCGCTCCGCCTATCGTGGTTCCGAACGATCGAGAGATGATGAAGTACTCGCCGCCTCCCTCGACGCGCCGATTCGTGGCGATCTCCGCGATGGCCAGGGCCGTGGGAACCGTCACGGCGTGGCCGAGAAGAATGATCAACAGAGCCCCGAGCACGCCGACGTGTCCCACGGCATATCCAAACCGTAGGAACATGATCGCCCCGAGGATCGTGCTGATACTGGCCAGGAAGACGGGACCGGTCCCGAAGCCGTGGCCGTGGTGGTGATCGGTTGCGTCGGAGACTTCGTTCATGGACCCGGTGCACGGAGAGTGGAAGAGGGACGGAGCGACAATACTTGCGTTTTCGGGAAGCCGGGTGCAATGGGCCTTGTCGGATGTGCTCCACTATCGCGTTCCCTTCTTGTGGGCCGGATCTGGAGAACCCATGCTTGTCGTCGTCGTGACATCGGCTTCAAACGAAGCAGCCCACGGGTGAAGACAACGAGGGGCCGTGCGGATCATGAAACATCACGGGACCCGGCCAGTTCTTCCCACGCTAGGTCTTCCCGTGCGTCAATCGCGCTGAGAGGGACCTTGGTCACCGTCACACCCGTTCCTCGGGCTCTGGTCCCGGTTGACTCCGACGCGGCCGTCCGGATCAGCGCCCCCAACTACGACGAGTTTCAGGGCGACCGAGAGATCTGGAATCTGCTTCAGGTCCGTCGGATGAGCGTTCTGCGCATCACGATGGCCCACTGCGACAGACCTTCGCCCGAGGAGATCACCGGCGCAGACACCGTCGCCTCGCTGGCCCGCGCAACGCGCAACATGTCGGAGCTCCTGGCGAGCCCCCTGACACGTGAGGTCCGGAACGTCTTGTGGGTCTACGAGATTCGGGACCCCAAGCGGTCGGCCTCTCCCCAGATCGGCCTGGGCGGTATGGCACGCACAGCCCAAATCCGCACTCGGACGGCCCCTGCGGGGACGATCATCCGGAACGAAGGCATTCGCGAGCCCAAGGCCCGAGGGCGGGCCGAGCTTATCGGGGCTACCGGTGCCATCATCGGCACCGTGAACAACGCGGTCGAGGACGAGTCGGGCCGGATCCGGACGGCCCTGGAGGTCCACGTTCAGGACCGTGCTTTCGACTTCCAAGTCGTCGATGAGCACGGAAACCGGCATAGGGTGTGGATCGTAGCCGACTCGAAGAGCATCGGGCGCTTCCAGCGGCTCCTCGCCGAAGAGCCCCTTGCGTACGTCGCCGACGGGAATCACCGCAGCGCCGCCGCGGCGATGTTGGGATACGAGGGGTTCTTGGCCGTCTTCTTTCCCGCCCCCACTATGAGCATCTCCCCCTACAACCGCCTCGTCACCGGGGTGCATGCCCCGCCTTCGGGCCTAGCTGCGGCGGTCGCGGAGAGCTTCGAAATCGCAGGCTCCCTTCGGGCGGCCGCTCATCAGCCCACCGAATCGGAGCCGATCCGGCTCTATTCGCCCGAGGAGGGCTGGATGCCCCTCCTCCCGCTCCCCGGCACCTTCGATCCTGAGAACGCCGTGGAGGTGATCCCCGCCGACATCGTCCAGCGGAGGCTGTTTTCGAAGGTCTTCGGGATTGAAGATCCCGCAGACCCGCGCCTCACCTTCGTGGGAAGCAACAAAGACACTGCTTGGCTGCAGACCGAGGTGGACGAGGGGAGAGCCTCCTACGCCGTCACCCTTCCCGCGGTTACCATGAGCCAGTTCATTGCTGTGTGTCAGCAGAACCGGCGGATGCCGCCCAAGTCGACTTGGTTCGAGCCCAAGATCCGGAGCGGGCTCGTGATGGCCCTGCTATAGCGCCCGTTCGCCCCCGGCGCCCACCGCGCAACCGCCCCCGAGCGCCACCGATCCCGGGATGGCCTCGAGGCCCCGTCTCAACGCCGGTGCGGCCGGAGTCGATCCCAGTCGAGGGCGTTGTACTTCCGGAGGATTGCAAGCGTCTCGTCCAAGGGGATGGCCTCGGCGGTTCCGCGCGCGCTGGTGACGGTCGTCGCCTTGAAGATGGCGTTGTAGATGGCTTCCTCCGTCGCTTCGGCGGCCGCGGCGAAGAGGGGTGACATCTGCGGGTTTAGGAGCGACTCCCCGGGCCACGGGCTCGGGTGTGAGCGGACCCGGCGGACCTCGGGGGCAGTTGAGAAGGAGATCACATAGTCGCCCGAGCCGTTCGAAGCGTACGACCCTGTCCGAGCCAGGCCCATGACGACCCGCATGGACAAGCGCTCAAGGTTCTTTGGCGTGAGCGGAGCGTCGGTAGCGAGCACCATCATGATCGAACCCCCGTCGTGGGGTTCGGTACTGCCCCCTTGTCCCGAAACGCCACGGCTCTCCAGCAACTGCCGGTAAGGGTAGTTCCCAAGCTCGCGGCCTACGGGTGCCCCGTTCATCGAGAGGACGCCGCCGAAGTTCGTCTGGACCAGCACGCCGATCGTGTAGCCGCCCAATTCGTCTGGCAGCACCCGAGAGCTCGTGCCGATGCCCCCTTTCCAGCCGAACGCACGCGTGCCGGTGCCCGCCCCTACGCTCCCCTCTTCCACCGGTCCGTCCGATGCGTTATCGAGTGCCGCGGCGACGTGCTCATAGCGAATTGGATCCGCCCACATGTCGTTTACCCTGCTGTCGTTCGTTTCGCCGACGATGGGGTTGATGGTATGCTGAGTCTCTCCGGGTCGGTGCAGGAGGTAGTCCGCCAGGGCCTCCGCCGCGTTCCAGACACAGAGCGTGCAAGTCAGAAGAATCGGGGTCTCGATCTCTCCGAATTCCCGGACCTGGGTCTCGCCGACGAGCTTGCCATAGCCGTTTCCCTGGTGGATCCACCCCGGAACAGGCTCCCGGTACAAGTTGCCGGGCGCGGGAATGATCGCCGTGACACCGGTGCGAATCGTCTCGCCCTCGATAACGGTGGCGTGGCCGACCCGCACACCTTCGACGTCCGTGATGGCGTTGTGCTCCCCGGTCGGAAAGATGCCGACGACGAGGCCCACCTCTCGGGCGCGCGGCCTCTCCTGAGGCTCGACGGGCTCACCGACAAGCCCATGCGCGGCCAGAATGAATGCGATGAGCGAAACCCGCAGCGCAGACGCCCCGAAACCCATGTGGCCCTCCCAGCCAAGGGACGGCTGATGGTGTGGCCGCCCGTCGAAGAGAAGATGCCGGTACCGGCGCGGGACTGCAATCGAGGAGCGAAGCGGCAGCCAAGGCCAGAGGGACCGCGCTGGTCCGTTGGCGCCATGTCCTTTGACCGCGATCCCCGCTATGGTCCGTCACCCCCGGTGGAGGGTCCCCCTGCGACTCGGTTTCGCTCGCCGACGACCGGTCGATCGCCGCGGGCGAGCGTCCGGTGCTCGAAGATCCGCTTGCGGTTCCCCCGCTCGTACGCGCAAACTGCTGGACCATGCCTCCGAATCCTGACCGAGACAACGGCGACGTGACCGCCAGCGCCTACTGGCGCCGGAATCTCACCTACGTGACGTCCCTCCTAGGCGTGTGGTTCGTCGTGTCCTACGGAGCCGGTATCCTGTTCGTGGAGCAACTCAACAGGGTCCGCATCCCCGGGACGGGCTTCCCGCTGGGCTTCTGGTTCGCGCAGCAGGGCTCCATCTACGTCTTCGTCATCTTGATCTTCGTGTATGTGGGGCTCATGAACCGCTTGGACCGGGAGCACGGGTTGCGCGAGGACAGCGACGCGTGAACGTCCAGGCGTGGACGTTCGTCATGGTGGCGCTCTCGTTCACCCTGTATATCGGGGTGGCGGTCTGGTCTCGGGCCTACTCCACCAAGGAGTTCTACGTGGCGGGCACGGGCGTTCGGCCTTTGGCCAACGGCATGGCCACAGCCGCCGATTGGATGTCCGCCGCGTCGTTCATCTCCATGGCCGGACTCATCTCGTTCCGCGGGTACGACGGATCGGTCTATCTCATGGGCTGGACCGGCGGATACGTGCTTCTTGCACTCCTTATAGCACCCTACCTGCGGAAGTTCGGGGCCTACACCGTTCCCGACTTTGTGGGGGATCGCTACTACTCCCAGGCTGCCCGCGTGGTTGCCGTGATCTGCGCCATCTTCGTGTCGTTCACGTACGTGGCCGGACAGATGCGCGGCGTGGGCATCGTCTTCGGACGCTTCCTGGAGGTTCCGGTCGAGATCGGCGTCCTCATCGGAATGGGCATCGTCCTCTTCTACGCGGTGTTGGGGGGCATGAAGGGCATCACCTATACGCAGGTGGCGCAATACTGCGTCCTGATCTTCGCCTACCTCGTCCCGGCGATCTTCCTCTCCCTCCTGATCACGGGCAACGCGATCCCGCAGTTCGGCTTCGGCGGATCCGAGGTGCTGAGCGGCACCTACCTTCTCGATCGCCTCAACGGGCTGCACGACGAGCTGGGGTTCGCGCCCTATACGTCCGGCGCCAAGGCCACGATCGACGTGCTCGCCATCACAGCAGCGTTGATGGTGGGCACCGCAGGGCTGCCACACGTCATGGTGCGCTTCTACACGGTTCCCAAGGTCCGGCATGCACGCATCAGTGTCGGGTGGGCCCTGGTCTTCATCGCGCTTCTCTACACAGCCGCCCCCGCCGTGGCGGTGTTCGCACGCACGAACCTGCTGAACACGGTCTCCGAGCACCCCTATTCCGAGGTGCCCGAGTGGTTCACGAAGTGGGAGACGACGGGGCTCATCTCGTTCAGCGACGAGAACGGCGACGGGCTCATCCAATTTGTGGGGCCGGATGCCGTCGACGCCCAAGGAGCCCCGGTTGCGAACGAGCTTACCATCGATCAGGACATTATCGTGCTGGCCAACCCCGAGATCGCCGGTCTCCCGAATTGGGTCATCGGACTCGTGGCGGCAGGCGGCCTGGCGGCCGCACTCTCCACGGCGGCAGGTCTGTTGCTCGTCGTCTCTGCAGCCGTGAGCCACGACTTGCTGAAACGCGGGTTCAGGCCGGAGATCACGGAAAAAGGGGAACTCATCGCCGCTCGGGTGAGCGCTGCGCTGGCGGTGATGGTGGCGGGATACCTCGGAATCAACCCACCCGGCTTCGTGGCTGAAGTGGTGGCCTTCGCGTTCGGCCTCGCAGCCGCCTCGTTCTTCCCGGCGTTCATCCTGGGAATCTTCTCAAGACGCATGAACCGGGAGGGAGCGGTCCTCGGCATGGTCGCCGGGATTTCGCTCACGGCCGCCTACATCGTCTACTTCAAATTCGTGAATCCCGCCGCCAACACGGCGGACCACTGGTGGTTTGGAATCTCGCCGGAAGGAATCGGCATCGTGGGCATGCTCGTCAACTTCGCAGTGGCCTTGACCGTCTCCCGATTCACCCCCGCGCCCCCGGCTCAGATCGCACACTTGGTGAACCGCATCCGCGTGCCAAAGGGAGCGGGGAGGGCGCACGAGATCGGAGCCTAGTCCGAGCCCAGAAACCGGAATACGATGAGCTGCGGTCGCCCTAGGACTGGGGGCCAGAGCGAGCCACGACGGCTCCCAAGCTGGTGGATCTCGGCCTTCCTCCGCTCGAGGCGCCACCAGCCCGCACAGGGAGAGCAGCGACATCAGAAATCTTGACTTCGCATGGTGGGCCCGGGGCCTCCTTTTCGAGAACTGCAACTGCCAGGTGCTGTGCCCGGGCCATGTGCACTTCTCCAATCAGTGCACCCACGAGCGGTGCGTCGGCTACTGGGCGATCCGCATCGACGAAGGGGCTTACGGCAAGATCGACCTCGGGGGCGTGAGCGCCATTGTGGTCTACGAATGCCCCCAGCACATGATTTCGGGTGGCTGGACGGAGGTCATCATCGTGGGCGACGGCGCCTCCGACGACCAGTTGGACGCCGTGACCAGAATCCTGACCGGTCAAGCGGGGGGGCCCTGGGAGGTCCTCGATCGCTTCGTCGAGCGGAGGCTGCCCACCCGCGTGCTTCCTATCGATCTCGCCGACGAGGGCACGGTGAAGCGTGTCGTCATCGAGGGCCTCCTGTCGTCTCAGGTGGAGACCATTCGGGGGAGGAACCGGAGCCGGCCCGTCACCCTCGAGAACATGTTCAATCAGATCCACGCTCCCACGCAGACGGTTGCCCGGGGCGGCGCCATCTATGACGACGGGCAGATCGCGTTTAGCAATGAGGGCACCCATGCCCTCTACTCCCATTTCGACTGGGCGGTCGAGGCCGGATCGTGAGGCCGACCTTGCCCGAGGGATTCGCAGCGCTTCCCACCGCGGCCCCCTGGGCGGGCGCGTTCCTGGGAGGATTACGTGTCCCTCCGGGATGGTGGGCCGAGGCAGCCCTGTTCGCGAGCGCCACCGGAGTGTGGATGCTCATGATGGTGATCATGATGCTCCCGGCCGTATATCCGTGGCTCAGGGGCTTCGCCGTCCTGTCCCGTAACATGCAATCCGGCGCCGTTCAAGCAGTCTGGATCGCCCTCTTCGGGCTCGGATATCTCTTTGCGTGGCTGTGCTTCAGCGTGGTCGGAGCTTCACTACAGCTCGGCCTTCGGGCTTGGGGGCTTGGAGGAGAGCTGACGACGGCGGGGTTTGGGGAGGCGGGCGCTGTCGGAGCCGTGGGGGCAACAGACACCCTGGCCGAACCGCTCGCGAGCCTAGTGCTCGTAGGTGCGGGCGTCTACCAGGTGGCGCCGGCGAAGAGGGCATGCCTCAAGCACTGCCGAAGCCCGATGTCCTACTTTCTCGCGCGATGGCGAGGCGGACCGAGGGGCGCGCTCCGCATGGGGCTCTCCCACGGGGTCTACTGCGTCGGGTGCTGCTGGGCGCTCATGCTCACCGGCTTCGCACTCGGTTTGATGAATCTGGCGTGGATGGCCGCCCTCGCGGCTCTCATCGCGGTGGAGACCCTGGCGCCGGATGGCGAGCGGATCGGCAAACTTGCCGGAGCGGCCCTGATCGTGTGGGGAGTGGCCTCGCTTCTCTTGGCCGCCTGAGGGCCAGCTCATCACGTCGTGGGCCCTGAGGCGCTACCTTAGGGGCCACCCTCAAGTCCCGCCCGATCCCGCCCATGTCGACCAAACCAAAAATCACCGGCGCGAGCCTTCGTCACGCATTCCACGAGATCATCTGGCCGCGAAGGGCGCTTATCCTCCTCGGACTCTTCCTCATTCTGCTCAACCGCCTGAGCGGCCTCGTCCTTCCAGCCTCCACGAAATACCTGATCGACGACGTGCTCGGACAAGGTCGAACCGAACTTCTCTTCCAGCTGCTCGGCCTGCTGGCGGTTGCCATCGCGATCCAGGCCGGCAGCGCCTTCCTGCTGACCCTCCTCCTGAGCGTGGAAGCGCAGCATCTGATCGCGAATCTCCGGGCGCAGGTGCAGCGCCATGTGCTCCGCCTCCCGGTCCGCACCTTCGACGATTCCAAGACGGGCGAGCTCGTGTCCAGGATCATGGACGACGTCGAGGGAGTCCGGAACTTGGTGGGTACAGGGCTGGTGCAGCTCGTGGGAGGTACGATCACCGCGATTGTGGCATTCGGATTCCTGGTGCGCATCGACTTTGTCATGACCCTCCTCGCCTTGGTTCCCCTCGCGCTTTTCGCCCTCGTCGCGACGAAGGCGTTTCGGACCCTCCGGCCCGCATTCCGGAAGCGAGGGAAGATCCGTGCCGAAGTAACCGGGCGACTCACGGAAGCTCTGGGCGGTATCCGCGTGATCAAGGGTTTCCACGCTGTCGAGAAAGAGGGCGAGATCTTCGAGAAGGGCGTGCTCCGAATCTTCGACAACGTGAAGACCACGTTGACTACGTCCAGCGCCGTAACCAGCCTGGGAACGTTCTTCATGGGTCTCGCGAGCGTGTTGATCGTCGGCTACGGGAGTCGCCTCATCCTCCAAGACTCGCTGACTCTCGGAGAACTCTTCTCCTTCACGCTCTTCATGGGCTATCTGGTGGGGCCCATCGTGCAGATGTCCAACATCGGAACCCAGATGACCGAAGCCTTTGCCGGCCTCGATCGGACGGAGGAGCTTCTCTCCTGGGCGCGAGAGGACGACGATCCGCGACGGACCGTCGTCATGCCTCCGATCGAGGGGCACGTCGTCTTCGAAGAGGTGTGCTTCGGCTACGAAGAGGGTAAGCCTGTCCTGGAGGGCATCAGCTTCGAGGCGGAGCCTGGCACCGTGATCGCACTCGTAGGCAGCTCCGGCTCAGGCAAATCCACCCTCGCGAGCCTTGCCGCGACGTTCCTGACGCCCGACACGGGTCGCGTGCTCGTGGACGGGATCGACCTGTCGACCACGAAGCTTGACAGCTACAGGGAACAGCTAGGCCTCGTGCTCCAAGAGGACTTCCTCTTCGACGGAACCATCCGCGAGAACCTGCTGTTCGCGCGACCTGACGCCTCCGAGGTATCGCTCCGCGCGGCCGCTCAGCAGGCTCACGTGGCTGAGTTCACGGATCGGTTCCCGGACGGGTTGGACACGGTGATCGGCGAGCGCGGGGTGAAGCTCTCCGGGGGCCAGCGGCAGCGCGTCACGATCGCACGCGCTATCCTCTCCAATCCGCGTATCCTACTCCTCGACGAAGCCACATCGTCCCTCGACACGGAGAGCGAGGCCCTGATTCAGGAGAGTCTGCGGCAGCTGCTCAGGGGGCGGACCACGTTCGTGATCGCCCACCGGCTGTCGACCATCCAACGGGCAGACCTGATCCTGGTGATCGAAGACGGTCAGATCGTGGAAAGGGGACGTCACGACCAGCTGATCCGTGTCGACGGGCGCTATCACCAGCTCTATACTGTGCAGGCACGGATCTGATCGAGAACCGCTGTTCCGGCTGCTCCGGCTGTGTCACATCATCCCGTCCTCGAGTCGCGGGACCTCCCGCCTCCCTCCCCAGCTCGCTCGATACGGCGCCGGAGGCTCTCGCCGACCCCGTCGTCGATCCCCCCGCCTTCACGAGTTGCGGCCCTGATCCTTGAGCTTATGGGAGAAGTCCGACCTGAGCTTGGCAACCTTAGGATCGATGACCAGCTGACAGTAGGGCTGTCGGCCGTTTCGGCGATAGTAGCCCTGATGATGGTCCTCGGCCTGGAAGAAGGCCGCGAACGGCACCACTTCGGTGACGATCGGGTTCTTCCATACGCTCCTGCGGGCGAGTCCGTCGATCACGGCATTTGCCGTCTCTTTCTGCTCGAGCGAGTGGAAGAAGATGACGGAGCGGTACTGGGGCCCCACATCAGCTCCTTGGCGGTTGAGGGTCGTGGGATCGTGCGTCGCGAAGAAGACGTTGAGTATCTCGCGATAGCTCGTGGCGGTCGGGTCGAACACGATGTTCACGACTTCGGCGTGGCCGGAGAGTCCTGAGCACAAGTCCTGGTACGTGGGGTTCGGTAAGTGCCCGCCCGAAGCACCGGACGTCACGGTCTCCACGCCCTCGAGGAGCTCGAAGACCGCCTCGAGACACCAGAAGCAGCCGCCACCCAAAGTGGCGGTTTCCAGGGATCGGTCGGTCAGGCTCATCGGACGAGGCCGCCGACGTGCCTTCGATCTCGACGCGGGCGAGGCCGGGCCGGGCCGCCGTCGGAGTGCGCAGGCGCGATACTCAGGTACTCCGGCACAGCCCTCCGGGTGCCGGGCTCGACGGACTCGAGCTCGGGCAGAGGCAGCTGGTGACCGACGAGAGCCGGCATGAGCGCGCGTGCTCTTAGAAGCATGGTGATCCTCCCATGGGTGGGCAGCATTCGGCGAGGAAAGAGCGAGGGGCTTAGAGCCGATCGGCTCAACGATGCACGACCCAGTCCCGCACTCACTTGCACGCCGAAGCGTGGATTTCGATTCGCCCCCTAGTGTGAGAATCTTGCTATCCGCCCCAGGCGATGCCAAGAGCTATGCCTGCACCTCTCTCCGCCGTCCCGGGTCCGTCGCGTTTTTCACCCGTTTGTCTTACCATGCAGATGCGGGAAAGGATGAGGGGCTCAAGCCGAGCCAGGCGTGCTTAAGATGAAGGAGGTCTCGATGTTCCGATCGAGGAGGATTCCGGGCTGGACGATCATGTTCCTGACGGTGTTCGGCCTAGGCTGCGACCTTGCAGAGTCCGGGCCGCCTGCGTTCGTCTCCAGGCTCGGAGACGACACAATCACAGTCGAAACCTTTACCCGGACGGAGATGGGCATCGAAGGTCAGCTGGTCAGCCGAGTGCCCTACACCCATCGGATCGCCTACACCGCGACATTGAACGCTGACGGCACCATCTCTCGCCTCCAGGCCGAGATGAGTACGCCGCCCGAGAACCCGGAGGGTCCCGGCCCCCAGTCGTGGACGGCATCCATCGAGGGAGGAACGGCTACGGTGGAGCGCACCGGCGGAGAGAACCCGGGCACGAACTCCTTTGACGTGGGGCCTGGAGCCATCCCCACGCTGGGCCGGTCTAATGTGGCGATGTTCGCTTTCGAGCAGGCGATCCGGCAGGCCCGCGCCGCGGGTGGACCCGAAGTCCCCGTGGAGTTCGTGTACCCGACCCGTCCACAACCCGTCAACAACGCCATCTCCCAGCTTGCCGGGGACACCGTGGCCATCAGCTTCTTCGGCGCCCCTCTGCTGGCCTGGGCCGATGCGGACGGGGACATCCTCGGAGCCGACGGCAGGCCGACGACCGTGGACGCTGTCACCGAGAGGGTGGCGACGCTAGACGTGGACGCCCTGGCGTCAGCGTGGGCGGCCCAGGACGCCCAAGGCGAGGGCATCGGGATCGCCTCGCCACCAGCCATCGCGGAAGCAACGCTCCACGGTGCCAATATCGAAATCTCCTACTCCCAGCCGGCCAAGCGGGGCCGTGACATTTGGGGGGGGCTCGTACCTTACGGGGAGGTGTGGCGAACCGGAGCCAACGCGGCCACGGTCTTCACAACCGACCAGGACCTGGTGATTGGGGGCGCGGAGGTGCCCGCCGGCAGCTACACGCTCTGGTCGACGTACACGGCGGACTCGCAACGGCTAATCGTCAACCAAGAGACCGGGCAGTGGGGTACGGCCTATAACCCGGACAACGACTTTCGGACGGTGGAGATGAGCCGATCGTCGCTGCCCGAGGTGGTCGAGCGCTTCACAATCTCCCTTGAGGAGACGGCCGATGCAGGCGCCATCCACCTCGATTGGGATCGCACACGGTTCTCCGTCGAGGTCCAGACCCCGTGACCGCCCGCTAAAAGGCGGAGAGCCGTCTGCATACCGAGATCGAACAACGCTTCCGAGCGACACCGAGTTCGGGTGAGGTCTCCGCCATCCTGCTCAAGCCCCCTGGCTCGCGCAGCCTCCTGGTCTTTGGCCACGGGGCCGGAGCCGGGATGCGCCACAGCTTCATGCAGGCCATGGCGGAGCGGCTCGCGGAGAGAGACGTCGCGACGTTCCGCTACCAGTTTCCCTACATGGAAACGGGGCGCCGTAGGCCGGACTACCCGCCCATCCTGCTCAAGACCGTCGGGTCGGCCGTGTCCGCCGCAAGCGAAGCCGCCGGCGACCTCCCGATCTTCGGGGGCGGGAAGTCCATGGGGGGACGCATGACCTCCCTCGCCGCCGCACGTGAGCCGACGCAACGCCTTTTCGGCATCGTCTTCTTCGGGTTCCCCCTCCACCCTCCAGGCGAACCGGGGACTGATCGGGCCGATCACCTCGCCGACGTCGGACTGCCGATGCTCTTTCTCCAGGGCACTCGGGACAGGCTTGCCCCGCTGAGCCTGCTGGCGCCGGTTTGCGAGGGATTGGGCGAAAGGGCCACGCTGCACGTCGTAGCCGGAGCCGACCACGGCTTCAGTGTCCTCCGGCGGTCTGGGCGTGGCGACGAAGAAGTCTTGGATGAGCTTGCGGGTGCGACGCAGCACTGGATCGATAGAGTCCTGGGCGTTGGAAGCGGAAGGCGATGAGGGCCGGGAGGCCTCGACTCGGCGGGAGCGGCACGATGGGGGACGGGGGTGGCCGGAGCGAGCCATCAAGACAAAAGGATGGACCGACCGTAATCGGTGCTCTTCAAGGTCGCACGGCCTGCTTCGCTCGCCGGATGCCGGCGAACACGTCACGACCCGGCTCGGGATCCGTGTGCCGCCGGCGTGGGCGAACTGCGTTCACCAGGCCAGGGATGACGTCTCCCGGCGCACGTCACCCGCGGCGATCATGACCCCAGACGCCGGCTCGCGGTAGGTTAGGGTCGGAGCGCCCGACCTGAGGTTCCACGAGCCCCACCACTCCACGTCGTGACCGAGTACCCTGAGCGCCTCGAACGTCTGCGCCGGAATCCGGTCCTCCAGCCGTAGTCCGGCTGGATTCCGATTGATCTCGCTCCCCGTGAGCGGGAAATTGTAACTGCCGAAGCGGGGTTGATCGACAGCCTGCTCGGGGGACATTCCCCACACCACCACGTTCAGAAACACCTGCAGCAAGGACTGCAGCTGCTGGTCGGCTCCCGGAGTCGACAGGCCCATGAAGGGCTGCCCGTCCCTCATGACGAGGAGCGGCGTGTTCGTATTCCTCGGTCTCTTCCCCGGCGCCATTACGTTGGCCAGCCTGGAATCGAGGTTGAACTGACCCATTCGTCCACCCAGCCCGAAGCCCCAGCCCGGGACCATAGGCGTGGAAAGATGCCCGTCGCTCTCGGTCAGCGAGAAGAGGTTCCCCTCACCGTCGATGACGTTGAGCGACGACGTGTCGAAGATGGACTCTTCTTCGTCCAGAGGGGGTCGGCCGGTTTGAGTCGCCACGTCCGAAGCGAGGAACGAGCGGGGAGAGTCCTCGGCAACCGCGAGCATTCGAGCAGGATCACCCCAGGGCGGCATGTCCTGGAACGCTCTCTCCTCCTCGATCAGGCTCCTGCGGACTCGGGCGTACTCCTTCGTGTAGAGCTCCTCCGGAGCCTCTGCCACTTCAGGATCGCCCACGTACCTGTGGCTGTCCGACATCGCCAGGTCGATGACCTGAGAAATCAGGTGGATGTATTCGGGCGAGTTGTAGCCGAGGGCTGCGAGGTCGATGCCGTCGAGGAGGTTGAGCATCAGGATCATGCGCGGACCCTGCGACCATCCGTCGGCCGCATAGACCTCCAAGCCCATGAAGGTCGTCGAGAGCGGCTCCATCCACTCACCTTCATAGTCTGCGAGGTCTTCGTATCGAATGATGCCGCCGAGTTCTCGGTACAGCGCATCGACCGCTCTCGCCGGATCGCCGCTGTAGAACGCGTCTCGTGCGGCGCGGATTCCCTCGGAGCGGGAGCCCCCGGCCGCGAGGACCTGTTCCTCGGCCGTCATCATGTAGCGGATGAGTCTGCCCAGGTCCGCGTTCACCATCAGGTCGCCGACCCCCTGATCCCCCACGCCGTGCTGGAACCAGAAGTCGCGATTGTAGGGAAAGCGCAGGATTTCGTCCGTCTGATCGTCGATCATCCATTTCTGCATCTTATAGAGGTGGTATCCATCTTCTGCGATCTCGAGAGACGGAGCGGCGGCTTCTGTGAAGCTGACGGTTCCGTACCGGTCCAGAGTCGCCAGCCACACGTCGACGTCAGCCGGCACGAGCGCCGTGTTCACGCGGTCTTTCCCATGCTTGAGGAAGAAGTCGAGCGTCGCCAAAGCGGGCGACCTTCCCGCCCCGACCCGGGTCACGACCCTCCCCTCGGCTGCACTGTAGAGGATCAACGGCGCCACACCCGTCCACCCTGCGTAATCCATCTTCGTGACCTTCAGGGCCATGGCCGCCGTGACGCCCGCATCGAAGGCGTTGCCGCCCTGTTTCAGCATGTCGAGACCCGCGACCGTGGCCAGATAGTGCCCACTCGAGATTGCGCCTCGGTGCCCCATGAAGCGCGGGCGCATCGATTCGACGTTGGCCGAGTCGTAGACGTGGCCAAAGCTGCGGAATGGCTTGAGCGTACCAAGGAGGCCGGCGGCGTCCGCGTCGCGGCCGTCACCGGTGGAGAAGAGGCCCATCGAACGCCCCGTACCCCAGGCCGCGAGGACCAAAACAACCGACGAAACCAGTGCAAGCTTCTTCATGGCGAATCCCTTCCGGTGCCGTGCCCCGCAACCGAGCTCGGCCCATCGCACTCCCAAGCGAGCCCGAGGCCCTGAGCCTCCGGGATGCTGTGACCCGATCCAGCTGGGCGCAATTCGTTACGCCTCCGCCCACCCGCCACGACGGCGGCTTGCTCCTTGAGCAGGCGGCAAGCCGAGGTCCTTCGACAATCGGAGCGTCCGAGAGCCTGAAGGCGGGGCACGTCGACGCTCACATCCCTTCGGGCGCGGGGACCGGTCGGAGTGCAGCGTCACCAACCGGAATGCGCCAACGTTGCCGCAGCACCGCATGCGCGACGGTATCCCGGCACCCGAAATGACCGGAGCCCGGGCAGCCTTCGCCCAGAACTCCCGTGACGGCCCGCTACCCCCGTCCGTCTTCGTTCGGAGAAGATACGGCGATCGTCAGCCAGGAAGCGAGCGCCGTGTCTTCTAGATTCCGAAGAAGAGCGACACCGCTAGGTTCAGGATCCCGAGCAGCAGACTCCCCAAGAGGGCTACCTTGAAGCCCTTCACCTCGATGCCCGGCACAACTGCCGCCGCAAGCTGCAGCATCAACGCATTCACCACCCACAGGAACAGCCCTAGGGTGAGGATGGTGATGGGCAGCGTGAGCGCGACCAGAATCGGCCGAATCACGGCGTTGGCGAACCCGAGCACGAGGGCACCCACGAAGGCTGCGGTCGCGTCCTCCACCTCGATGCCGGAGATCATCTTCCCGACGACGACGAGCAAAGCCGCGGTAACCAGCAGATGAACAGCGAATTGGATCATCTCCAACTCCTCTGAGGACAATTCCTCGATTCCCGACTCTCTATGACGCGTG
This sequence comes from uncultured Gemmatimonadaceae bacterium, assembly GCA_964572045.1. Classification (GTDB taxonomy): domain Bacteria; phylum Gemmatimonadota; class Gemmatimonadetes; order Longimicrobiales; family Gaopeijiaceae; genus CBDCKR01. The sequence continues at coordinate 17,447 of CAZNEI010000014.1, forward strand.
AGAAGGATGAAGGGTTTCGACCCGCCCCCTCACACCCCTCGGGCCGACAAGCGCTCGAGGGCACCGATAAGATCAGGGCTATCGTCCAGTACGCCTAGGAAGGGATCGCCTCCCTCGAGACGCTTCATTCGGTTCGGCACGGTCTTGATCGTGTGCTCCCGTATGTCGAGCCGGCCCGTCACCTCGCTCCACTTGAGGGGCGTCGACACGGCCGCTTCCGGGACTGGGCGGACGGAGAAGGGAGCGACAAGGAGCTGTCCGGAAGCGTTTTGTAGATAGTCCACATAGACCTTGCCTTCGCGCCTCTCTAGGGCCCGGGCGACGGTCGCAACCTCGGGCAGTTCGCCGACGACCACTCGGGCCAGAAGGTTGCCGAGCATTCGCGATTGTCGATACCCGAGCCGCCGGCCCAGCGGGATCAGCACGTGCAGCCCCGAGGAGCCGCTCGTCTTGACGTAGGTGGGAAGCTCGATCGCCTCGCAGATCTCCCGAATCGCCTTCGCCACCCTCACCACGTCGGTGAAGGGCGCGCCTTTGGGGTCGAGGTCGAGGATGCACCAGTCAGGCCTCCCGAGCGTGGCGACGCGGCTCGACCAGATGTGCAGAGGGATGGCTGCAGAGTTGGCGACCCAGAGCAGCGACTCCACGTCCTCCACCACGAAGTACTGGAGGCCCTTGTTGGAGTCGTCGCTCCAGACCGGCTCCCTGCGGAGCCACGCCGGGGCCCAGCCCGGAGCGTTCTTCTGGTAGAAGGACTTGCCGTAGATGCCGTCCGGGTAGCGCGTGAGAACCAGGCAGCGCTCGGCCAGGTAGGGTGACATCCAATCCCACATGACCCTGTAGTATTCGACAAGGTCGCCCTTCGTGTAGCCCTGCTCCGGCCAGAAGGTCTTATCGAGGTTGGTAAAGGCGACAGTGCGGACGACGCTCCGGTCCACGACCGCCAGCGGCTCGGGCAGCGACTCACGTCCCCCGCCCCGGACGCACTCCTCCGCCCGCTTGTCGTTCCTCAGGGTTACGAACGAAGGGTGGCGGGCCAATCCGGCGGCCGTGAGCTGCTTGTACCGTACCTCGGCCACGAGGCGCGGCGGGATCCAATGGTGTCCCTTGCCCTTTGGAGCCGCCCCCGCCCATGGAACCCCGGGTCCGCGCTCCAGCTCCTCTAAGGTCGCCAGGATCCCGACGAGCTGCTCGTCAGTAAAGCCCGTCCCGACGCTCCCGCTGTACGTCAGAACCCCGTCGACGTACTGGGCGAGGTGGAGCGCTCCGAAGCCCGGCCGGCCCCCCTTCGGGTCCGTGTACCCCACTACTACGAAGTCGTCGGTCTGAACGGCCCGGATCTTGCGCCAGTGAGCCGACCGGCCGGCCCGATAGGGGCTGTCGGCCTTCTTGGCAACGATCCCCTCAAGTCCCATGCCCGTTACCTGCCGGTACGTCGCCCCGCCGCGTTCGGGGATGTGGTCCGAATACCGGATGGGGCCCACGCTGGGGAGCACCTCCCGGAGCAGCTCCTTCCGGGACAGCAGCGGAAGATCTCGGAGGTCCAGTCCTCCGAAGGCGAGGAGGTCGAAAGCATAGAGGACGGCGGGCAGATCGACCGTTGCGCGTTGGATGTCGGAGCGACGTTGCAGGCGGCCCCGCTGTTGAAGGCGGCCGAAGCTGGGGAGGCCGGTCTCGCCGTGCACGACCACCTCTCCGTCGAGAACCGTGCCCTCGTAGGGCAGACCTTCGAGCGCTCTGGCGATGTCGGGGAACGTCTCGGTGAGGTCGTTTCCGTTCCGGGACCAGAGCACGGGCTTGCGTGTCTCCCGCGAGGCGATCAGGCGGTAGCCGTCGTATTTGAGCTCGAAGACCCAGCCGTCCCGATCGAAGGGCTCGTCTCGACTGGTGGCCAGCATCGCCTTCATTTCCCTGGCCGGTGGAGCCTCCTTGTGGGCCCCCAGCCCTCGAGCCCGCTCCAGGATTTCGGCCCCGCGCCCGCCCGGATCGAGCAGCTCGTCCACGCACAGTCCCGAGTAAATCGAGTCGTCCGGGTACGCTTGGGTGCCCCGCTCGTCGACGTGGGCGTCGCGCTCCTTGATGAGAAGCCAGTGGTTCTCTCCCCGCTTGGGCGTGTGCACGAGCGTCCATCGGCCCCGGAGCTTGTAGCCCCGGAGCTCGAAGAGCAGCTTGCCCTGCCCGAGGCCGTGCTTCTCGCCGGGGATCTCGATCCAAACGCCCTTGTCCCAGCAGATGGAGGGGCCCGCCCCGTACTGCCCCTCCGGGATGACACCCTCGAATTCGGCGTACTCAAGCGGATGCGGCTCGACGTGCATCGCGAGCCGCTTGTGCGCCGTGTTCGCCGAGGGACCCTTGGGCACGGCCCAGGACTCGAGCACCCCGTCGATCTCCAGCCGGAGATCCCAGTGGAGGGAGCTGGCGCGGTGCTTCTGCACCACGAAAAGGCGCAGCTGGCCGTGCGGTTCCTTCCCACCGAACGGCTCAGGCGTTTCCGATGCGGAGCGCTTTTCCCGGTAGCGCTCCAGCCGGCGATCCGAGGTCGGGGACATGTGCAAACGTTAGCGGTATCGGGCACCGGCGCACCAGCTCCGGCCCGACGAGGCCCAGTTCGTTGCGTCGCTTGCAAATGAACATATGTTTTTCAGCTCGACTCCAGGTCTCGACAACAGGAGCTTCCTCGCATGCCTGCACGGCCTATCGCCACGTCTTCGATCTCGTTTGGGCTCGTATCCGTCCCGGTCAAGCTCTACGCGACCGGGGCGTCCAAGTCCCGCATCTCCTTCAACATGGTGCACAAGGACTGCGGTACGCGTGTCAAACAGCAGTACATCTGCCCGAAGGACGACATGGTCGTCCCGCGTGAGGACATCGTGAAGGGGTTCGAGTTCGCCCGGGGCCAGTACGTGCTCTTCACCCCCGAGGAGCTCAAGGTGGTCGAGCAACCCAAGACCAACTCGATTCGGATCACCGAGTTCGTGCCGGCGGGGCAGGTGGACCGCCTACTTCTGGACCGCGCCTATTACCTCGGGCCCGATAAGGGTGGCAGCCGGGCCTACCTTCTCCTCTCCGCGGCGCTACGGGAGACGGAACGAGTGGCGATCGCCAAATACGCCGCGCGAGGCAAGCAGTATCTGGTCATGGTTCGGCCCTTCGGCGACGGCCTGCTCATGGAGCAGCTACGCTACCATGACGAGGTACGGGATTTCGGAGACGTACCCGTGGAGGAGGGCAAGGTCGACGATTCGGAGTTGCAGCTCGCGATTCGGCTCGTGGACCAGGCGTCATCCGAGGAATTCCAGGCTCAACAGTACAAGGACGAGGTGCGTGAGCGCATGCTCGAGCTGATCCAACAGAAGGTGGAGGGTGAAGAGATCGTCTCGTCGGTCATCGAGGAGCCTCAGACTCAGATCATCGACCTGATGGCAGCCCTCAAGGCCAGCCTTGCCGACGAAGGCGTGGAGCGCAAGCCGGCGGCAAAGGCGGTGAGCGAGACGAGATCCACCGCAAAGCAGAAGGTGTCGTCGGGCTGACCGACACCTTCCTTCTGGGTCGGTCGGTCGTGAGATGAAGGGATACGCCACCCAGCAGGTGGCCGAGATCCTCGGCATTCCCCCCGCCCGCGTCCGCTCCCTCGCCCGCTCCGGCTTCGTCGACCCCGAGCGCGGCCCCCGAAACGAGTACCTCTTCTCGTTCGTCGACATCGTCTTGCTGCGCACGATTCGAAACCTCAGGGAGGCGGGGATCTCCATGCAGCGGGTGCGCCGCGTGCTGGAGCTCCTCCGCGAGCAGATTCACTCGGACGAGCCCTTGAGCGCGCTTAGGCTCACGCCGGAGGGCGACGCAGTCGTCGTGAAGCGCCAGGACGCCCTCTGGGATCCCGAGTCCGGCCAGATCCACCTCGACTTCTCGACCACGGGCGTGCGCGAGACGGTCGAGCCCATCATGTCGACCGGAGGCACCGGCACGCCCCTATCGGTCGAGCTGACGGCGGAAGAATGGTACCACCTCGCCCTGAGCCTTGAGCCGGCGGCCGACGAGCGGGCGGCCAATGCGTACCGCCGGGCTTTGCGGATTGATCCGGGACACGTGAGAGCGCATCTGAACCTTGGCAGGCTGCTTCACGAGCGAGGCGACATCGAGGAGGCGGAGGCCCATTACCGACGGGCTCTCGCCGGCGATCCCGAGTCGTCAACCGCGGCCTTCAATCTGGGAGTGGCACTTGAGGATCGAGCGCGCGCGGAGGAGGCGATCGACGCGTACGAGAGGGCACTCCGGTACGACCCCGGGCTGGCGGCGGCGCACTTCAACCTCTCGCGACTGTACGAGGCGAAGGGCCGGTCTACGGAGGCGCTCCGCCACTTGGCGGACTACAAGCGGTTGGTCTGAGGCGGGAGGATCTCTGACAACTATCCGCCCGACATCCGGTCGAGGAAGGCCCGCTCTTCCCGGGAAAGCACCTTCACACCTCCGTCCTCCACTCGGGCAAGCAGCGCTTCTACCTCGTTTCGATTGAGCTCGTGTATGGAGAGCAGGTCGATGGCGGACCACCGCTCCCTGGCTTCCCGATCCGAGCTGTCGAGCGAGGGGGTGTATGCGGCCCTTCGCATAAACTCGCGTCGGCCCTTTCCGGAGTGCCAGTCCCGCCATCGCAAGTATCCCGCGCCAACGGCGAGCCCGCCCAGATGCGCGAAATGAGCTACGCCGCCACCGGCACCGGCGATCCCGCTGTAGAGGCTTGTCAGAACCAGCAAGGCGGCGAGCACGCGAGCCTGAATCGGGATCACGCCCCAGATGTAGATCCTCTCCCTGGGCCAATACATGGCGAAGCCGATAAGGACTCCGTACACGGCGGCCGAGGCACCCACGACCGGAGAACCGAAGGAGAAAAGGAACGAGAAGGCCGCTCCGCCGAGCCCGCTGAGGAAGTACAGCCACGCGAAGCTGCGAGTGCCCAGACGCGTCTCCAGCCTCGGACCAAAGAAGAAGAGCCCGATCATGTTCCAGAAGAGGTGCCCGAGACCGGCGTGCAGAAACATATACGAGAAGAGGCCCCAGGGTCGGAACGGCATCATGGGAATATAGAACCGGTCGAGGCCCACGACGGCGGGAGGGAAGAGCGTGAGAATGCCGTACAGGGACGTCCCTGGGCGTATCAGCACGAAGACAAGGACGTTTGCGACGAGGAGTCTCGTCACCCAGGGGGTCATCAGGAGAGTCGCCTTCCCGCGTGAAGATTCGAGCGTTTCTCCACAACATACCTCGGCCCCTCTTGGCAAGATCCATGGACCCCCTGTTCGATCCATGCATCCGCCGGCGACTCTCCCGGGAGGCCTGCAGCGGCAGGCGACAGCCGTCGTCGGTCGCCGGCGCCTCGGCAAACGCACGATCCCGGGGGCACGTGGGGGTCCTCTTGAATCCCGGTGGCCAGTGGACGTCTCGCCACCGCCGTTCCTATGTTCGGCCCGCACACGGGGGCCGTCCGGAACGCAACGTGGGTCGATCGAAGGAGGACGAGATGTCGTCAACGGCGAGACGCTATCGCGCGAGCAGCGGGAGGGGAGCGTGGGCACTGGTGGTGGCCGCGGTATCGGCTGCCTGCGTACCTCAGCAGGAGCCGGAGCTCACGATCGACCGGATCGTGTCTCAGCCGTTCTTGGTCGGGACGCCACCCTTGTCGCCTGTCTGGTCTCCCGACAGCGAGCGCCTAGCCTTCCTCTGGAACGACGTCGGCCTGCCCACGAGAGATATCTGGACTGTCCGGCGAGACGGGTCCGGACTCCGGAACGTCACGGGAGAGATCGACGCGGACGGCGGGGTGAGCAGCTTCGTGTGGACGCCCGACGCCCGCGCGCTCGTGTTCCTCCGATCCGGCGACCTGTGGCGCACCCCCGCGGATGGCGGAGGGGCGGAGCAGCTTACCGGGACAGGAGGATCGAGGTCGAGCCTGGACGTCTCCCCCGACGGCCGGTACGCCTCTTATCTACAGGACGGAGATCTCTGGCTCTTCGACCTCCGCACCGGTATGAGCACCCAGGCGACCGACGTCGGGATCGGGCCCACTTCCTCGGTTCCGATTGGTCGCTACTTCCGCCCCGACGTGGAGATCGGATCCTATGTTTGGGGCGGTCCCACCTACAGTTGGTCTCCCGACAGCCGCACCGTCGCCGTCCACTATGTCGACCGCCGAGACGTTCGCACGGTGCCCTTCCCCTACTATCTGGGGGAAGAAACCGACGCCAACACGGTGCGTCGCGCCTATCCGGGAGACGCCAACGAGATCCGTACGGTCGGCTTCTACGCCCTCGAGAGCGGCCGGCTCGAGCTGCTCGACCTTCCTGATCCCACGTCCACGCGAATCGTCGACTTCTCGTGGTCGCACGATGGGAGGCTGCTGCTCGACCGCGAATCGGATACAGCGGTCGACCGGTGGCTCCACACGGTCGATCCCGCCACAGGTCGGCTGCAAGAGATCTGGCACGACCGCCGCGAGTCCCGGGTGTACACATCCGCGGCCTCTGCATGGCACTCCGACGGCGATCGCGTCGTCTTGCTCGCCGATCTCGACGAGCGGTACGGGCTCTATCTCCTGAGCCCGGACGAACGAACGCCGATCCGCCTGACCAGCGACCTCTTCGATGTGACGGCGGGGCCACTCGTCGTGCCCTCCGCCGGCCGAATCTTCTTTCAATCGAACGAGCCGAGCCCATACGAGCGGCACGTCTTCCGAGTTGCCGACGAGGGGGGGGCCGTCACCCGCCTCACGAGGCTCCCCGGGATGCATCAACCCTTCCCGTCGCCTGACGGGGCCACCGTGGCGCTCCTGCATACCAGCGACCTCAGCCCGACCGAACTCTACCTCATCGACGCCAGCGGCGAGGAGGCCGAGCTTCGGATCACCACGTCCCCGCCCCCGGAGTTCACGACGCGCTCTTGGGTGCAGCCCCGGTACGTCACCTTCCCCAGCCGCATCGATGGCTACACGCTCCACGCCCGCATCCTCGAACCCGCCGACCTGGACTCGGCCCGCCGATACCCCGTCATCTTTGGTCCGGCGTATTCCAACACGGTACGGAACCGTTGGGCGGGGAGGAACGGCACGCTGCACCAGCTCCTCGTCCAACGCGGCTACATCGTCGTTCAGGTCGACATCCGGGGGAGCACGGGGTACGGGCGCGCCTTTCGCGAAGAATTCCTGATGGACTTCGGTGGAGAAGACATCGAGGACCTGGAAAGCGCGGTCGAGTACATGGCGAGCCTTCCCTACGTGGATCGGGACCGAGTGGGGATTTGGGGCAGCAGCTACGGGGGTACCCTCACGATCTATTCGCTCTTCAAGAAGCCGGGGCTCTTCAGGGCCGGGGTCGCCGCAGCCGCGGCCGTCGATCCGTTTTTCTTCGGCCCCGACGACGTCGCCATCACCCGCCGCCCGTCGAGCCATCCCGAAGCCTTCCAGCGCGGCGCGGCGCAGTACGCCGGCAACCTGGAGGACCATCTCCTGATCATCCACGGAATCCAGGACCAGGTGGTGCCGTTCAAGACGACCGTCGTCTTGGCCGAAGAGTTGATGCGTCTCGGGAAGGACTTCGACTTCGCCTTTGCCCCCGGAGCCACCCATGGCTGGTCGCGTCAACCTCACCACGCCCGCTACCTGCTGAACAAACTTGTTCAACACTTCGATCGATACCTGGGGCCCGGCCCCAGGTGATCCCCAGATGGCGGGTTGCAGCTAGAGCCTGTCCACGCGGAGTCGGTCGGCGGGCAGACGCGTCCGGCCTTCCAGCACTTGGTCAGCGATGATCTGACCCGTCACCGGCCCCAGGGTGAGGCCGAGCATGGCGTGACCCGTCGCGACGAAGAGTCCGTCCTGTCCCGGCACCGGGCCGACGAACGGCATGCCATCGGGCGTGCAGGGCCGGAGACCGCACCACTCCGACCGGGGGGGAGCATCCCACACGCCTTCGACATAACGCTTGGCGGCAGTGGTGAGCTGCTCGAGGCGGCCACGCCGCATCTCGTGATTCACGCCCGAGAACTCCAGGGTGCCGGCGAGGCGCGTGAAGGCGCCCATCGGGACGCAGAACACCGAGGTCTCGGCGAACACACAGGCGATATGCATCGAGGGGGCTCCTCTTCGTGGGAAGTCGCGATGGTAGCCCTTGCCGGCCTGCAGGGGGAGACGCAGACCGAACTTGGCGGTGAGCGATTGACTGTAGGCGCCGGTGGCGAGTACCACTGATTCCGCCTCCAGCACCTCACCGTCAGTCAGGCGGACACCCTTCACGCCACTCCCGCTGCTCAGGACCTCGCTGACTCCCCGTCCCTCGATGACCGTTGCGCCGTACCGCGCGGTCCGGTCGGCCAGTTCCATGACGAACCGATGCGGGTCGCATGTGGCAGCATCGGGGAAGTGGGCTCCTCCAACCACGCCGTCGCGTAGGGCGGGCTCGATCTCCCGAAGCTCGGCACCGCCCAGGGTCCGAGCGCGGTAGCCGCGGTGCCGCATCAAGGCGACGTCTTCCCGAGCCCCCCCGAGGCCCTTCTCCGTGCGGCACACTTCGTAATACCCCCGCCGATCGTAGCCGCAGTCCAAGCCTTCGCCCTCGACAATCGAGTCGAAGAGGGCCAGAGTGACGTGCCCAAGCGGAGCGAGCACATCCATGCTGGCCTCGAGCCGACTAGGGGTGGAGTACTTGCGGAACGTCCAGAGCCACCGTGCGAGCGCAGGGTCCCACCGAACGGGTATGTAGAGGGGACTCTTGGGCTCAAGGAGAAGCCGCAGCGACTGGCGGATCCGGCTCGGCTTGTTAAGGGGGGGATGGCCGGCAGCCACCGTGCCCGCGTTCCCGTAGGAAGCCCCCTTTCCGATCTCGTCCCGGTCTACGAGGGTGACTGCAGCTCCGGCCCGGGAGAGAAAGTAGGCACAACAGACACCGATCACTCCCCCACCGGCAACGATCACTCGGCGTTCAGACACGGTCTATCGAGCGAATCGGCCTCGCCCTGAGCGGCACGGAGGCCGAGTGTCGCTGGCCCGCCGGCGCCCAGCCGCTCCGGGCCTGTCGAGGAGGCAACCCTTCGAGGACGCCGGCATCCCCCCCATACCCTCGACTACGAGAGGGCTACGGCCGCAAGACGACGGAGGGATCCGATTGCGGAACCTCGCTCGGAGAGCGCGTCGCAGCCAGGACAGGCCAGTCCCGAGCACGGAGGGATGGAACCCGGGAGGCGCCTCACTCCAACCTCCCCAACCGGACCGGGCCCCTTCGTACGGAGCCCAGCGCCGCGGCGTTCTACTGGACGACAAACGTGACGGTGTCGACCACCCAAGGGTCCAACGGAACGTGCACCCAGTCTCCCACCACGGCGATCACCATGTGCTCGCCCGGCGCCAGGCCAGTCAGCTCGAACTCCGTCTCGGCCCCACCCATGTGAATGTGGGCACCGTCGTTCGGCGGGATAGGCACATCCGGTGCCGGCAGTTCGCTGTCGACGATCAGGTGGTGATGGCCGGTGCCTTCCTCCTGCACTCCCGAGGCCACGACTCTCAAGTTCGAGACTTCGAGCGTCACGAGCACCGTGCCTCCCTCGACCACCGCGCCGTCGAGAGGCTGCGTGATCGTGACCGAGGCCGCGGCGGGCATGGACTCAGCGGTCTCAGCCGCTCCCGCTTCGGGCTCGCTCCCGTCCGGCTCGCCTCCACAGGCTGTGAGCATCACGGCGACGGCTGCGGCGGTCGAGATCGCTGCTCTTCTGGGCGTCATGACGGAAGTCATGGTGCGGCTCCTCGCGAGTGGTGGTAGATCGTGGCGGGCCGGATGGCGGGACAACGTATCGATCTCTTACCCCCGAAAGCAACACGGCCACACCCAGCGAACGGGCTTGATCTCGCTCAACGATCTCCGCAAGTGCGAGACTCGACAGGGTCCGGGACCGCACCCCCGTCGATCTCTGCCGCGGGGTGGGCTGGAGGCGGCAGCAAGCCGAAGGGCTACCTGAAGTTCACGTCCGCTGTTCTCGGCGGCGGCGTGGGTTCTGGTCTTCGGTTCCCGCCACAGCTTCGGCGCTCCCACTCCGCGCCGAGCTCTCTCGGAGGAGCCCCGCAATCCACCACCCGGCGCCCGAGAGTGCCAAGATCAGCAGGAGCCATCCCACAACGTTCACCAGCAACACCGTGTCGAGGGCAGGCCATCGGAACTGATACTGGATCAGCTCACTCCCCCGGTCCGTCATCCAGTGCCAGCCCGTGTGGGCCACGAGCGCCGAGAGGATGATCGCGCCGATCCGCTCGGCGACACCGTAGCGGAAGAGAATCTCCAGCACGGGAACCATGAGGACGACCACCGCAAGCTGGCCGAGTTCGACTCCGACGTTGAAGGAGAGGAGCGACATCAGCATGTGGGATCCGGCGAACTGCAGCGTCTCGCGTAGCGCGAACGAGAAGCCGAATCCGTGGATGAGCCCGAACCCCAGCGTGATGGCCCACCTTCGGTGCAGACCGACCTTTCCGACGATGTTCTCCAAGGCCATGTAGACGATCGACGCCGCGATGAGGGTCTCAACCAGCGGCGGGAACCAAAGGGCGTCGGGCGCGAGGCCGATAGCCGACGCGATCAAGGTGATCGAGTGGGCCACGGTGAAGGCGGTCACAATGATCACGAGAGGCTTGATCTTCCTGAAAGGAATCAGCAAGCAGAGCAGGAACAGCAGGTGATCGATCCCGTCCAGGATATGGAAGAATCCGAGCTGCACGAACCGTAGCGCGGCCTGGTGCCAGCGAGGGTCGAGCCTGACCAAGCCCATATCGCCCGTGAACTGGTAGGCCCGGACAACACCCGACGGCGGAAGGAACCGGACGACCGAGACGACCCGCAGAGCGAGGCGCTCCAGGCCAGGCCGGATCGAGAAGTCGGACTCGTCGGACTCGATGGGATACTCAAACAGGATGTCGAGCAGCGCCTGCTGCCAGTAGAGCCGCGTCCGGTCGGGAAGCCGAGGACCCGTGACGTGGGCAAGCGCCTCTTCGTAGGTTGCGAACGACTTGTCGGAGGGGATCGACGCCCGAACCGCCACGAGTTCGGGCGCCTCCAAAGCGACGTCGCCCTCGTACAGCTCCACTTCCTGGCCGATCCACAAGGTCGCCGCGTTCCGCATCGACCTATCGGCGTTGGGGATGTCCAGGTATCCCGGACCAAACAGGGGGAATTCGATGTCCTGCATCGCGCTGAGCGGCACCCGCACGAGCAGGCGCAGCCGCCCGCCCTCGGGTTTGACGATCAGCTGGACGGTGACGTCCCCCGGAATCTCGTGGAGGAGCGTGGCTGCCGACCCCTCCGAGGTCGGGCGCGCCGCGACGAGGGCTACCGCGAGGGCAGCCCCCAAGCACCCCGGTAAAGCTCTGTGTTTGCTCCTCGCCACGACCGGTCCCCTGGATCGACGCCGACACACGCTCGGACGGATCCGAAATGCAGAACTAGGGAGGCGGAAACGCCCCGACCGGAAATATACGGCATCGGGATGCCACGTCGAATTCAATGCCTCGACCGCCCCCGGAGGCACCTCCGTCGAGCCACCGGAGGCTCGTTCCGGCGACCTTTCCTTCGAGGGGCCCCGGCCCCTATACTCATCGTTCTGGTTCGATTACCGCGCCTCAGAGCGGAGGAAGACTATGAAGCCGATGCGCAGCCTGATCATCGGGGGAGCCCTCGTTTCGCTGACCCTTGCGTCGACAGGTTGCGAGAGCGCCTCCGAGAGCGCTCCCGCCGTCGCTTCGGACGGGGAAGCGCCGATGTTCGAGGTGGATCCGCTCTGGCCCAAGCCGCTGCCGAACCATTGGCTGCTCGGGGCGACGATCGGTGTCGCGGTGGACTCCCGTGATCACGTCTGGATCGTGCACCGCAATACCCCCGACCAATTCGCGGCCCGGACCGAGATCGGGCTCGCGCAGGATCCGCCTCTTTCCGAGTGCTGCCAGCCGGCCCCGCCGGTCCTCGAGTTCGATTCCGAGGGCAACCTCGTGGGTTCCTGGGGCGGGCCGACCGACACCGGAGAGTACGAGTGGCCCGCGTCGAACCACGGGATCGTGGTGGACCACATGGACAACATCTGGATCGGAGGCAACGGCGGTCCGGACTCTCAGGTCCTGAAGTTCGCCCGAGACGGCACGTTCCTGATGCAGCTCGGGCGCTCGGGCGCGCGCGCGACGGGGATGAACGAAGAAGGGCAGACGATCTACGAACGGAACAGCCACGACATGGAGAACTTCGGGCGCGTCGCCAAGATCTCCTTCGACGCAGCCGCCAACGAGGTGTACCTGGCGGACGGCTACCTCAACAAGCGGATCGTCGTGGTCGACGCCGACAGCGGCGAGTTTAAGCGGTACTGGGGCGCGTACGGAGACCCACCCGACGACGAGGAAGCCGCGGGGATGGCGCCCTACTCCCCCGACGACCCGCCCGCGCCACAGTTCCGCGGTCCGGTGCATTGTGCGGAGCCGTCAAATGATGGACTCCTATACGTCTGCGATCGGGCGGCCGACCGCATCCAGGTCTTCCAGCTAGACGGCACATTTGTGCAGGAAGTGTTCGTCGCGCCTCAGACCCTCTCACAGGGCTCGACCTGGGACATCGCCTTTTCCCCGGACCCGGGCCAACGGTTCATTTACCTCGCCGACGGCCAAAACATGAAGGTGTACGTCATCGAGCGTGAGTCGATGGAAGTGCTGTACAGCTTTGGCGACGGGGGACGCCAGCCCGGGCTCTTCTTCGCCGTGCACAGCATCGCGACCGACTCGGAGGGCAACATCTACACGACGGAGACCTACGAGGGGAAGCGGGTCCAGAAGTTCCTCTACCGGGGCATGGGGCCGGTCACGGCGGAGAACATGGGCGCGCCGTGGCCGCGCACCGAGTAGTGTTTCGCTTCCCGGGGGCGTCCACTTGGGTCCGGCGCCGACCGGCGCCGGGCTGACGCCCCCTCCTGATTCTGGGGGAACTCCTCCGTACGCATCGGGTGACACACCTATCGTCCGGGTATCCCGATGTCGGGGGGATGTCTTGAACGGTCGACCACGGGCTGAGGCGCCCGGTACCTTGCGGATTCGCAAGATCGATTACGCGTCTGCCCGTGACCGCTCGACGCGCCTCATCGGGCTGGATCGAAGCCGCAACGCGAAGCGATCGACAATGCGATTCACACTTGGCTTGATGACGGGAATGCTGCTGGCCCTACCTGCGGGGGCCTCGGCTCAAGATCACGGTGCCGGGGAGGCAGCCGGTGGGCCTTCGACCGCCACCTACGAGATCGATCCCCACGCCGTGCCGGTACCGTTCGGCCCCGGCGAGCACCTGGAGTACCGGCTCTCCCTCGGACCGTTCGGCGTGGGCCTCGGCTCCATGAGCATCGACACAGTCGAGAGCGTCCAAGGCTCCCCGGCCTATCGGTTCCATTGGACGATTCGGGGCTCGGCGCTCTTCGGGGCGGCTCGGATCGACGACGATTACCGCTCTTGGATGGACACGCGGTCCTTGATGACGCGTCGCTACATCAAGGATGTCAAGCAGAACGACTACGTCCGTCGGAAGCATTACGAGATGTACCCCGAGGAGCTGACTTGGGACTTGGTCGGCGAGGACGATTCAGGGGATCTGGCATCCGCGTTGCCGCTCGACGAGATCTCCTTCGTCTACTACCTGCGCACGCTCGACCTGCGGGTAGGGCAGTCGCTCTCCCTGACGCGTTATTTCAAAGCGGACGGGAACCCGGTGAGGCTCGACGTGTTGCGACGCGATACGCGGGAGACCGAAGCCGGCGCGTTCAGCACGATCGTCGTCCGGCCTGTGATCCCGGGGGCGAACCTCTTCGACGAAGGTGACGACGCCGAGATCCACCTGTCCGACGACGAGAACCGCTACGTCGTCTACATGAAGTCCGAGACCGGGGTCCTCGGCCTCGCGGTCGCACTGGAACTCATGAGTGCAACGCCGGGCCAGCGGATTCACGGAGAGTCGACGCGCTCGGCACTGGGTTCCGGAGAGCCTCCAGAGGGGTCTCTCCGCTAAGGACCCCCTCGGTCGTCTGTTCCTCCTCTCAGGTGCTCGTTAAAGAAGGCGACCGTTCGCTCCTGAGCCAAGCGGGCCGCATCCTCGTCGTACCGCGGGGTCGTGTCGTTGTGGAATCCGTGGTTCGTACCTTCGTACATGTGCATCGTGTACGTCTTGCCGTGGGCATCGAGCGCCCGCTGGTATGCGGGCCATTGCTCGTTGATCCTGTCATCGAACTCGGCGTAGTGGATGAGAAGGGGTGCCTGGATCCTGGAGACGTCCTCGCTCGGCGGAGCAGATCCGTAGAACGGGGCGCCGGCACCCAGGTCTCGGCGGCGGACTGCGAGGCGGTTCACCACGCCACCTCCGTAACAGAATCCCACGGCACCCACGCGGCCGGTGACGGCCTCGTGGTCCCCGAGGAACTCGAAGGCAGCCACCCAATCCTCCATCATCGTGTCGCGGTCGAGCTGACGCTGCATCTCCCGACCTCTGTCGTCGTTTCCCGGGTAGCCGCCGAGCGGCGTGAGCGCGTCGGGGCCGAGCGCCACGAAGTCGGCGGCCGCGAACCGGCGCACGACGTCCTCGATATAGGGGTTCAGGCCTCTGTTCTCGTGGATGACCAGGACACCTGGCTTCGGCCCGGTGGCTCCCTCGGGGACGACCAGATAGCCTCGCATCGTGCCCGACCCGTTGGGGGAGGGGTACTCGACGTAGGCGGCCTGAATTCTAGAATCATCTGGAGAGACCTGCTCAGCCCACGCGTAGCGGGGCTTTAGGGATTCGAGCACCGAGAGTGCGGCGGCGCCTCCTCCAACCACCTTGGCCGCGCCGTCCAGGAAGTCCCTGCGATCGATGAAGCCATGCACATAGCCGTCGAAGAGGGCCAAGATCTCCTTGGGAAAGTCGGACGCTTTCTTTCTCACGGTCGAAGTTGCCTCCTGCGTCGGGATTGAGCTGAAGGGATTCTCACCAGTCCCCGTCGATCCTACCCCGGCCTCCCGCCCCTGGTTCTTTTCCAGCCCCCATTGCCGGCCCATCCTCGCCTGCACACCTTGGAGGCACAAGGGTGTGCGCCACCGACGCCAGTCCCTCGCCAACGCTTCGCCTCACGTACCGTCCTTCCCTTGGCGGTGATTAGAAGCGTCCGGCGTTCGGTTGCCATTGACCCGCACGCACGTAGGTGAGGATGGTATTGCTTGAGTCCCGATAGGTCTTCGCCGACCCTCATCGTCTTCGCCCTCTGGCTCTTGGTCTTCTCAGCCAGCAGCCAGATCATGATCATCTCTCCGATCCTCCCCCGGATCGGAGAGGAGCTCGGCATCGCCGAGTCGGTCCTCGGCACGCTGGTCTCGGCGTACGCCATCATGGTCGGCACCTTCGCCATCATCTCCGGTCCGGTTTCGGACAAGATCGGACGACGCCGCATCCTCCTACTCGGAAGCGGTATCATGACCGTGGCCCTCCTGCTTCATCACTTCGTGGTGGGCTACTACTCCTTTCTCGCAGTTCGCGTCAGCGCGGGGCTGGCCGGGGGGATTCTCAGCGGGGCCGCCGTAGCCTACGTGGGGGACTACTTTCCCTACAACCGTCGCGGGCGGGCGACGGGTTTGGTCATGAGCGGCATGGCTGCGGGTCAGATCGCGGGCATCCCACTCGGGATCCTGCTGGCGGGGGCTTACGGATTCAGGGCCCCCTTCTATCTGTTCGCCGTAGCGATGAGCGCGACCTGGCTCCTGATCTGGTTTCGGGTGCCCCAACCCGACGTGCAGCGCACGGTGGAACCGCTGACCGTAACGCGGGCGGTAGGGAATTACAGGGAGTTGCTCAAGCGAAGGGAGATCGCCTCGGCCACGATCGCGTATTTCCTGATGTTCATGGGCGTGTCGCTCTTCGTCGTCTACCTGCCTTACTGGCTCGCTGAGGATATCGGCGCGACACCGAGCGCGATCGCGACCATGTTCGTCGTCGGAGGCGTCGCAAACGTCATCACGGGCCCCCAGGCCGGCAAGCTCTCGGACAAGATCGGCCGGAAGCGCATCATCATACTGTCCAGCCTCGGTCTTGCCCTCGTGATGACGCTGACCACGTTCATCATTCGGAGCGTCTGGGTGGCCTACGTCGTATTCTTCGTGGCGATGGTGCTCATAGCCATGCGCATGAGTCCCATCTCGGCGCTTCTGACGGCGCTCGTGAGCGACGATCGGCGGGGCTCGCTCATGAGCTTGGCCGTGGCCACCGGACAAGTGGGATTCGCGGTGGGTTCGGCGATCGCAGGTCCTCTGTACTCAGCTCTCGGGTTTGTGAGCGACACGGTGCTCGGTGCCCTCGCCCTCTTGGCTATGGCCGCGGTCGTAGGCTATCTGGTACCCGAGCCGGAACTTGAGCCGCACACCGTGGTCGTCGCTGTCGCCGACTGAGCCGACGAAAGAGAAGGCTCGGCGCCATGGGGGCGGCACGGCGGAGGGGGGGGATAAGGCGAGGTAGCCGCTGCGGGGCGAGATCGATTACAATACTATGTGGTCCTCTACTGCCGCCGGACGCCCTCCTCCGGCGGCACTTTTTGCCCAAGAGCCGGAGGCCTTCCTTGGCCCAATCTCCGAGGATGGAGTTCGAGCGTGACATTGTCGAAGTCCAACAGCAGATTGACCTGTTGGTAGCATCGGCCGAACGTAGCGGCTTCGATGTGTCCTCCGACCTCAAGGAGCTCCGGGCGAACTTGGACGCGCTCAAACAGTCCACGTACCAGAACTTGACTCCGATCGAGCGGGTTCAGGTGGCTCGGCATCACGAGCGCCCCTACACTCTCGACTACATCGAGCGCATCTTCACCGACTGGGTGGAGCTTCACGGGGACCGTGCCTTCCGAAACGACGAGGCGATCGTGGGTGGCTGGGCCAGCCTCGACGGAGTCTCGATGATGGTCATCGGCCACCAGAAGGGCCGCGACATGAAGGAGAATCTGCGCCGCAACTTCGGCATGGCCCATCCGGAAGGATATCGCAAGGCGCTCAGGCTTATGCGGCAGGCGGAGAAGTTCGGAAGGCCGGTCGTCACGCTGATCGATACTCCAGGAGCGTACCCGGGCCTCGGATCCGAAGAACGGGGCGTGGCCGAGGCCATCGCACGCAACCTCCGCGAGATGGCCCGCCTGCAAGTTCCCTTGCTGTCGGTGGTGATCGGTGAGGGCGGATCGGGGGGGGCCCTCGGCCTGGGCGTGACGGATCGCATCGTTATGCTCGAGCATTCGGTCTATTCCGTGATTTCGCCCGAAGGGTGCGCCGCGATCCTCTGGCGTTCCCAGGACTTCAAAGCGGAGGCCGCCCGGGCGCTCAAGCTCACCTCGAAGGACCTGTTGGAGCTGGGAGTCGCCGACGAGATCGTCCCGGAGCCGGCAGGCGGGGCGCACTCTGACTGGGACGCCGCGGCCCATGCGGTGAAGGATGCGATCGCGGAGAACATAGACCAACTGAGCCGAATTGACCTCGCCACCCTGCTTGAGAACCGCCGGCGGAAGTACGAGGCGATCGGCAGATGGACGGAGGGCTCGTCGTCGGAGTCGGCAGCGGAGACGTAGGCGTGGCAAGCTTCGCGGAGATTCGATTCAAGGGCACCCGGCGGGACTATTTCGCATACGAGGACCTCGATCTCCGTCCTGGAGCCAAGGTCATCGTCGAAGCCGACCGTGGGGAGGATCTGGGAGAGGTGAGCGCTCTTGGCTCAGTGGCCGAGCGCAAGTGCGCCACGTCAGGAGGCTGCGCCACACCGCTTCCAAAGAAGAGGGTGCTGCGCCTTGCAGCAGCCCGCGAAGCCACAAGACAGGGGGATCTTCGCGAGGACGAACATCGGGTCCGCATCCAGACCCGGGAGCTCGTGCGCCGCCATCGACTCCAGATGAAGGTCACCGAAGCCGAGTGGCAGTTCGACAAGAACAAGCTGATCATCTACTTCACCGCCGATCGCCGGGTCGACTTCCGGCGGCTCGTCCGAGACCTGGCCCGCACCTTCCGAACCCGCATCGAGCTCAAACAGATCGGTGTACGGGACGAAGCCGCATTGCTCGGCGGAGTCGGCCGCTGCGGCCGAGAATTGTGCTGCTCGACTTGGCTTCCCGCCCTCAAGTCGGTCAGCCTCCAATTGGCCAAAGACCAGAAGCTCTCGCTCAATCCCGCCCAGATCTCCGGATGCTGCGGCCGGCTGATGTGCTGTTTGATGTACGAACACAAGACGTACGTCGAAGCGCGCCGGCGATTTCCGCGCGAGGGCAAGATCCTTCGAACCGAGCGGGGAAAGGAAAGAGTCGTCTCCGTCGACATCTGGCGCGCCACGGTCACGTTGCGCGCCAGAGGCGGCGAGCGGCGGATCGTGTCGTTGGAGGAGCTGAAGGACGAGGTGACGCACGGACCCCGCTGAGCACGACTCCGTACTTCAAACCCCGGACACCGAACCGCCGTTGACCCGCCATTACCTGACCACACCGATTTATTACGCTTCAGGCGAGCCCCACCTCGGCCACGCCTACACAACCGTTCTCGCCGACTGCTTGGCGCGTTACCGCCGGCAAACGGGAGCCGACGTACTCTTCCTCACGGGCACGGACGAGCACGGCCAGAAGATGCACCAGGCCGCTGCGGAGCAGGGCATCGAGCCGATCGAGCTCGCCGACCGGATGGCCGAACGGTTCGAAGCAGCATGGCGGGACTTGCATATCTCGCATGATCGGTTCATCCGAACCACGGAAGCCGAGCACGCCGGAGTGGTCACGACTCTGCTTGAGAGGCTGTGGGACAAGGGGCAGATCTACGACGATGTCTACAGCGGCTGGTATTGCGTTCACGAGGAGCGCTATTGGACGGACAAGGATGTGGGCCCAAGTCATCTATGCCCGGACTGCCGCCGGCCGGTCGGTCATGTGGAGGAGAAGAATTACTTCTTCCGCATGAGCGACTACCAAGACCGCCTCATCGGGCACATCCACGACCATCCGCGCTGGATCGTCCCGGAGACCCGGAGGAAAGAGGTTTTGGGGTTCCTTGCCCAGCCCCTTCAGGATCTCTCGATCTCGCGCCCCAAGTCGCGCCTCCAATGGGGCATCACGCTTCCCTTCGACAACGAGCACGTCTGCTACGTCTGGGTCGACGCCTTGATCAACTACGTGACCGCCTCGGGTGTACTCGACCCCGAGGGCGGGCCCGATCAGCCGGGCTTTACCGCGCCGGGCGACTCCTGGTGGCCCGCTGACATGCACCTCATGGGCAAGGACATCCTCACGACGCACGCCGTCTACTGGCCGACAATCCTGATGGCGGCCGACCTCGCCTTGCCGAAACAGATCCTGGCCCATGGGTGGTGGGTCGCCGGCGATTCCAAGATGTCAAAGTCGATCGGGAACGTGGTCGACCCCTTGGCGCTCCGGGAGGACTTCGGGCCTGACGGGGTCCGCTGGTACCTGATGCGGGATATGCCCACCGGAGCCGACGCCTCCTACACTCCCGAGAGGTTTTTGTCGAGGTACGAAGAGCTCGCGAACGTGCTCGGCAATCTCGCGAGTCGAGCCACTTCTATGGTCGCCAAGTACCGGGAGGGGATCGTCCCCGCTGCACAGGGCGCGGGGTTGGACAAAGAGATCCGCACCGTGCTCGCTGCCGTCGCCACCCACATGGACGACCTCCGCGTTCACGACGCTCTGGCATGCGCGATGGATCTGGCACGCACGGCGAACGCCTACGTGGACCGCCGCGAGCCGTGGGTGCAGGCCAGAGACCCCAAACGGTCCGGCGAGCTCGACGAAACACTCGCAACGCTCGCACGCGTGTTGACCGTGCTCACCGCCCTCTTCTTCCCCGTCACGCCCGACAAGATGACCGAATTGGCCCGGATGCTGGGACTGGCGCGGGTGCCTTCGCTCGAGGAATCAGTGTCCATCCCTCTCACGGGACGAGGCGTGACGAAGGGAATCCGTCTGTTCCCGAAACCCCACCGGAGTTGACACTCTTCGGCGCTTCCGGATATCTTCCTGCGCTTACGTGTCGGGGGACGCGTGTATCTGCTTCCCGCCGACGCTCCGTCCTGAGGTAGGGGACTGAAGTCCGGCGACGACAGGGGCCAAGCGAAACACACGTGACCGACAAGCGCTGGACATTCCTGTTCCTGTCCGACGAGGGAAGCGCGATCCGCCAGTACGGCGTCTCCTTTCGCGGGCTCCACTGGCTGGCCTCCCTCGCGGGAGGACTAACCGTCGTCTTGATCGGCCTCGCCACGCTGGCGGCCGTCGACGGTCCCGCGCGTTACGAAGCGCTCAGGCTGGAGCGGGAGAAGACGCTTCTCGCACAGGAACTCGAGATAATGCGGGGGCGAGTCAACCAGATGGGCACCTCGATCGACGCCCTCGTCGAGCAGGATGAGCGCTTCCGGCTCTTGGCGGGCCTGGGTACGATCGACGAGGAGATTTTCCAGGTGGGCGTCGGCGGTCCCGGCATGCTGACGCCGGAGTCGAACCCCCTGTGGGATGTCGATCCGAGCGCCGCAGAGGAGGTTTTCGCGACTTCATACGATTTGCTGGCGCTTGAGCGCCGTGCCCGGTTGCTTTCCGAAAGCCTGGCCGAGGCAACGGACAGCCTCTCGGCCCAACACGACCTTCTCGAGGCGACTCCTTCGATCGTACCGACCGACGGATTGCTCAGCAGTGGATTCGGCCACGCCCGGCTTCATCCGATCCATGACAAAGAGCTCCCGCATATGGGAATCGACCTGCACGCCCCCAAGGGCACCCCAATCCTTGCCGCAGCAAAAGGGGTCGTGTCGTTCGCCGGTTGGAAGTCCGGATACGGCAATACGGTGGAGCTCGACCACGGCTTTGGCTACATCACCCGGTACGCCCACGCGTCCGAGATCCTCGTCAAGGGGGGGCAAGAGGTGGAGCGGGGCGAGGCCATCGCCAAGGTCGGACGGACGGGACTGACGACGTCGAACCACCTTCACTACGAGGTTTGGGTAGACGGCAAAGCCCGCAATCCGCTCGACTTCGTGCTCAGCAACCAGATCCCCTAGGACGCCCGCCCGACGGCGGCCCGGTGAAGTAAGACGACGGAGGTGTCACGCAGTTCTCTCCCGCATGGACTGCCGTCGACGGAGCGGCGTGTTCGGAGCCGGGGGAGGCATTGGAAATATTGATAATCGTGCTGGCCGTGCTCGTCCTCACGGTTCCGGCCTTGCGTACGTTGGTATGCTTCGCCGTGGTGCTCATGGCGACGTGCTGGCTTCTCTACTAGGTCAGGGCACCGGGGCGGGCGCGAAAGGGCGGGGCTCCGCACGCCCCCCAAACGCTTCGGCTCGGGAGGCATCGGCCTTCCAGGGGCCGGGGATTCCCGACGCACGAGCACGGTAATCTTGATGGGGCCCCCGGGGGGTTGTACCTTGGGCCACTTTTGAGAACGTGTAACGGAGTTGGACATGACGAGACGCAAGATTCTCCTCAGCGGTTTGGGAACGGCGCTGCTCTCGGCCTGCGGCCCCACCCAAGTGGTCGTGACTGCAGAGCTGGACGCCGACGACCCCGGGTCGGCGCCGAGAGCCTTGGGCGACCTGGAGGTGCGATTATTCCCGTTCGACAGGGACGTGATCTTCGATTCCTTGACCGCCGTGGCGGCGACTCCTGAGCCACCCATTCCGGACTCTGTGCTCAACGCCCAGAACGCCGTCGCGGCCGCGCAGGAGGATTGGCGTGACACGGAGGCAAGGTGGAACCTCCTGCGCGACACGCTCCAGACCCTCAGCGAAACCCTCGACGGCATGAGCCGCCAGAGCGGAACCTACCGCGTACTGTATCGGGACTTCCAGGACCTCGAAGCCGAGTACAACAGCGTTGAGCGGGCCCGCGACCAGGCGTTCGAGAACTTCACGGGGCTTCAAGAGGCGTCCATCGCCGCGGCGGAAGAGGCCAGGCTGCTGCGCGAAGCTTGGGCCGACGAGGCGTTTGCCGACGTCGGCGCAGTTATGGCGGCACGGCTCCAGATAACGGGACGCGATGTCTTGTACGACACTACCGACGCGAGCGGCATCGCGGGCGGATTCGAAGTAGGCCCGGGCGACTGGTGGGTCTCGGCCCGCTACGAGCTGCCGTACACGGAGCTGTACTGGAACCTGCCCTTCACCGTGGACGGTCGAGATCCGGTCCAGGTGCGACTCTCGCGAGAGAACGCCACGGCGCGACCGGCACTGTAACGCCCCGAGTCACGAGAGGCCCCGGGGATCTTCCAAATGATCCCCGGGGCCTTTGTCGTATGCGGGTCATGCGTGATTGGATAGCTTATCGAGGACGTTTCCGACTCAGCGGGGTTCCGATCGTCGTATGAGCACGAGCCAACCAAACAGGCTGAACCCATCCTTCGAGGTCGCAGCCAACGGTATCGGCCGAATCACTTTCGATGACCCGGAAAAGAAGGTGAACGTGCTCACCGAGGCGGTCATGGTTCGGCTCGCCGACATCGTCGGGAAGATCGAGGACCTCGCCGAGCAGGGGCGGATCCGCGCCGTTGTGTTCCGGAGTGGAAAGGGCGGCTTCATCGCCGGGGCCGACGTCGGGGCGATCGAGGCCATCGCAGACCCGGAGGCGGGCGCAGAGGCGTCGCGGTTCGGCCAGGGCGTCTTCGGGGCCATCGAGGAACTGAGCGTCCCCACGGTGGCCGCAATTCACGGAGTCTGCCTGGGCGGGGGGACCGAGTTGGCCCTGGCTTGCAGCCACCGCGTGGCCTCAGACTCCCCCAAGACGGCCGTGGGACTGCCAGAAGTCTTGCTCGGCATCCTGCCGGCGTGGGGCGGAACCACCCGACTCCCGCGTCTCGTGGGGCTTCAGGCTGCGTTGGACATGATCCTCACGGGGCGGCAGATCTCGGCCTCGAAGGCGAAGCGCATCGGGTTCGTCGACGCGGTCCTTCCCGCAAGGAGGTTTGACCAGGAGGTGGCGGGGTTCGTCGAGGCCGATTGGAACACGCCGCCGAGCGGAACCCGCACACGGAGGGCGTTCCTGACGCGGTTGATGGACGAGACCTCGCCAGGTCGCCGCCTAGTTCTTGCGACGGCAAGGAGGCGGATTCTCAGCAAGACCGGCGGGCACTACCCAGCGCCCGCAAAGGTCTTGGAGGTCATCGCGACGAGCCTTACGCTTCCCCTGAATCAGGCTCTCAACATCGAGGCGGCGGCGGCGGGCGAGCTCATCGCCTCCCCGGTGTGCAAGAACCTGATCCGGGTCTTCAGACTCCGGGAAGCTGCACGAAAGGGAGTCGGCGTGCGCGACAACGGGGCGATGCCCGGACGCGTCCGCTACCTTGGCGTGCTGGGGGCCGGCGTCATGGGAGGCGGCATCGCGCAGCTCGCTGCCCGCCGGGGCATTCGTGTCCGGATGAAGGATATCGATCACGGGGCCATCTCAAGTGGCCTTCAGCACGCCCGGCGGCAATTCGACGCCCTCGTGAGGCGCGGCAGACTCCGTCGAAGGGAAGCCGACGATCGCATGACCCTCATCTCGGGTAGTCTCGACTACCGGGGATTCGGGCGGCTCGAACTCGTGATCGAAGCGGTGGTCGAGAAGCTGGACGTCAAGCGCAGCGTCCTTCGCGAGAGCGAGGAAGCGGTCGGAGAAGGGTGCATCTTGGCCACCAACACATCGTCGCTGTCGGTGGACGAGATGAGTAGGGCACTCGCTCGTCCGGAGAGCCTCGTCGGAATGCACTTCTTCAACCCGGTTGACCGCATGCCGCTCGTGGAGGTGGTGCGGGGCCGGGCGACGAGCGATGAGGCGGTGGCCACGGTCTACGCCTTCGCGGTCGCGCTAGGCAAGATACCCGTCGTCACGCGCGACGGCCCCGGCTTCCTGGTGAACCGCATCCTGGGACCTTACCTGAACGAGGCCGGATTCCTGCTAGCCGAAGGGGCCAGCGTTGAGGCCATCGATGGTGCCGCGCGGGAATTCGGGATGCCGATGGGTCCGCTTCGCCTCGTAGACGAGGTGGGAATCGACGTCATGCGCCATGCGGGACAGTCGCTCTTCGAGGCGCTCGGCCCGCGCCTCGCCCCCGCTCCACCTCTGATCGCGCTGGCCGAGGGCGGTCGCCTAGGAAGGAAGGGCGGCCTCGGATTCTACCGCTACAAGGGGTCCGAGGAGAAGGGTGTCGACCCCGATGTCTACGCGATCCTGGGCGCCAGCGTCCCCGACGATCGCGTCGCCGTCGAGGGGCGTCAGATCCGGGACCGTCTCGTGCTTGCGATGATCAACGAAGCCGCCCGCGCGTTGGAGGATGGGATCGTGCAACGAGCCAGCGATGTCGACCTCGCGATGATCATGGGTACAGGCTTTCCGCCCTTCCGGGGCGGCCTCCTGCACTTCGCCGACACCCTTCGCGTTCCCACCGTCCTGGCAAGGCTCGAGGAGCTCGAGGGCCGGTACGGGCCCCGATTCGCTCCGGCAGCGCTGATCCGTGATCTGGCGCATCAGGGCCGTGGCTTTTGCCAGTCCTTTGCCGGCTGAGGTCTGGGGGGTCATTCCCTGCTCCGGCCGTTCGAGCCGGATGGGGACGCCCAAGGCCCTACTCGACGCCGACGGGTGCACCTTCCTTGAGCGGGTGATCCGCGCTCTCCACGAGGGCGGCTGCTCCCGGACTCTCGTTGCCCTCCCCACGCCGGAAGGCCCGGTCGCCGCGGAGGCGAGGGCGGCCGGGGGGACAGTCGTCGAGAACCCGGCGCCCGACCAAGGTCCGATCGGGTCCCTGCGCACCGCGCTTCAGAGCCTCGATTCCGCCGTGGAGGGGGTGGCGTTCTGCCCGGTCGATCATCCGCTCATCCGAGCCGATACCGTACGTCGGCTGATCGACGAGTTCCGTTCGGGCCCACGACCGCTCGTGCTGCCGACGTATCGAGGCCGGCGAGGTCATCCGGTGGTGTTCCGAAGGACGCTTTTCGGCGAACTCCTGGACGACGACCTCGACGAGGGAGCCAAGACCGTCGTACATCGCCACCTAGAGGACGCGGCCCTGGTGCCTGTCGAGGACGAGGGGGCGATTATCGACATCGACGACCTCAGAGACTACAGTCGTCGCTTCCCCGACTCGTACCGCCAACGCTTCCGCGCACGATGACACGCTTTGAAGCCGACCTCCTCAGCGCCTCGGACGCAGCCGAGCAGATTCTGGCTGCGCAGGAGGCGCGTGAGCCGGTGGCCGTCATCGTTCCCGTGGACGGTCCTTCAGAGCTGATCGCCCGGAGGGTCGTGGTCCGGAGGCTGGACGACGGAACACGGCAGCGGGTGGGCTCGTTCGGAGACGACGCGCTGGACCGTGCCGCCCTCACGCTGGCCGAGAGCGTGACGGAGGACCGATTCTCCGGCAACGACGGGATTCACGAGCTGACCTCTGCCCACGGCCTCACCGTGCGGCTTTACGTTGAAGGCCACCATCCCCACCCCGACCTGGTGATCGTGGGGGCTGGCCACATCGCGCAGCCGCTGTGCACTCTGGGGTCGTTGGTCGGGTTTCGGGTCATCGTCGTCGATGACCGTCCCGCCTTCGCCACTCGAGAGCGCTTCCCCGAGGCCGACCGCGTGGTGCGGGTGGACTTCGCCGACCCGTTCGCGGATATCGGGATCCATTCCGAGAGTCACGTGGTGCTGGTGACCCGGGGCCACAAGTACGATTACGATTGCCTCCGACACCTACTGAGGATGGAGATCGAGCCGTCCTATATCGGGATGATCGGCAGCCGACGCCGTGTGCGCGCCGCCTTCGCTCAGCTCGTAAAGGAGGGCCTGCCCAGGGATCGCCTCGCCAAGGTGCGCGCCCCGCTGGGGCTGGATCTCAGGGCCGAGACACCGGCCGAGATCGCCGTGAGCGTGGCGGCGGAGATCATCCTCTTGTGGCGGGGAGGCGCGGGGTCACCGCTCTCCGATAAGGAACGGGTTCTTGACCGCTTCTTCTGACGGGCCGACACTCCTTCCATGCACCGGCAAGAAGACTACAACCTGTATCGTGCCCTCGTGGGCAAGGTTCGCGATGGGCGCCCGTGTGCCCTCGCGACCATCGTAGCCACGAAGGGTTCTGCGCCGCGCAAAGTCGGGGCGAAGATGCTCGTGGATCCCGAGGGCGAGTTGGTCGGAACGGTGGGTGGCGGATGCGGAGAGGCCGAGGTCATCGAAGCAGCCCTCGACGTCTTGCGCACCGGAGAGGCTCGGATCGTCCGCGTCGACCTCACAGAGGACCTGCTGTCTCTCAGCCCCGCAGTCTGCGGCGGCGTCATGGAGATCTTCGTCGAGGCCCTCGACGTCTGAGGGCAGCCTCGGCGGGCAGGAAGGGGAGAAAGGCTCCGAGGGCCGATGACTGCTCCGCCGCTGATCGATATCCACTACCTCCGGCCGCCCGACCGTGAGCAGGTCTTCTCGCAATACCTGATCTGGGACACCCACGACGTGAAGGTCACCTTCAGCGTCGATCTGAGCCTCGCACCGCCTCTCCGCATCGGCAACAGCGTTGTCTTGGAGAACGGCTCTGGGGTGATCTGGTTCACCTTTCCCGGCGCCTGGCACGACATCGGCCTGTTTCATTTGGCCGACGGGACCTTCACAGGCACGTATGCCAACATCCTGACCCCGTGCAGATTCGGGGGGGGAGGCACGTGGCGCACCACAGACCTCTTCCTCGACGTTTGGCGGGACCTCGCCGGAGAAGTCCGGATCCTCGACGAGGAGGAGCTCCGCGAAGCGGTGGTGCGCGGATGGGTGAGCGGGGCACTCGCTGATCGGGCCCGCACCGAGGCGCAGGCTCTCAAGCGACACGCAGACGAGGGCCTCTGGCCTCCGGCGATCGTGGAGGAGTGGACCCTTGACCGGGCTCGGCAACGGCTCTTGTAGTGAGGGGGGCGTGCGCGAGCGTCCGCCGAAGGGGGGAGGCCGGCTTACACGAGCCGGGCCGAACAGAGGCGGGACACGTCCACGTAGACGCTCCTGAGGACGTCGCCCTCTTCCCGGAGGCAGTCGATCAGGCGCTCGTGACGCTCGAGCGCAGCCGCGGGGATCTCGATATCCTCATGATGGTAGGAGCCGCCGTCGACGAAAAGCAGGCGCACCGTAGCGACCTCGGCGCTCAATTCCCCTCGTCCTCGCTTATCAGGCGCTCGACCACGGCCTGGATGCCGGCGAACTCCCCCCATCGCGTGACCCTCTCCACCCGGCCCTCACCCCGGCTCACGAAGATCGTCGGAGTGCCCGAGACACCGAGCTCGATTCCGAGCCTCATGTTCGCGCTCACCACGTCGGCGTGCCGGTCGCTGTCGAGGCAATCGGCGAACTCGCCCTCATCCAACCCGATGGTCGCGGCGTAGGTCTCGTAAGCGTTGAGCGGTGCCGAGGCACTTACGGACCAGGCGGGCTGATGCGCGAACAGCTGATCATGATACAGCCAGTAGTACCCTCCGCCCTGGTCGAGCGCACAGCGGGCAGCCCTGGCAGCCAGAAACGCATACGGGTGCCCGGCTAGCGGGAAGTCGTGAAACACGAAGCGGGCCACGCCGCTCTCGATATACGCGAGATCCATCTCGGGCTTCACGAGAGTGGCGAACTGCTGGCACGCGGGGCACTGGTAGTCCCCGAACTCCATGATCGTGATCGGAGCGTCAGGATCTCCGCGCTCGATGCCGGTCGCCATGTCCACCAGCGCTTGCACGTCGGTGAGCTCGCCGGTGACGACTTCGGGGATGGCCTCCATTGCAGCCGAGCTCAGGGCGCCCTGAAGGAATGTCCATCCCATGGCGCCGACGGCGATCACGCCGACCGCGCCAAGAACCAAATAGAAGCCCTTGAGGTCCCCCGTCTTCCTTCCGGTCACGACTCGACTCCACTTCTCGGTTGTACGGCTCCAGGCTGCTGGCACCCGCTACGCAGGTTCGACAAAGATGCCCCTACGCTCAGCCTCGGGCAATCTACAGGCTCCCTCCGTCCGATCCGATGGTCTCCGCTCAAGTGAGAAGAACGTCCAGCACCGCTCCAACCTCGGAGAAGTCGTCGAAGACCGCGTCCGCCCCCGTGGCTTCGAGCTGCCCGCTTAAGAAGTGTCCCGTGGCGACCGCCACGGTCTTGGTCCCGTGGTGCTTTCCGCACTCTACGTCACGAGGGGTGTCGCCGACCACGACCACGTTTTCGCCGCGAAAGCGTACGCCCCAGACCTCGGACGCCCTCGCCAGGGCAAATCCCGGCAGCTGTCGCCTCTCTTCGTGATCGGACCCGTAGGCACCCACGGAGAAGCGGCCGGTGAGCCCGACAGAGCCGAGCTTGACCCGGGCACCCCGAGCGATGTTGCCGGTCACGAGCCCAAGGGCCAGCTGGGGCTCCTCTTCACATGCCCGGATCAGGTCGCCGACCCCGGGAAGGAGCCGCATCGGATCGTGGACGATCCGGTGCTTCAGCTCCGCCACATAGCCGTCCCATAGCCGGGGGAAGCCAGCCTCGATGTCGGCGTCGTCAAACCCGCTGGCCGTCAGCAACTCTCGCGCGATCTGCGGGTCCGTCTTCCCGGAGAAGCTGTGCGTTTCGATTGAGCCCGCCGTACCGAAGGTGGCCAGCATCGCCGAGCGGAACGCTCGCTTCGCCGGGCCTCCCGCAGCGAGGGTGCCGTCGATGTCGAAGAGGATCAGGCGCCGCATGGTCGGCAGCAGACCCTAGCAGGCCGTGGAAGAAGTGGCCCGTCGGGGAGCCGGTTGTACAAGCAGCAGCAGCGGCGTGATTGCGGTTTTGTTGTGCG
>CAZNEI010000015.1:0-44660 GCA_964572045.1 uncultured Gemmatimonadaceae bacterium
CCCCAAGACCCCTGCGCGCGTCTCCGTCGGCTGCCCAAGACATGGCGTCGAGCGCGGCATCGTCGACGCGGAGCCCCAGGGACCCCAGTCCGCGCTCGGTGTCGGCCACCGCCGATCGCAGGATCTCGGCGATGTCCTCGGTCGAGAGGGGTTGCAGGGTGACCACCGGCGCCCTGGAGAGGAGCGGCCTGACGACCTCGAAGCTCGGATTCTCCGTCGTGGCTCCGATCAACACGATCGTTCCGTTCTCCACGTGGGGCAGGAAGGCGTCCTGCTGGGCCTTGTTGAATCGATGGATCTCGTCGCAGAAGAGAATCGTGCTCCGGCCCATCTCGGCCCTTCGAGTCTTCGCCTCGTGGATCACTCGCCGCACCGAGGCCACCCCCTCGTTGACCGCCGACAGCGCCACGAAAGTGGCATCGGTGCCATCGGCCAGCAGCCGTGCGAGGGTCGTCTTTCCGCTGCCCGGCGGCCCCCAGAGGATCATGCTTCCCGGATTGCCCCGCTCGATCATGGAGCGCAGCATCTTGCCGGGGCCGAGCACGTGATCCTGCCCGCGAAACTCCTCCAGCGTGCGCGGGCGCATACGTGCCGCCAGCGGGGCGGGGGCGAGGGCCGGAGCTCCGGCCCTCTCCTCTCCTCGTGATCCGTCCGACGGGAACAGGCTGAAGTTACTCATGGGGATCGGGCTCGTCGTCGGGGACCCCGCCAAGAAGACCGCTCTGGCGCATCCACTCCTCAAGCTGAGCCCGGGTGTTCAAGCCGGGGTCTTCAAGCACTTGCTCAAGCGCGCCGTCGAGGATCTGCCCGAACCTCGGGCCGGGCGGGAGTCCGAGCGCTTGGAGGCGTTCTCCGTCGAGCGCCAGATCTCCCACCCCAAGAGGCGGCTTCTCGCTCAGGGCTGACCTGATCGCCCTGATCTGCCCCGCCACTTCCGCGGGAGAGGCCGGCTGGGACGCACCGACAGGGGCGACGCGCGCCCGGGCTTCGGCGCACCAGAGGCGGGCCGTGTCGGGGAAGAACTCCGGTCCGGTCCGGTGTAGCCAGCGCCGAATCTGAGCCGCGTCCTGCTTCGGGCGAGCGAGAGTACGGTTCGCCACGAGCGTCGACAGATGCCGGCTCACTTGGTTGGAGAACCGTAGCCTCGCCATGAGCCCCACCACTCTCGCCCTGACCGCGCAAGTCTCCCCGGGATCCTCGTGCGCCAATGGGGAGAGGAGCGCCGCAAGGCGCACCAGCGGCCGCCACCGGCGTACGGCGTCGCAGACCCGCAACGCCTCCTCCCATCGGGTCCGACCCAACCCTTCCCCATCCCGTGCGAGTTCGGGGTAGAGCTTCGCGAGGGCTCCCGACCGATCGTAGAGCCCCAGGGCCCGAGACGGCCGGTCCGACTGAGCCAACACCTTCATCAGCTCCTCTTGGATCCTCTCGGCCGAAAGTGAGCCGAGCCAAGGCACCGCGTCGCACAACGCTCCCCACGTCTCCTCCGCAATCGTAAAGCCGAACTGGCCGGAGAAGCGGAGGGCCCTCAGAACGCGCAGGTAGTCCTCCCCGAAGCGCTCACGGGGATCGCCCACGGTTCGGAGTATGCCCGCTTCGATGTCTGCGAGGCCTCCTTCCGGATCCAGGACGTCACCGCGGGTCGGATGCCAGGCAATGGCGTTGCAGGTGAAGTCACGCCGCGCCAGGTCCTCCTCGATGTCGTCGCCGAACTCGACCACGGCCCGCCGGCCGTCGGTCCTGAGGTCACGACGTAGGGTCGTGACATGGTAGAGCGCACCTCCCCGCGCAAGGACTCCCACCGTCCCGTGGTCGATGCCGATGGGCACGGTCCGCCGGAAGGTGGCTCGAACCTCTTCGGGCCGTGCCGTCGTGGCAAGGTCCCAGTCGGCCGTGGGACGTCGGAGAAGGAGGTCGCGGATGGCGCCCCCCACCACCCAGGCCTCGAACCCGGCTTCCTCCAACCGGGTGGCGAGCCACCCCACAGCCTCCGGTGTAGCCGGTCGGAAATCCACTACCCCACCAGCACCGCTCCCCCGTTGACGTTCAGGATCTCGCCCGTGATGTGGCGCGCCAATCCGGAGCAGAGAAACACGACGGGGCCGGCGATGTCCTCCGGCGCGGCGATCCGGCCTCGAGGGATGGCAGCCTCGATCCGCGCCCTGTCGCTCCCCTGCATGACGGGATGGACCATCTCCGTGTCAATCCATCCGGGGGCGACCGCGTTCACGGTCACGTCCCTCGGGGCCATCTCCACACAGAAACCCTTGACCAGGGAGATGAGGCCTCCCTTGGAGGCCGCGTAGTCCGCGTGGAACGCCTCCCCCCGCTGGCCCGCCGTCGAGCTCACGAGCACGATCGCGCCGCCCGGGCGGAGGCGTCGGGCCGCCTCCCGGCACGTGTAGAAGACCGAGTCCAGGTTACTGGCCAGCGTCGTCCGCCACTGGTCCGGGTCCATGTCGGCCAGGGCGACGTCGTGAGGGATCCAGATCCCCGCGCTTCCAATGAAGAAGTCGAGGCCGTCGAATTCTCGGTCGGCACGGTCGAAGAGTCGGATCGCGGCCTCCTCCCGAGAGAGATCACCGGCCTCGGCCCAGGCACGGACACCGAGTCCGTGGAGCTGCTCCACGACGGCGTCGGCGTCCGCCGTCCGGCTCCGATAACCGATGCCGACGTTGGCGCCGGCCTCCGCCAGGAGTCGAGCGGTGGCGCGCCCCACGCCTCGAGAGCCTCCGGTGACGACCGCAGCCCGACCCTTCAGGTCAATGAGTGACATCCGCTCCACCTCCCAAGCTCGATGCGTGGACTCCGAAGGGCCAGCCCGATCACCGCGTCCGCTCCGAGAACGAACGGTCGACGCGGTCGCACACCGCATGCCCGATCGTCAGATGCAACTCCTGAGCACGGGCGGTGTTCGCGGTAGGTACGACGACGGCCACCTCGGCCACGTCCTTCAGGCGCCCCCCTCCCTTGGCCAGCAACGCGACGGTCCTCAGGCCGGCGCTCCGGGCCGCTTCCACGGCCCGTACGAGATTCTCGGATTCACCGCTCGTAGAGTGGACGATGAGGAGATCGCCCCTTCGCCCCAGAGCGCGCACCTGACGCGCAAAGACATCCTCGAAGCCGAGATCGTTGCCGGCGGCCGTCAAGACCGACGTGTCGGTCGTAAGCGCCATGGCGCGCAGCGGATCCCGTTCACAGGCAAAGCGGACCACGTATTCCGCGGCAAGGTGCTGCGCGTCAGCGGCCGACCCGCCGTTCCCGCAGAAGAACAGGGTTCCCCGGGTCTGCAACGTCTCCAGGACCAAGGAGGCGACCGTCTCCACCTGGTCCGCGAGCTCGGTGGCGCACCTCGCCGCGAGCTCGGCCAACTCAAGCAGTGCCTCCGATCCCCGTGCGTCGTACGACAAAGGGCTCATGCCTCGAGGATGTTCATGGGCCAGTCCCGGAACCGGATCGGGAGAGGGGCGGGACAGGCAGCGGGGTCTCGCCCTTGAGCACCCGACTCGGGTTGGTCACGGTGAGGAGCCCGAGCTGCTTACTCGCGCTGCGCTCGAGAAAGAAGGTGCGGGCCTCGGCAAGGTAGACTTTGAGGTGCGGCCGGGCATGGAAGTCGCTCGAAAGATAGTCGACCCACCCGTAACTCAGAAGCTTGCAGGCGACCTCCTGGGCTTCCCTGCCGTACCGGCCCGCCAACGACCCCTGGTTCACTTGCAGGTAGGCGCCTGCAGCCCTCCACCGCCCAGCGACCTCCGTGTCGCGCCTGATTCCGCCATACCTTTCGGGGTGGGCGAGCACGGGCACGTACCCGGCGGCGCGAATCCGCCTGAGGATCTCCTCGTCCTTGCGGGGGGGGATCTGCAGGCGGCGCCACTCCACGAGCACGAAAGCCGTGCCGGCCAAGCGGATCCGCGGGTCGGAGAGGTCGGGGTCCGACACGTCGAGGCAGACTTCGCATCCGCGCTCGAGCGTCAGGCCGGAAAAACGATCCCCGGCGGCACGCGACAGCCGGTCCCAGGCTCTGTCCAGCCCCGACAGCCGCCGCTCGCGCCGGGCGGGGTCGCGGGTGTCGCTGGCCCTCAGATGAGGCGTGGTGCAGATTCGGCCGATGCCGGCGCCTACCATCCGCCCGATCGCCTCCAACGCCTCGGCCAGGTTGCGCGCGCCGTCATCGACTCCGGGCATCAGGTGACTGTGGAAATCCACAGCAGTCCCCGGCTCGATCGGCTTCATGTCAACCGCTCGGGAGGCGTTCGGGGAGGCCTGGTCCCGGTGGCCCACTCTAGGACGCGGGAGAGCGCGGCCTCGGGGTCCTCTTGCTCGACCGCGGCCTCGCAGGCGTAGGTGAGGAGTGCGTCGGCGGCGAGCAGGTAGAACGCGGCCGCCCGGTTCCGTCCCGGCAGCTTGAGCGCCTCAGCGAGGTGGCCGACCGCTAGACGGCCCAGCGCCTCGCTAAGGGAAGCGCCCCCGCCGTGCACGGGCTCGAAACGGCTCCGCAGCCGGTCGGGGGGCGGAGGCGCACGATTGTCCAGCCATCTCGCCAGGGGGTCCATCAAGCACCAGCGTCGCGGCCGAGCCTCTCCACGACGTCACGTCCGGCCCGAAGGGCCGTATCGAGCCGCTCCGGGTCCCCGACCCCCGCCTGAGCCATGTGCGGCCGGCCGCCGCCACGCCCTCCCACGATCGTGGCCACCTCGCGCACGATGACGTCGGCACGTACGCCCTTCGCGATGAGATCGTCACTGGCGAAAGCGAAGAGTGTGTGCCGGTCGCCCGGGAGAGCGGCGGCCACCACGGCAACTCCGCTCCCACCGCTGCCCAGGAAGGCGTCTCCCCACTTACGTGCGTCGCGCGCGTCGCGTGCCCGGAGCCGAACCGCCTTGTATCCCGCGGTTGAGCCCTTGACGGGAACCTGCTCTTCCACGACCACGGTCTCCGCCCCCCCACCGGCACTCCTAAGCTCGTCGAGCAGAGTCTCGAGCTCCCGCTTATCGCCGACGAGCTGCGAGGCCCGGCGAGCGGCACCCTCGGCCGAGCCGCCGAGGACCTCGGCAACCTCCTCCAGACGCCTCCGTTGCGCCTCGAGATAGTCGAAGGCCCCGGGCCCCGTAAGCGCCTCGATCCGCCGAACGCCGGCGGCGATCCCGCTCTCGCTCCTGATCTTGAACAGTCCGATCTCCCCGGTGCTTCTGACGTGCGTGCCCCCACACAGCTCCATGCTGACTCCAGGGATCTCCACCACCCGGACCACATCTGCGTACTTCTCACCAAAGAGGGCCATCGCCCCGGCGGCGACGGCGTCCCGGTAACGGCGATCGCCGGTGCCGACGGCGCGGTTCTCCCAGATTCCCTCGTTCACGAGCTCCTCCACGCGGCGCTGCTCCTCCTCGCTCACGGGCGTGGGGTGCGCGAAATCGAAGCGCAGCCGATCCGGCGCCACCAATGAGCCCCGCTGGACCACATGGGTCCCGAGCGTCCGCCTGAGGGCCGCGTGAAGGAGATGCGTGGCCGTGTGATTGCGCTGGGTATCGCGCCTGGTCGGCGCGTCGACACGGGCCCGAACGCACACGGGCGCCTCCAGCCGCGGAGGGAGGGATCCACCCGTCAAGGCTCCGTAGACCGCCACGCGTTCCCCGATCCGCACCGTGTCACGCACCCCTAGAGTCCAGCCGTCGCCCTCGACCCTTCCCGTATCCGATACCTGTCCACCGCCCTCCGCATAGAACGGGTTGTCGGCCAGCTGGAGGGCCACCGTGCCGTCGGAGACCCTGACCGCGAGTACCTCCGTTTCCACGTCGAGCACGTCGTATCCCAGAAACCGCTGATCGGCGTCAGGGGAGACCTTGTGCCACCCCTCCACCAAGGCGGTATCGGATCCATGGGCGTCGGACCGGGCCCGGTCCGCCCGGCTTCTCTCGCGTTGCTCCTCCAGGGCCGCTCTGAATCCCTCCACGTCCACGGTGTGGTCGCGCTCCTCCGCCATGAGCTGCGTGAGGTCCAGAGGAAATCCAAACGTGTCGTAGAGCTTGAAGGCGTCCGGACCCGAGACGACGCGATCGACTCGATCTCGAACGGCACCCTCCGAGGTCACCATGTCGAACCGGTGCATGCCGCCTTCGATAGTCGCCAGAAACCTCACTTCCTCGGCCCGGGTCGTCTCGGTGACGAGATCCCGCTGCGTAGTGAGCTCGGGGTAGACATCCCCCATGCCCCCGATCACCGCCTCGACCACGGGAACGAGGGTCGGATCCCGACGCCCCAGAAGCCAGGCGTGGCGCACCGCGCGGCGCAGGATCCGACGCAGGACGTAGCCCCTGCCCTCGTTGGACGGGAGGACCCCATCGGCTAGCAGAAACGCGACGGCCCGTGCGTGGTCGGCGAGCACGCGGTACGACACCGCCCCGGGCCCCTCGGGCGCGTAGGGGCGGCCAATGACCGCCGACACGGCGTCGAGGATCGGGCGGAAGGCGTCGATGTGGTAGTTGGAATCGACCCCCTGAAGCACGGTGGCGAGCCTCTCCAATCCCGCTCCGGTATCGATCGAGGGGGCCGGGAGAGGGGTGAGGTTCCCGTCCTCGTCACGGTCGAACTGCATAAAGACGAGATTCCACAGCTCAAGCAGCACGCCCCGCTCATCCAAGTCCTCGAACTCCTCCTGGAGAAGCTCGCCGCGCTCTTCGGCCGGCCTCAGATCGTAATGGAGCTCGGAGCAGGGACCGCAGGGACCCGTGTCGGCCATCTGCCAGAAGTTGTTCTTGTCTCCGAGCCTGAAGATCCTACGGGCCGGCACACCCGCCACCTCCTGCCAGAGCTCGTACGCCTCGTCGTCCGAAAGGTGGATGGAGACGAAGAACCGCCCCGGGGCCAGCCCCAGATCCCCGGTGACGAACTCCCAAGCGTAGCGGATTGCGTCCCGCTTGAAGTAGTCCCCGAACGAGAAATTGCCCAGCATCTCGAAGAAGGTGTGGTGCCGTGCGGTCTTCCCCACCTCCTCCAGGTCGTTGTGCTTCCCGCCGGCCCTGACGCACTTCTGGGACGTCACGGCGCGCCTGTAGGAAAGATCGCCGATGCCGAGGAGCATGTCCTTGAATTGCACCATGCCCGCGTTCGTGAACAACAGAGTCGGATCGCCGGCCGGCACCAAGGAGGAACTCGGCCGGACCTCATGTCCCCGGTCGCGGAAGAAGCCCAGAAAC
The DNA here is from genome assembly GCA_964572045.1 of uncultured Gemmatimonadaceae bacterium. Lineage (GTDB taxonomy): Bacteria > Gemmatimonadota > Gemmatimonadetes > Longimicrobiales > Gaopeijiaceae > CBDCKR01. Next base: position 7,197 of record CAZNEI010000015.1, read on the forward strand.
CGCGAGCGGATTTCGGCTGTCGTCATGGTAGCACCATAGAGGCGTCAAATGGGCGCCAAGTATAACGACTCGGGAGGCATGGCCCAACACAACCGCGGAGCCCGAACGTCCGTGTGCCGCGAGGTGGAGACCACCTCCAGGAACGCCCGGCCGGACGCGACCCGGGCTTCCGAGCTTGGCTCAGCCCTTTGCGCTGCGAGCGGTCGGGCTCAGCGGGTCCGACCCCTCCGCCTCGCGTCCCACGTTCAGCGCCTTTCGGACGCGGGCATCGAGCTCGTCGAGCACGTCGGGGTTCTCGCGGACGAACTGGCGCGTGTTCTCCTTGCCCTGGCCGAGCCGTAGGTCCCCATAGGAATACCACGATCCCGACTTGGCGATGATCCCCTCCCGGACGCCGATGTCGATGAGAAGACTCTCGTGGCTGATCCCCACGTTGTACAGGATATCGAACTCGGCCTGCCTGAAGGGCGGAGCGCACTTGTTCTTGACGACCTTCACGCGGGTCCGGTTGCCGACGATGTCGGTGCCGTCCTTGATGGCTCCGATCCTCCGGATGTCCATGCGCAGCGACGCGTAGAACTTGAGGGCACGACCTCCCGACGTCGTCTCCGGGTTCCCAAACATCACGCCGATCTTCTCGCGGATCTGGTTGGTGAACACCACAGCCGTCCGGGAGCGGGCGACCGCGCCGGTCAGCTTCCGCAGCGCCTGGCTCATGAGGCGCGCCTGCAGCCCGACGTGCGAGTCCCCCATCTCCCCTTCGATCTCAGCGCGCGGAACGAGCGCCGCAACGGAGTCGATGACCACGACGTCGACAGCGTTGCTGCGGATGAGCACCTCGGCGATCTCAAGGGCCTGCTCACCGGTGTCGGGCTGCGAAACGAGCAGGTTGTCCACATCCACTCTCAGCCGCCGGGCGTAGGCCACGTCCAGGGCGTGCTCCGCATCCACAAACGCCGCGATCCCGCCCCCCGCCTGAGCGTTCGCGATGACGTGAAGACACAGGGTGGTCTTGCCGCTCGACTCGGGGCCGTAGACCTCCGTAATGCGCCCTCTCGGAATCCCGCCGATCCCGATCGCCGCATCGAGATTGATGGCGCCGGTCCCGATCGCCTCGATCTCGAGCCGCATTCCGTCCGCCCCCATCCGCATGATCGAGCCCTTTCCATAGGAGCGCTCGATCTGGCTGATGGCCGTGGAAAGAGCCTTCTTCTTCTTCTTGTCGCTCAACGTGTGTGTGACCTGTGCAGTCGCCATTCTGTCCTCGCCTCTAACGGTCGGGCCAAGGGAATTCTACAATACCCGAAGAGAAAGCGAAAGTCCCCGGTCCCTCCGGGGTGCGGACGCGGGGCAAGGTAAGTCGCGCGGCCGCGCTCGGGAATGTAGCGATTCGACGCGGACTGGTCGTCCGCTTGCGACATCCGACGCGGCCTCGGGAACCGCGGCCCGGCCTGGCGGGTTCGTGCACCGGACGGAGCGGCGCGGCCACCCGACACCCATGGACCCCTGGCAGATCGCACATGAGCGCGACCGAATACGATCTCATCGCTGTAGGTGGCGGCACCGCAGGCCTCGTCAGCGCTGCGGGTGCCGCCTATCTGGGCGCGCGCCCGGCGCTGGTCGAGCGTGCGGCTCTCGGAGGCGACTGCCTATGGACGGGGTGCGTGCCCTCCAAGGCTCTGCTGGCGTCGGCCCGCCTGGCCCACGCCATGCGCGGTGCCGAGTCGCTCGGCCTCAGGGGAGCGGCCCCTTCCGAGGCCTTCTCGGCCGTCATGGCCCGCATGCGGGAGGCGAGGGCGAGGGTCGCCCACCACGACGATCCGGAGCGGTTCCGCAGCATGGGGGTCGGGGTCCACTTCGGAGCCGCCCGCTTCATCGGGCCCAACGCGCTGGACGTCGAGGGCCTCGGGACAATCAAGTCGAAGCGCATCATCGTCGCGACGGGCGCCCGGCCCACCGTCCCTCCGATCCCGGGCCTCGAGGAGGCAGGTTACCAGACGCACGAGACCGTCTTCGATCTCGACAGCCACCCGGCGAAGATCGGGATCCTCGGAGCCGGACCGATCGGCCTCGAGTTCGCTCAGGTCTTTGGCCGCCTGGGATCGGAGGTCGTGGTGCTCGAGATGCTCGATCGCATTCTTCCGGCCGAGGATGCCGATGTCGCGGAGGCCCTGCTCGGGATTCTGAGGGACGAGGGCATCAGGGTCGAGCTCGGCTCCAAGGCGGTTCGAGTGGGCGTCGAGGGGGCGAAGAAGGTGATCGTCACGGAGGGCGATCGTCGCTTCCGGGTCGACGAAATCCTGGTGGCGACCGGGAGGCGGCCGAACACCGGAGATCTCGAGCTCGAGCGCGCGGGAATCGAGCGAAGCGGGGACGCGATCGGTGTGGACTCCGCGCTCCGGACCACAGCGCCCGGAGTGTGGGCCGCGGGGGACGTGACCGGTGGCCTCCAGTTCACGCACGCGGCGGACTACATGGCGAAGACGGCGCTGCGCAACGCCCTGCTCCCCCTGAGTGCGCGGGTCGACTACCGCTGTGTCCCGTGGGTCACCTACACCGACCCCGAGGTCGCCCATGTCGGGCTCGGTGAGCGGGAGGCCGCCGACCGGGGGGCCACGACTCACACGTACCCGTTCGACGACTTGGACCGAGCGATCACGGACGCGCAGACCCTTGGGTTCGTGAAGATTTCGGCCGATCGCAAGGGCAAGATCCTGGGCGCGACGGTCCTGGGACACGGGGCCGGGGAGCTTCTCCAACCGATCGTGCTCGCGATGACCCACCGACTGCCGCTGTCGAAGGTTGCCGGCACGATCTTCCCCTATCCCACGATGGCGGAGGGCGTCCTCCGCACCGCCAACGCCTATCAACGAACCCGTCTGGAGGGCCCGGGCGGGCGAATCCTAAAGAAGGTGGTCTCATGGCTGACCTGAACGGCCAGGGCGGCACCAGGCGGCGTGCATACCTGAAGCTAGGGCTCTTCGGCGTGGTGATCCTGTGCGGATTCCTGCTGGCGCGCCACACGCCGCTCGCGTCTCTGCTCACCCAGGAGGGACTCACCCGCGCGATCGGGGAGCTTCGCGGCTCCGTGTGGGCCCCCGTCCTCTTCGTCTCGGTCTACGCGGGCGCCACGGCGGTCGCGATCCCGGGGACGATCCTTACGCTGGCGGGAGGCGCGATCTTCGGTTTCTTCTGGGGTACGGCCCTAAACACGATCGCGGCGAACATCGGGGCGAGCGCGGCCTTCTTCGTAGCCCGATTCCTGGGGCGCGAGGGTGTGGAGAGGATCGGAGGCCGTCGGCTGGATCAGCTGGACGCCGCCGCCAAGGAGCACGGCTTTCAGGGACTGCTCGTCCTGAGACTGGTGCCCCTCGTCCCCTTCAACGCCCTCAACTTCGGCTCCGGCCTCACCGCCCTCCGCTGGCGCACCTACGCCCTGGCGACCGTGATCGGAATCTTCCCGGGCACCGTCGTGTACACCATGTTTGCAGACGCTCTGCTCCAGGGCTCTCAAGAAGCGTCCCGTGATGCGTTGATCCGGGTCCTGATCTCGGGGGGCCTGCTTGTCCTCCTCAGCTTCCTGCCAAAGATCATGAAGAAGCTCAACCTCAAGATTCCGGGCCTCTCGCCCCTGCTGCTCTGGTTCGCTCTCTTTCCGGCGGCCGTGTCGGGCCAGGCCAACGATGCCCTCCCCGACCCCTCCGCCTTCACCGCGGTCCTTGAGGATGTCGTGAAGGCGCCGCTGGTCGACTACGCGGCGCTCAAGGCCGACCGGCAAGGACTGGACTCCTATCTGGAAGACCTGGCCGGAACGGATCCGGAGGCCCTGTCGGGCGCCTCCCGCTCGGCGCGGCTGGCCTTCTGGATCAACGCCTACAACGCGTGCATGCTCCGGCTCGTCATCGATCACTATCCGCTCAAGAAGGACACGGGGCTCCTGAGCCGAGCCACGAACGCGTTCCTGGATCGGCCCGACAATTCGGTGTGGCAGATCTCGGACGTGTTCACGCGCGAGCATTGCGCGGTAGCGGGCGAGGCCCGCTCCCAGGACCAGATCGAGCACGAGATCATCCGGCCCATGGGAGAGCCGAGGATCCACTTCGCCGTGAACTGCGCCGCGATCAGTTGTCCTCCGATTCAAGCTTGGGCGTTCACCGGCGACGCACTGGACGGCCAGCTTGACCGCGTCGTGAGGTCCTTCATCGCCGATCCCGAGCACTTCGAGCTGGACAGGGGCGAGCGCTCCGTGCTTCGGCTGAACAAGGTCCTCGAGTGGTATGGAGAGGATTTCGGAGGGGCCGCGGGGCTCAGAGACTTCTTCGGGCCTTACCTTGAGGTGGACGGAGCGGACAGCGGCATCGACGACGGTACCGCCGTGGAGTTCTTCGAGTACGACTGGACTCTGAACGACATCCAGCGCTGAAGGCTCCTCGTCGTGCGGACGCGGAGCCCGCTCTCCTCTGGCCTGGGAGTCGTGGTTCCCACCCTCAACGAGGCCGCTTCCCTCCCGGCGCTGCTCGGCGACCTGTCGGAACTCTCCTTCCCCGCCCAGGTGGTGGTAGCGGACGGCGGATCGACGGACGCTACCCGTCGGTTGGCGCGCGAGCGCGGAGCCGAGGTGATCTTGGCCCGGAGGGGGCGGGCTCACCAGATGAACGCAGGAGCCCGCGTGCTGTCGACCGGCTGGCTCCTGTTCCTGCATGCCGACTCGCGACTTCCCGCCCGTGCGCGCGAGTGCCTGGCCGATAGGCTCTCCGACGACGGCGAGCGGAACGCGGCGTACTTCCGCTTCGCCCTGGAGGGGGACGGCTGGTTCTTCCGCTGTATCGAAGTCGGGCAGTTCCTCCGAGAGCGGATCGGACGACTCCCCTACGGGGATCAGGGACTGCTGGTCCGCCGTGAGGACTTTGAGGCCGTCGGCGGCTTCCCGCGGATCCCGATCCTGGAGGACGTGGCGATCCTGCGCGCCCTGCGAGCGCAGGGGCCCCTGCGGCGACTTCCGGCACACCTGCCGACGAGTCCGCGGCGTTATCGGGAAGAGGGCCGAGGCCGCACGCTGTTGCGCAATGTGACGGTCCTCGGGATGACGCTCGCCGGAGTTCGTCCCGAGCGCCTCGCGAGCCTCCATGCCGCGCGCGGGGCCACCTCACCCGCTGGCCGAATCGCTCTCCTCTTCGCCAAGGCTCCGAGGCCCGGCGAGGTCAAGACTCGTCTCGTGCCAGCGATCGGCGCCCGGGCGGCCGCCGACCTCTACCGGAGCATGGCCGGCGATGCCGTGAAGCGACTCCGGTGCCCGGGCTACGATCTGGTGGTGTGCTACGATCCGCCGACGGCCGCCCCCGAGGTTCGGGCGTGGCTGGGAGAGGACGTCGTGCTCATGCCCCAGGCGGCCGGAGACCTCGGACGCAGGATGGATCGTGCGCTCGGCGCCGCACTGAAGATCGCGAGCGCCGCCTGCGTGGTGGGCACCGACGTGCCCGACCTGACCGCCCGTGTCGTGGAAGAGGCGTTCGAGGCCCTGGAGGGGGCGGACCTCGTGATCGGGCCCGCAGAGGACGGAGGGTACTACCTCTTGGCCCTCAAGCGCCCCATCCCCGAGCTGTTCGAGGGCATGCCCTGGAGCACCCCCGACGTGCTCCGCCGCACTCTGGCGGCGGCGCAGCGCCTCGGTCTCAGAGTCGGGACGCTTGAGACGCTCCGGGACGTTGACACACCGGCCGATCTCTGGCCCCGTCTCGGGACGCCCGGCTCGGCGGCCTCAGCACGCCCTCAAGGTCCGGGCTCGTAGGCCTGCCAGGTCCCGGGCCGCACCGGCACGTACACGACCCTCCAGGGTGGCCTATCGTCGCGCATCCCAAAGAGCGGCACGCCCATGTACTCGGCGATCCTCCGGATCTCCTCGCACCGCACGTCCACCCGACGGGGCGACGGCATGAAGTCGTGTCCTTCGACGCGGATCGGCTCCTCCGACTCGAACCAAGAGCGGCCTCCGGCGTACGTCCCGGCGAAGTCCATCGCCGGGCGAAGCTCCGAGAGCGGATAGCGCCGGGGGCCGACAAGGATCGTCCCGTCCTCGGTGGCGAGCACCTCCACCGCCTCGCCCGTGGCCAGACACAGCGTGCGAGGCGTGCCCTCGGGGAGCGGCGGACTCACCACCACTGTATCGGGCGGCGGAGCCGGCAACACGACGACCCTCCCCACCGGTCGCTCGCGGAGCGCTGCGGGGCAGAGCTGGGCGCCGCAGAGGGCGATCGACGCCTTGAGGCCGAACTTCGAGCTCCGATAGACGGACGCATCCGCAGAGTAGTTCACACCCAGAACGTGCGCCCCCAGCGCCACACCACCCAGATCCAGCTCTCCTCCGATGTTCCAGTCGAAGCCGTTGTAGTCGGTCATGAAGGTGAGGAGCTTGCCCCGCCCGAGCCTCAGGTGCCACGCCACTCCGCCGAACCAACCTTCGCTGTCGGCGAACTCGTGCCAGTCGAGGCCGTCTCCCTCCCTGAAGAGTCCGGTGCCCCACCCCGCGCTTAGCGTGACGTCGTAGTCGGGGAGGAACCCCCACCCGAGACCCGCCAGATCGGCGCCCGCCACCACGTAGAACGACTCCTCGGTGTCGATCCTCAGGCCTCCGAGGCGGTCGCGGACTCGAGGATCCGCCCTTCCGAGGCGGGTCGGTGCGTAGTCGACTCCGTCGCCGAAGTCGGGGCTCGTCAGGTAGCGGCCCCCCACAGCCAGGCCGAGACCGTGGGCCTGGGGGCTCAACAGGGAGAAGCGGCCGAAGGCGGCCCAGAGCGGGCCACCCCCATCGGATCCCTCGAGCGACTGCAGGCTCGCCCCCACCTCAAGCAGGTCGAAGAGTCCGAGCACGGCCGCCAGGTCGCCGTTCCAGCCGCCACTGAAGGGCTCCGTGCCTGTGATCCTGCCCTCGTCATCGACCGAATAGTCCGTGTCGTTGCGGGTCCAAAATCCCGAATAGGTGCCCGTGAGCGTCCCGTGGGGAAGAACGCTGGCAACCGGAACATCCAAGAGCCCGGAGCCGTGCCGAAGGGTGCCAGAGACCTTGGCGGACTGCGCCGACGCCTGGGCCCCGAGCCCCAGGGCAAGCACGAGCGTGTGAGCCACCACGGCGCGGGTCCCCTCGAGCGTAGCGTTCATGGGAGCGGTCTTCTCGTTGTCGTCGTGCGTTCCGCATCGCCGGTTAGGGAGAACCCTCAACCCTACTCGCGCCGCCCCGCGGGTGCCAGAACCCGCTTCCGCAGTCCGTCCGCACCGGCTGCCCAGCGATCGGACGGAGCGCCCCGGTCGATCTCCTCCGATCGGTGCCCCTGGCGTTTTGCCTGCTCGCCCGCATCGATTAGCTTCCGCACGCGCGGACCCCCGCTTTCCCCTTGACGGCGAGACACAGGATCATGGAGCGACCGGCTGCTCAGACCGCGTTGACGCTGACCCGGGACGACTTCGAGCGGGCCCGCGGAATCGTGGCGCCCCACGTGTACCACACACCGATGCTGACGTCTCGCTCGCTCTCCGAGGCCACCGGCCTCGACGTGCGGCTGAAGGCGGAACTCTTCCAGCGTGGTGGCTCCTACAAGGTGCGCGGTCCCACCAACAAGATCTGGTACTTGTCGGATGCGGAGCGCGCGCGGGGGGTCATCTGCTCGTCCGCGGGCAACCACTCGCAGGGTGTCGCCCTCGCGGCCCGCCTGTACGGTGTGAAGGCCGTCGTCGTCATGGCCGAAAACGCCACTCGGTCGAAGATCGCCGCCACCGAAGGGTACGGAGCGGAAGTCGTGCTGCACGGTCGGATCTGGGACGAGGCGAACGAGAAGGCGTTGGAGCTTGTCGAGGAGCGAGGGCTCACCTACATCCACCCCTTCGACGATCCGGAGCTCATCGCGGGCCAGGGCACGGTCGGGCTCGAGATCATCGAGGACTTCCCCGAGGCCGAAGTTGTCCTCGTGCCGATCGGTGGAGGTGGCCTGATCTCGGGGATCGCCATGGCCCTCAAGAGCGTCAAGCCCGGCATCCGGGTGATCGGCGTCGAGTCGTCCGGAGCCCCGGCGATGCAGCGGAGCGTCGAGGCAGGCCACCGCATTACGCTCGACACGGTGGACTGCGTAATCGACGGCCTCCGGGTGCAGCGAGTTGGAGAGAACACACGCTCAATCGTCTCGCGCTTCGTCGACGAGATCGTCACGCTCCCCGACCGACAGATCTTCGACGCCATTCTCTGGGTGATGGCGCGCATGAAGCTCGTGCCGGAGGGTGCCGCGGCCGCTCCGGTCGGTGCGCTTCTCGAAGGGCTGATCGACGCGCCGCCCCAGACTCCCGTGGTGGCGGTCCTGAGCGGCGGGAATCTCGACGTCGAGCAACTGCGCGGACTGAGTTGGAACTGATCCCGACTTCCGGCGCCGGCTACTTCTTGAGCCGCTCCTCCACCCTCCGGAGGCGGCGGCCGACCGAGACCAGCCATCCGAAGATCAGGATCCACGCGATCACGTACGCGACGAACACATGCACGTAGGGCCGACCCAAGGTCTGGCGTCCGATGGCCCCCGGCTCCTGGGCTACGAGCCCTTCGGGGCCCAGGAGGAGCACGGCGAGGAGCGGAACGACCCCACCGGCGAAGCACATGTATCGCTTCAGGTTGTCCATAAGACTCACGCTCCGGCTATGGGCACCGGGACCGCTTCCCGAAGAGCGGGGTCGCGCTCGAAGTGCTCCGCCGCGTATCCGGCGAGGAAGAGGGAGGCGAACAGCAGGGTGTAGGCGAGGAAGCCCACCATCAGCGTCCCCAGCATGGCGCCGTCAAGGGTCGGCCCGTCCATCCTCACGACCACGGCCTCGGGGTGAAGGGAGCGCAGCCAGCTTACGCTCACGTGGATGAGCGGAATATCGAGCACGCCGATGATGCCCACCACCGCCGCGAGCCGTTTGCCCTGCTCGGGGTTGCTGGTGCTCCGGCGCACAAGGAAGTAGCCCAGATAGATGAACCAGAGCAGGAGCGACAGGGTGAGCCGGGGCTCCCAGGTCCACCACGCCCCCCAGGCGATCCTGCCCCAGAGCGGGCCCGTCAGGAGGCCGATCGTGCAGAAGACCATGCCCCCCTCGGCGGCGACCGTGGCGGCCACGTCCAACCGCTCGTCGCCGAGCCACAGGTACACCGCGCTGCACAAGGCCACCAACCCGAACGCCAGGAAGGTCACCCACCACGCGGGCACGTGAATGTAGAAGATGCGCTGCACGATGCCCATCGTCGACTCGGTGGGCACCCAGAAGAACACCATCCAGTGCAAGATCAGCACGGTCGCGACCCCGAGCGAGCCCAGGATCGTGACGCCCCACCGGACTCGATTCACGTTCATCGGTGAGACTCCCTCACTCTTCGATCACATAACGAAACAAGAACGCCCCGGCGACCAGGATCACGAGGGAGAAGGCGGCCAACATGCGCATGTTTCCGGTCACCTCGGCGAGAGGCCGTCCGGCGAACAGGCGGTCCGTGGCCGTCGTGCCGTAGATGACCACAGGCACCACAAGCGGGAAGACAAGCACGGGAAGCAAGCTCTCTCCCATCGTGCTCCTGGCGGCCACGGCGCTGAAGAGCGTGGTCAGCGCAACGAAGCCCAACACGCCCAGGGCCACAACCCCGCCCAGGCCCGCCGGGTTCCGGTCGAGCCTCAGGCTCAACCCGAAAAACACCCCGAACACCACGAACACGAGTGCCACGATAATGGCGAGCAGAATGAAGTTCGCCAGCACCTTGCCGAGGTAGAGCGCGTCGAGTGGGATCGGGCTCTGAAGGATCCCGGTGAGCGCTCCGTCCTCCAGCTCGAGCTGGAAGGTGCGACCCAGCCCCAGCATTCCCCCGAAGAGGATCGTCATCCAGATCAGTCCGGACGCGATCGCTTCGGCCCGCACTTGCGTCGTGTCGAGAGCATAATTGAAGAGGATGCCCACGAGCACGGCGAACGCACCCATCGCCGCGAGCCTCTGGCGGGTCCGCACCTCGACCAGCACATCCTTCCCCGCGATCGTCCACACGAGGCGCAGGTAGTCCCTCACCCGACCCCCTCCACCGTGGCTCGGTAGAAGCCCTCGAAGCCCTCGGCGTCCCAGTGGCCGCGGTCCTCAAGGGCTACAAAGCGGCCGCGGAACTGGACGGCGATCCGGTCCGCCAGCTCCAGGCCCTGCCCGACGTTGTGCGTCACCAGAACGACGGTCCGGCTTCCGTTCTTGAGCGACGCGAGTTGAGTGCGTAGGCGATCGGCGGCCGACGCGTCGAGGCCCATGTACGGCTCATCGAGCAGGACGACATCGGGATCGTGGAGCAACGCCCGAACGAGCGCGACCCTTTGCCTGAGACCCCTGGAGAGCTCACGCACAGGCATCCCCCCCCGGTCGCTCAGGTGGGCCGCCCTAAGCCGTCGGGGGATGCGCTCGTCGAGGTCCTTCAGCCCGAAGAGGCGTCCGTAGAAGCGGAGGTTTTCCTCGGCGGAGAGCTGTGGGTAGAGCAGGCTCTGGTGAGACACCATACCCACCCTGCGCCTCCATCCACGCTCGCCGACGTTCGTCGGCCGGCCTCCCACGCGGACGCTTCCGGCGCTCGGGCGGAGCGTCCCCGCGAGCATGCGGAGAAGCGTGGTCTTCCCGGCGCCGTTGGGGCCGAAGACCGCGAGTAGTTCGCCGGGCGCCAGCCGAAAGCTGACGTCCTCGACCGCATGGAGACCCCCGAACGTCCGGACCAGGCCGTCGGCCTCCAGACCGAAGCTCAAGGTCCTAGCCCGCGCTCGCAGCCCGTTGCTCCCGGGCCGTCAGGGAACGCCCGCATCCCGCGCAGAAACGACTTCCGTCCACCCGGGAATACCCGCACTCCGAGCAGATTCGGCCCTCGGCGAGGCCGCGCCGCGCTCGGGTGATCTCCCGCTCCACGAGATCCTTGTCCGAGGCCTCTCGCTCCGGAAGCGAATCTGTCCCGTCCCTCCTCCGTCGAACGCCGACCGGGGGCGAAGCCGCTCCGGACGCCACAAGCTCCCGTTCCTCCTCGATCGCCGCCAGGGCCTCCCCAGACATCTCCGCTCTCAGCGTCCGATAGTCCTGCTCGTCGAGTTTTCCCGAGCGGTAGTCGTACTCGGCGTCGCGAAGGCCCTTGAGGGCAACGTGCTTGCGGGCCTCGACCTCGGTCGGTTCTCCGGCCGAGCGCTTGAGCGATACCCACTCACCACGCAGGACGGGGATCAGGAGGAAAAGGACGACTCCAAACGTGAGCAGCACCGCACCGAGGATCAGACCCACAGCCGCGAGCCCACGTCCGGGAGCCGGCTCCTACACCCCGACCGGCACTGCGGGCGGAGACCTTCTTGAAGCCCGCCGCGGCACCGACGGCACACCGCTCTTGGAGGGCCACATCGCGATCAGGCTACCCAGCGTGATGATCAGACCGCCGTACCAGATCCAACCCACGAGAATGTTCACCTGCACCTCGAACGTCGCGCGCTGCGAAGATGCGACGTTCTCGAAGGCGCCGCCCAAGTCGTCCACTTCCTCAAGGATCACATAGAGGTCCTCGAGGAAGGCGGAACGGATGCCCACCTCGGTCACGGGAGCGTCCCAGGTGAGGTAGAGGCGCTTCTCGGTGGTGAGCGACCCCACGGGGACGCCGTCCCTCTCCACGGTCATCAGTGCCACTGCCTGCCGAAGCAGGTTCTGGCCGCGAGGAGACGAGAGCCCTTGGTAGGTCAACGTGTACTCGTGTCCGAGGGCGGATTGAATCGTGACCGACTCGCCCGGATCCAGGGTCTGTGTCACCTCCCGATCGAAAGCCGCGCCGGCGAATGCGGTGAAGACCATCACCACGCCGAGGTGCACGATGTAGCCTCCCCATCGCCGCCGATTCCGGAGCACTAGATGGGCGAACGCCGCTATCATGCCCTCACCCTCGATGTAGGCCCGAGCGCGTGTACCCTTCCAGAACTCTACGAGGATGATCGTCAGCACGAATGCGGAGAGGCCAAAGGTGATGAGCGCCATCCACTGGCGTGCGCCCTGCAGATAGAAGGTCGCCACCACCAGGGCTCCGATGACGGTGGGCCAGATGAAGTTCTTGGCGAGGTTGCGGCGGGACGCCTTGCGCCAGGCGATCACCGGCCCGATGCCGGTCAGGGCGAGGAGCGCGATCCCGATCGGCAGATTGACCCGGTTGAAGAATGGCGGGCCGACCGTGATCGCCTGACCCGTCAGCCCTTCGGTGATGAGGGGGAAGAGCGTTCCCCACATGACGGCGAACGCGACGCCCAGGAAGATCAGGTTGTTGAAGAGAAAGGCCGCCTCACGGGAGAGGAAGGACTGGATCTGATTCTCGCTCCTCAGGCTCGGCGCTCGCCATGCGATGAGGAGAGCGCAGATCGCCGCCACAACGCCCAGGAACGTCAGGAAGATCATGGCGATCTTCGTGTTCTCGGCGAAGGTGTGCACGGACTCGATGAGCCCCGAGCGGGTCAGGAACGTCGCGAAGATGGTGAGGAGGAACGTGAGGCTGACCAGGCTCATATTCCACACCTTCAGCATCCCCCGATTCTCCTGGATCTGGATCGAGTGAAGGAACGCGGTGGCGGTGAGCCACGGCAGCAGGGATGCGTTCTCGACGGGGTCCCAGAACCAGAAGCCTCCCCACCCCAACTCCTCGTAGGCCCACCTCATGCCGAAGATGATGCCGTTGGTGAGGAAGAACCACGAGAGAAGGATCCAGCGGCGTGTGATCACGATCCAACGGGTGTCGAGCTTGCCGGTAAGCAGCGCCGAGATCGCAAACGCGAATGGAACGGTGAACGCCGTGAAGCCCAGGTAGAGGGTGGGCGGATGGATCGTCATCCAGTAGTTCTGCAGCTGGGGATTCAGCCCGCGGCCGTCGGCGGGCGTGAAGGCCAGGCGCTCGAACGGGTTTACGTCGGCGAAGAGAAGGACCGACAGGAAGAAGCTCGAGATGGAGAGGAGGACCCCCACCACGTACGGCATGAACTCACGGTTCTTGTGCCGGTTCGTATAGACGGCGATGCACGAGAAGAGCGAGAGCAGGACCGCCCAGAAGACGAGCGAACCGCGCTGGCCGGCCCAGAGTCCGGAGACCTTGAAGAAGGTGTCGAGCTCACGGTTCGAGTAGTTTGCGACATACCAATACTCGAAGCGGTCGGTCAGGAAGGCAGCCATGATGCCAGCCGAGGCCAGCACCAACAAGAAGAAGACCGCGTAGACGCTGCGCTCGGCACTGAGGACCAAGTCGCCCCGCTGCGCGCGCCCGCCCACGAAACCCAGAACGGCCCCCCACAGTCCGACGGGAAGGGCAATCCAGAGAGCGAACTCTCCGAGAACCGTCACCCGGCAAGTTCCTCGGGCGTCGCCTCGTAGCGGCTCCCGCACTTGGTGAGGACGAGAGTCGCCTCGAAGACGCCGTCCTCGCGGAAGCGGCCCTCCACGACCGCGTCGACGCGGTCGTGGTCGTTGAAGGTGTCAGGCAGCCCGTCCCTGTACTCAACCGGAAAGCTCGCTGCCTCGTCCTCGAGGTCGACGATCCGGAACCGGTGGGGGCCTCCGTCCCGGGCCCGCTCCCAGGAAGCGGGCACGACCCGGCCGCTGACCTTCACGCCCACTTCGTGGAAGCTCGGGTCCTCCTTCACCCGCGCCATGAGTTCGATAGGCGTGAGGTAGTACAGCATGGTTTGGCTCACGCCGGTCCAGATGAGATACGTGACCACGGCGGCCACACCGGCGAGGCCGACGAAGAATCTGTGGTTGCTTTTCACCTCGGGCCCCCTTCTCGGGTCGGCGGGCTGACCGACGACTTCGGAAATATAGGACGCTCGCGGGGGTCGGCAAAGTTCCGATCCCGACAGGAATCCCGCCCGCGGAGCTCTCCCGTCACCGATCCCCGGGTGGTGGGGCGTCCCCGCTCGACGGGACGGGCCTCCTCCCGCCCCGCCGGGGGCACCAGCCAGTCCGGTCGGCGGCGGCGGGCTCGGGACGGCGAGGGACGTCAGTCTGCAGCGCCCTTCCGGCGCTCGCGAACCCGCGCGAGCGCCCAAGCCACCGCCTCCCGCGGGCTGGCCAGGCGCTCGAGGCCCAGCCCGTCGGCAGGCGGCACTCCCAGCACCGCAACGGCGACGCCCACCTTCCGGGCGAGCGCGATCTCCGAGAGCGTGCCCCAGGAACCTCCCACCGCAACGACCGCCTCGGCCGCCCGGACCACCAACGCGTTCCGGGCCTCGCCGATCCCGGTGGCCAGGGGCAGGGCGATCCACCGATTGGCCGCCGAGTCATCCGGGCCCGGCAGGAGGCCGACGGCCATACCTCCCGCTTCCGCGCATCCCCTCGCGGCGGCCTCCATGACGCCGCCCAGGCCGCCGCAGATGACCACGGCGCCGGCCTCCGCCAACCCTACCCCAAGCAGGCGGGCGCGCTCCAGATCCCTCTCACCCGCACTGCCGGCGCCGATTACGGCAACCCTCGGGGGGCGAGCCGACACTCCGGGGCCCTTCGACGTCAAGATGCCTCCTGCCCCTCTTCCGACCAGTGCCTGAGCGCCCCGATGGCCCGAGCCCAACCGCCGAGGAGCTCGTCTCGGGCCGAGTCCTCCATATCGGGATCGAACCTCTCGCCTTCGGCCTGCGCGGCCAGGAAATCGTCGCCGCTCGACCAGACTCCGGTCGCCAGGCCCGCGAGGCCCGCCGCCCCGAGAGCCGTCGTCTCCACGAGGGCGGGCCTCTTGACCGGAACGCCGAGGAGGCCCGCCTGGAAGCGCATGAGCCAATCGTTGCTTGCGGCCCCTCCATCCACGCGGAGCTCCCTCATGGCCACCGACGAGTCGGCCTCCATGGCTCCGATCACCTCCTTCGTGGCGTAGGCCATCGCCTCCAGCGCGGCCCGGACGAGATGCTCCCTCGACGTCCCCCGGGTGAGCCCGAAGACCGCTCCGCGCGCCTGCGCCAGCCAATGCGGGGATCCGAGCCCCACGAATGCGGGCACGAAATACACGCCTTCGTTGCTCTCGAGGCCCGCCGCCATACGCTCCGACTCGGCAGCGTGCTCGAGGATTCCCAGCCGGTCCCGGAGCCACTGCACCGCGGCGCCCGCGATGAACACCGAGCCCTCGAGCGCGAACGCCAGGCCGCCCTCCGGGCCACAGGCCGCCGTCGTCAGCAGTCCGTGAGAGGAGGGCACGATCTTGCCTCCCGTGTGCATGAGCAGGAAGGCGCCCGTTCCGTAGGTGTTCTTGGCCAGCCCGCTCGACCAGCAGCCCTGTCCGAAGAGCGCGGCCTGCTGGTCCCCTGCAACGCCAGCCACCGGAGCTTCGATTCCGAGGCAGTCGCCGCGGCTCACTCCGAAGTCGCCGCTGCTCGCCCGGATCTCGGGGAGGAGGGCACGCGGCACTCCCAGCAGGTCGAGCAGCCACGGATCCCACGAGGCGTTCGAAAGGCTGTAGAGCAGAGTCCTGGAGGCGTTCGTGGGGTCGGTGGCGTACACGTCTCCTCCGGTCATCCGCGCGATCAGCCACGTGTCGATCGTCCCCGCCGCCAGCTCGCCCGCCTCCGCGCGGGCGCGAAGCTCAGGATGCTCCCGGAGGAGCCACCGGAGCTTTGTGCCGGAAAAGTAGGGGTCCAGCACCAAGCCGGTGCGGCGGCGCACCTCCGGCCCGTGCCCGGCCTCCTGAAGCTGCCGACACAGGTCGGCCGTGCGCCGGTCCTGCCAGACGATGGCCCGGTGAACCGGCTCCAGCGTCTCGGGGTCCCACAACACGACCGTCTCCCTCTGGTTGGTGATCCCGATCCCCCGGACATCCGCCTCTGCGGCGGCCCGAAGAGCTTCGCGCGCCACCCTCCGTGTGACCTCCCAGATCTCCCGGGGATCGTGCTCGACCCATCCGGGCCGGGGAAAGTGCTGGGTGAACTCGGAGTAGGCCCGCCCCAGCACCCGACCGTTGGCGGAGAGCACAAGGCAGGTCGATCCCGTGGTCCCCTGGTCGATGGCGAGGATGGAGGGGGTCTTGCTCATGCGTCGCCGGTGCCCCGGAGGGGGCCGAAGGAGTACTCCCAGCCGCACGCGTCCAAGAGTTTCATGAGAAGCCCGACGGGGAGGCCGACCACCGCATGGTAGTCACCCCGGATTTCACTGACCAGTGAGGCGCCGAGTCCCTGGATCCCGTACGCCCCGGCCTTGTCGAGAGGCTCCCCGGTAGCGACGTAGGCACGAGCCAGCTCGGGTCCGACCGGACGGAACCGCACACGGGTGGCGGCCACCCCACTCCGCACGTCTCCCGAAGGGAGGGCGATGGCCAGCCCGCTGCAGACCACGTGGTCCCGTGCTGCGAGGCGGAGGAGCATCCGTTCGGCGTCCCGAGGGTCCCGGGGCTTGCCCAGGATCTCGCCATCCAATACGACCACCGTGTCCCCGCCGAGAACGGCCGCATCCGGTCGGACTCGGGCCACGGCAAGCGCTTTTTCACGGGCGAGACGCTCCACGTGCCCTTCGGGGTCCTCCCCGGGCCGGACGTCCTCGCAGACATCGCTCGGCTGCACGGTGAAGGCAAGGCCCAGCATCCGGAGGCATTCGCTACGGCGAGGCGAAGCCGACGCCAGCACGAGAGGAGGAGGATCGCTCATTTCTCGAGCACCAGGGTCACCGGACCGTCGTTGACGAGCGACACCTTCATCATGGCGCCGAACTCACCCCTCGCCACCCGTCCGGGAAGGCGCACCTCAAGGCTTCGCAAGAACGCCTCATAGAGGGGAACCGCAACGTGGGGCCGCGCTGCGCGGATAAAGCTCGGTCGCCTGCCCTTGCGGGCGTCCCCGTAGAGCGTGAATTGGCTGACGACCAACACGGAGCCGCCGACATCGCCGAGGTCGCGGTTCATCTTCCCGTCGGCATCGCCGAAGATGCGGAGACCCACGACCTTCTCCGCCATCCACTCCACGGTCTCCGGCGAATCGTGGTCGGCGAACCCGACGAGAAGGAGATGGCCAGTGCCGATCTCACCGACCACCTGTTCGTCGACCGAGACTCGCGCCTCGCTCACGCGCTGCAGCACCACTCTCACAGGGCCGGCCCTCCCCGCCCCTCCCACCGGGCTTCCGGAGCGCCTCCGGCCTCGGGCGTGCCGGAGCTCAGCCAGCGCCGCCGGGTCACTCGACCGTCACCGACTTGGCCAGGTTCCTGGGACGGTCGACATCGCAGCCGCGCGCCACGGCGGCGTGGTAGGCCAACAGCTGGAGCGGCACGGTCGTGAGGACGGGCAAGAGGCACGGCACGGTCTGGGGAACCCGGACGAGATGGTCGACCCTGCCAACCAGCTCGGGGGCCTCGTCGCTCACGACCGCGATGATCCGCCCGTTTCGAGCGCTCACCTCCTCGATATTCGAGACGACCTTGCCGTACACCGAGTCCCTGGGCGCCATCACTACGACCGGCATGTTCTCGTCGATCAGCGCGATAGGCCCGTGCTTCATCTCGGCGGCCGGATAGCCCTCGGCATGAATGTAGCTCACCTCCTTGAGCTTGAGCGCTCCCTCCAGCGCCACGGGAAACTGGTATCCGCGTCCGAGATAGAGAAAGTTCTGGGCGGCGGCGTAGTACTCGGCGAGGGTCTTGATCATGGGCGCGAGCTCCAGGGTCTCGGCCACTTGCCCGGGCAAGCGTTGAAGAGCGGCCACGAGCTGGCGACCGCGTGCCCCGGAGAGGCCGCGCCGGCGGCCGAGGTAGAGGGTGAAGAGTGCGAGCGCAGCGATCTGGCTCGTGAACGCCTTCGTCGAGGCGACGCCGATCTCGGGACCGGCGTGAAGGTAGATGCCGAAGTCGGTCTCACGGGCGATCGTGGATCCGACCACGTTCACGATGCCCATCGTCGCCGTGTCGCGGCTCCTCGCCTCTCTGAGCGCGGCCAGCGTGTCGGCCGTCTCCCCGGACTGGCTGATGGCGAGCACGAGCGTACCCGGCTCGATGATCGGCCTCCGGTAGCGGAACTCGGAAGCGTACTCCACCTCTACCGGTACGCCAGCCAGCTCCTCGATCATGTACTCTCCGATGAGGGCCGCGTGCCAGCTCGTCCCGCAGGCCGTAATCACGATGCGGCGGACCGCCGAGAGCTCCACGTCGGTCAGGGTGATTCCCCCCAATCGAGCGGTCCCTTCGGCCGGCAGGAGGCGGCCACGCAGCACGTCGCGGAGACTCGCCGGCTGTTCGCTGATCTCCTTCAGCATGAAGTGCTCGTAGCCGCCCTTTTCCGCCGCTTCCAGATCCCACTCCACCAAGTGGATCGAGCGTCGGACCTCGCCGAGCTCCAGGTGGAAGACGCGGTGTCCGTCGGCCGTCAGAACGGCGCAGTCTCCGTCGTCGAGATAGACGACCTCCTTGGTGTGCCGGATCACCGCCGAAGCGTCGGAGCCCACCAGGTTCTCGCCGTTCCTTCCGAGGCCCACGAGCAGGGGGCTGTGGTTGCGTGCGACGACGATCTTGCCGGGATCCCTGCTGCTGATCACCGCGATCCCGTGGGGCCCTTCGACTTGATGGAGCGCGGCGACGACGGCGTCCTCCAACGTGTGGTTGTCTCGGAACGCCTCGTCGACGAGGTGCACCACGGCCTCGGTATCCGTATCGGTCTCGAACTCGTATCCCAAGTCGGTGAGCTTGCGGCGCAGCAGCTCCGCGTTCTCGAAGATCCCGTTGTGGACGAGTGCGATGTCGCGGTCGCGGCTCCAGTGCGGATGGGCGTTCGGGCGGTTGGGAGCGCCGTGTGTGGCCCAGCGGGTGTGGGCGATCCCGCAGGTCCCCGAAGGCATCTCCGACTCGAGCATGCGCTCGAGCTCCGTGAGCTTTCCCGCCTCCTTGACCGTGCGCAGGACCCCGTCGGATCCCATGACCGTCAGGCCCGCGGAATCGTAGCCGCGGTATTCCAGCCGGCGTAGACCCTCCAGGAGGATCGGGCCCGCCTCCTTGGAGCCCACGTAGCCGACGATCCCGCACACCTCGAGGCTAACTCCGACGGGGCGCTGCAGTCATCGAAGGAGGCGCCACCCTACAGCACTCCCTCGAGAATTCGCGCTGCGTGATCGATGAGCTCCTCGGCCCTCCGACTCTCGGGGGCCTCGGCGATGAGCCGCACGACCGGCTCGGTCCCCGACGGGCGCACGTGCAGCCACGACCCGAGACCGGGCCAACTGAGCCGGAGTCCGTCGGACCGGCCTACCTCCTCGCCCCCCAGGTCCCTTTCCAGAGCCCGATACGCGTCGGCGAGAGATGCGCGCGGGAAGCCGAGCTTCCTCTTGATGATCTCGTACGAGGGCCACCGGCCCGCAGCCGCCGACAACGAGCCACCCTCGTCCACGAGGTTCTGCAAGACCAGAGCCGCCGCAACCGCCGCATCCCTGGTGTAATGAAGCGCAGGGAGAATCACACCGCCGTTGCCTTCCCCGCCTACGACGGCGTCCTCCGCCTGCATGCGGCGCACAACGTTGATCTCGCCGACGGGAGCGCGGATGACCGGGCTGCGGTAGGCGGCCGCCACGTCGTCGACGGCCCGGCTGGTGGAGAGGTTGGTGACCACGGTGCCCCTTTGGCGACGGAGCACGGCAGCCGCCGCGAGAGCCAGGGTCATGTCCTCTCCCAACGCCGTTCCACGTTCGTTGACGAGGGAGAGGCGGTCCACGTCCGGATCGACCGCCAAGCCCAGATCCGCGCCCTCTCGCCCCACGAGATCCCCCAACTCGGCAAGGTTCTCGGCAGTGGGCTCGGGGTCCCTCGGAAACCGGCCGTCCAAGCGCGTGTGGATCGCCACGACCCGGCATCCGAGGGCGTCGAGAAGTGGGGGCAGGAGCGTCGCTCCGGCTCCGCGAACGCAGTCGAGAGCCACGGTGAGGCCCCGCTCGCGGATCGCGCGCGAGTCGATCTGGGGCAGCTGCAGAACGGCACGGAGATGGCGCTCGACGGCACCGCTGTCTTCGCGAAGGCCGCCGAGTGCGTCCCACGGCGCCCGGTCCACCTCCTCCCCGACGGCGAAGTCGAGGAACTCTCGCATCGTCTCGGAGTCCAGGAAGGTGCCGTCCGGGGAGACAAGCTTCAGGGCGTTCCAATCGGCGGGGTTGTGGCTGGCTGTCACGGCGATGCCCCCCGCCACGCCCCCCCGGCTCACGGTCAACATCAGCGTCGGAGTCGCCACGATCCCGAGGTCGACGACGTTGCATCCGACCGAGGCCAGGCCCGACGCCGCCGCGCCCGCGAGCATCCGACCCGAGGTGCGCGTGTCCCGCCCGATCACGATGTCGCCCCGGCGGCCAGACCTCCCGAGAAACGCTCCGAACGAGGAGGCGAGGGCGCAGACGAGCTCTGGCGTCAGCGGATCGCCGACCCGCCCCCGGAACCCGGAGACGCTCGCTACGAGGCCATCTGGAATCGTCAGCGGCATGGCTAGACTATCGAAGCCTACAGGGTGAACGTCAACGACCAGCTGTGGTCACGGCCGTCCGGCACCACCTACATTCCCGACGATCCCGCGACGGATGGGGTGCGCGCCCCGCGCCGTCCGGAGGCATTGAGACTCGCGAGGCGACGAATGACGACACCACGATGGGACGAGGCCGGATTCGCGACGCGCGCCGTCCACGCCGGACAGGAGCCGGAGGCCGAGACCGGGGCCATCATGCCCCCCATCTTCCAGACCTCCACCTACGTGCAGCCCGACGTCGCCAAGCCCAAGAAGGGCTACGACTACGCCCGTGTCCAGAACCCTACGCGCGAGGCGCTGGAGCGGAACGTCGCGGCCCTCGAGCGCGGTCGGCACGGCATCGCGTTCTCCAGCGGCCTCGCCGCCATCGAGTGTGTGGGCAAATGCCTGTCGGCCGGTGATCACATCGTGAGCGAGGAGAACACGTACGGCGGGGTGCTCCGCATGTTCACTCGCGTCTTTGCCAAGCTCGGCCTCGAATTCACGTTCGTGGACACCCGCGATCCGGAACGGATCCGCGCGGCCATGCGGCCCAGCACCCGTCTCGTGCACGTCGAGACGCCCACGAACCCTCTGATGCGAATCTGCGACATAGGGGCTGCGGCCGACATCGCCCACGGGGCAGACGCCCTCCTGATGGTCGACAACACCTTCGCCTCTCCCTTCAACCAGCGTCCGCTCGAGCTGGGCGCCGACATCACCGTGCACTCGTCCACCAAGTACCTGAACGGCCACTCGGACATCATCGGCGGCATCCTCGCGGTGAACGACGACGAGCTCGCCGAGGAGATCCGTTTCGTGAGGAAATCCACCGGCGCAGTCCCCGGACCGATGGATGCCTGGCTCTGCCTCCGAGGCACGAAGACGCTGCACGTTCGCATGGCACGCCACAACGAGAACGGACTGGCGGTCGCGCGTCACCTGGAGCATCACGCGGCCGGTGCGCGGGTCATCTATCCGGGCCTCCCCTCCCACCCGCAGCACGCGCTCGCCTCGCAACAGATGGAGGGCTTCACCGGGATGGTGGCGGTGGACCTGGGGACCCCGGACCGGGCCCGGACCCTGGCGCGGAAGACACGCCTGTTCCAGCTCGCGGAGAGCCTGGGGGGGGTGGAGTCGCTCGTCAGTGTTCCCGCGCTCCAGACGCATGCATCGGTTCCGGCCGACCTCAGGAGGGCGATGGGCGTGACCGAGGGGCTGGTGCGGCTTTCGGTCGGCATCGAGGACCTGGACGACCTAATCGAAGATCTCGATCAGGCCTTGGCCCGAAACTTCTCTTGAGGACGCCGCGTACAGTCCTCGTGGAGCGCTGCGGGCGTGGCCGCCCGTGACCACGAGCACCCAGACGGTGGACAGCCATGACCCGTGAGAAGGAACAAGGCGTCGAAGGAGAGGACAGTCGGGAGGACGAGGGCATCGGCACCGTGCGGGTCCTGACCGACATCGCTCCCCGGGCGTGGGAGCATCCGGCCGATCGAGCGGCCCTCCAGGCGCTGCGCCAGATCCCTGTCTTCGACGACGTGCTCCGCAAAGTCTTCGGGTTCTTCGGCGAGAAGCCGATCCGGCTCGCCTTCCTCGCGAACTCGGTGCGCACGTCCGGGCGCCAGTTTCCCCGAGTACACCGGCTCTACCAAGACGTGCTCCAGACGCTCGACGCACCCGAGGACTACCCCTTGTTCGTGTCGCAGACGCCCCTCGTAAACGCGGGCGCCTACGGGATGGACGAGCCCTTCATCATTCTCAACTCGGGGACCGTGCACCTCCTCGATGACGATCAGCTCTCCTATGTGATCGCCCACGAGCTGGGACATATCATGAGCGACCACGTCCTGTACCGCACGATGACGCAGATCCTGATCCGGCTCGCGGCGATGGGCTTCCCGGTCGTCGGGATCGCCGCCCGCGCCGTCTTGGTGGCCCTCCTAGAGTGGTCGCGCAAGAGCGAGCTCTCGAGCGATCGGGCCGGATTGCTCGCCGTGCAGAGTCCGCACGGGGTGATGGGTGCCATGCTGGCGATGGCGGGCGGCGGCGGAGAAGACGACATGAGCCTGGACGAGTTCATCGTGCAGGCCGAAGAGTACCGCGTGTCGGGCGACGTGGCGGACCAGGTGTTCAAGGTCCTGAACCTCATGGGCCAGAGCCATCCCTTCTACGTGCTGCGCCTCGCCGAGATTCGCTCCTGGATCGAGGCGGGGGAGTACGACCGCATCCTTCGCGGCGAGTACGAGCGTCGAGGGGAGCCGGATCCGGCCTACCGGGAGGACCTGGCCGAGGCGGCAACCGCCTACGCACAGGGCGCGAGGAACCTCTTCGACCAGGTGGCAGGAGCGGCCAGGCGCGTCGCCGACGACATCATCGGCGGCGCCAAGAAGTAGCTCGGAGCGCGGACGGATCCGCCGGACACGCCCGAACGAGCACGGAAACGTGACTCGCGTGGCCGATCCTCGTTCGACCCGCTAGACTGGCCCCCATGCGCATCCTCATCGTCGGAAACGGGGGCCGGGAGCACACCCTGGCCTGGAAGCTCGACCGGGACGCGCCCGACGCGACCCTCTTCGTCACCCGGCCCAACCGCGGAATCTCATCCTTCGTCGAAGCCCTCGAGATCGCGCCCGGCGATGTGGAGGCTCTGGCGGGCTGGGCGCAGGCCGAGCGGATCGATCTTGTCGTCATCGGACCCGAAGCGCCGCTCGCCGCGGGTCTCGCAGACCATCTCGAGCAGCGCGGAGTCCCGGTCTTCGGACCGACCAGGGCCGCCGCACGCATCGAATCGAGCAAGGCGTACGCGAAGAACCTGATGCGGCGTGCAGAGGTGCCCACGGCCCGATTTGCGACCTTCACCGACCCGGAGAAGGCGTCGGACCACGTGCGGGAGGTCGGAGCCCCCGTGGTCGTCAAGGCGTCCGGGCTGGCCGCGGGAAAGGGTGCCGTGGTGTGCGAGACCGTGGACGGGGCGCTTTCAGCGCTCCGGAGCATGATGACGGAGCGCATCTTCGGCGAGGCGGGTCGCGAGGTGGTCGTCGAGGAGTTCATGCGCGGGGAAGAGCTCTCGGTCTTCGCCCTGGCCGACGGGCGCGACGCCCTACTCATGCTCCCCTCCCAGGACCACAAGCGAGTCGGGGAGGGAGACACGGGACCCAACACTGGAGGCATGGGAGCCTACGCGCCCGTCTCGCTGTCGACCCCCGAGCTTCTCGCCGACGTGCTCGATACGATCTTGCGACCGACGTTGGCGGCCCTGGCGGAGGACGGCTCGGAGTTCCGAGGACTCCTCTACGCCGGCCTCATGCTCACCGACTCCGGCCCCCGGGTCGTGGAGTTCAACTGCCGCTTCGGCGACCCGGAGACTCAGGTGGTGCTCCCGTTGCTCGAGTCCTCCCTCCTCGATCCGATGCTGGAGGTCGCCGAGGGAGGACGGCTGGGTCGCGCGGAACTGGAGTGGAGCGGAAACGCTGCGCTGACCACGGTGGTGGCGTCGGGGGGGTATCCCGGCGAATACGAGAAGGGCCGGACCATCGAAATCCCCGAACGGATAAGGACGGACCCCGACGTGCTGCTCTTTCACGCGGCGACCCGGACGGGCGAGTCCGGACTCGAGACCTCCGGCGGGCGGGTGATCGCCGCCACGGGACTCGGGGCAACGCTGAGCCGGGCGGCGGCGAAGAGCCGCGAGGCCGCGCGTGCGATCGAGTTCGAGGGCAAGCAGTTCCGAGGCGACATCGGCTGGCGGGAGTTCGCACGCTCCGAATTCGAACGACCCTAGCGTTCCGCACCACCCAGGCTCCAAGCGAGGACGCCCCAATGCCCGAGCTCCCAGAGGTCGAGACGATCGTTCGCGATCTCCGCCCCCGGCTCGTCGACCGGTCCGTCGACCGTGTCCACGTCTTGCGACCCGACGTGCTGCGGCAGGCGCCTGAGAGCTTCTCCGCCGCGCTACGCGGGCGTCGCGTGGAGTCAGTGGCTCGCCGAGGGAAGAACATCGTGGTCGAGCTCACGGGAGGCCGGATCCTCCTTGTGAACCTCGGCATGACCGGCCGCCTTATCCTGGCGGGTGCGGCGGCGCGCGCCACTCATCCGGCGGTGCGCTTCGTCATGGACCCGGGGTCCGTGCTCGTCTTCGACGACGTGCGGCGATTCGGTGTGCTCGAAGTTCTCGCGCGCGCCGATTGGGCCCGGCGGTCACGCGACCTCGGACCCGAACCCCTCTCGCCTCGCTATCGGGCGCGGCTCCTGTACGACGGGCTCTCGCGCTCATCGTCGCCGATCCGTTCGTGGCTCCTGGACCAGCGTCGCGTAGCGGGGATCGGCAACATCTACGCCAACGAGGCCCTGCACCTCGCCGGCATCCATCCCCGGCGTCCCGCCAGGTCCCTGGACGAAGCCGAAGCCCGCGCGCTCCATCGGGCGATGCGGAGAGTCCTACGGACGGCGATCCGGAACCGCGGCACGACGCTGCGCGACTACCGGGACGCCTCGGGCCAACAGGGAGGCAACGCCGGGGCGCTTGCGGTCTACGCACGGGACGGGGAGCCCTGCCTTCGCTGTGCCACCGAGATTCGCCGGCTGGTCTTCGGCAATCGCTCGGCCTTCTACTGCCAGAGCTGCCAGCCGGAAGAGGCCGGGTGGCTGCCGTGAATCGTATCGAGCGCTTCGACGCCCGACCCAGTCGGGCGGACCGTCCCGTCGACAACGCCCGGTGGACGCTCCTCGGGGCGGCTGTGCTCACCGCAGCCGTGTTCATCCGGGGCGCCGGAGTCGATGGCCAGGAGGCCCCGGCCGACGCCCAGACCGGCGTCGACCTACCCGTTGTCGAGCACCAACTCTCCAACGGCATGCTCTTCCTGATCCTTCCCCGCTCGGGGGCTCCCATCGTGTCGTTCGTCGTCCAGTATCCGGTGGGCAGCGTCAACGAGGTGCCCGGCACGACCGGGATCGCGCACTTCCTGGAGCATCTTCTCTTCAAGGGCACGACGACGCTCGGCACGCTCGACTTCGAGGCAGAGCAGAGGCTCTTTCGGCGCATCGACGCCGTACACGACACCGTGCTCGCGCTCGAGGAGGCGGGAGCCCCGCCCGAGGAGTTGGACTCGCGACGCGAGCGGATCGCACGGCTGGAGGCGGAGGCCAGCGTCTACGCGGTCTCGAACGAGTTCGACCGCATCCTCTCGAGGAACGGCGCGAGAGGCCTGAACGCCCGCACCGACGCGGAATCCACAGCCTACTTCGTCGAAATGCCGTCGAACCGCGCCGAACTCTGGTTCCTGCTGGAGTCGGAGCGCATGAGGCATCCTGTGTTCCGCGAGTTCTACTCAGAGCGCGACGTGATCGCTGAAGAGCGGAGGCTCCGTGTCGAAACGCAGCCGGCGGGCCTGCTCCATGAAGCGCACCTCGCCGAAGCCTTCCGCGTCCACCCCTATGGGCGCCCGGTCGTGGGCTTCATGCGGGACATCCAGCGGCTCGATCGTCGGAGGGTTCGCGAGTTCCACAACCGCTACTACGGGCCCGACAACGCCGTGGTCGCCATCGTCGGGAACGCAGATCCGGAGCGCGTGATCGAGTGGGCGGATCGGTACTTCGGAGACCTCGAGCCGGCCGGCCCCCCTCCCTCCCCGCCCGATCCCGAGCCGCCCCAAGAGGCCGGGAGAAGCGTGGAGGTCGCCTTTGACGCGGAGCCGGCCGTACGGATCGGATGGCGCGTACCCGAAGAGCGCCATCCGGACGCGGCGGCGCTGTCGGTACTCTCGTCGCTCTTGACGGGAGGATCGACGTCGCGCCTGTACCGGCGACTCGTCGTGCGAGAGAGGCTGGCCACGTTCGTCACCTCCGTCATGGGTCCGGGAGTGCGCTTCCCCCGCCTCTTCACGATCGAGGCCACACCGCGCTTCCCCCACGGCACCGAGTCGGCCGCCCAAGCCGTCTACGCTGAGCTCGACTCCCTGAGGCGCACGCCGCCCGCCGAGTCCGAGCTGCGGCACATCCGCAATCAGATCGAAGCGGGGCAGGTTCGAGGCCTCACGTCCCAACTCGGCCTCGCCTTCCAGCTGGCCGGATCGGCGGCCACCTATGGTGACTGGCGCGCCGTCTTCCAGCTAAGGGAACGTCTGGCGGAGGTGACGCCCGAGGACGTGAGTCGTGTCGTGGATACGTACTTCGATCCCCGGAATCGAACCGTGGCGACCCTCGTTCGGCCCGCCCCCGGCCCGGTGCGATGAGCGCGCGGCGAGTCCGGATCCCGCTCGGGCCGTGGTGGTCGTTCGCCGCGCTTCTCGTCGGCCCATTCGGGGACGCCGTCGCCCAGGAGCGGTCGGCCATCGAAGACCTGGAGTTCGCCGATCTCGAGTTCCTGCCGCCCGAGTCCACGCGCCACACGCTCGAGCCGGGTGTCGACGTCTTCGTGCTGGAAGACCGCTCGCTGCCTCTCGTGTCGGTATATGCGCGCCTTCGAGGAGGCCCAAGGCACTTCTCCCGGACCGAGTTTGCAGCCGCCACGGCCCTGCCCCTCGTCCTCCGGTCGGGGGGCACGGTCGATCTGTCACCGGACTCCGTGAACGCGTTGCTCGAGTTCTATGCCGCGCAGACCTCGTTCGGAGGCGGCGGCGGCACCTCGTTCAGCAGCGTCAACGTGCTCACGCGGCATCTCGACGAAGTGCTTCCCGTCTGGGGGGACCTCCTGGCGCGGCCGGCCTTCGACACGACGTTCGTCGAGGTTTGGCGGGGCCGGCAACTCGAAGATGTCCGGAGAAAACGCGACGCCCCGGGTCGCCTCGCCGTCGCGACGTTTAACCGCCTGCTCTTCGGCGATCATCCCATCGGGTGGGAGATGGCGGAAGCAGACCTGGAGCGGGAGGACCTCACGCGGGAACGGCTGACGGCGATCCACGCGAAGGTCTTCTGCCTCGACAATCTCACGCTCGGCGTCAGCGGCGACGTCACGTGGACCGAGATACGGCCGAAGCTGGAGCGGATGCTCGCCCGGTGGTCGTCCTGCGACACTCCGCTGCGGGAACCCCCGCCACCCGATCAGATCGCCGAGCCCGGCGTGTACGTCGTGCCGAGGAACCTCGAACAAAGCACGATCGTGGTCGGAAGACCGAGCGCCGTCCGCCTGGCCGACGACCGTGAGTACTTCGCGTCCCGGATCGGCAACGCGATCCTAGGCGGCTTGGGTCTGGCAAGCCGCCTCGCGACTCGGGTCCGCACCGAGGAAGGCCTCGCCTATTCCGTGGCATCCGTCTGGACGGCTCCGCGGCGGTCGGGCGGGATCGTCGGCGCCATCACGCAGACCAAGGGCGAATCGACGGTGGCCACCACCCGCCTGGTGCTCGACGTTCTGGGCCAGATGTCGACCGATCCTCCCTCGGACTCGGAGACCCGCGACGCCATCGACCGCATCGTGAACGGCTTCGTGTTCAACTTCCAGAACCCCGGCCAGATCGTGTCCAGGCAGATGCTGTACGTCGCGCAGGGACTTCCGGCGGACTGGCTCGAGCGCTACCTGTCCGGAATCCAAGCGGTGTCGGCGCCGGACGTGGAGCGGGTCTTTCGAACGAATCTGCCGCCCGGAGC
This sequence comes from uncultured Gemmatimonadaceae bacterium, assembly GCA_964572045.1. Classification (GTDB taxonomy): domain Bacteria; phylum Gemmatimonadota; class Gemmatimonadetes; order Longimicrobiales; family Gaopeijiaceae; genus CBDCKR01. The sequence continues at coordinate 35,251 of CAZNEI010000015.1, forward strand.
GATGGACGACATGGTGATCCTCGTGGTGGGTGATCCCGACCGCTTCGACCCGGGCATACAGGAGTTCGGCACGATCCGCGTCGTGGAGCCGGAGGAACCGCTCCGGAGGGGCGGAGAGGCCCGGCCGTGAGGCACGGCCCTCAGGCGCGGACGGCGAGGTGGACGGCGGCGATCCCACCGCTCAGCAGGCCCCACTCCACATCCGCGAAGCCCGATTCCCCGAGCAGGGCCGCGAGCCCCTCGGGCCCGGGAAACTCCTTCACCGACTCCGGCAAGTAGGTGTAGGCCCAAGGGTGGCCGGAGACGATTCGCCCCGCGACGGGGAGAACCCTGTGGAAATAGAAGTGGTAGAGGCGGCGGAGAAGCGGGTTCGGCGGATCGGTGAAATCGAGGATCACGAGGCGTGAGCCGCTACGCAGGACCCGCGCCAGTTCCCGGAGTCCGACCCCGATATCGGCAAGGTTGCGGACGCCGAATCCGACCAACGCCCCGTCGAAGCAGGCGTCGGGGAACGGGAGCCGGAGCGAGTCGCCGCACACCGGCATCATGGAGCGAAGGAGCTTACCGCGGCCTTCGACGAGCATGGGGAACGCGAAGTCAGCGGCCACGACCCTACCCCGGAAGCCCGGCTGACGGGCCAGCTCGAGGCCAAGATCGTAGGTCCCGGCGCACGCGTCCAGAAAGCGGCCGCGGGGCCGGCTCTCCCAGCCGAGCCGCGCGACCGCCTGCCGCCTCCAGCGTCGATCGACGTTGAGGCTGAGCAGGTGATTGAGCAGGTCATAGCGGTGAGCGATGTCGGAGAAGAGCCTCCGGACCCGGTCTCCTCTGTCCGCTCCCGGGGGCGGTTCGGCTTGGGGAAAGATCGCCATGGAACTGGCATACGGGTTAGCCTCTTGTCGCGCAACCGAACGCGCTACGCCGTGCGGGGCGGGAGGTGAGGCACCGACCCGGGAAACATCGGAAGTTCCCCGGCCGTAGAGGCGGTTGCGCACCCGAGCGGGCATCGTCGCCCGACCGACCACGCCTATCGGAGTCTTCGTCCTTGGATCTTCCCGCCCTGACGGACAAGGAGCTGGCCGCCCTGGCGGCCGGGGGAAGAGAAGAAGCCTACAGAGAGCTGCTCGAGCGTTACCAGCGACCGATCTTCTCGCTGGCCTATCGGATGGTGCGCGATCGGGCCCTCGCCGAGGATCTGGCGCAGGAGACCTTCATCCGGGCCTTCAACGCCATCTCTTCGTATGATCCGCGCCACAAGTTCAGCAGCTGGCTCTTCAAGATCGCCAACAACCGCACGATCGATTACCTGCGGAAGAGGAAGCTCGACACCGTCTCGATCCACGGGTCTCCGCACGCCGGAACGCCGCGAGAGGAAGAGCGCACCCGCGTGGTCGTGAAGGCCACGGACGAGAACCCGCGGGAGTATGTGGAGCACAGGGAGCTCGGCCGCCAGATCGAGCGGGCGATCGGGGAGCTCCGGCCGGCGTATCGGACCGCCATCCTGCTCCGGCACGTCGAAGGCCACGCCTATAGCGAGATCTCCGAGATCATGGAGCTGCCGCTCGGAACCGTGAAGACGTACCTGCACCGGGCGCGCCGCGAGCTGAGGGTGAGCCTGGCGCATCTCGCTTCATGAGCGCCCCGAGGAAACTTTCGAGAACGGCCGTTCGTAGGGTCGAGTGGCCTGAGCAAGAGGAGTGGACTGGTGGGTAAGATGGATGCGCACATGCACTTGAACGCCGAGCGAATCCAGGCGTTCTTAGACGGCGCCCTCGGAACGGAGGAGAGGGTTGAGGTCGAGAAGCACGCAGCCTCGTGCACCCGATGTCAGGCCGATTTGGATGGCTGGCGGCTTCTGTTCTCGGAGTTGGGCGGCCTGCCCGAGCTGGGGCCCTCGGAGGGATTCGGACGCCGTGTCCTGGCCGGAATCGAGACGTCGCCCGCCTCGCGGCCAGAGGGTTCCCTGCAGCCCGAGCCGGGCAAGCCGTGGGGATTCGGCTGGCTCGGTCATCGCGTGGCGGCAAGGTGGGGGCACATCGGCCCGGGGCGCCTCCAGGACTATGCCGAAGGCTTCCTTACGGCCCGCCGGACGGCTCGCGTCGAGGCCCACCTCGACTCCTGTCGAGCGTGCAGGAGAGACGCGGAGGCGTGGGGGGAGCTGATCCGCCGAATCGAGGGCCTGCCCGAACTGGCTCCCTCGGCCGGGTTCGCGCCGCAGGTCATGGCAGAGATCCGGGCCCGCCGCTCGGTGTCGCGGCGCGCAGCCGCCAGGGGTCGTGCCGGATCACGCGCCCGGGCCCGGCACCACTTCCCCGGGCAGAAAGCCTGGGCCGCCCTTTCCGGCGTCGCGGTCACTCCGATCGCGATCGCGGCCCTGCTCGGCTATGCGGTCTTTTCGAACCCTGCCGTGACGCCCGGCTACCTGGCTTCGTTCCTCTGGTGGAACGTCAGCAGCGGACTCGCGGCAGCGGCCGAGCTCTTGGCCGACGCGCTGTTCGAGAGCGGATGGATCGCTGAGGCTTATCTGATCTTCAACGCGCTGGCCGGCCAGCCCGGGGCGGCGGCCCTCGGAGCGGTGTGCCTGGCTGGCGCGACAAGCCTCTCCGGGTGGGTGCTCTACCGGAACCTGGTGCCCACCAGACGGCCGATCGGCACCATGCGAGGGTATCGATTCAACCTCACTCAACTTCCCTTGACGCTCGCCGGGCTCGTGCTGCTTCCGGCGGCTCTCGCCGGACAGGTGCGCGAGGTCGTCTCTAGCCAGATGGTGACCTCCGAGCGGGAGGCGGGACTGAGCCTCGAGTTTGCGGACGACGGTCTGCTGGAAATCGTGCTGGGCGACGGCGTGGTGAGGATCGATGGCGAGCCGGTGGGCCAGTTCGTTCCGGGCGACGCCTTGGATACGGCGTGGCGGGCCCTACTCGATGAGATCGTAGGCCTCGCCGGCGGATCCCTGGGCCAGGCCCTCGAGGATTGGACGCCCCCCCCTTCGCTCTCGGGGGACGCCTTGGATGCGGCCGAGACGATCGACGAATCTCTGCATGCGGCTCTGCGCCGCCTGGAGTCGAGCGATCCGGCGGATCCGGACCCCGAAGCCGATGCCTCGCCCAGCCTCAGGCTCCGGACGTTCCTGACGCGGACGGCCGTTTTCGGGGACCTTGTGGAGGCTCTCGGGGCGATCGACGCGCTCACTTCGTCGATCTATGTCCGTGAGAACGTGCGAGTCGGTAGAAACGAGGTGGTCGAAGGCCCGATCGTCATCTCGGAGGGACGGCTTACCGTCGACGGTACGATCAACGGCGACGTCTTCATCGTCGAAGGCTCGATCACCGTGAATGAGGGTGCGGAGATCCACGGGGACATCCGGCTCGTCAACTCGAGCTACAGCGGAGTGCCCGAGTCCGCGCTCGCGGGGAGGGTGGTCCGCGTCGATTCGCGTGATCCGGACCTCCAAGCGTCGGATTCGGGCCGACTGCAGAGCCTTGAGATCCGGATCCGCAACGAGATGCGCGAGGAGATCCGCGACGAGATTCGAGACGAGCTGCGCCGCGAGTTCCCCGACACACCCACGGGAGTGTCTCCGCTACGGGCCGTGGGCCGCGGCATCGCCGACGTCATGGGCGATGTGATCACCTTCCTGATCGTCTCGCTCATCGCCCTGGCCGCCGTGTACTTCGCCAAGAGCAACCTGGAGGTCGTGGCCGACGCCGCGCGTCTGAATCCCGTGAGAGCGGGACTGGTCGGAGGGGCCGGAGTGTTCCTCCTGCTTCCCGCCTGGGTCACGGGTTGCGTGGCACTGGCGATCTCCGTGGTCGGCATCCTTGCGCTTCCGTTTTGGCTGGTGCTCTTCCCCGTCGCGGTGGCTCTCGCGGCCACCTTGGGCTACCTCTCCGTTGCCCGAAACGTCGGAGAGTGGCTCGCCGCCCGGCAAACCATTCGGGGAGCGTGGCCGCAGCCCGCGAGCACGTTCTATGCGGTGATCACGGGCGTGGGAGCGATGCTGGCGTTCTCCGTGGTCTCGCATGTCCTCGACGTGGTTCCGTTCCTGGGACTCCTGAGCAAGCTCGTGGCCGTGCTCGGCTCCATCATCGTCCTGATTGCCGTCCTGGTCGGATTCGGAGCGGTCTTGCTCACGCGAGGAGGCCGCCAACCCGAGTTCTACGGGGGAGGCGACTTCTTCACGCACGAGCCCGCGGAGGCGGGGGATCCATACCCCGACGAGGTGATCGAGACCGAGGAGGACGGCGACCGCCGTGACCGGTCCGGCGACGGGGGTGGCGGATGACGACCGCGGCAGAGAGGCCCGGGTCCGAGATTCGAACGATGCACCGTGGGCTGGCCGGACTCGCCCTCGCCTTGCTTCCCATCGGCCTCGGAACGGCGAACGCGCGAGGGCAGGAGTGGCGGACCGTGGCGATGTCCAGACAGCTGCAGGATGAGCGGAGCCTGGACGTGGAGGTGCGATACGCGGCCGGCCGCTTTGGCCTTGCACCGGCCGAGCCCGGAACCCTCTATCGAATGCACCTCCGTTACGATGAGGACGCCTTGGCGCCGGTCGCCAGGCATTCCGGCTCCAGGCTGGTCCTCGGAGCGGAGGCCGTGGGGAGTCGCATGCGCCTCGCGGAAGGCGAGACTGCCGGGGAGATACGGCTCGAGCTCACCCCGGACGTCCCGATAGACCTGGACCTGGACCTCGGAGCGGTGAAGGCGGAGATCGACTTGGGCAGCCTCAGGCTTACCGGCCTGGACATTGAGACCGGTGCGTCGCAGACCGGGCTCGAGGTGTCGGAGCCGAACACGGAGGCGATGGCCGAGGCGCGCCTCAGAGTCGGAGCGGCGCAATTCACCGCTCGAGGCCTGGGCAATCTCAACGCGTCCCGCATCGAAGTCGATGCCGGCGTTGCGGACCTCGATCTCGACCTCACCGGAGAGTGGCGGCAGGACGCGACCGTGACCGTCGACGTAGGATTCGGAGCCCTGACGCTCCGCCTCCCAAGAGGGATCGGAGTCCGGCTCTCCCACGATGGCTTCCTGACGTCGTTGGACTCCGAAGGGCTGGTCAAGCGCGGGGACGCGTACTACTCGCTGGACTACGAGGAAGCGGAGTACCAGGTTCACCTCGACGTGGACGCCGCCTTCGGGCGGATCCGCATCGTATGGGTTGCGGATTCAGAAGCAGGAGACGGAAAACGATGATCGCTACATTGCTGACCTTCTTCGCGGTCGGGCTCCTCACTCTGGTTGTCGCCGGCGTCGTGCTGACGATCGTGGGAACCGTGCTCTCGGTGGGGCTCGGCCTCGGGGCGTTCCTGCTGTTCAAGGTGGCGCCGATCCTTCTGGTCGGATGGCTGGTGCTCAAGATCATCGAGAAGCGGAAGGGAAACAGCCTCACGGCCGGAGACCGCCGCTGGCTGGAACGGGAGTAACGGAGGGGCCGATCTGTCGGTGCATGCGCGAGCAGGGGGCGCTGCGTCTCGACGCGAGACGGTGTCCCCTTGGGGCTGCATCGGTCCAGCGGCGAGGCACCTGTCGGTAGGGCGTCACGGAGGGTCGAGACCGCCGACAGCGCGGTTGTCGTGCGGAAGACGAAGGCACTTCATCCGGAGCGACGCCCATGAGGGGAGCGCCGGATTCGGCGGGCCTGTGAAGGAGCCTCCCCGCTCCCGGTTACGCGCGCACGGGGGCTCGGAGCGCTTCGAGCACCACCTGCGCGATGCCCTTCAGCGCCTGCCCAGCGGCGGAATCCGGAGCGGAGAGCACAGTCGGAAGACCTGCGTCTCCGGCCTCGCGGACCCTCGGATCGAGCGGCACACGCCCCAGTAACGGGAGTTCAAGCTCCTCCGCGAGCCGCTCCACTCCACCGGTCCCGAAGACGTCGACCTCCTTGCCGCAGTGGGGGCAACACAGGGCGGCCATATTCTCCACGATCCCGAGGACCTGAGTATTGACGCGCTCGAACATCTTGACACCGCGCCGCACGTCGCCGGTGGCCACGTCCTGAGGGGTGCTCACCATCACGACCCCGCTGAGGTCGATCGTTTGGACCAGCGACAGCTGCGCGTCACCGGTACCGGGAGGCATGTCCACCACCAATACGTCGAGCGGGCCCCAGCTGACCTGTTCGAGGAACTGCCGGAGGATGCCCGAGATCAGGGGCCCCCGCATGATGGCGGGTTGCTCCTTCTCCAGGAGAAACCCCAGGCTCATGAGGCGTACCCGGTGCGCCTGCAAGGGCTCGATCATCTCCTGGCCCTTGCTCCCGGTCACCGGAGGCCGCCGGTGCTCCCCAAACATCAGGGGGATATTGGGCCCATAGATGTCTGCGTCGAGCAGGCCGACGGGCCGTCCTTCCGCCGCCAGCGCGGCCGCCAGGTTGGTAGCCACCATCGATTTGCCCACCCCGCCCTTCCCCGAGCTCACCGCAACGATTTGGGCGACATCGGCGAGGAGTCCTTGCTTGGGTGTGGGCGCCGGCACCGAGCCCGGTTGAAGACGACCACCGCGGGCCGCAGGGGGAGCCTGCACGGCCGTCTGCGGCAGCTGGACGTTGATCTTCACGCGGGCCACCCCCCGTACGGCCTCCACCGCACCCCGAGCCTCTCGAACGAGATCCCTCGGATCGTCGCTCTTGAGGGCGACGGAGACGCGGACGTCGCCATCCTCCGCAACCTCTACCTTCTGAACGTGCCCGCTCTCGATGAGGTCGCGCCCAGTGCCGGGGTGCCGCACACCGGCCAGGGCATGGAGCACGGCCCTCCGGAGGTTGTCTTTGCTCATCTGCAGCTCCGAACCGCCCTCTGTGGGCTCGCTCGCAATTCCATAGGGGTTCGACGGCAAAAAAAGGGGCGCCCCCGAATTGACCGGGGCGCCAGTACCGGCCCTAGGCCGCGGCAACGGCCTTGCCCGTCTCCCGCCCTAGAGGGCTTGGACCTCAGTTACCCCCGGGACACTGTTCCTGAGTCGACGCTCGATCCCGTCCTTCAGCGTCATCAGGGAGATGGGGCAGGCCTCACACGTGCCGAGCAGACGAAGCGCCACCACCCCGTCTTCCTCGTCGAAGCCGACGTATTCGAGATCGCCGCCGTCCGCCCACAACGCCGGACGTATCTCCTCCAGAACTTCCTCGATCCGTGCTTCCGCCGTCTTCGGCATGCGATTCAGTCTCCCACCACGCCGCCCAGGACCGAAACCTAAGGAGATCTCGTCGCACGAGTCAACAAGGGGCGGTCAGTCCCGCCGACCGCGGAGGCCGGCGGCAAGCCGTTGATCCGTGTCCCGGTCCGAGCCGGGCGTCCCGTACCGTGCTCGACAGGCTTGAAGCCTGTTACTTTCGACCCTCCGCCTCCCTTCGAGCCGCCAGGTCCGGGGCGCGGCCCGTGCGCCGTGTCGACCCGGGTCCGTCCTCTCCGAAATCGCTTGCAAGAGATGCCCGGAGAGCCGAGATTCCCCCCGGAATTCGCCGAGGACCCGGTCCGGGGCCCCCCCAGACCGTGCGACGGGCCTATCGCGGACGTCCCGCGTCGCTTCTTTCGGTCGCGGAGTCCCGTCGCCCTCCTGACAGCAGCCGAGCAAGACTGACCACTTCCGCCCAGAGAGCCCACATGAACGGTCGATTCAACGTTCCCGAACCAACGAACGAACCAATCCGAGACTATGCGCCCGGAACCACTGAGCGGGACTCCATCAAAGCCAGGCTGGCCCGGATGGAGACCGAACACGTCGAGATTCCCCTGATCATAGGGGGCCGGGAGATCTACACCGGAACGACCGTCGACGCCGTGATGCCGCATCGGCATTCTCATGTCTTGGCCACCTGCCACCGCGCGGGGACCGAGGAGATCAAGCAGGCGATCCGCGCGTCGATGGACGCCCACAGGGAGTGGTCGGCGATGCGGTGGGAAGATCGTGCCTCGATCTTTCTCACGGCCGCAGAACTGCTCGCCACCACGTGGCGGGACACGATGAACGCCGCCACCATGCTGGACCAGAGCAAGACCGTCTATCAGGCCGAGGTCGACGCGGCGTGCGAGCTGATCGATTTCTTCCGCTTCAACGTCCACTACGCCGAAGAGATCTACGAGCGGCAGCCCTTCTCGAGCGAGGGGACGTGGAACCGCATCGACTACCGGCCCCTCGAGGGGTTCGTCTACGCGATCACCCCGTTCAACTTTACGGCGATCGGGGGCAACCTCTCGTCGTCGCCAGCCATCATGGGCACCACAGTGGTCTGGAAGCCGTCGAGCACGGCGCTGCTGGGCGGTTATTACGTCATGCGGCTCTTCGAGGAGGCGGGGATTCCCCCGGGAGTGATCAACTTCGTCCCCGGACCTCCCGCGGAGACGACGGACCTGCTGCTCAGCAGCCCCGACTTCGCAGGGGTTCACTTCACCGGGTCGACGGGTGTCTTCCAGAGCCTGTGGAGGACCGTCGGGGAGCGCATCGCGACCTATCGGTCGTATCCCAGACTCGTCGGCGAGACCGGTGGGAAGGACTACATCGTCGCCCATCCCAGCGCGGACCCGGGCGCACTGAAGACGGCGATCGTGCGGGGCGCCTTCGAATACCAGGGGCAGAAGTGCAGCGCGGCATCGCGAGCCTATCTCCCCCAGAGTCTCTGGAAGGAACTCAGGGACCCGCTCGTCGAGGAAACCAACGCCATCGCCGTGGGCGATCCCACCGATTTCCGGAACTTCATGGGAGCGGTGATCGACCGCGCGGCGTACGACAAGATCAGCGGGTACATCGATCGCGCGGCAGCCAGCGCCGACGCCGACATCATCGCCGGTGGAGAACACGACGACTCCGAGGGCTATTTCATCCGGCCCACGATCATTCAGTCGCACAAGCCCGACTACGAATCGATGTGCGACGAGATCTTCGGACCGGTGATCACCGTCTACGTCTATCCCGACTCGGACTGGAGCGCGGTGCCCAAGCTCGTGGAATCAACGTCGCCCTATGCTCTGACGGGCGCCGTCTTCAGCCGGGACCGGGCCGCCCTACGCGAGGCGCGCGATGCACTCCGGTTCACAGCCGGCAACTTCTACATCAACGACAAGCCGACCGGGGCCGTCGTGGGCCAGCAGCCCTTCGGCGGCGGCAGGGCGAGCGGGACGAACGACAAGGCCGGCTCGGTGATGAACCTCCTCCGCTGGGCCTCGGCGCAGAGCATCAAGGAGACGCTCGTGCCGCCGACCGACTATCGCTATCCCTTCATGGAAGCCGAATAGGCACACCCGACCCCGGCGATTGACGGGCGAGCAGGAAGTGGAGGGCGGGCTCGGCCGCCCACGCCGATCCCCGGACGGGACCTTCGACCTGAGAGGGTCAGGCCGCGCGTGGACACGCGCGGCCTAGTTCCTAGTGTAGTGTAACGAACAGAATGTTGTTAATGGTGAGGGGAGCGGCTAACT
>CAZNEI010000016.1:0-43441 GCA_964572045.1 uncultured Gemmatimonadaceae bacterium
GCTGCTGCTTGTACAACCGGCTCCCCGGCGGGCCACTTCTTCCACGGCCTGCTAGAAGAGACGGGGGTTTGCGGGGCAGGAATCGCGTTGACCCCCTTTTCGGCTTCGGATAGCTTCAGCCGCATGGCGGAGGATTTGAAGCGACGGGTTCGGGGCGACCTTGTCGAGGCCAGAAAGGCTCGCGACAAGATCCGCACGGTGGTGCTCACGACGCTCCTGGCCGAGGTCAAGAACCAGGAGATCGAGGAGCGAGAGCAACTTGACGACGCCGGAATGCAGACCGTCGTCGCCAGGACGATCAAGCGGTGTCGTGACGCGGCGGAGCAGATGAGGTCGGGCGGACGTCCCGACCTAGCCGCCAAGGAAGAGACCGAGGCCGAGATCTTGCAGGCCTACCTACCACCCCCGTTGACCGAGGATGACGTGCGGACGATCGTGCGGGCCGCCATCGCGGGGGGCGCCGACCAGATCGGCTCGGTGATGGGCCAGATCATGCCCCGTCTCCGCGGGCGTTTCGACGGAAGAGAAGCCAGCCGGATCGTGAGGGAAGAACTGGCGTGAGCATTGGGCCGCGGCTTCGTTGCCGGGAGGGTCAGGGTCGCTGGGATGAGTGAACATGCCCTCTCGGTGCTCGACTTTCCCCGCGTATTGGAGTTGGTCGCGGGGTATGCGACGTCCGAGGCCGGGAGAGAGGCCGTGCGGTCCCTTCGACCGTGTAGTGATCGCGGTTGGTTGGAGTCGGAGCTTGAGCGGGTGGCGGAGACTGCGGCTTTCCTCGAGATCCTCTCCCCCTGGGCCCCGCCCGCTATTCCCGACTGTAGTGAAGCTCTCGCGCGCCTGGGAATCGACGGGGCCGTGCTCACCGGTGTCGAGCTCCACGTGATCGGTGTGCTACTAGCGTCCTCTGGGGAAGTCGCGACTCTGCTGTCAGGCCACCGTGAAGACTTCGAACACCTCGGTCTCCTCGGGGAGCGGCTTCTTATCGACCGGGCCCTGGTTGTTCGTGTCGGCAAGACCGTCGATGCGTCGGGAGACGTGCTCGATACGGCCAGCAAGGATCTCAAGCGGATTCGGGGCCGCCTCCGAACCACACGCGCGAAGATCGTTCGCAAGCTTGAGGCGCTCATGCGCGACGTGCCTGAGCGGTATGCCGTGGCCGACGGTTCGGTGAGCGTGCGCGAAGGCCGCTACGTGGTGCCGATCCGCCGCGAAGGCAATCGTGAGCTAGGGGGGATCGTGCACGACGAGTCGCACACGGGTGCGACCCTCTTTGTTGAGCCGCCCTTCGCCCTCGCTCTCAACAACGAGCTCAAGAGCCTGGAGGGGGAGGAGGCCAGGGAAGTGCATCGGGTCCTTTCCAAGATGACCCGACGCCTGCGCCCAGTGGGGGATGCCCTGGCCCACAGCCTCAACGCGCTCGGAGAGTTCGACTCCCTCTACGCGAGGGCCCGAGCCGCCCAGGCATGGGCCGCCGCGGCGCCGACGTTTGACGAGCCAGGGGAGGGACTGGTCATCGTCGGCGGACGACATCCGCTCCTCCGCTCCGCATCGGACAGGGACGTCGTCCCGTTTCACCTGAGCCTCGACCCCGAAGAGCACGTGCTTGTGGTCTCGGGGCCGAACACGGGCGGCAAGAGCGTGTTCTTGAAAGCGTTGGGCCTCATCGCGGCGTTGGCACAGAGCGGCGTCATCCCGCCGGTCGACGAAGGCACGCGGATCCCGATCTTCCACTCCTTCTTCGCAGACATTGGGGACGAGCAGTCGATCGCGGCGAGCCTGTCAACGTTCTCGGCCCATCTCGCGAATTGGAAGGAGGTGGCCGAGAAGGCGGACAGTGGCTCCCTCGTGCTCTTGGACGAGATGGGTACGGGGACGGATCCGACTGAGGGTGCCGCTCTTTCGATTGCGCTGCTTGAGCTTCTGGCGAGACGTGGCGCGAGGGCCGTCGTGACGTCCCACCTCGGAGCCCTCAAGCGACTCGACGCCGAGGGGAGCGGCATCGTCAACGCTTCGCTTCGCTTCGAGCCGGAGCGCATGGAGCCCACCTACGAGCTCGTGAAGGGCCGTCCTGGGCGCAGCTATGGACTGGCGATCGCGCGCCGGCTCGGTCTTCCTTCCTGCGTCTTGGACCGTGCCAGCGAGAGCCTGTCGGGAGCTGGGCCGTCGATCGAGGATTTGCTTGAGCGCCTGGAGCGAAAGGAACAGGAGGCCGAGCGGCTGGTGGCTACCCTGCAGTACGAGCGGGAGGCCGTCCGACGCCTTCGCGGCGAGCTGGACGGGCGTGAGGCGGAGCTCCGAGACCTGGAGCGAGCGGCGCAGCGAAAGGCCCGGGACGAAGCCCGACGACTGTTGATGGAGGCCCGCAAGGACGTGGAGGAGGCGATCCGGGAGGTGAGGGAGACCACTACGATAGAGGCCCTTGACGACGTGGCCAGGAAGTCACGACGCAAGGTTGAGCGCGCGGCGGGTCGCCAGCGGACTCTCAGGCCCGGCAAGCGGACATCTCGGTCTGTCGCCGTCGTCACGGGCGACCGCGTGAGGGTTGCGGATGGAACTACGATCGGGGTGGTCGTCGAGGTGCGGGACGACCGAGCGGTCATCGACGCCGCGGGCATCCGAATGAAGATACCTGTCGCCGAGCTCGTCCTCCTTGAGGACGGGGAAGCCGTCTGCGACCAGCCCGCGGGGTCCGTCTCTTGGAGGGCGCCGTCCGGGCCCGTGCGCACGGATGTCGATCTCCGCGGCCTACGGGTGGACGAAGTGGATCGGGAGCTGCTCCAGGCCATGGATGAGGCCATTCTTAACGATCTTCCCGGGCTTAGGATCATCCACGGAAAGGGGACGGGCGCGGTCCGGTCTCGTGTCAGGGAGCTTCTGGACGAGGAGGGCCGGGTCTCGGGCTTCCGTCTTGGTGAACACACGGAAGGCGGTGCAGGCGTCACCGTCGTGAGCTTCAAGTGATCCCCGACGATCAGGTTGCGGAGGTCAGGGCGAGGGCGGACATCATCGACATCATCGGCGAAACGGTGCCGCTCAAGAAGTCGGGTAAGGACTACAAGGCTTGCTGCCCGTTCCACGACGAGAAGACCCCGAGCTTCTATGTCGTCCCCCACAAAGGGTTCTACAACTGCTTCGGCTGTGGGGAATCGGGAGACGTCTTTTCGTTCCTGATGAAACGGTTGGGCCTCGACTTCGTGGACGCGGTAAAGCATGTGGCCGAACGTGCGGGCGTGGAGATCCGAGAGGTAAGGGGGGGCCGGGACCGTCAAGACCCCTTCCGCCACCTCTACGCGGCGAACGCCTTTGCCCGGGCTTTCTTCCAGGACTTGCTGTGGGATGAGAGGATCGGACGGACCGCTCGAACCTACTTGGAACAGAGGGGCATCGGTCGAGAGGCCGCCGAGCGCTTCTCTTTGGGTTTCGCGCCCGACGCATGGCGGGCGCTCAAGGAGGCGGCTGCCCATCACGGGATCGGAGACGCGACGCTGCTTGAGGCAGGCCTTCTTACGCGGAGTGAGAAGACCCAGGACCCTTACGACCGCTTCAGGGGACGGATCACCTTCCCAATTGAAGATCTCGGCGGGAGGGTCCTCGGCTTCGGGGGCCGCGTCATCGGCTCAGTGCGCGAGGGCGTCCCCAAGTACGTCAACTCTCCAGAGTCGCCCGTCTACCACAAGGGGAAGGTACTGTACGGGTTGAGCTGGGCGAAGAACTCCATCCGTCGTAGGGGCGTCGCGCTCTTGGTTGAGGGATACGTGGACGTCGTTTCATTGGCCGCTGCGGGATTCGAGAACGTCGTGGCGCCGCTGGGCACGGCCCTAACCCCCGATCAGGCGACGCTGCTGCGACGCTCTACCAGCCGTGTCTACCTCCTATTCGACAGTGACCCGGCGGGGCTCAAGGCTACCTTTCGAGCCGGTGACATCTTGCTGGCCAGCGGCGTCCACCCCTCGGTCGTCACGCTTCCGGTAGGCGAAGACCCCGACACGTTGGTCCGAAAGGTGGGAGCCGCGGGGCTCCAGCAGTACATGGACGGGGCGGTCGACGTGCTCGATCGAAAGCTGCAGATCCTCGAGGACCGAGATCACTTCTCAAGCATCGAGAGACTCCGCACCGCTGTGGATCGCCTCCTGCCGACCCTACGTGCGGTGCAAGATCCGGCCCTTCGCGACATCTATGTTTCGAGGGTGTCGGATCGCACGGGAGTCCGCCGTAACACGCTCGAAGAGGAGTTGACCAGGGCGATCCCTCATGGAACCTCCCCTCCGCGTCAGCCCGCGAGGACGCGTCGAGTGGTCGCACCGAGGTTGCCTCCCATGGGGCCCGAGCGTGAGCTTCTGCGCCTCATGACCAATGACCGAGACTGGATCGGTCGCGTGCGGGAGCACCTCAGCCCCGAGGATTTCGTGGACATGGGGTATCGGGGGGCCTTCGAAGCCTTGCTTGCCGATCCTCGACTGACACACGTTCCGCCCGGGCTGTCGTCCGCTTCCGCACGCACCCTGGAGGAGCTGCTTGCCGATCCCCGGGAACTCCGCCAGGCGCACCGGGTCTTCGAAGAGTCGCTGAGCAAGATCCGGATCATCGCTCTGCGGGGGAGGCTCGACGAGGTTGATCGGCTCATACAGGATACCACAGACCCGGAGCGACGCATGAAGCTCCTGGCCGAGAAGGCCCGCTTGGGGGGACAGTGGCGGGAGCTCGGTCTCGATTGGTCACCCACGGCCCGCAGGACCCTCAAGGGTAACGACTAGGCCTTCACGAACTGAGCGCCCATGGACCCACGAACGCATCTGTCACTCAAAGAGCTCCAGGACATGGACTTAGAGATCGCCTCCATCGAGTCGATCGTCCGCACATACGAGGCCAAGCTCGAGGAGGTCGAGCAGCCCGTGCAGCACCTCGAGAAGGAGGTCCGGGCCCTCGGGACGCGGCTGAAGGAGGTCAAGGTTGAGGAGAACAGGATGGAGCTGTCGATCGAGGAGCGTCGGGTGCGGACCCTAAGGCTCGAAGAACGAATGAATGCGGTCCGCAACGTCAGGGAGGAAGCAGCGGTGCACGCCGAGATGCAGATGGTGAGGCGCGCGCTTGAGAATGATGAGCAGGAAGCTTTGAGTCTCCTGGATCAGATCCGGAGGATGGAGGAACGGATGGGAGACCACGAGGCCGCCTACCAGGAGGCGCTGGCCGCCGTCGAGCCGCGACGGCGGGAGCTGCTCGACGAAAGAGAGGCGGCTGAAGCGCGGCTTCGGAAGGTGCGGACCCAGCGGGACGCGTTTGCCTCCAGCATCGATCCCCAGGAGCGCCGGATCTACGAGCGGATCATGGCGGGCGCGCGGGAGGTGGCTGTCGCGGAACTCACAGATGACGGCGCGTGCGGAAACTGCTTCAGCATGATCCCCCTCCAGCTTCAGAGCGAGGTTCGACGGGCGGCCGATATGATTCGGTGCGAGGAGTGTGGAGTAATCCTGACGCCGGCCTCCGCGGAGGGGATAGCGAGGGCCGAGGAAGAGGCCGCGCGGATCGGGGAGGCGCTCCGGGCCTCTGAGGAGGCCATAGAAGCGGCACGGGCGGCCCGGGCGGCGCAGGAAGCGGCGGAGATCGCTGCCGAAGAGGAGGTGAGACTGCTGGCTGAGCTGGAGGCGGCCGAGGCTGAAGCGACGCTGGCTGCCGCCAGCGTGGCCCGGGAGGCGGACACGGTCTCCACGGCCGACGAGCCCGAAGAGGTCGAAACCCGGGAGGCTGGGGCCTCGGAGCTCGATGATGCCGAGCACGACGTGGATGCCGGGGTCGAAGGCCGGGCGGGTTCACCAGAGGGAGGGACGAGGGATCTTGGAGGAGCCGAGCGGTAGGGAGAAGCGCCTGAGCGGAGCCCTGGCGACCGATCGCTGCTGGCGGCCCCGGAGTGCCTGACATGAACCGGGTCAGCGCGGCCGACCACCCCCTGCCGCCTTCGGTCGTACCCGTATGGCGCGAGCCTGCGCCCGTGCCCCGGCCCGCTGGGCGACTGCTGGCCGAGGCCCTGTTGATTCCGAAGCCACTCTGTGAGTTGCTCGTCCAGCGCGGCATCACCGAGGTCGAGGATGCCAAGCGCTTCCTGCGACCTCTCTTGGGAGACCTCCATCCTGCCGCTCTCCTCGCTGATAGCAGAAAGGCCATCGGGCGGATCCTCAAGGCGATCGACGACACGGAGACGATCTTCGTGCACGGCGACTATGACGCCGACGGGGTGTGCGGAGTGGCGCTGCTCACGCGATGGATCCGCAGGCTAGGGGGCAATGCCGTGCCCTTCGTCCCCCACCGGGTCCGCGACGGTTACGACTTGACCATCGCCGGCCTCGAAGCGGCTGGTGCCGCCGACGCGGCCCTGATCATTACGGTCGATTCCGGTATTCGGGCTCATGAAGCCATCACGAAGGCGAACGCCTTGGGCATCGACGTGATCGTCACCGACCATCACACGCCGTCGGAGACCCTGCCCGAAGCCCTCGCCGTCGTCAATCCAAACCGCCGCGACTGCCCCTACCCGAACAAGGGACTCTGCGGGACGGGTGTCGCGTACCGGCTTTGCGAACTGCTCGCTGGCGAGCGGGGCGTCGACCAAGAGGAGTTGCACACCTCGCTGGACTTGGTAGCCCTCGCCACCATCTCCGATGTCGTGCCGTTGGAGCACGAGAACAGAACGCTGGTCCGGTACGGCCTCAAAGCGCTGGCGCGCACGAAGCTTCCCGGCCTGCGGGCACTGATCGACCGTGCGCAGTTGCCGCCAGGGTTGATCGGCGCTGGCCAGGTCGCGTTCCGCCTCGGACCACGCCTCAACGCCGCCGGGCGGATGGGCGACGCGATGACCGCTCTCGACCTCCTACTTGCCGAGGATGCCGGCCGGGCCGCCGAGCTCGCCGACCGCCTCGAGCGTCACAATTGCGACCGCCGGGCCGAGGAGGCCGAGACCCTCCGTGAAGCGTTGGAGCAGCTCGCTCGGAGCTATCGACCGGAACGGGACTACGCGGTGGTCCTGCAGGGGGAGAGGTGGCATCCTGGGGTCATCGGCATCGTCGCTTCCCGAATCGCCGAGCGCCTATACCGACCCACGGTGCTCTTCACCTTCAGGGGCGGCCGAGGGCGGGGAAGCGGGCGGTCCATCCCGGGCTTCGACCTCTACGGAGCGATTCACGCCTGTCGGCAGCACCTCGGGCGTTTTGGTGGGCACCGGGCGGCGGCGGGCATGGACATCGCGCCGGAGCACGTCTCGCGCTTCAAGCAGGCCTTGAACGCCGAGGCAAGGGATCGTCTGGGAGGCGAGGAGCTGCGACCGACGATCCGGCCGGAGCTCGAGATCCAGTTGTCAGAGGCTACCCAGAAGCTCGCACACTTCCTCACCTACCTCGGGCCGTTCGGCGTGGGTAACCCCACGCCCGTCTTCATGGCTCGCGGGGTGGGATTGCAGGGCCCCGCTCAGGCGGTCGGCAGGGGGCACCTCAAGCTTAAGCTGACCCAGTCGGGGCATTCGCTTGACGCCATCGGCTTCGACCTGGCCCTCCGGATCTCCCCCGAGTCCCTCGGTCCCGGTCCGGTGGACCTCACCTTTAAGCTCAAGCTTGGAGAATTCCGTGGACGGCGTCGGGTGGAGGCCCATGTGCTCGACATTCGGCCTCACGCCGTGGACTGCGAACCTTCTTCTGGCGCCCCGGCATGAGGATCATCGCAGGGCGTTGGAAGGGCCAGCGGCTGAAGGCGCCCCGTGGAAGGGGGGTCCGTCCCACGGCCGACAGGGTGCGAGAATCGTGGATGGCTGCGCTGGGCCCGGCCCTGGAGGGGTCGACAGTCGTTGACTTGTTCGCGGGTTCCGGTGCCTTGGGTCTCGAGGCTCTCAGCCGTGGAGCGTCGTCGGTGACCTTCGTCGAGCGTTCCCGCACCGCCCTGCGCACGCTTCGCGCGAACATCGCGATCCTCGGGGCGGAATCGGAGTCGACGGTGGTCGTCTCGGACGCCATGGCCTATGCCGCCAGACTTGAACCACTGTCGTTCGACATCGGGCTTGCCGATCCGCCATACGGACTGGGCTTGGCTGCACGGCTGCTTGAGCGCTTTGCGGCGACCCCGTTTGCGTCTCAGCTTTGGGTAGAACACCGTATCAGCGATCCAATCCAGAAGCTCGGTAACCTTCGACAGCGACACTATAGAAACACCGTCATCTCCATCCTCGAGGCGAGGCCATGACCCGTGATCGGCCCGTTCTAGCGATCTATCCGGGCTCTTTCGACCCCATCACCAATGGGCACGTCGACGTGGCACGGCGGTCCCTTCGCCTTGCGGATCGGGTCGTCATCGCCGTCGCCCACACGGCCACGCAGATAAAGGAGAGCCTCCTTTCCGTCGAGCGGCGACTCAAGTTGATCGAGGAAGTCTTCGCGGACGAAGACCGCATCGAATGCGTCCCTTTCGAGGGGCTCTTGGTTGACCTCGCTCGCGAGCTCGAGGCTCAATTCGTGATTCGAGGGCTGAGAGCCGTCTCGGACTTCGAGTACGAGTTTCAGATGGCGCAGATGAACCGTGAACTCTGGAGCGAGGTGGAGACCGTGTTTCTGACGCCGGATCAGAACTACTCCTTCCTGTCGGCTTCACTCGTCCGGGAGGTGGCTCGCCTGGGGGGGGATGTGTCTCGGTTCGTGCCGGAGTCGGTCCGCAAGGAACTCGAGGCTGTGTTCGGGGAGTGATGTCGTCCCACGCTGTGAGCGTGCGCGGCACCGGCGGTTGCCGCGGCTCCGCCGCCTAGTCCCGCGTCCGCTCGCTTCGTGCGCGGCCACGCATGAGGGGCCAGGCCTATGCTCCAGACACGCCCGCCGCGAGCGGCGAGTGTTGCCCCCCCGGGGCGTATTCTTGTATCGTTTTCGGGTTCCTCTCCCAGCTGGCCCCGCGCAATCCCAGGCCCGAAGTCGACCCGTACTCGGAGGCAGGATGGTTTTCCAAGTGAGCATGTCTGGAGACGTCACGGTCATCGATGTTGAGGGCCAGCTCATCGTCGGGAATCGTCAGGCGCTCAAGCGGACGGTCCTCGACGAAGTCGAGGGGGGAAAACGAAAATTCGTCGTCGATTTCTCCAACACGAGCTATATCGATTCCTCTGGACTGGGCGTGCTCGTGTCTCTCTCAAAGAAGATCAGTGAACAGGGTGGGGAACTGCGTCTCGCCGGGCTCAACGAGGACCTCTGCACGCTCTTCCAGTTGACCAAACTGGATACGCTCTTCAAGATCTCCGCAAGCCGTGAGGAAGCCCTTGCCGGCCTTTGAAGAGCTTTCCGTCCGTCCCGAGGGTAGCGAGTGAGTCAAGAACTCATTCTAGAGCTTCCGAACGACATTCGGTCAATCGAGCACGCAGTGCAGTATGTGATGGAGCACTGCTCAAGCTGCTATGCGTATGCGCGAAAGCTGAACCTGAACTTCCGTGTCGGCCTTACCGAGGCGCTCTCCAACGCCATGTTGTACGGCAACGGTCGAGATCCTGGCAAGCGGGTTCGGGTCGAAGTGACGGTCCGCGCGGAGGAGGTCACCGCGCGCGTTACGGACCAGGGGACTGGATTTGACCACAGGACGGTTCTCGACCCGACCCTACCGAGCAACCTCGGCAAGAGTAGCGGCCGCGGCATCTTTCTGATGCGCTCCCTGATGGACGAAGTCCGCTTCAACGACGAAGGGAATTCCGTCACCCTTGTTCTTCGTCTGGAGGAGGGGAGTTCCGAGCTCTCGGGAGGGGCGTCGGCATGAGCCCGGAGGGCGGGCCTAGCCCGATCCTTCCAGTCCCGGTCGAAGAAACCCTGGACGACTTCCACGAACAACTCGGTCTCGATGTCCACCTCTGGAGCGTTCGAGAAGACGGCACGCGCGCCCGACACCTCTACCCGGCCGGGGCTCCCGACGAGGTAAGGGTCTCGTTACCGACCGACGGATCGGTTCTCAGGACCATCAACCCCAAGCAGGGGCCCCTGCTGCAGATGGAGGTTCGTCCCGCCCCGGGCGTGGAACTCGATCCGCTCGCCACCATTCTCAAGGGCACCATCGAACGGGCCCTCAATTCCGCGTCCGAGATCCGCTTCGTAACGCGAGAGGTATCGGAGCGGAGCGCGGAGATCGACCTTCTGTACACGATCAGCGATACGCTAGGCTCCGTTCTTGACATTGGGGATGCGGCGGAGGCGATCCTGCGAGAGTTGTGTGACGGGCTCGGGGCCCGGCGGGGATCCCTTTGGTTGCGCGACTACCGTCGCAACCTTCTTCGCCTCGCCGCTGCGGTGGGACCGCAGGGGGTTCCGGACGAGAAGGGTCAACACCTCCCGGATTCGGTGACCCTAGAGGTGTTCGAGAAGGGACGCGCGCGGGCGGGTGCCCGCGCCGACCCCGCCAGCACCGACGACGACGGGTCGACCCCAGGCATCTCGGTGCCGATCCGCTACAGCCCACCGTCCGGCGAGGCACGCACCGTCGGAGTCATCAATCTCTTGGGGCGCCGTCGCGGCGGAGTGTTTGCGATCGGGGACGAGAAGCTGCTCTCCGCCATCGCAAGCCAGATTGGCGCGGCTCTTGAGAACAATCGACTGATTCAGGAGAGCCTGGCCCAGGAGCGCATGAGCCACGAGATGGAGTTGGCCCACCACCTGCAGATGAAGCTACTCAAGTCCCCGGAAGCCTTCGACCAGGCTGACGTGGCGGCACGCGTGGTGCCTGCCAAGCAGGTGGGCGGCGACTTCTTCCACCTCTTTAAGCGCCCCGACGACAAGGTCGGAGTGATGATCGGGGACGTATCGACCCACGGCTTCCCCGCGGCGTTGATCATGGCGCTCTCGATGAGCGCGGCGAGCATCTATGCCCTTCAATCACCGGATCCTTCACGGGTCCTGAGGCGGATCGACGACTCCCTCAGGGATGAGCTCGAAACCACGGAGATGTTCCTCAGCCTCTGCTACGTTGTTATCGATCCCGATGCCGGGGATCTGGAATACTCGAACGCCGGACACCCTCACGCGTTCGTGCTGCGCGGGGGTTGCGAGGCCGAGCGCCTCACGGCCACGGACCCGCCTTTGGGGATTGCCGGCCCGGACTCGTATCACAGCAGCCGGACCACGTGGGCAGCAGGGGACCTGTTGCTTCTGTTCACCGATGGGCTCTCCGATACATTGGCCACCGACCGGCCCGGAAGCGGTGAGGCGGCCGTCCTCGATGCAGTGACCTCGCGGGCCAGCGCTTCTCCCGCCGATATCGTCGACGCGCTCTTCGGTATCGCCGAGGGTGTGACTCCGTCCATACCGGCGGACGACCGGACCGCAGTCGTCCTGAGGACCTAGGCCTGCAGTTCCCGTGAGGGCCAAGAGGTCTCTTGGGCAGCACTTTCTGGTCGATCCCAACCTCCAACGCAAGATCGTTGCTGCCCTCGACCCATCCCCATCCGATTCCGTCTTGGAGATCGGACCAGGCCGAGGCGCCCTCACCCGGCACCTCGTGGACCGAGTCGGCCGTCTGGTGCTCGTAGAGCTGGACGACTGCCTCGCCGCCGCACTCGCCGCCGAATGGCGTGACCGCGCCGATGTCGACGTGAGGCACGAGGACTTTCTGGGATTTGATGTCAGCACCGTCGGCGACGATTGGGCCCGGCTGTTGGTCGTCGGCAACATCCCATACAACATCACCGCCCCCATCATCTTCAAGCTGCTCAAGCGTCCCCGGCCAAGGGAGATTCTCCTCACGGTCCAGCGCGAGGTAGCCGACCGCCTCGTCGCGAGACCCGGCACCTCCGAGTACGGCGCGCTGTCGGTTGGGGTCCAGAGCGTGGCCAAGGTCGATTGCGTATTGCGAGTGCCGCGGACGGCGTTCCGACCGATGCCCCGGGTCGACTCGAGCGTCGTGCGGATCAAACCAAGAGTTCCCCCTCCCCTCTCCGTGCGCGAAGAGGTCTCGCTTCGGAGACTCACGCGGTCTGCATTCCAATGGAGGCGCAAGCAAATGCAGAAGACCCTCCGTGAGCACAACGATCTCGGCTTGTCCCGCCAAGCCGTGGAGCGGATCCGGGACGAGACAGGATGGGATCTCACCCGGAGGCCAGAGACCCTCGAACCCGGCGACTTCGTACGCCTGTCGAAGCTGATCCAGGAAGGGTGAATCGCGACCACGCATTTGACGCTTCAACTTCCTCGTCCCTACAATTGTGAAGCTTTTCACAAGCTAGGTGTCGAAGGGTCTCCTTCGGGTCCCCATGCGCGTCCATGCCGAGAAAGATCTCCGAATCTTCCATCCGCCGGTTGTCCCTCTATCTCCGTATCTTGGAGCGCCTTGAGCGCGGTGGGCACCGGACGGTTTCGAGTGAGCAGCTCGCGGTCCGCGGTGACACCACGGCAGCTCAGGTTCGCAAGGATCTGTCCCTCTTCGGTTCGTTCGGGAAGAGGGGCCTCGGCTATGAGGTCGCGGAGCTGGGACAGCGAATCCGAAAGATCCTCGGGCTCGACCAGCGCTGGCGTGTGGCTCTGGTGGGCGTCGGCCGCATCGGCTCGGCGCTTGTCGAGTACAAGGGTTTTTCGGAGCGGGGCTACGACATCGTCGCCCTTCTGGACATCGATTCGTCGAAGGTCGGGCAGCGCTGGTCGGATCTGACCGTGCGCGACATCAGCGAATTCGACCAGATCGTCCAGGGCGAACGCGTCCAGATCGTCATCGTCGCCGTACCCTCGGAGGCCGTCCCGGAGGTCATGGATCGGGTGACCGGTGCGGGGGTGCGCGGCATCCTGAACTTCGCTCCCACTCCTCTACGCGTGCCCGAGGGCGTTACGGTGAAGGACGTGAACATGGTCATGGAGCTGGAAGCGCTCTCCTTTGCTTTGAGCCAGGGAAACGAGTCCGGGTGAGGGGCGGCGGCTTGGTTCACCGCACCACCGGAGGCCCCTGTTGGTGTATCGACGCGGGCGTCCCATTCCGGCGCGGCGGTCTTACGAGGTGCATGCTGCACAGGTCCCGGACGAGGCTCGCCCGCTGTTCGATCGCGGACGAGACATTCGGCTCCGGATCGCCACGCCCACGAGGATCACGGGCAACATGGTGTCATCAGCGCCCTATTCCGACCCGGTCGCGGACGAGGTGCTCCGGTGGATTCGAGGACGTGTAATCGTCGCCCACAACGCCCGCTTCGATCGGGGATCTCCGAGCCGGCAGCTCGCCGAAGCCATCGGTGGGGTCCCGCAGGTGGAGCGTCTGTGCACCCTGGCGATCGCGTGCTGCATCGCGCCCCGCCTGCGGCACTGGACCCTTTTGAGGCTCCCGCCCGGCAATTCGTCACCGAGGCCGTGGCCCGGCACAGGGTCTATGGCGAACCGCTAGCAGGTGTGAATCCGACTTCTCGACGAAGCGGCCGACCGGGGCCGTACCGACCTCAAGTCCTCTGCTCACCGTACTGAAGATGGCAGCCTCGGGAAGCGTACGACTCTTCCTGCGGAGGCGTCGGCGAGGCGGGGACCTGGTCCCTCGAAGCTGGCGGGCGGTTCGACCCACTGCGCGAGTGCATGCCCCGCCTTTGCTGCACAAGAGCCGATGCTAACTTATTTCGCTGTCCGGACAAAAGATGAAGGGGGCGAGTGTTGAATGAGTGACAAGGCGAGGATCCCGGTAATCATCGATGGGGCTCGGACTCCCATCGGACGCTTTCTCGGCGGCCTCTCTCCGCTCTCGGCGACGGAGTTGGGTGCTGTGGCTCTGAGCGCTGCTATCGAGCGCTCCGGCATCGACACGGACGCCGTCGAAGAGGTCATCATGGGCAATGTGGTCACGGCCGGCGAAGGACAGGCGCCTGCCCGCCAGGCGGCCATACACGCGGCCATACCGGCCACTGTGCCCTCGGTTACGATCAACAAGGTGTGTGGGTCGGGTCTCAAGGCCGTGATGCTGGCCGCTCAGTCCATCCGTGCCGGGGATGCCCACGTCGTCGTCGCGGGTGGTATGGAGTCGATGTCCAACGTTCCCTACTATCTGCAAGGTCTCCGGTCGGGCGTGAAGTTCGGCGATCAAGAGGTCCAGGACGGACTCATTCTGGACGGCCTGTGGTGCTCGTTCGGGCAGTGTCACATGGGAGGGCACGCCGAGTATACGGCCACCAAGGCCGGGGTGACGCGACAAGAGGCGGACGACTTCGCGTTTCGCTCGCATACGTTGGCTGTTGCAGCGATGGACACGGGCAAGTTTGACGCCGAGATCGTCCCCGTATCGATCGAGACACGACGGGGCACGACCGTGGTGGAACGTGACGAGTCTCCGCGCCGGGACACGTCTCGGGAAGCACTGGGAAGGCTTCGCCCGGCGTTCCCCGCGACCCCCAACATCGACGAGCTGGTCGTCACCGCCGGGAATGCACCTGGGCTCAACGATGGAGCCGCTGCACTCGTCGTGGCGTCGCTCGCCTTCGCCGAGGCCCACGGGCTCTCGGTGAGCGCCACCGTCGGGGGCTACGCCGCAGGAGGCACTGAGCCGCAGGATCTGTTCTTTGCTCCCATCGCGGCTGTACGGAGCGTGATGGGCCAGGAGGGCAGGGGCATGGAGGACTACGGCCTCGTCGAACTCAACGAGGCCTTCGCCGTGCAGGCCCTAGCGAACATAAGGGCGTTGGAGGTCGATCCGAACCGCGTGAACGTGCACGGGGGCGCGGTGGCACTCGGCCATCCGATCGGAGCGTCCGGTGCCAGGATCTTGGTGACCTTGCTCAACGCAATGAAAGATCGGGATGTCGAGACGGGGATGGCCGCTCTTTGTCTGGGCGGAGGGAACGCCGTCGCGCTCTCCATCGAGAGGGTTTAGAGACGGACTCAGGCACCGCGTCTCCAGCCTCGTCACCTGGTGGGCGGCGGGCAGCCCGGCAGGCGAGTGGCTTGTGCTCCGCCCCAGGTTGGATCCACCCGCTCACGCAACCCGTCCTGCGGCGTCCCGCGGCGCCGGGCTTCCGGCCCTCGCCGCCGCCAGGGAAGCGGGCTGCCGATCGCGCCGGCGGCGTCATGCCGTAGCCGCCGTGAGTGCGTGAAGCGGGATGCGGGGTGCGCTATCTTATCTCGGTGCGGCCTGCCGTCTCGGCTGCGCGAGCCGGGATCGGGGGGAACGGGCGGCGGGAACTGAGAGCCGAGGGCGGTATGACGATAGAGAAGGTCGTCGTGATCGGAGGGGGCACCATGGGGAATGGTATCGCCCATGTCTGTGCCCAGCACGGCCGTGACGTAGGTCTCGTGGACGTGTCACAAGAGGCTCTTCGGAATGCGGTTGCCACCATCTCGGCGAACCTCGACCGGCAGGTGAGAAAGGGGACTATCGAGGCGCCACGAAAGGACGGGACACTCGCACGGATCCACCCTACGACCTCGCTTGAAGAAGCGCTCGAAGGTGCCCAGCTCGTCGTCGAGGCGATTCCCGAGAACGCCACGCTCAAGTTTGATTTGTTTCGGCGCTTGGACAGCGTCGCACGCCCGCACACAATCCTGGCGACTAATACGTCCTCGATCTCGATTACGGCGATCGCTGCGCAAACGGACCGCGCGGACCGGGTGATCGGCATGCACTTTATGAACCCCGTACCCGTCATGAAGCTCATCGAGGTCATTCGTGGCCTGGCCACGAGCGACGAGACTACAGCCGCCGTGGTCGGGCTGTCCAAGGAACTTGGCAAGTCTCCGGTGGAGGTGAACGACTTCCCGGGATTCGTGTCGAATCGCATCCTCGGACCGATGATCAACGAGGCGGTCTTCGCGCTCATGGAAGGAGTGGCGGACGCAGAGGCGATCGATGACGTGATGAAGCTCGGCATGAATCATCCCATGGGTCCGCTGACCCTCGCTGATCTCATCGGTCTCGACACTTGCCTTAGTATCATGGAGGTTCTCCACCGGGAACTCGGTGACGATCGCTACCGTCCCTGTCCTCTGCTGCGCAAGTACGTCGCCGCGGGTCGGCTCGGCCGAAAGACGGGCCGAGGTTTCTTTGAGTACGAGAGCCGACCTTGAGGACCCCCGCTCCTCCACAGCTTGTCATCAGGGGGGCCGACGATGGAAGTTCGCGGGGCCCTTGCGTCGCCCGCCCACGCCCTCCTGGCGCGGGGGGGGGGGGCCGGCCGGTGCCCGAGATCTTTGACGAGCGAGCCGAAGTCGGGTTTCAGGCACAGGCTCCAAGTCGGAGCCAGAGTGCAGCGTGGAGCTGGGGTCCATGTGGGGAGGTCACGCGGTGTCGCAGGCCGTCATCGTTTGGACTGGTGGCTGGCTTCAGGGAGACCGGGTTGGATGAGGCCGCCTCCCGCCAAAGGAGACAATGTGAAGAAGCACGCGACGGATGGACTAGATTCAACTCTTTGACATGGGGTCCACGGAGTGATGCAGATATTCGAAGCGATGGCCAAGCGGGGCCACGAGCAGGTGGTGTTTTGGAGCGAGCCCTCGAACAGCTACAGGGGCATCATCGCGATCCACGATACCTCGCTTGGGCCTGCTCTCGGCGGGACACGCTTCTGGAACTACGCGTCGGACGCCGAAGCGGTCGTCGACGTCCTGCGCTTGTCCCAGGGGATGACTTACAAGGCCGCCGTCACCGGTCTCGGAGTTGGCGGGGGGAAATCCGTGATCCTAGGGGACAACCGGATCGCGGATCGGGAAAAGATCTTCCGCGCCCACGGCCGCGCGGTGGAGTCGCTCAAGGGCCGCTACATCACCGCCGAGGACGTTGGCACGTCCGTGGACGACATGAAGTACGTGCGCTTGGAGACGGACTCGGTAACGGGCCTGAGGGAGGGCTATGGTGATCCGTCGCCGAGCACGGCTTTCGGCGTATACCGGGGCATGAAGGCCTGCGCCCGGCTCCGTTATGGGGACGACAGCCTCAAAGGCAAGCGCGTGGTGGTGCAGGGGGTGGGTCACGTGGGCTACCACCTGTGCAAGGACTTGGCGGGCGAGGGCGCCCGCCTCACCGTAACCGACATTCACGCGGCACGGATCGAACGCGTTGTGAACGACTTCGGGGCCACTCCAGTCGCTCCGGACGAGGTTTACTCAGTGGATGCGGATATCTTCGCGCCCTGCGCACTGGGTGCCGTGATCGATGACGAGACCCTGAGAGTACTGAAGGTCGACATCGTGGCGGGGGCGGCGAACAACCAGTTGGCGAACGTGGGTCACGGTCAAGCCTTGCACGACCTGGGCATCCTCTATGCTCCCGACTACGTGATTAACGCTGGCGGACTATGTAGCGTCTACGGGGAACTCCAGGGCTGGACGCCCAGGAAGATCAGGGAGAAGGCCGGGGCTATCTACGAAACGCTTCTTCGCATATTCGGTCGAGCCCAGGCCGAGGCAATCCCCACCAGCGAGGCTGCCGACCGCGTCGCACGCGAGCGCATTATCGAAGCCCGGACACGGATGGGATCACGCTCCCAGCCGTCCGTCGATCCCCGATCCGGTATCGGACGGTCCCCCTAGCGGCGTATAGCCCGGATCGACGTGTGCAGGTAGCTTCGAACTCCTATGGAGCACTTGAAGAGCACCGACCCCGAGATCTTCGAGGCGATCCGAGCCGAAGCCACACGCCAGTCCGGGCAACTGGAGCTCATCGCCAGCGAGAATTTCGTCTCCCATGCCGTTCTCGAGGCTATGGGGAACGTCATGGCGAACAAGTATGCCGAAGGCTTGCCCGGCAGGCGGTACTACGGCGGCTGCGAGCACGTGGACACAGCCGAGGAGCTCGCGCGAGACCGCGCGATAGGACTCTTTGGGGCGGAACACGCCAACGTGCAGGCCCATTCTGGCGCTCAAGCCAACATGGCTGCGTATTTCGCGTTCCTTGAGCCCGGGGACACGATTCTCGGTATGGACCTCAGCCACGGCGGCCACCTGACGCACGGATCGCCGGTCAATTTCAGCGGTCGGCTCTTTGAGGTGGTCTCCTACGGAGTGCGAGAGTCCGACGGGCGCATCGACTACGACGCCGTTCGTACGCGCGCCCGCGAGACGCGGCCCAAGATGATCATCGCAGGAGCGAGCGCCTACCCGCGCTTCATCGACTTCGAGGCGTTCGGCGAGATCGCGCAGGAAGTCGGCGCCGTCATGCTCGTCGACATGGCCCATATCGCGGGCCTCGTGGCTGCCGGCGTACATCCGAGCCCTGTGGCTCACTCCGACGTTGTGACGACGACCACCCACAAGACCCTTCGGGGCCCCCGAGGGGGGCTGATTCTCTGCAAGAGGGAACACGCGCGGGTTATCGACAAATCAGTCTTTCCCGGTACTCAGGGAGGGCCTCTGATGCACATCATCGCCGCAAAGGCCGTGGCGCTGAGAGAAGCCCAGGAGCCCGACTTCAGGTACTACCAGCGACAGATCGTCGCCAACGCCCGGGCCCTTGCCGAGGGGTTGTCGGAGCACGGTTTCTTCCTGGTCGGCGGCGGCACGGACAACCACTTGCTCCTCTTGGACCTTCGGAAGAGCCACAAGGGCCTCACGGGCAAGGAGGCGGAGCGGGCACTGGAACTCGCGGGGATGACCGTGAACAAGAACACGGTGCCCGGCGAGACACGCTCCCCGTTCGTCACGTCCGGGCTCCGTATCGGGGTGTCCGCCGTGACCACCCGAGGGCTTCGAGAGGGGGCCATGCGGAAGATTGCTGATTGGATCGCCGGCGTATTGGACGCCCCAACCGACGATGAGGTCCTCCGGCGTGTGCGCTTGCAGGTCGAAGAGATCAGCCGGGCTTTCCCGCTCTATCCTGAACTGGCTGATCCAGCGTGAAGGGACACCACTAGCCTGTGTCGGCCTAGCGCCAGGGCGGCGAGGACGTAACATTTCCGACATGACCGAGCTTCAATTCGCCGAGGAGGTCCTGGACCGGCTCCAGGAAAAGCACCCCCGCTTTCACGGGAAAGCGTACCTCTTTCTGCTTTCGTCCCTCCACCACGTCATGGAAGGGCTTGACAAGCCTCGGCACATCTCGGGCCAAGAGTTGGCCGACGGCGTGCGTCGTCTCGCCTTGCATCGCTTTGGACCGATGGCCCGGACCGTTCTCCAGCATTGGGGCATCCACACGACCGAAGACCTCGGCGCCGTCGTCTTCGCCCTCGTCGACTGCGGTGTACTGATCAGGCAAGACGGCGACAGCCCCGAGGATTTTCGAGACGTCTTCGATTTTGAAGAGGCGTTTGAGCTGGATTATCCCTGGAGTCCGGGGATTTGATGAGCCGGCGTTTCGACCCTTCGTTCGCGCAGTGCAGCGGAGTAGCGCCCCCGTGTCGTTCGGACGCGCCGGCACAGGGCCTGTGGAGATCAGAACGCTGTCGGGAGCGGTGAATATGCCGGAAGAATCTGGGTTTCCTCCTTGCCAGAAGTGCGGTTCGGGAATCCTGCTGCCCCTTTCGGATTACGGACGCGACGGCGCTGCGATCCGCTATAAGGCCTGGGTGTGCTCCAACCCTCAGTGCGGGTTCAACATCCGGATCGACAATGGCGAGATCTCGCTGGGACGCAGCATCGGTCAGAGCTACAAGTAGGCACCCGGGCCGCTCCTCCGGTCCGACCTGCGCTCCTCGCCTGCCGGCGGTTTGTCCTGTTGGACCTGCCGCCTGTGACCTCGGCGCTGGCTCGACGGGCCCCGGGTGGAGCAGCCCGGTCGCATGACCGCAACTCCGATCCGGCCCTACGGACGCCGAGCTGTGTGGGCCCCGACGGGGACCGAAGCGACCGCCTTCGACCGCATGGCTATCAAAGAAAAGCGGGTGCCGCAGGCAACCCTGATGGAGTGCGCGGGCCGGTCCGCGGCGCAGGTCTTGGATCGACTCTTCCCTCGGGGCGACGTGGTAGCGGTGATCGGCGCCGGAAACAACGGGGGGGACGCCCTCGTGCTCCTCCGAACCTTACGCTCGTGGGGCAGGCGCGTGAAGGCTGTCCTGGTTGCGGATAGGTCCGCCGACGATCCCCTCCTCCACGGGTGGCAGTTGCCGATCCTAAGCGACGACACCATGCCCGCTGCCTTGGCCGACACGGTTGTCGCGGTGGACGGGATCCTCGGCACCGGCATCAGGGGAGCGCCCCGAGCCCGTCAGGCCCGTGCCATCCAACAGATCAACCGGTCCAATCGTCCGATCCTTGCACTGGACAGCCCCTCAGGGATAGACACCGACACAGGGCGGATCGCGGGGGATGCGGTGATGGCCCATGTGACCGTGGCTCTCGGGTGGCCGAAGCTCGGAACGCTCCTTCAGCCGGCCCGGGCCAAGGTCGGGCGGCTGATTGCCGTGGAGATCGGCTTTCCGCCGGCGCGTGCGCGCGCCTTCGGGGCCGCGGCTGCGACGCCCGCGTGGGCGTCCGCCGTGCGGCCGGTCCGTGATCCCGGGACGCACAAGAACCGCGTCGGGGTCTTGATGCTTGTGGCGGGCCGGTCCGGCATGGCGGGGGCAGCCGTCATGGCTGCAAGAGGTGCCCTGCGGGCGGGGGTCGGCCTCCTCAGAGTCGTGTCGGCAGCCGAGAACCGGGAGATCATCCAGGGCTCTGTGCCCGAGGCCGTATTCGTCCCCGTCGATGACCTTGGGGCGGTCCGAGACGCAGCCTCCGCCTCTGATGCGGTAGCCGCCGGGCCCGGCCTAGGAGGAGGAGCGGAGGGCGCCAGATCGCTCGACATCGTGCGAGAGGCTACGTCCGGCCGCCCGACCGTGCTCGATGCCGATGCGTTGAACCTTGCGGCTTCGGGCGAGGGCCCCAGCGTCGACGTTTGGGCACAGGGGCGAGAGGTGTTGGTGACCCCCCACCTCGGGGAGATGAGGACTCTGGCCGGTAAGCCTGCGGGCACTATCGCGGATGACCGTATGGCCGCGGCCAGGGCCTTCGCGAGGCGCACGGGCGCCACCGTGCTTCTCAAGGGCCTGCCGTCCATCGTCGTCCCGCCGCGCGGCACTTGCCGAGTGGACACAGTGGGCAGCTCCGATCTCGCGGCGGGAGGCATCGGCGATGTGCTCACTGGCGTTGCGGGAGCAATCCTCGCGCAAGGCGCCGAGGTCGACACGGCCGGAGCTCTGGCTCTCTACGTCACAGGACGGGCGGCGGCTCGCGCCGAGCGAGGACGTGCCCTCACTCCGTCCGACGTCATCGAGTCACTCGCCTCGGTTTGGGACGAGAGTGGCCCCGGACACACCGACTTGGATCTGCCGTTCGTGATCTTTGATCAGGACCCGGCAAGGTGAACGCGCCAGGCTCCCTCGGAGATCCGGCGCGGAACCGAGTCACGCCGATGGGCCCGGGAACCGAGTTCGACCTCGTGCGGGCGCTTCTTCGCGGGGCGGGAGATCCGGGTGCCAAGGTGCTCGTGGGTCCCGGGGACGATGCCGCCGTGATCGATGTAGAGCAACTGGTTGTGAGTACCGATGTATCTCTGGAGGACATACACTTCCGCAGGTCGTGGATATCACTCGAGGAGGCGGGCTTTAGGGCTGTCGTGGCGGCCGCGAGCGACCTTGCCGCGATGGCCGCGAGGCCGCTGGGAGTGCTCGTCTCGGCGGCGTGCGAGGCTGAGGGGGCCGCAGCCACGCTGGCCGAGCTGGGAAAGGGGATCCGTAGAGCCCTCACCGAACTCGGAGCAGAGCTGGTCGGCGGCGACCTCTCGGCTTCCCCGGGGCCGGTCCTGTTGGGTGTCACGGTGCTCGGTGAGGCCACCGATCCCGTGACCCGTCGCGGAGCCGAGGTGGGTGACGAGCTCTGGGTGACGGGCGTCCTGGGCGGCAGTGCGGGTGCGGTGCGGGCCTGGCAGGAAGGGAGGGAGCCGAGCCGGGGCCTGCGCGAGGCCTTCGCGCGTCCGTCGGCCCGCATCAGGGAGGCGTGCTGGCTCTCGGAGCGCGCTGAGATCCACGCCATGATCGACGTCTCGGACGGTCTCGAGGCAGATGCGGGGCACCTTGCGGCCGCGTCGGGCGTGCGGATGGAAATCACGGCTGACCGGCTCCCTCTCCATCCCGAGTTGCCGCCTGCAGATGCGCCGATGATCGCTTTGAGGGGTGGAGAGGATTACGAACTCTGTATCGTTTCGGCACCGCGAGCCTTGGAGGGCCTGGATGCGGCCTTTGAGAAGCACTTTGGCGTGCGGCTCACCAAGGTGGGCTCGGTCCAGAGGGGGGCGGGAGTGAGCTTGGAACCCCGGGACCACAGCTTCAGAGACGCCGGGGGCGCTGGCTTCGATCACTTCTTCTCCAGAGAGCCGTCGTGCTGAGGCCGATCTGGGTCCTGGGGGTGGGGGCTCTCCTGACCTTCTGGCACGCGGGGAAGGTCTTCCTCCTGTCCTATATCGGCACCCAAAGGGCGTTATGCCGCGCGTGCGCTCCAACAGCGCGTGCGTGGGCGAGGAGCATCCTCAGGATCGCCGGCGTCCCGGTCACCGTGGAGGGGGCTGAGAACCTCGACTCCGTGGACGGCGCGGCCATCATCGTGTCGAATCACGAGTCGTGGTTCGACGTATTCGCGCTCGCAGGCTGGTTGCCGGTTGATGCCCGGTTCCTGGCGAAGAGGGAGTTATCAGCGATTCCGATCTTCGGGAGGGCATGGCGGGTGTGCGGCCACGTCTCCATCGACCGACGGGATTACGTGTCTGCGATCGAATCCCTGACCGAGGCCGGAAGGAAGATCCGGGACCAAGGCCTCCACATGGTCCTGTTCGCCGAGGGGACCCGGTCGGTCGAGGGGAACCTCCAACCGTTCAAGAAGGGGCCCTTCGTCCTGGCCATCCAAGGCCAGGTCCCGATCGTGCCCGTGGGCATAGTCGGAACGCGGCCGGTGATGCCCAAGGGCTCGTACAGAATCGGTCGGGGTGAGATCTTGATCCGCATCGGCGAGCCGATCGACGTGTCGGGCATGGTACATGCCGACCGGAACCACCTGAGGAAGGTGACGCGCGAGGCCGTCGCACGCCTCCGGGGGGGTGAGGGCCGCACCTCATCGCTTCCGGGCGAGGAACCCGTGGACCTGCGGTGGGGTCACGGAGCCCGTCCCTGAAGTGACGCCACGGCCGGATGCGGGCCGGCCCTTGGAGAGGAGATGACAGAGCGTGTCGGCGATCATCGAAATCCGAGGCCGGGAGATTCTCGACTCGCGCGGGAATCCGACGGTGGAGGCCGAAGTGCTCCTCGAGTCGGGTGTTCGGGGGCGTGCGGCCGTGCCGAGTGGAGCGTCCACGGGGGAGCACGAAGCCTTCGAGCGCCGCGATGGAGATCCGGACCGGTACATGGGCAAGGGCGTGAGGCACGCCGTCAAGGCCATCAGGACGGAGATCCGCGATGCGATACGAGGATTCGAGGTTCGAGAGCAGCGGAACATCGACCGCGCGATGATCGATCTGGACGGCACGCCGAACAAGGCCCGCTTGGGAGCCAACGCCATCCTCGCCGTCTCCGTGGCTGCAGCTCGGGCCTCGGCAAGCGAGAGCCAGATGCCCCTCTACAGGTATCTCGGTGGCATCGATTCGAATCTGCTCCCCGTGCCGATGATGAACATCCTAAACGGTGGGGCCCACGCGCCCAACAACGTGGACATCCAAGAGTTCATGGTCATGCCCGTCGGGTTCGACACGTTCTCTGAAGGGCTGCGCTGTGGCGTGGAGGTCTTCCACAACCTCAAGAGAGTGCTGGCGGAGAAGGGTCTGAACACGGCGGTGGGTGACGAGGGCGGTTTCGCTCCCGACTTGCGTAACAACGAGGAGGCCGTCGAGATGATCCTGCGCGCTATCGAGCGGGCCGGATTCGCGCCGGGTGACGACGTGGTCCTAGCCATCGACGCTGCTGCCAGCGAGTGGGTCGACGGGGACGAATACAGGTTCCGGTGGTCCTCCCGGGAGTGTCTCGACGCCGGAGGCATTATCGAGTTCTGGGCCGACTGGATCGACCGTTATCCGATCCGCTCGCTCGAAGATCCCCTGGGAGAGAACGATTGGGAGGGGTGGAAGCACCTCACAGATGCCCTGGGGGGGCGCGTACAGATCGTGGGCGACGACATCTTTGTCACCCACGTCAAGAAGCTCGAGAGAGGAGTGCGGAACGGGGTCGCCAATGCTGTCTTGGTCAAGGCCAACCAGATCGGCACCCTCTCCGAGACTCTGCAGACGATGCAGCTTGCCGGGGACTCGGGATACAGTTGCGTCGTCTCGCACCGATCCGGCGAAACCGAGGATACTCTGATCGCCGATCTTGCGGTTGCCACCGGATCGGGGCAAATCAAGACAGGGAGCGCGAGTCGAACGGATCGGGTGGCGAAATACAACCAGCTTCTCAGGATCGAGGAGACCTTGGGCGACTCTGCAGCGTATCCGGGATGGAGCCTGTGGGCCGGGTGAGGCCGTTCATCCTCTCGGCCTTGATCGGCATCGCCGCGTACTTTGCGGTATTCGGGGGCGAGTACTCGCTCCTCGATGTCCGTCGGGCGAGAGCCGAGCGCGCGGCGGAAGCCCAGCGCCTGGCGGAGCTCAGGCGCGTGAACGACTCACTGCGAGCGTGGGCCGATTCCTTGGAGGTGGACTCGGCCACGATCGAGCGGATCGCGAGGGAGCGGTACGGCATGATCCGCGAGGGAGAGGTCCTCTATCGGATCGCCCGCCCCGACTCCTCTGCGGACGCGGACGGCCGGTGAGGAGTGGGAAGGCCCCCTCAAGGGCCGCCGGATCCCGACTGGGGCGCCTCTCGCTCTCCATCGCCCTCCTTCGCATCCGAACCCTCGGTGGATACCGAGGTCTCGTCGTCGCCACGCCCGCCGCTCTTCAGGCCGAGCAGTGCCTTCGACGCCTCGACCAGCACGGCCTGGTTGCTCCCCTCCATCCGCCCCGAGCTCGTGCCGCCCGCCTTGAGCGCCTCGGTTGAGGGTCGCTCGCCCGACTTCCACCGGTCGGCCGCCTCGACGATCGGTTGGAACAGATCCATCGGGATGGGAAAGACCGTAGTGGAGTTGTTCTCGGCCGCGATCTCGATCACTGTCTGCAAGAACCGGAGCTGGATCGCGACCGGATAGTGTTGGATGATCTCCGCGGCCTCAGCGAGCTTTGCGGCGGCTTGAGCCTCACCGGCGGCCGCGATCACCTTGCCGCGACGCTCCCGCTCCGCCTCGGCCTGCTTGGCCATAGCACGCTTCATCTCGTGGGGCAGGTCGATATCCTTGATCTCGACCGCCGTGACCTCGATCCCCCAGTGATCCGTTCCCTGGTCGATGATGCCGCGAACGACCTCGTTGATCTGTTCACGCTCGGCGAGCAGCTCGTCGAGCTCGGACTGGCCGATGACGCTTCGCAGAGTGGTCTGGGCCAGTTGGCTCGTCGCGAAGTAGTAGTCCTCAATCTCGACAACGGCCTTCGCGGGATCCGCCACTCGAAAGTACACAACCGCGTTCACTTTGACGCTGACATTGTCCTTGGTGATGGTGTCCTGGGGTGCGATATCGAGTGCCACGATGCGGAGGTCCATCCGCTTCATGCGTTCGATGCCGAAGGGCACGAGAAAGATGAGTCCGGGGCCCTTGGCGCGGGTGAGTTTGCCGAGTCGGAAGACGACGCCTCTCTGGTATTCGAAGAGGATCCGTAGGCTGGAGAGCAAAGCCACGACCGCCACAACCGCCGCAGGGATGAGAAGACCCCCAAAGTCCATAACCAACTCCCGATCTCGAGGAATGCTCCGGCTCGAACGGCCATACGATGTGGGCGCCTCAAGAGCATACCCCATCTCGGCCGGGATGGTTTGCCGGGACCCAAGCGGGGGGCGTGCGGGGCGAGTCCGTCCGAGCGGCGTTTCTGGGGAGCAGAGCGGCTGGCTTGACGCCTCCGTGGACTTCTTCGAGCTTTCGGGACGCGGCACATGGCGGAGTAGCTCAGCTGGTTAGAGCAGCGGAATCATAATCCGCGTGTCGGGGGTTCGAGTCCCTCCTCCGCTACTCCCGGTGAAGCATTGCGGGGGCGGCCCTTCGGAAGGATCCAGGGGCAGGTCGTTCGCCGGCCGTGGGGTCGGGCCGCTCACAAGCCTCGGTCCCTACCGGTCTCTGATCGTCGATGGGACTCCGCCGAGGTCCACCGCTCAGGGCCGATCTCTGTGAGCGTGGAGTAGCGGTCCAACGACTTCCTTCCCTAAGTTGCCGAGTCGCCCCAAGCCGTTGGTCCTCAACCCACCCAGAGGTGTCGCAGACATGGACGATCGGGCCAGGACACTGCTCGCCAAACGAAGAGAAGAGCTGGAGCGCGCGCTCGGGCGAAAGCTCGCGACTCCGACCCCGTCGGACGGCCCTGAGCTGTCGGACTCGGAGTGGGAGCACCTAAGGAGCACGGCCGCCGAGCTCTATGTGAACGAACTTGCCTGGGAGAATATCACCGACGAGGAGCAGGTTGAGGGAGAGCCCCTGTCGGAGCTCACGTTCCCTGCCTTTCTCGCCTACGTGCAGGGCCTCCTCCTCGACCATGTGATGCCCGATTCCCTGGCGCCGGCGAACCCGAGGCCCGAGGTAGTGGAGGAGGTGTTGGCCTTCGTGGCCGAGCAAGTCGTGGAGCTCCGGGACCAGAAGGAGGATCCGCAGAGTGAGGAGGCCATGCGAACAGACCGCGATCTGGCCCTAACCGATCGGCTGCTTGACTTGGTACTCTTTCGCTTTCACGGGGTGGACCCGGCCGATGTCGAAGGCTTCAGGGACGCTGGCGCGCCGGCGGCCTGAAACGGTAGACGCGCAATGGCGTGGTCGGGACTGCGGCTCGGCAAGGGCCGCCGATTCCCCCCGCCGACACCCAGGCCTTCGGCGAGGAGATCCGCTTCAGGGGGCTTGCCGTCGAGCACTCATTCCGAGCCGATCCCACTCGTAGGTGGGATCTGAACCGATCGACTCGACGGTTTGGCCCGCCTCTCGTGGGACTTGGAGTCGGACGCCCGCCTTGCCAACCCCCCTCACCCCGCTGGACCGAGTGATGATCCGTTTGCCACCGCTCGCGCGGCACTTCGCGCAGCACGTCGCCAGTCGGGACTTCTTCGCAGAGGACGACACCCTGATTGTGGCGGTCTCGGGAGGGCTGGACTCCCTCGTCCTGCTTCATCTGCTCCGGTTTGCGCCGGGCCTTCACGCGCGGAATCTGATCGTTGCGCACTTCGATCACGGCATGCGACCCGAGAGTGCTGCGGACGCATCGTGGGTCAGGGGCATGGCGCGGGCGTGGGGTCTACCGTTCCGCGGCGGCGGCGCCGAGACCGAGCTCGCTGGCGAGGCTTCAGCCCGGGAGGCCCGCTATGAGTTCCTGGAAGCGGAGCGGCGAGCGTGCGGGGCCCGCTGGATCGTCACGGCACACCACGCCGACGATCAGGCCGAGACCGTGCTCTTCCGGATCGCTCGCGGGACCGGCCTTGCCGGGCTGGCTGGGATCCCGGAGAGTCGGCCTCCCGGCATCCTGAGGCCTCTGTTACCGTTTACGCGCGACGACTTGGCCCGGTACGCTACGTCGGTCCGGCTGGATCCGCGTCTCGATCCATCGAACGAAGATCCCGCTTTCGCGCGGAACGTGATCAGGCACGAGATTCTGCCGCGTCTGGAGGCTGCCGTTGCGCCGGGCACGCGGAGATCCTTGGTGAGGCTGTCCCGCATCGCGGAGAGCGAGGAGAGGGCGTGGCGGTCGGTGATCGACAAGCTCTTCGACGACCTGATCGTCGAATCGAGCGCTTCCCGGATCGTCGTGAAGCGATCCTCTTGGCTCGCCTACGGTGTGGAGGCGCAGGGACGATTGCTTCGGGCGCTCTGCTCCAGGCTGGGCGTTCGGCTGGACGAGGCGGCAACTCGCGCAGCCACGGAGTTCGCTGGCGCGGGCTCAAGCGGCAAGAAGCGTCGTTGGGGCCTTCTCACGCTACGTCGGGCGTTCGACCACCTCGTCTTCGAGCTCGCGTCCGACGAGCGACTCGACAGCTCGCTTGAGATCGTTGAGCCGGGAGGGGGGCGGGGAGAGTTCGTGGTCGGGGGGCGGAGCTGGTTTGCCGCCTGGTCACTGAACGAACAGCCGGGCGGTGGCTTGGTCCAGCGGTTTGCATTGGCGGAGCTCGACTTCCCCGTCCGGATGCGTGGGTGGATCCCCGGGGACCGAGTTCGGTACGCGTACGGATCCAAGAGGCTAAAGAAGGTCTTCGGAGAGGAGCGGGTCCCCGTCGACGAGCGGTCGCGAGTGCCGGTGGTCGTCGACGGGCGGGGACGTGTCCTATGGGTCCCCGGCGTCTCGCGCTCAAGCCTGCTCGTCCCGGTTGAAGGACAGAGCGCGTTGGCCATTTCGTTCTCTACATCGGAGGAGGCGTGAAGACCCAGGCGAGGTTCGGCGACCATGAATTCGCCAGTATCGTGTACTCGGAGGAGGCGATTGCCAGGCGGATCGGGGAGATGGGTCGGGAGATCACGGAGACCTACGGCGAGGGTGCGGACCTGTTGGTGCTTGGTCTGCTCAAGGGCTCCTTCATCTTCCTCGCCGATCTGGTGCGGTCGATAGAGCTGTCGCTTCAAGTGGATTTTCTCATGGTGTCGAGCTACGGGAATGAGACGGTGAGCAGCGGCCACGTGCAGCTGCGATACGATCCAAAGGGGACCCTGGAGGGAAAATCGGTCATCGTCGTCGAGGACATCGTCGACAGCGGAACCACCCTGAACCGTTTGATTCCCCTGCTCGAGGCACGGGGTCCGGAAAGCCTGGAAATCTGTGCGCTTCTGCACAAGCGTCTCTGCGACCTCGTGAAGGAACCGCGCTGGGTGGGCTTCGAGGCTCCTCCGCAGTTCCTCGTGGGATACGGCCTGGACTTCGGCGAGAACTTCCGCCACTTGCCCTATATTGCGAGTTTGTGAGCGCCGGGGCGGGACTCCTGCGCTGTTCCTGTGTAGCAGAAAAGTATGCCTGACCAAAAGCCTCTTCGTTCGTCCAACGACGGATCACGCATGAACCGGTTTTCCAGGACCGGTGCCCTCTGGCTGCTTCTCGTGCTCATGTCGGCACTTGCGCTTCAGTTCATGCGAGGGCGCGACGACGCGTCCACCGAGCTCACCTACACGGAATTCAGGGAACAGCTGAGCGGCGACAATGTCCTCGAGGTCACCGTGGTCGAGAGCCGGAGAATCGAGGGAGAGCTCCGGGCTCCGCGGGTCGTGGGAGGCCAGGAGTACCAGAACTTCACGGTGATGCTTCCCGGCGAGATCACCCCTGAACTCCTCGCCGATCTGGAACAGAACGAAGTGGAAATCTCCGGCAGGCTGGAGACGCGCGGGTGGGGGACTCTTCTTCTGGGCGCGCTGCCTTGGCTGCTCTTCATCGCGTTCTGGATCTGGATCTTCCGCACGATGCAGAGCGGAGGCAACCGGGCGTTCCAATTCGGGCGCTCCAAGGCGAAGCTCATCTCTTCGGATACGCCCAAGGTCACCTTCGCCGACATCGCCGGTGCCGACGAGGCCAAGGAGGAACTCGAAGAGATCATCGAATACCTGAAGGACCCGCAGAGGTTCTCGCGCCTTGGGGGGCGTCTCCCGAAAGGCGTTCTGCTCGTGGGACCTCCGGGAACCGGCAAGACCCTTCTCGCCCGAGCGGTGGCGGGAGAGGCCGGGAGGCCGTTCTTCCAAATGTCCGGCTCAGACTTCGTTGAGATGTTTGTCGGGGTCGGAGCGTCGCGCGTGCGCGACCTGTTCGAGAAGGGCAAGGCTCAGGCCCCCTGCATCATCTTCATCGACGAGATCGATGCAGTGGGTCGGCACCGCGGAGCCGGCCTGGGAGGCGGACACGACGAGCGCGAGCAGACGCTGAACGCGCTCCTCGTCGAGATGGACGGCTTCGAGACCAACGAGGGCGTGATTCTGCTGGCGGCGACCAATCGGCCGGACGTACTCGACCCGGCTCTATTGCGCCCCGGCCGCTTCGACCGTCGAGTGGTCGTCGACTCTCCGGACATCAGAGGCCGGGAAGGGATTCTGCGGGTGCACGCCAAGAAGCTGCCGCTCGCGCCCGACGTAGATTTCAAGACGGTCGCCAAGGGAACACCCGGATTGAGCGGCGCGGATCTGGCGAACATCTGTAACGAGGCAGCTCTTCTTGCGGCCCGTGACGGCGACACCAAAGTGAGCATGGACCACTTCGAAGAGGCGAAGGACAAGGTCATGCTCGGCGCTGAGCGCCGGAGCATGGTGCTCAACGATTCGGAGAGGAAGCTCACGGCGTACCATGAGGCCGGACATGCAGTGATCGGCCTCCGTCTCCCCGGCCTGGATCCGGTCCACAAGGTGACGATCGTGCCTCGTGGCCGAGCCTTGGGCCTCACAGCGAGCCTGCCCGAGGAGGACCGCCACTCATACACGAAGGAGTGGCTGGAGGGGCAGCTCTGTATGCTCTTCGGAGGACGCGTGGCCGAAGAGGTCGTGTTCGGACCTGACCAGATTACCACCGGAGCCGGCAACGACATCGAGAGGGCCACGGCGATGGCCCGGCAGATGGTCACTCGTTTTGGAATGTCCGACGTCGTCGGCCTTATGGCCATCGGCCAGGGAGATCAGGAAGTCTTCTTGGGCCGCGAGTTGGTCCAACGCCGCGAAATCTCGGAACACACGGCCCAGCAGGTCGACCAAGAGATCAAGCGCGTTTTGGACGAGGCCCACGAGCACGCGCGGGCTCTGATCTCAGAGCACGCGGACCTGCTGGAGAGGATTGCTTCGTCGCTCCTGGACCGGGAGACCTTGGATGCGGCAGAGATTGCAGCTCTCGACGCGAACGAGGCGCTCCCACCGCTCGAGGCCGTCGAGGACGCCAACGATAATGAGCCGACCGCGGCTCGCGACGCCGTGACCGTTGAGGTAGGCGGGGCGACGGGAGCCACCACCGGCGAGGTGACCGACACAGATCTTCCATCCCTTGAAGGTCCGGGCCTTGAGGGCGTCAGGGATGAGGAGTCGAGCGCCGACGCGGTGCACACGCCCGTGGGGCGAACCGGCGCTAAAGATCTGGAGGCTGGTGCGTCCAGCTAGCTGATCGAAAGTGGCGCCACTCTGGAGTCGGCTGCAGTTCTTCCTCCCAGGGTGGCTTGACCTTCTGCAAATCCTGATCGTCGCCTTCCTACTCTACCGGGTCCTGCTGATCATTCAGCGCACTCGGGCGATGCAGATTCTCCTGGGGTTGCTCGTGCTCGCGGCGGTGTACCTCGCCTCGACCCTCCTTCGGATGACACTCATCGAGTACATCCTGGCCTCGGTCTTCCAGTACGGCGTGATCGCGGCTCTCGTGGTCTTCCAGCCCGAGCTGAGGACCGCGCTGAGCCGCCTCGGCCGCAGCCGGCTGGTTCGTATTGTCAACCCGATGCACGAAGACCAGTTGATCGACGAGATCGTCCACGGCGTGCAGGAGCTGTCCCGTCGGAAGATGGGCGCCATCATCGCCATCGAGCAGGACGTGGGCCTCGAAGAATACGCCCAGGCGGGAAGCCAGCAGAGGGTGAGGGTGTCGGCCGAGATGCTCCAGACGATCTTCACCCCCGGAAGTCCGCTCCACGATGGAGCGGTCATCGTGGTTGGAGACGAGATCCGGGCTGCCGGGACGATCCTGCCGCTGACCCAATCTGCCGTTGCCGACAAGTCCTTGGGGACCCGGCACCGAGCCGCAATCGGGCTCAGCGAAGAGACCGACGCGCTTGTCATCGTGGTCAGCGAGGAGAGCGCACGCGTGTCGGTGGCTCAGGGAGGCCGCTTGGAGAGGGGCGTGGACATGTCTCGCCTAAGGGAGGCGTTGGGAGGTGCGTTGCCAGAGCGACCGACGGTGTTGGCTCCGAATCTCGGTTGACGGTGCTTGCGAGCCCGAGGAAAAGTCCGAATAATGTGGAACTGTAGGCGTCCCTGACCGTGAATCGGTCTAGGAATTTCCGGGAAGCCGCACTACATTGGCGCGTCTTCCCGCCACGCAACCGTCGCCGACACGACGGTGCGAGAATTGACTGATGGACAAAGGAGCGTCGATTGGACGCAAGCCAATATCACCTTCTGTCGCTCTTCTCCGACGGCGGCCTGATGATGTACCCGCTGGTGCTTTGCTCACTCATCGCGCTCGGTGTCATGATCGCGAAGGCCTGGACGCTCTGGGTGGCGCATCGTAACACCCATGCGGTTCTTGAGGAGGTTGACGCCGCAGCACGGGCAGGGAACCTCGACGAAGCCCTTGAGCTCGCATCTGCGCGCCCCGGGCCCACAGCCGCGATCCTGGTTGCCGGCCTGCGCCGGATCAGGGCGGAAGACGTCGAGATGGACGAAATGGCCCAGGCGATCAAGACCCTGGGGACGATCGAACTCGGATTCCTTGAGCGGGGGCTGGTCATCTTGGCCACGGTCGCCAACGTCGCTCCGCTTATGGGCTTCCTCGGCACGGTGGCTGGCATGATCTTGGCCTTTGCCGCCATTGAGGCGGCCGGTGATGTGGACCCCGCGCTGGTGGCGGGTGGCATCAAGGTTGCCCTACTGACCACGGCGACCGGCCTTCTCATCGCGATTCCGGTCAACATCGGTTACAATTTCCTCGTCTCCCGGATCGATAAGCTCATCGTCGATATGGAGCAGGGGGCGCAAAAGGTGCTCGATCTGGCATGGTCGTTGGGAGGCGGTGCGTGAGAGCCGCTCGGGCGGGTGTGGAGCGATCCCTCGGATGGCTGTGCGGATCCGGGCCGAGGACAAGCTTCGGCGTCGCTCGGGGGCGAGCAAACAGAGGAACTTCGCGGCACTCCAGCCGGTAGTTGAACACAAACTGAGGACCGAAGAATGGCAGTTCTCAACAACAAGAAGTCGAAGGTCAGCGATGAGGTTCCGACCTCCTCGATGGCGGACATCGCCTTCCTTCTGCTGATCTTCTTCCTGGTGACGACCACCTTCCCCAAGGACAAGGGCCTCGCCATCGTCCTTCCCGAGCAGGCGGAGACGGTTCAGGTCAGCCAGAGGAACATCCTCCATATCATCATCCAAGCGAACGGCATCGTCGAGCTGAAGCGCGGTGAGAGCCCGCAGATCCAGCGCGTCTCAGCCAACGAGGTCGAGGGGATTTGGCGCCTGGACGTGGCGCAAAACGAGAACCTCATCGCAGCCGTCAAGACACATCCGGAGGCTCCGTATAGGTTCATGATCGACGTGCTGGACGCGCTCCACACGGCTGGCGCCGAGCGTATCTCGCTTCAGATCCTGGAGGACTGATCCATGGCTATCAGGGGCGGATTCGCTCGCAAGTCCAAGGTCTCGTCGGACGTTCCTTCGTCCTCCCTCGCCGACATCGCATTCTTGCTCCTCATCTTCTTCATGGTTACGACCGTCTTCCAGAACGATTCGAACCGGCCGATTGTGTGGCCCGAGGCCACGGCCACGGAGAAGATCGATGAGAAGGCGAAGAACATTCTCAACATCTGGGTCGAGCGGGACGGCGGCTTGTTCATGAACGACCGTCCTTACGAAATGGGGGACATTGCTGGAACCGTAGGCCCCCTCTATGCTGCGTCGGACCGGGCTCTGGTAATCTCCATCCGCGGGGATCGGGACGTCCCCTACAACACCATCGATCAGGTCCAGAAGCAGTTGGTTGCCGCGGGGGTTGTCCGCGTGGTCTTCGCTACGGCGCTTGAGCAACGCATAACGAGGGAGAGACGATGAACGCCCAAGACATACCTTCCGAAGCGGGGATTGCCAGCGTCGAGACCGAGAACGATCGATTCAAGCGCGCGTTTAGCTCGTGGTTCTGGGGATCGATGATCGCCGCGACGGTGGCCCACTTCTTGGTGTTTAGCTTTTGGCCGACGCTCACTGCGGAGGACGTTTCGTTCACGAGCGAAGAGCTCGAGACGATCGAGCTTCCACCCGAGATTGAGATTCCACCCCCGCCCGCGAGGATTGCCCGTCCGGCGACGCCGGTGATCGCGACCGCTGCCGTGGATGAGGATATCACGATCGCTCCGACTACCTTCGAGGAGAACCCGGTGGAGGACCTCCCACCGCCGCCCACGGAGGAAAGCGTCGACATCTCGGCCGCACCCGTCTTCACGCCCATGACGGTGAGGCCGGAGATCAAGAACCGGGACGAAGTCGTCCGTGAGATGATGCGTGCCTATCCTCCGATTCTTCGTGACGCGGGCATTGGCGGACAGGCCCTGGTGTGGTTCTTCATCTCCGAGGAGGGTCGCGTTCTCGACAAGCGCATCG
Source organism: uncultured Gemmatimonadaceae bacterium (assembly GCA_964572045.1). Classification (GTDB taxonomy): domain Bacteria; phylum Gemmatimonadota; class Gemmatimonadetes; order Longimicrobiales; family Gaopeijiaceae; genus CBDCKR01. The sequence continues at coordinate 34,203 of CAZNEI010000016.1, forward strand.
CCAGAACTTCCGGGCACGATCAGCTTGACGAGGCCGCTCTCCAGGTTGCGGGGGTCTACGAATTCACACCCGCGCTGAACCGGGACAAGGTCGTGAAGGTGTGGGTCCAGATTCCCATTACCTTTGAGGTCCGTTAGCAAGCGCGGCCCGACGGCTCCCACTGACGACCCCGCCGGCCTGGGCCGGCGGGGTCGCTTTTTTCCTCAAGAGGAGCCGAAGAGGCCGATGGGCCGCCTTCTGCAGCGAGGCGATAGAATGATCACGCGCACGTATCACGCACGGTTGGAACGTTCGCTGCGCGGGATCCGTCGGAGGATCCGGGGGGCGGCGGAGCGGGGCGGACGGGACCCAGACCGCGTGACCTTGGTGGCCGTGACCAAGGCACATCCGCTGGAGGCCGTGCGCGCGGCCTTGGCGCACGGTCTTTTCGATCTTGGAGAGAACAGGGCCGAAGAGCTTCAAAAAAGGGCGGCGGCGATCTCCGACGGACGCATCCGGTGGCATATGATCGGCCATTTGCAGCGTCGAAAGGCGCGTCGTGTCGTGGGCGTCGCCACCCTCCTCCATTCGGTCGACTCTGTCCGGCTGGCCCGTCGCCTTTCCAATGCCGCGACGGACGCCGGCGAGACACTGCCCGTGCTGGTTCAGGTCAACACCTCCGGGGAGGAGAGCAAGGGAGGGCTGAGGGGCGAGGGGACGGAAGACGGCGTAAGGGCCATTCTCTCCCTTCCGGGCCTGGAAGTGAAGGGCCTCATGACGATGGCTCCTCTGACGGACGACGAGACGGTCTTGCGTAGCACGTTTCGGCGTGTTCGTGAGCTTCACGAGAGGTTCCGTGCCCTCGATGAGTACCGCGGAGAGGAGCTCTCGATGGGCATGACCAATGATTTCGAAATCGCCATTGAGGAAGGCAGCACGATGGTGCGCCTCGGCACTGCCCTGTTTGGGGAACGAGTGCCATGACCCGAGCAAACGCCTCTGGAGGTAGGGGGAAGGGGGGCCGGGATGTGCAGGATCCGTTGCCCCGGCGCGAAGCCGAGCCCCGATGCCCCTAGCGACGTCAGCGCCGGGGTGGCGGCGTGTGGGGGCCGGGGGAGAAGGAGATTCACGCGCCAAAGCCAGATCGGGACGGCGTAGGCTGTCGCCGATGCTGAGGTGGGATCAGCCGGGGAGGGACTAAGGATGGAATGGCAGCGCATTCAGGGGGGTGCACGGGCCGTTCGGGGGCGTACGTCGGCCCAGCCTCGCATCGGCATCGTGCTCGGTACCGGCCTCGCCGGCCTTGCCGAAGAGATCGACGTCGAGACGGCGATCCAGTACGAAGACATCCCACACTTTCCTGTGCCCACCGTCGAGAGCCACGCCGGACGCCTTCTCTTCGGGACCCTGGAGGGGCAGTCCGTCGTGGCCATGCAGGGGCGCTTTCACCGGTACGAGGGCCACAGCCTCCTCGATATCACACGACCGATCCGAGTGATGCGACACCTCGGAGCGGACACCCTCATCGTCTCCGGCGCCGTGGGAGGAATGCACCCCTTATGGGCTCCGGGGGATCTGGTTCTTCTCGACGACCACATCAACCTCTTGGGCGACAACCCGCTGGTGGGCGAGAATCTTGATGACCTAGGGCCACGGTTCCCCGACATGTCCGAGCCGTACACACGGAGGCTCCAGGAAGTCACAATGAAGGCGGCCCTGGAGCTGGGTATCCCGCTCCGACGCGGGGTCTACGCGTCCGTGATCGGCCCCAACCTGGAGACGCGCGCCGAGTATCGCATGCTCCGCCGAATGGGAGCCGATGTGGTAGGCATGTCCACGGTGCCGGAAGTGATCGTCGCCAGACACATGGGGATGAAGGTTCTCGGCCTTTGCATCATTACAGATCAATGCCTTCCGGACGCGCTGGAGGAGGCTGATGTGCAGACGATCATCGCCACTGCCAGGGAGGCTGAGCCGAGGCTCACCGGGCTGATCAAGGCAGTCATCCCGAGGATCTGAACCACCCGTCAACTGCAAGCGGGGCTCGATGCGATATCCGCAGATGCCCGAGACTCTCCGGGCCCTGGAACAGGAGATCCTCGCCCGATGGCGTGAGGAGGATCTCTTCCGCCAAACCCTCGAGGCTACGAAAGATGGCGAATCGTTCGTCTTCTTCGAGGGCCCCCCCACGGCAAACGGCAAGCCGGGCCTCCATCACATCATCAGCCGCACGATCAAGGATCTGGCATGCCGCGTACGAGCCATGGAGGGTCGAAGCGTCACGCGGATCGCCGGATGGGACACGCACGGCTTGCCGGTTGAGATAGAGGCCGAGAGGAAGCTCGGGATCAGCGGTAAACCCGACATCGAGGCCTTCGGCATCGAGGAGTTCAACGAGGTGTGCAGAGACTCGGTCTTCACCTACAAGGAAGACTGGGAAGACCTGTCGGAGCGGATCGGATATTGGCTCGACTATTCGCGTCCCTATGTCACGTTCCATGCGGAGTACGTCGAGAGTGTCTGGTGGATCTTCAAGTGCTTGGCGGAGCGTGGCCTGCTCTACAAGGGGTACAAGAGTGTTCCCTATTGTCCCCGCTGCGGTACCGCCCTCAGCTCACATGAAGTGGCCCAGGGGTACAGAGACATCGAGGATTCTTCGCTCCACTTCCTTTGCCCGTGGCTTACCGAGAACGGCGAGCCTGACCCGGAGGGCAGGGCTTTCGTGGTTTGGACCACGACCCCTTGGACGGTCCCTTCAAACACCGGCCTCGCAGTGCACCCCGACCTGACCTACGTGCAGATCCAGCAGGACGGGCGGGCGCTGGTGCTGGCGGAGACTCGCCTCAACGCCGTGATCGGTGAAGCGGTTGAGGTCGTGCGGCGATACAAGGGGACCGAGCTGGAGGGGCTCAGGTACGCGCGTCCTCTCGAAGTCGTCGCGCTGCCCGAGGACCCACAAAACGGCTGGACCGTGATCAACGAAGGTTTCGTCAGCGCGGAGGACGGGACCGGCATCGTGCATCTAGCCCCTGCCTTTGGCTCCGACGACTACGCGGCGGGACAGCGGCACGGCCTCCCGATGCTCCGACCCATCGACGAAGCAGGATGTTTCCTGCCAGACGTGGAGCTCGTGGGCGGCGTCTTCGTGAAGGACGCCGACCTGGCGTTGGTGGAAGCTCTCGGCGCACGAGGCAACCTGTTCCGCTTCGGCACCGAGGTCCACTCCTATCCGCACTGTTGGAGGTGCGAGTCGCCCCTTCTTTACGTTGCCAAGGACTCGTGGTTTGCTGCGACATCCACGCTGAAGAACGAGATGCTCGCAAACAACCACACCGTCAATTGGTTTCCTCCGGACGTGGGCGAGGGGAGGATGGGGGAGTGGCTCAAGGGCAACGTGGATTGGGCGCTGTCGCGGGATCGGTATTGGGGGACTCCTCTGCCCGTATGGGTGTGCGACCGCGACGACGACCATCGGACATGGATCGGTAGCTTCACCGAGCTCCAGGACCATGCAGGTTCCCTCGGGCACCACTTCGATCCGCACCGGCCGCACATAGACACGTTGACGTGGGACTGCGCCCGCTGCGAGGGCACCATGCGGAGGGCACCGGAGGTCGTGGATGCCTGGTTCGACTCAGGGGCGATGCCGTATGCCCAGTGGCACTACCCCTTCGAGAACGAAGAGCGGTTCGAGCGCCACTTCCCCGCGGACTTCATCTGCGAGGGACTCGACCAGACTCGCGGATGGTTCTACTCCCTGCTCGCCATCTCGACGATGCTCGGGCTCGGCCCCCCCTTCCGTAGCGTGGTGGTGAACGACCTGATCCTCGACGCCGAGGGTCAGAAGATGTCGAAGTCCCGAGGAAACACGGTTGATCCCTGGGATGCCATCGCCGATCACGGTGCCGACGCGATCAGGTGGTACTTGATCACGGTCAGCAACCCATGGGTGCCGAAGCGGTATGATCCCGTGGCCGTGCGGGAACACTCCCGCAACTTTCTCGACACCCTCTTCAACACCTACCGGTTCTTCGCGCTCTATGCCAATGCGGAGGATTGGGCTCCGTCGGACGACGATCCGGTTCCGAGCGATCGCAGCCTTCTCGACCGCTGGCTGCTCTCCCGTCTCGCGTCGGTCGTCGGGCAGGTGCGCAAAGAGCTGGACTCCTACCAGATCACCCGTGCCTACCGGGGCCTGAGCGACTTTGTCAGCGAAGACCTGTCGAACTGGTACGTGCGTCGGTCGCGCCCCAGGTTCTGGGGGAACACCGACGACCGGGACCGAAGGGCCGCTTTTCGAACCCTATGGGACGCTCTCTGCACCGTTTGCCTCTTGGCTGCACCGGCGACTCCGTTCATGGCCGACTGGATCCACCGTGGACTGACCGGTCAAAGCGCCCATCTGGCGACGTTGCCCAAGGGCGACAGGGAAGCCATTGACCAAGGCCTTGAGGAGGAGATGGCGGCCGTGCGGACGCTGGTCACTCTAGGTCGAGCCGCCCGGGAGGAGGTCAAGATCCGAGTTCGGCAACCACTGCAGCGGCTCCTTGCCGTCGTACCGGTTGCGCTAGAGATCCGCCCAGAGATCCTTGGCTTGCTCAGGGACGAGCTCAACGTGAAGGAGGTGGACCTCCGAGCGTCGGTCGAAGGACTCTTGCGTCTCGCTGGCAAGCCCGACTACAGGACCCTCGGCCCTCGATTTCGGAAGGACACCGAGCTCGTCGCAGCGGGCATCCGCAGTCTTTCGGCCGCCGCTCTTGAGGCGTTTCGTGATGGAGTGACCGTGTCGATCGAGGTCGCGGGGCGGACGGTCCCTCTTGAGCCCGGGGACCTAGAGGTGGTCGAGGAGCCGGAAGGCGACTTGGTCGTTCGCTCCGACGGAGGCTGTACCGCGGCGTTGGATCCCACGATCGACGACGATCTCAGGGCCGAGGGGCGGGCTCGGGAACTCGTCAACCGGATTCAGCGCCTTCGTAAGGAGGGAGGGCTGGAGATCACAGACCGCATTCGACTGGGGATCTTCGGGCCCGAGGAGATTCGGGTTGCGGCCACCGACCACCGTGATTTCGTTTGCGGAGAGACTCTGTCGATTCAGCTGGTGATTGGCAGGGCCGAAAGGGACTTGGAAGGATACGACGTGGTGTCCCGGATCTCGATCGACGACCTGCCGACCGTCATCGCTCTCAGCCGTGAAGTGGATTGGTCCGAAACGGGCGCCGGCGTATCTTCCGGACGCCACGCGGAATGAGCGACGGTGAGCGAACCGAGACTCTGACCGTTGAGCGCGCAGGTGATCGACTCGACAGATACGTCGCGGGCCGTCTGAGCCTATCGCGCACCCGAGTTCAGGCTCTGCTCAAAGTGGGGCGCATCCTCCTCGACGGATGTCCGGCCCGGAAGTCCCGGCGCGTGGAGACCGGGCAGCAGATCGAAGTGCGAATCCCGCCGCCAGAGGCCCTCGCGGTCGAGGCCGAGGAGATACCGCTCGACGTCCTGTTCGAAGACGAGTGCTTGCTTGTGGTGAACAAGTCGGCGGGAATGGTGGTTCACCCCGGCCCGGGTCACGGTACAGGTACGTTGGTGAACGCCTTGCTCGCCCACGCCACCGATCTCTCCGGAATCGGCGGAAGGCTGCGACCCGGCATCGTGCACCGTCTGGACAAAGACACATCGGGGCTCATGGTGGTCGCCAAGGACGATGCCGCGCATCGTACTCTTTCCGAAGGGCTCCGGCGGCGTGAGATCAGACGCCTGTACCAAGCGGCCGCGTGGGGGCATCTCTCCGCCTCGCCGGTCCGGGTGGATGCGCCGGTGGGTCGCGATCCAGCCAACAGGCAACGGATGACGGTCACGGAGGGCGGGCGGCACGCGGTCACTCATCTCCGCCGCCTAGAGCGTTGGCCGGGTGCGGAGCTCCTGGAGATTGCTCTCGAGACGGGAAGAACGCACCAGATCAGGGTCCACTTGGCCCACATCGGGCATCCGGTCGTCAGCGATCCCGTCTATGGTGCCGGTTGGGAGCGCGGGATGGGAGGAGGCGTGCGCCGCTGGGCACGTCAACTGAGGGGGTGCGTGCCGAGGCAGTTCCTGCACGCTTGGAGACTCTCGTTCCGACACCCGCTGAGCGGAGAGACACTTCGCTTCGAGGCACCGCTTCCAGAGGACTTGAGCTCGTGCGCCGAGTGGGCACGATCGAGAGGGGGGGAGAGGAGGGGATGACCGCGGTTGTTGGTGCCCTGCGGCGCCGCCGCTCGCGGGGCGACTTCCAACCTCTCGTTCTCCGCTCTCTCGGCCGCGCGAAGAGGATCCACATACTGTGCGCGATTGCTGATCACCTTACCCGAGTCGGCCCCGGGACGCGGGAGAGAGGCTCATCCGGACTTGTCCGGATGCCGGATCCTCGTCCGGACGACGGATCCTCCTTCAGCCGCGAGCCTCAGCATCCGAGCGGTCCATGACGAACCCCAAGCGGCCGCGAACGTCGGAATTCACTGCCGGAAGCCAGAGGCTCCGGTTCACGACAGTACGCCGGCCCGGCCCGGCGGTAAGCAGGTGACGGCCCTACTCGTTTTCCTCGTCGTGGCACTAGGCCAGGATCCTCCCAAGCACGAGCTACCCGGAAGCCACCGCCTCGAGGGAGCTCGCGCCACCGTTTGGTTCCTGCCTCCCGACTCGGGCCAGGCCATCCGGGTCCTTCGAGCTCTTGAGGCCGCACCTCCGCTGCCCGGCCTTCCCGCCGATGTTCCGTCTGAAGTCGTGGTTGTCCTGGCCCCCGACGAGGCGACGTTCGGGCGCCTTGCTGGCGGACAGGCGCCCGACTGGAGTGCCGGTTTCGCTGTCCCGGCCCGAGCCATGATCGTCATGCCCGCCTATTCTCCGGCAGGGGGCGGCGGCTGGGACGATGCTCGGGCGCTCCGCCACGAGTGGGCCCACATCGGGCTGCACCAATACCTGTCGGGACTCCGTGTACCGCGTTGGTTCTCGGAAGGTTACGCCCAATGGGCTAGTGGGGGATGGGATTGGTCTGAGGGGTGGAAGCTCAGGATCGCGCTGGTCCGGGACCGCAATCCCTTGAGTTCGCTCACGTTCTCCTGGCCTCGCGAAGAGGCGAGGGCCCGGACCGCCTACCTCCTCTCCGCGACCACCATCGAGTACCTGGTGGTGCAGAGCGGGCACCGGGGCCTGGCAGTGCTGCTTGAGAGATGGCGGAACGGTGGGAGCTTCGAGCAGGCCTTCCGAACGACCTTCGGCCTCACTGCGACTGAGTTCGAGAGGGACTGGCGGCGCTACGTCGAGGATCGGTACGGGTGGCTGTTCGTCCTGTCTCACTCGGCCGTGTTCTGGCTGTTCCTGAGTGTGGTTCTGGTCGCCATGGTCGCCGTTCGACGGCAGGCGAAGCGAGAGCGCCTGGCTCGTTTGAGAGCTCAGGACTTCGCCGACCGCCCGAGCGTTTGGATCAGCGATGCACCCTCCGCTCAGGGACGGGGACCCGAGCCCGAGCGGTCGGAGTATGAGTAGACTGAAACGCCCCTCTGTCCCGCACGCCGTTCCGGGAACTCAAGACAGCACCTTGTCTCGCATCCTCCTCGTCGATGACGACGCCGGTATTCGCTCGGTCTTTAGGACGAAGCTCCAGCATGCGGGACACGAATTGCACGAAGCCGAGAGCGCTGAAGCGGCTCTCGGCAAGGTCAAATCGTTCGACCCGGCCGTCGTGATCACGGACGTGCGCATGGACGGCATGAGCGGTCTGGAGCTCCTCGGCCGGATTCGCGCGTCCATGCCCGGCGTGGACGTCATCGTGATGACTGGCCACGATTCGATGGCGTCGGCGGTCGAAGCCATGAAGTCCGGAGCGTTCGACTACCTCGTCAAGCCGGTCGCCCTGAAGGAACTCGAGGCGGTCGTCGAGCGGTGCTTGAGGGAACAGGAGCTCATCCGGACCTCGGATTCCAAAGCCGAGCCAGAGGATCATGTGGGTACGGATACCGTTGTAGGCCGGGACCCGCGGATGATCGAGATCTACAAGATGATCGGCGTATTGTCGCGCAACCGTGCCACGGTCCTTGTGAGGGGCGAGACGGGGACGGGCAAAGAGATGGTCGCCCGCGCGATTCACGACCATTCGCACCATGCGGATGAGCCGTTCATCGCCGTAAACTGTACAGCCCTGACCGACACGTTGCTGGAGTCGGAGCTGTTCGGACATACGCGTGGCGCGTTCACGGGGGCGGTGGCTCCGAAGAAAGGGTACTTCGAGTTAGCCGGCCGGGGGACGATCTTCTTGGACGAGATCGGCGATACCTCCCCGGACTTTCAGGCGAAGCTTCTGAGGGTCCTGCAGGATCGGCAGTTCTACCCGGTAGGGGGGGAACACCCGCGGCGGACTGAGGCCAGGGTCGTCGCGGCCACTCACCAACCCATGGAAGAGCTCGTCTCGGAGGGGGGGTTTCGTAGGGACCTCTACTTCCGTTTGCGGGTCGTCGAGATCAACGTGCCGAGCCTGAGGGAGCGAGCGGCCGACGTCCCTCTCTTGGCCAACCACCTGTTGAGGCGCGTGCGCAGGGAGACCGGCGCGGATGTCCGGCACATCGCCGAGTCTGCGATGCGGAAGCTGGTCGGGTACGATTGGCCGGGAAACGTGCGAGAGTTGAAGAATGCGCTTATCCGCGCCGCCATCGTGGCACGCGGTGCAGTTGTCGGCCCGGAGCACCTCGCGCTTGGAGTGCCGGACAACAGCGGCCCTGAGCCTGAGGAGGCCGCGGAGGAGCAAGACTGGACCTTGGATGGCGCCGTGGAGAGACAAGTCCGCCACGTGCTTGAGAAGACGGGCGGCAACAAGACGAAGGCGGCCCGCCTCCTCGGCGTCTCCCGCTCACGGCTCGCTACCTACGTGGAGCGTTTCGGTCTGTAGCCCCTGGGTGGAGGGCATCTGGGCTCTTTGCGTCGGATCCGGCCCCAGATCCGTTGACCCTGCGTGATCCCCCGAATAGGATCTTGCCATGGGAAGAAGAAACGACACCAAAAGACGCTCGGGGCAAAACAAGGCGTCCCTCCAGTTCTCGGCCATCAACCTCGCCTTCGCGGTGGGGGCCCTGCTCTCTATCACGATCGGGTACTGGTTGCTCGCCGAAGGCTCCATCACGTGGGCACCGATCCTGCTGATCGCGGGCTACGTCATCCTCGTGCCGCTCGCCATTATCCTCTAGGGAAGGTCTGAACAAGCCGACGAATCGGCTGGCGTCGGGCTGAGTGGTGCG
>CAZNEI010000017.1:0-42999 GCA_964572045.1 uncultured Gemmatimonadaceae bacterium
CTCCGATCACCCGGGAGTCCGGACACTGGAAGGGACGCAGCTTCATCCAGGGCGGAAGGCACCGGGTCCGCCGGCTGCTCTACATGCCCGCGCTGGCCGCCGTCCAGCACAATCCCGACCTGAAGCGGAAGTACGAGGCGCTCGTCGCCAAGGGGAAGCCGCCCAAGGTCGCCCTGACGGCCGTTATGAGGAAACTCCTCATCCTCGCCAACACGCTCGTGCAGCAGGACCGCATCTGGACGGCACGTCCGCCTCCGGAATACTCCTGCCCCGCCTTCCCGGTGACACCCTGCCCGGTCGGCGGCGGTCACGGATGATGGGCCGAGGAAGAAGGGAGCGTCGAAGCGGAGGCGTCGCGAAGAACCTTGCGAGTCAGGTCGCTTCGAGAAAAGGTGGCATCGACCTTGACATGGATACTCATTTCCCGTTGAACAAGACTCTTCGGTTGCCGTCACCCCCAAACCCCCTAAGTTTGATCTCTTGTTGCCTAACCATCAGGAGGCCGGGATGGCCATCTATCGTACACTATACTACGTGGATGTGACCGTCGGGGTCGGGGGTCGGATCACGATCCCTCAAGGCCTGCGGGGAACGCTCGGCCTCGCCCCGGGTGACTCCATGACCGTTCGCGTGGAAGAGACTTCGGACGGTCGCCGGCAGATGGTGCTCTGGAGGGCGGAAGAGCAGCGCGACTCCTAGCGGGCCCCGAAGGTGGTGAAGGGACGGTGTCTGCCGATTCGATCGGGTCGCCCCGCCAGCCGCACTACGGATGTGGAGCGGAACACCAGTCTCGCATTCTCCGATCCTCAGTACGGGAGCGCCACAGCTTTTGAACTGCAGCGTTGCGGCCGACATCATCCTCGCCGCCCTGCTACTCATCCTCCAGATCGATCCAGCCAAGTAACCCGGAGAAAACCGACGCTCCGTCGTGATGCCACCAAGGCGGAGGCCAGGGCGCATGTTCGAACGACGTAATACGCCTTACACCGACCCGGCCCAGAGCCGCGGCGAGCCTCTCCCGCCGATCCCCAAGCCCGGCGGCGGCCACGGTCTGAAGACTCCGCCGGACTCTGGAGAGCAGCTCCGGGACCTCGGCGAGATCCGCCACGGGATTCACATACACGACCCGATTCTGGCAGGAGGTCCTGAACACGGGCCCGGCCTGGAAGATGACGGTCCAAGAACCCCGTTTCCCCCTGTAGACGCGGGAGCCGTCTCCCGCGGCCTCCTCCAACTCGGCAGCCCCCCGTAGCTGGTGCAGGGACGACGCCTCCTCTGGGGTCAGGCACCCACCGGGGAGGGCATCTTCCAGTTCGCCCATGGCCTCGGCGAGAATTCCCGCCCAGGCGGCGGGATCCACAGTTCCTCCGCGCTCCGCATATAGGACGTGAGGAGAAACGCACCCCCTCTGGTCGAAGAGGGACACTGCCTTGGCCGCTGACCGGGCGACCCTCTCCGCCTCCTCGTGACTCAGGGCACCACGCCCCACGACCCCGAAGCTCACACGGTGGCGGTACCCGATGAAGTCGGCGGTGCCGGCCGTGCGTGCCCTGAGCGCCGCAACCGACTCGCTTGACCCGTAGGCCATAACGACGTCCGCCGTGGCGAGCGCAACTTCCTCCGCCGCTCCACTCCCTCCTGGCCAGTACGCCACGGCGACTGCATCCGCTGCACCCTCATCCTCCTCCGCCAGTGCCCGAGCGAAGAGAATCGGAAGAGCGAGATCCCCCCTTCCGGGCTTGAGCAGAACGGCCGACTTCACCAAGAGCGCGCGGATCATCGAGGTGACGCTCACCCCGGGAACGGTCCCGGCACCCACGTGAAACGTGAGGGACCCTCCGCCGGCATGGACCATCCTTCCTGCGTCGATTCGATGGAACCCGTCGAGAACCTCAACCCCCCCGAGCTCCCGCTCCAGGAGTTCGAACAAGCGATCCGCAGTCCAATCCCGGGCCATACCGTCGAGCACCTCGGCAGCCATCTCGACCGAGATGCCGGCCGTGGGCGGAAGCCATTCGACGGCTTCGAGCCGCACGGGATCTTCGGGATCGAGAAACCGATCGGCAGTGCGACCGATGCTCTCGACAAGCTCCGACACCGGTCGGTCCTTCAGCGCGCCTGCGCTGTTCACCAGCATCCCAAGCAGTCGGCTCCACTCGGACCCCTCCATCGTCGGGTATCGAACGTCGGCGCCCGGGTCGACATCGATGGGCTCCCACCTGATGGAGGACGCGAACCCCGACGGGAAGGTCCCCGCCTCGAAGGGAGTCACAACTCACCCGCCGTCGACAGGAGCTGATCCATAGCGAGCGAGCAGCCGCGAGGCTCCGCACCCTCCAGGCGCCCTGCGAAGCGAAGTCGTCCCTCATCATCGACGGAGCCCAAGTCCTCTGTAAGCACGGCCATGACGGATCCGGCGTTCGCCAGGTCGTAGTGACACAAGAGCCCTTCCCGTCCGACCGGCACGGGCTCAAGGCTCACCGGGTCCAACACTCGGGTGCGCATCCAAGGCGGCGCTACGTGGCGGCGGTGCTCCAACGATCCCGCAGACGACCCCGACTGCGGTTCAGACAGGAGTGGCTCATAACGCTGCGAAAGGAGCTCTGTCATGCCATACTCGTTGACGATTCGCTCGATGGGGACGGCATGGGCACTCGACAGCGCTTGGTAGAACTCAGGTCGAGACAGCGCCCGCGACCGTCCCTTGAAGCCCCCCGTTTCGAGAATTCGAGACCCTGCGGGCAACTCGTAGCGGGAAGCCGTCTCGGCGAGGTAGCCGAGCCAGTGCACGAAAGCGAACGCCGTTCCAGCCAGCAGGACCGGCACCCCCTCCTCCGTCGCCGTGGCAAGCGCTCGGCTCAGCCCCACCACGTCGAGCCCTTCCGAGGGTCGGACAAAAAACCCTCCGTCGCCATCCGACAGCACCGACAAGGCCTCGGCCAACATGAAGCTCAGCGACGAGTCGGGCACTTCATCGGGCGACGGCACCAACGCCAGAAGCCGGGGCACGGGTCCGGGCGGATAGAGATGCGCTTCGATGTTTGGCGTGAGCGAAGCCCGATAGAGGTCCAGATCCAAGACGTAATGGGCCCCGCGACTCCCAGCCCCCCGAGTCGTTCCGCTCGTCCGGAAAACCCGCTGGACCCGGCTCGGGTCGCCCGAGACGAGGGGCACCACCTTGAACGCAGATGTGGGAACCGGCGGAATCTCCTCCCAGCGCTCCAGGACAGACGGGTCCAGCCCTCGGTTCCTGCAGTAGCGTGAGTAAGTGGGGTTGGCCTCGAACTGATATTGGAACACCCGCAACGCCCACTCGCCAAATCGCTCGTCCGGCCACGGCCCCGCCATACTTCCCCGAAAGGTGGTCTTCAAGTCATCCGTAAGCTTCGCGAAACCGTTGTCCACGCTCCTACTCGTCCCGTTGTCCGTCCTTGAGGAGGTACAGCCTGGGGAGGCGTGCCGGCCGCTCTCCGCTCACACCCGGGGCTTCGGCCCCGGACACACCCGGAGCCTTATTCGGCCGCACCCCTCCGCACGCGCCCAGGCTCCAACCCCCCATAGGTCAGTACCTTGTCCTGGAGGCGAGCGCATTCGCGATCCACAGATTCCTCGACTTCCGCCAGCCTCACCCTCACATCTTCGTAGTCGGCATCCGGAAAGTCCCCGCCCTCGACATGGCAGAGGGTACCGTGGAGCGCCTCAACCTCTCGCCGACTCTTCTCGAGCGCCCGCCTAAGCCGATTCAGCGCCTTGCGGCTCTCGCTCTCGGCGGCGCTCATCGGGAAAGCTCGCTGTTCACGGATAGGGACGGGCGCATAAGGGGGCGTGGGGAAAGCGACCCAAGCGCGGCGTGTCGCACAAGATGCTTCGTCCGCGCCCTTGGGAACAGAGGTTAGGATCGGTAGCTTGGACGCTCTTCGACAAGAGCCCGCGAAAGAGCATGATCGAGCGCAAAGATCTGGTCGTGGTGGGCGCCGGTCCCTGCGGCATCGCCGTCGGCGCGGCGGCGGGCCGGGCCGGCCTTGACGCCGTCCTCTACGACAAGGGGTGCATCACCAATTCATTGGTGGGCTATCCCTACTACATGACGTTCTTCAGCACGGCTGAGAAGCTAGAAATCGGCGGTGTGCCGTTCACGATCGCTGACACGAAACCCACACGCCGGGAGGCGCTCGTCTACTACCGTCGCGTAGTCCGGCACTGCGGCCTGGACGTGCGCCAATACGAGGAGGTGACCTCGATCGAGGGCACCGAGCCCGATTTCCTCGTGCGCACGGTGTCGCAGGCCGGGGTCCCGGCCTCGATTCAGGCCCGCGCAGTCGTCATCGCGACCGGTGGATTCCACGAGCCGAATCTTCTGGGCGTGACCGGCGAAGAGCTTCCGAAGGTCAAGCACCACTACCAGGAACCCTACCCGTTCTACGACCAAGACGTTCTGGTTGTTGGTGCCGGGAACTCCGCGGTGGAGGCAGCCTTGGAGACGTACCGTGCCGGGGGGAGGGTCACGATGGCGCACTTCCTCGATCGGATCGACAGCGGGGTGAAGCCGTGGATCGTGCCCGACATCCAGAACCGCTTGAAGAGCGGGGAGATCGAGGTGTATTGGGAGCACAGGGTCGTCGAGATACGCGCGGCGTCCGTCATCCTCCTCGGGGAGCGATCCGGCGCTACCGTCGAGATCGCCAACGATTGGGTTCTCGCGCTGACGGGTTGGCGCCCGGATCGGGACTTCGTTTCCTCCCTCGGCGTGACCATCGACGCCCAGACCGGCGTGCCCATGCACAATCCCAAGACGATGGAGACGGATGTCCCCGGGATCTATGTAGCTGGCGTGCTGACCGCCGGCTACAACGCCAACAAGATCTTCATCGAAAACGGGAGATTCCACGGTGCCAAGATCGTCCGGGCGATCGCCACGATCTGACAGCGCGCGTGCAACCCGTGCCGCCGGGCGTGGCGTCTTCGCAACATTCCCTCCCGCCCGGGTTGTCCCCCTCGTGCAAGGGGTCGCAGGACCTAGAAGAGCACGCCCGCCCTCAACACCGGCTGCGCCAGCTCCCCGTCCAGAAACTCGTACCGTGCTTCGGCGAAGAACCGTGGGCCCGTCAGCGCCAGATCCAACCCCACCCCCGCGAAGGCCCCGCTCGAATTGAGGGCCGATCCGCCATCGGAGTTCTCAAGACTCCTTTCGGTCACTCCACCGACCAGATAGGGGCGAACCAGCGGAAAGGGGAGGGGCCGGAGGCTCACTCCCACCGACCAGCCCTTTAGGCTGCACCCGGTGCAGTCGACAAAGAACCAGGTCGCCGAGCCGTAAGCGGCAACCGGCAGGACCGGGACGTCGACGCCAAGCAGCACACCGGCACCGACCGCGCCGTCAAAGGCGTCTACCGCATACGAGCTGAAGGCTCCCCTCACAAGCTGTCCGCGTCCGCCGTGCGGCGTACACAATACTCCCATGACCGCCAAGCCTAAGATCAACCGCCTCATGACCTCCTCCGCTCCAATCATGCCGCTACGTCTCGCCCACTCCCAAATGTACCGGCTCGAACCCTCTCCGACCCGGTCAGGGAAAAATCCGCTTAACAACCCTCAGCCTCTCGCCATCTATCACACAGAGGCCCGACCAGGGTGTCATCGTCGACCGTCGGGGACGCAGTCGACAAAGCGCCCGCAATCCACTAAAGGAGGACAAAGTGATGATGAGACCTTCGGGAGTAATCACGGTCTTCGCCCTACTGCTGGCTCTCCCCCTCCAAGGCCAGGCAGGCCGGTGGGGCAGCAGAATGGACTCGGCAGATCGGCTGCTGTGGCTGAGCGACGCACTCAGCCTCACCGATGAGCAGGTAGAAGCCCTCCGAAGCATCGAGGAGGACGCGCGCGCCGTACAGGACAGTGCCCGACTCGAGATGCGGGCCATGAGGGATCAGCTACGCGATGGTGAGATCACCCGAGGTCAGTTCCTCGACCTGAGCACGGCCTACCGGGACTCCATGATCACCAGGCAGGAGAGTCTCCGGGAGCGGATCGACGGCGTCCTCACGGACGAGCAGAGGCGGGAGCTCCAGTCACTCAGAGGACGTGGGATCCCTGGACGGGGGATGCGGCGTAGCGGCGGTCCGTTTCGGAACCGGGGGTTCAGGTGGGGCGGGCGTCGCGGCGGCTTTCGACCTGGCCACGAGAGGTAGGGCAGCTGGAGCTCGACTCGCAATCCTCCGCTCCCTCTAGGGTGCGGGTGGGGCTTGGCAGCGGAGGTCTCCGCTGACCGCACGTCCACCCGTCAATTGAGGCGCGCGTGACCGGTGCCTCGGGAAGTGCTCAGGGGTCAGCCCCGGGGTTGATCAGGTCCAAACGTCGGATGATCTCGGGCGTGATGTCCATCGTCGGGTCCACGAATACGAGTCCGCTCTGGATCGCGTTGAAGAGCAGGGAATAGCCCTCCTCCTCCCCAAGCGTCTCGAGAATCTGCCCTACCTGTTGGGTAATCTCACCCGTCAGCTCGTTCTGCCGGTTGGCAAGCTCGGCCTGCACGTCCTCTTGGAGCCTGTCCAATTGAAGCATCCGATCTTCAAGCTGCCGCTGGAGCTGGGCAGCTTCGGCTGTGTTTGGGGTCGCTCCGAGCGCTTGCTGACGCAGGTTGTTTATCTCCTCCTGCTGGGCCTGCAGATCGCTCAAACGCTGGTCTCGAAGCTGATTGAAGAGAGCAAGCGCCTGCTGGCCCGCCCTGGACTCGGCCATGATTCGGTCAGCGTTGAAGACTCCAATCTTGGCCGGGGCCACTTCCTGGGCGACCAGCCACCCACTACCTGCTGCGAAGGCCGCGGCGCTGAGACCGACGGCCACAAGTTCCTTGCCAAACGCAACACGGCCGAGCATGGACAGCTCCTTACTGTGCGGGATCACGTCAACGGACACATCCAAAGCTACCAATAGGGCGAGGCGCTGTTCCGACCCACCCGAAGCGGGCCGGAGGCGTCTCCGCGCGCCCTCCCGTCCGAGCGCCCTTCCGGCTCCGACCGACTCCCCCAGCGACTCCTGGTACTCCGTATGGCCGGCGAGTTGCCGGAGTCGTTTTGGGCTCCGGATTGTGGAACGGGCCCAGCCACGAGCCGATTTGATGACGAGCTGACAGGACGAAGGGTCAGAAGTAGCTTCCACGTGGCAGGAAGCAATCGGAGCTGCGCTGGGAGGAGAAGGAGCGATCGCGTGACCACTGCGCTCTTCGTCTGCACGGAGAACTCGAACAGAAGTCAGATGGCTGAGGCGTTTGCGCGGATCCACGGACCCGGCGTCCTCAAGCCTTATTCGGCCGGCTCCCGCCCCTCGGGGAAGATCAATCCCCGCGCTGTGCGAGCCATGCGTGAGGTGAGCTACGACCTCTCGACTCACCGGTCCAAGTCCGTCTCGGAAGTTCCGCCCGGTCCCTACGACATCGTGATCACAATGGGGTGTGGCGACGAATGCCCGCACATCCCCGCGAGCGAGCGTGAAGACTGGGATCTTGCAGACCCTCGTGACATGTCGCCCGCCGGCGTCAGCAGGGTGCGCGACGAGATCGAGTCCAGGGTGAGGGACCTACTGAAGCGGCTGAGCACCGCCTGAGCGGTGCCCTCGGCCGCCGGCCGAGGGCCTCGGGGCCGGCGAAGCTGCCCAGCCCGGTGCCAATTCGTGCACCGTCGCGCGGGGGCCGTCCTCGGATCCCACCAGGACTACGCCACCGGGGGGGATTTCTCTGCGCACGTAGGCCAGAGCGATCGTGCCCCCGGAGCGAGGGGAGCTGACGACACTGGTCATTCGCCCGACGGGAGCTCCCTCGTGAAACAACTCGGCGTCGCTTGCGGGCGCCGGGCTGTCACCGAGGCGCAATCCTCGGAGACTCCTGTTGACGTGGCCGCGGTCCCGAATTCGCACGATTACTTCCTGACCCGTGTAGCATCCCTTGGCGTGGTCCACGGCTCGATCCACGATGCCGACCTCGGTCAGAATGAAGGACTCGTCCATATCTTGGCCGAACGCCGGTCGGCCAGCCTCTACGCGCAACGTGTCCCAGACGCTGGCGCCGACCGGGGCAACCCCCCGGTCTAGGAGCTGGCCCCATAGCCTCCGGGCCCGCCCCTTGGACGTGAAGACGTCCCAAGCCGGAGTGGCGACCTCCGACGTCCCAAGCACCCGCTCCCGCGCGTGGTCGCTCGCAACGTAGTCGCCCTCTCCCAACCCCTCCACGCCCGCGCCCCCAGTCCACGGCACAAGCTCGCCGAACACGGTGAGCGCCCGCGGACCCAGCAAGGTGAGCAACCCCGCTTCGTCGGAGATATCCTCGACGACCGCAAGACGAGGCGGTACGTACCGTCTCAAGTGCTCCAGCAGCGGTTTGAGAGCCGGACGCGGTACATCAAGCCACAGGCTGTCTCCATGCGGAATGGCGCCCCACATGACCCTTGCGTCGGCAACGACCCTTCCCTTCGCCGAAAGGACCGCGGAGTATTCGGCACGGCCGCCTACCACCCCCTCGGTTAAGCTCGCCGGCGCACGGGGCATGCGGCCCGTGAGCACCCCGTTCAGCGTGTCGACGGGAGCCCGCCCCTTCACGAGTAGGAGAGCCCTGTGGCTCCGGTCCCGCACAGCGGCGTCGCTGGTCGCCCGGACGTACTCCGTCGCCGGATCGCCGTGGTGCCACGTGATCTCGACCCCCCCCCTCTGAACAACGACGTTCCCTGGCCGCACGTGATCGGGTCCCGGCAACTCGCTCATCGGGCGCTCAAGCTCCGGTGCTCAAGGCGAGCTTCCCCGCCCTCACGGTCGGGGCTCTCGAAGAGGGGGCGCATG
Source organism: uncultured Gemmatimonadaceae bacterium (assembly GCA_964572045.1). Taxonomy (GTDB): domain Bacteria; phylum Gemmatimonadota; class Gemmatimonadetes; order Longimicrobiales; family Gaopeijiaceae; genus CBDCKR01. The sequence goes on from CAZNEI010000017.1 coordinate 8,827, forward strand.
CCTGCGGCCGCGTTGACGTGGGGAGCGGGCCTCGGGCGGTGCCGACGCTCTTTCGCGGTCTCGCTCGAGGGGCCGCGCGGGTCGTGAACCGTATGGCGCAATCCCCGCGCGACCCTCTCGACGCAAAGACGAATTCGGAAGCCGCCATCAGAGACTCCGGCCAGGACCGGTGGCGAGGATCGCGACAGGCCCCGGCAGGTTGTGGGGAGCAGGCCGATTGCGGGGGAAACGGGTTGCAGCGTCCATGCACGAATCTAACTCTGTTTCCCCTCCTGGCGCCCCCGTCTAGATTGGCGGCACGTTTCACCGATCGATTGTCCGCGGGGAACCTCACATTGACCACGGAAGACATCTCTCAGCAAGACCAATGCACGACGAACCTAGAGACGGGAGGCCCAGGATCCGCCTGACGAAGCTGGCTCACGGAGCCGGTTGAGCCAGCAAGCTCGGCATGTCCGAGCTGGCGCAGGTCCTGCGTCACCTTGGCCCCATCGAGAGCACCGCGGCGCTGGTGGAGGCAACCCCCAGCGACGACGCCGCCGTGTACTCACTCGGCAACGGCCGCGCCCTCGTCGTCACCGTCGACTTCTTTGCTCCGTTGGTCGATGAGCCGTACGACTTTGGGAGGATCGCGGCCGCAAATGCGCTTTCGGACATCTACGCCATGGGGGCTCGTCCCCTTTTCGGGCTCAACTTACTGGCGTTCCCTCGCACGCTGCTGGACGGGGGGATCGTGGACGAGATCATCCGCGGCGGATCGGACACCGCCCGCGAAGCCGGTATCCCGATCCTAGGCGGCCACTCGGTGCACGATCCGGAGCCCAAATACGGGATGGTGATCGTGGGTGACGCCGTCAAGAACACCGTTGTGACCAACGCGAAGGCCCACGTCGGGGACCGGCTCCTGCTCACCAAGCCCTTGGGCACGGGTATCGTCGCGACGGCCCTCAAGGCCGACGAGGCCCCGCAGGAGGTTGTGCAAGCGGCCGTGGCAAGCATGACCCTTCTCAACAGAGGGGCTGCGGAGGCCATGGTGCGGGCGGGGATCCAATCCGCCACCGACGTCTCCGGCTACGGACTCCTGGGCCACCTCGCGAACTTGCTGCTGCAGTCGGACGTCGCTGCCGAAATCGATGCGGCGTCCGTGCCCGTGCTGGCCGGCGTGACACAGCTTGTCGCCGAAGGGCACGTCCCAGGCGGCACCCGTCGCAACCTCAGGGATATCGAGGACTGCGTGGACTTCGGTGACGCCGACGAGGTCCGGCGCCTCATTCTCGCCGACGCCCAAACGTCGGGTGGTCTGCTTATCTCGGTGCCGCAGGACCGCGCGGCTAGGTTACTGGAGGAGCTCCAGGAGGAGACGCCCCAAGCCGCCGCCATCGGTCGTGTCACCGCAGGGGCTTCCGGCTCGATCAAGGTCCTATGACGCGGCCACTGGTCGCCCGAGTGAGCCACTTTCCACCGGGCTGCGCCAGCCCGCCCTAGGCGGTCGGGGCCTCGGCGGCGAGGGCGATGTCGATCACCTGATCAAGGTCCCCGACGAGGTGAATGGCGAGCTTGTCACGCACTTCCGCCTTGAGATCCTCCAGATCCGCCTCGTTGTCGCGCGGCAGGATGATCTCGGTGATTCCGGACCGGAGCGCCCCGAGGAGCTTCTCTTTCACGCCTCCGATGGGAAGGACCCTTCCGGTGAGCGTGAGTTCGCCGGTCATAGCCACGTCTCTTCGCGTCTTCCGCCCCGACAGCGCCGAGACGAGGGCGCTGGCCATGGTGATTCCGGCAGAGGGCCCGTCTTTGGGAACCGCGCCGGCCGGCACGTGAATGTGCACTTCGCGGCCCTGCAGCGCCTCCTCGGAGATGCTCAGCCGCGTGTGATTGCTGCGGGCGTAGCTCCACGCCGCCCGCCCCGACTCCTTCATCACGTCGCCGAGCTGGCCGGTGAGGACCAACCCGCCCTCTCCAGCCATGACGCTGGCCTCGACAAACATGATGTCCCCACCCATCGGAGTGTAGAACATTCCGGTAGCCACACCGATCGCGTCCGCGGCCGCCATCCGCTCGGGGTGCACCCGCGGCCTCCCGAGAAGTTCTCGGATGACGTCGGTGCTGACCTTGAAATCCCCCACCTCTCCCGCAGCGATCTTGCGGGCGACCTTGCGCGCGAGCTTGCCCAGCTCTCTCTCGAGCTGCCGGACACCGGCCTCGCGGGTGTAGGCCTGAACGATGGCGATTAGAGCCTCGTCGTGAAGAATCACCTCGCCTTCTCTGAGACCGTTCTCCTTTTCCTGTCGGGGGAGCAGGTACCTCTTGGCGATCTCCAATTTCTCGGCTTCGGTATACCCGGAGAAGTCGACCTTCTCCATGCGATCGAAGAGAGGAGCCGGGATGCGGTCCGCATAGTTCGCCGTTGCGATGAACAAGACCTCCGACAAGTCGAAAGGGATGCCAAGGTAGTGGTCGGTGAAGGTCGAGTTCTGGGCCGGATCGAGGACCTCGAGGAGCGCGGCGCTCGGATCTCCTTGGAACGAGACGCCGAGCTTATCCACTTCGTCGAGAAGGAAGACCGGATTCTTCGACTTTGCCCGGCGCATGCCCTGAATGATCCGTCCAGGCATCGCGCCGACGTAGGTTCGCCTGTGGCCACGGATGTCTGCCTCGTCGCGTGCACCCCCGAGCGAGATGCGCACGTACCTGCGGCCCAGCGAGCGCGCAATCGACTGTGCGATACTGGTCTTCCCGACCCCGGGGGGGCCAACAAACAGGAGGATCGGCCCGCGACCTCCCACAGAGAGCGTATCGGACCCGGGAGGAGTCTCCTTGGGCTCCGACCCTTCGTCGAGCTCCTTCGAATCCTCCCCGCCCGTCTCCTCCCCATTCAAGCGCATCTCCCTCTCGGCCTGCTCGCCGGCTTCCTCTTCGATCCTCTCAAGCTGCAGTTTCCGGACAGCAAGGAACTCAAGGATCCGATCCTTCACATCTTCGAGACCGTAGTGGTCATCGTCGAGGATCTGCTGCGACAGGCCCAAATCGATCTTGTCCTCCGACCGCGTACTCCAGGGAAGCTCGGTCACCCATTCCAGGAAGGTCCGGATGACCTGGTATTCGGCGGACTGCGGACTTGTCCGCACTAACCTCCTGAGTTCCCGCTCGACCTCAGCCCGCTGCTCCTCGTCTAACTCGAGTTCCTCCACCCGTTCCCGAAGGTCTTCGACGTCGTCCCGCTCGTCCTCGTCGCCAAGCTCGAGTCGAATCTGCTTGAGTTGCTCCCGCAGCAGCATCTCGCGCTGACGCTCGCCCAGCTCCTCCTGGACCCTCGCCTGGATTTCTTCCTGAGCGTCGAGGCGAGCCAGTTCTCGCTCGACGGCCACCAACGCAGCCCGCATCCGCTGCTCGTCGTCCAGCGTTTCCAACAGAGCCTGCTTGTCCGCGGCGGGAAGCTCAAGGTAGAACGAAACCAGATCAGCGAAGGCGCCCGGCTCGTCCACTCCCTGGATCAACTGGTTCAGGGCCTCAGCCGGAACGCCACGTCGCGTGCCGAGTTCGGCAGCCCGCTCCCGAAGCTCCCGGTTGAGGGCCTGAAAGGCGGGATCCTGGACGTCGGTGTTCCTTTGCCGGGACATGTCGAGGAGGACCGCCCTGAGCATCCCATCGCCATTCGGCTGATAGGAGATCACCTGAGCTCGCCCCTCTCCCTGCACGAGGAGCTGCACACCGCCACGCACCCGGTGGGTCTGGATGACCCGGGCGACCGTCCCGACCGTGTAGAGCACCTCGGGCACGGGATCGTCGACGTTCTCTCGCTGAGCCACAGCGAAGAGTCTCCGATCTCCATCGAGCGCTTCCTGAACCGCTGCGACGGTCCCGAGGCGTCCGGCGGAGATCGGGACCGCGACACCCGGATAGACGACCGTGTCGCGAAGGGGCAAGACCGGAAGTGTGTAACGCTCATCCATAAGATTATCTCACCTCGAACGTCCCCGAGGATCGCGATCCCAGCCGAGGTCGTGAAACGGCACGTAGCCACCCCGGGTGGCCGGACCCGCCCCAGACCAATCCCGGACGGATACACGCGCCGTGGTCCTAGGAATTGATGGCCTCTGCAGGAATCCTGCCAGCCCCGGGGCGCCAGGAACATGCCGGAGTTGTAGTGGTCCTGTCATGATGGCAGCCATTGCTCTGCGAGCCCACCGCGCTCGCTGTCTCTTCGACCGTCTACCCCTCTTCCAGTCTTGGGCGGAGGAGTCGAAGCCGGCCCCCGTTCAGCTGGTCGTCGGCTCGCATTCGCCGGCCGGGATCGCAATGCATGGCAAATCCCACCTCCTCCGGATCCGTCCACCCTCCGATCAGCACGTCGAAGGGGCATCATCGGCGTCGGCAGACGGCGCACCAATCGCGCGTCCGCATCACCGGGAAAAGGGATTCGACTCCCAGGGACACCTTGGATGAAATACGTCGTTTCTTGGAGCGCGATTACCGAGAACCATTCGCGGCCGACCCAGGTTCCAGACGGGCCACGAGTGTGACCGGCGAAGCACGGTCTTTCTTGCCCGTCAAGGCCACGATACGATTGAGCGAGGGACGGGGTGCAAGCGGCAGAGCGGCGATCCCCTGGGATGTGTGGAAGCCTCGGTGGACACTTGCGAGGATACGGGACGCCCCGAGGAGCTGTTCGAAGGATAGGCATCGACGGCCGATCCGGGGACGCCACGCTGAGCCAAACGAGCTTGGGCGGACGGCTTCATGACCAAGGAGATCAGTATATGCCTCATGTCTTACGCGCACTTAAGGTGGCCATCTTGGCAGCATCACTTCCGGCCTACGCAGCAGACGCCCAAATGAGGCCTGGCAGCATGGCCGGCCGGTCTACCGTCTACGCCCCCCGGGAGGCGGTGGCGACAAGTCAGCCTCTGGCGAGCGGAGCCGGGCTGGAGATCATGCAGCGTGGCGGGAACGCCATCGACGCCGCCGTAGCGGCCGCAGCGGTCCTCACCGTAACCGAGCCCCACATGACGGGGATCGGAGGGGACATGTTTGCCATCGTGTGGTCGGCCGAGAACCAGCAGCTTGTGGGGTTGGATGCGAGCGGCAGATCCGGCTCCCTCTTGACGCCCGACGCCCTTCGGAGGCGCGGCCACGAGCGCATGCCCATCAGCGGGCCGGAGGCGGTTACGGTGCCGGGAGCCATTTCGGGTTGGGCAGCGCTCCTGGAGCGGTACGGGACGATGTCCCTGAGTGAGGTTCTGCAGCCTGCGATTCGCATCGCGAACGAGGGCTTCCCCGTCACTCCGATCATCGCCAGCCAGTGGCGGGACGCTGAGGCGAAACTGGCACGGGACGCCGGGGCGCGCGCTACCTTCCTCTACGACGGCGGGCGGGGGCCGGACGTCGGAGAGTGGTTCGAGAACCCGGATCTGGCCCGCAGTCTCGGCTTGCTCGCGGAGCAGGGGCCCGAGGTCTTCTATGGGGGCGAGCTAGGCCGCAGGCTCGTGGACCACCTCGCCGAGCTCGGTGGCTTCCTGACGCTCGACGATCTCCGCGACCACAGGCCGGGGTGGGTCGATCCCATCTCAATCGGGTTCCGCGGGTACACGATTTGGGAGCTGCCTCCAGCCGGTCAGGGTGTGGCGGTGCTTCAGATGTTGAAGATGCTGGAGCCGTTGGACCTCGAAGACATGGGCCATAACTCCGCCGCGTATCTGCACCACCTTATCGAAGCCAAGAAGCTGGCCTTCGCCGACCTGAGCCGGTACATCGCAGACCGAGATCATATGGACGTGTCGGTGGAGAGGCTGCTCGACGAAGACTATCTCGCCGCGCGCAGAGTCCTCATCGATCCTGAGCGGGCGACGGAAAGGGTACAGCCCGGTCCCGCTGTTACCGACAGCGAAACTATCTACCTCTCGGCCGCCGATTCCGACGGCAACATGATCTCGTTCATCAACAGCATCTATTCCGCGTTCGGCTCGGGCGTCGTGATCCCCGGAACGGGCTTCGCGCTCCAAAACCGGGGCGGCGGCTTCACCCTCGAGGAGGGGCATCCGAACCAGGCCGGCCCTCGCAAGAGGCCATTCCACACGCTGATCCCAGGATTCGTGACCAAGGACGGCGCTCCTTGGATGACCTTCGGCCTTATGGGAGGATCGATGCAGCCACAGGGCCACACCCAGATGCTGCTCAACATCCTCGTATTCGGTATGGACCTCCAAGAGGCGATCGACGCGCCGCGATTCCGTCATCAGTCGGGATATGACGTGCTCATCGAGGGACCGATCAGCCACGAGGCGCGCCAGGGCCTGACAGCCATGGGTCACAAGCTGTCGGTCGCGGGTGGAGGCTCTTTCGGGGGGGCTCAAGCCATCATTAGGCTCGAGAGGGGCTGGGCTGCCGGATCCGATCCGAGGAAGGACGGCATGGCGGTCGGTCGCTAGAGGAGCGGCGGATGGAAGATGCGAGTTGTGGGGCATCTGAGCGCCAGTTTCCGAGCGGGATGGATGATGCTCCTCCCGGGTCCGTGGTTGCCCGGCCGGCTGCCACCCTCCTCTTGATGCGGGACGAGGGGCTCGGCTTCACGGTCCTGCTCCTCAAGCGCACTCACAACGCCGGCTTCGTGCCGGGAGCGTATGTCTTTCCCGGCGGACGAGTCGACGGGGCTGACCTCGATTCAGACGTCCTGGCCCGGGCCAGGGGTCTCACGTGGGCGCGGGCTGCAGAACGAATGAGGCTTCACGACGCGAATCCTCCGGCTGCAGCCTACTATTCGGCAGCGCTCAGGGAGGCCTTCGAGGAGACCGGAATACTCGTGGGCCGGACCGGGGACGGAGATTCGCTTCCCACGGCGGCTGCCTCGCCTGGCGTGCGCGAGGTCCGGGACAAGCTCCTTCGCGGCGCGTGCTCCTTCGCCCAGGCCCTGGAGGACCTAGACGTCTTCATCGACAACGACGCCATGGAGTACATCGGGCACTGGATCACGCCGGTGGGAGAGCCACGGCGCTACGATACCCGTTTCTTCGCCGCAGCCGTGGGGCCGGGGTCAGAGCCGGCCCTCCACATCCAAGAGGTGCGCAAGGCGATCTGGCTCAGACCTGCGGAGGCGCTGGATCTGGCCCGTGACGGTTCGCTCCCGATGGTCTTCCCCACCATCAAGACGCTCGAATCCGTAAGCGAGTTCGCCACGACGTCCGAGGTGCTGCAGGCATTCCGGAGTCGCCGGGTACCGAGCGTCCGACCCCGCCTGGTCCGTGCGCCAAACGGAGCGCTGGAAAGGACCCTCGAGGTTATCTCGGACTAGCGGCGGCCCCGAGAGGGTCCGGGTGGCCGGTCCCTCCCCCGAGGGCGATCCTGGACACTGAGCCATGCCCCCGGCGCGGCTGGCGCGGCTCTACATCCGGCGGTACGCCGGGCCTGCACCCCCCTCCCTAGCCGTCCACCGAGGCCCGAGGACATCGGTGGCCTTGCAGTCCACGCAGTTCGGCGCGTTGACCAGAAGCTCCGAGCCGTCGCGCTCGTAGACCCCTGCCGGGCACATGTGCACATACATCTCGGCGGCTTCCGGACTCACGTCTCGACCAACGATCAGATGGCTCGGAATATCGTCGCGGGTCTGGTTTGCCGCCTTGTAGACCGCATCCACCTTGCTGAAGGTGATCCTGCCGTCGGACCGGATCGGAGGGCCGCCGCCGCCGAGGATGCGAGGCTCCCCGGCGTCTTCCGAAACCTTGATTCTCTCACCGAGGAGCCTCCCCCGCGACAGGGTCATAAGGCCCGCCCCGATCGAGCCGCGCACCAGGCCCTTCTTGAAGGCGAGCCGGATGTTCCGGGTCCTTTTCAGGTCGCGCATGATATAGCTGGCGTCCAGCGCTTCCGTGTAGGCGCGCAGTCCGCGCTCAGAAAAATCCCGCTCCTTGAGGGCGTTGAAGACGGCGCGGGCGGCGAGGATTCCGGAGTGCATCGCATAGTGGATGCCCTTGAGGGACGGAACGTCGACGAAGCCCGCCGCGTCGCCGACGATGCACACTCCCGCGCCGTGTCGCCGGGCCGGCACGGAGTAGTACCCACCCTCCGGGATGGTCTTCGCGCCCCACTCCACCATCTCTCCACCTTCCAGATACGGCCTGAACAGCGGGTGCAGCTTCATACGCTGGAAGACCCCGTGAACGTCGAACCGCGCATCAGCGTAGTCGAGGCCGACCACGAGGCCGAGCGAGACCAGATTCTCCTCGAGGGGATACATGAAGCTTCCGCCGAACGCATGCGCCGGGAGCGGCCATCCCATGGTGTGAATCACGCGTTCGAGCGGCTTGTCGGTCTCCCAAAGCTCCTTGACTCCGAGAGCATAGATCTGGGGGTTCTCGGAGGCGATGCCCTGCCACTCCAAGTACGCCTGCGTCAGCGAGCCTCTCGTCCCCTCGGCGAGCACCGTGACCCGCGCGGTCAAGTCCATGGGCGGCATATAGTGGCTGCCGCCGGGCCGTCCGTCCCTCCCCAGCCCTGAGGCCGTCGTACGTACCCCCACGACCCGGTCCCCCTCCACGAGCAGTCCGCCCACGGCAAAGCCCGGGTAGATGTCCACGCCCAGCTCTTCCGCCCTTGCCCCCAACCACCGCACGATTTCGCAGATCGACGCCAAGCGGTTGCCACGATTCTTCATCGTCGGGGGCGTGGGCACCCGAATGGCCCGGCCCTCGGTCAGAAAGTAGACCGCCTCCCGGGTCACCGGCCCCCTTAGCGGAAGCTCAGCCGGACCTAGACCAGGAAAGAGCTTCCGGAAGGCTCGCGGGTTGACGACTGCCCCAGAGAGCGAGTGCTCTCCCAACCGGCCGGCCTTCTCCAGTACCCCGATTGAGATCTCTCCGAGCGTTCCGTTCTCCTCGTTGTCCCTGGCCACGAGCCGTGCCAGCTCGATGGCCCCCGCGAGACCCGCCGGCCCCCCGCCGACGAAGAGCACGTCCACGGGGAGTGCCTCGGAGTCGGGCACCTCGGAGATGATCAACCGGTCTACGGGTAGGGAGGGTTGGTACATCGCCGGACGCAACGCTCCCGCCAGCTCCCTCTGATCAGCCATTCTGACTCCTTCGCTCGGACTCGCCGCCCGGCCCGGCGGGTCCGTGCCTGCTCCTCGGACCCGTGGAATCGACCCCGGTGTATCCTAGTGCTCTGCCGCCGAAGTTCCAGGGCCTACCTGGCACGTCGAGGGGGAGCCCTCCGCGCCAGATCGGCACGCGGAAAGCGTCGGGGAGCGCTTGGTGTGCGTCTGGCGCTCACCATCGCTTCGGCGCCATGGGTCCTGAGACACCACCGCCAAGAGGGACAAGAAGGCCGCCATGACCGCGAGTCGACCCCGCACGGTTGGAGAGCTGAAAGCGTCGGGCTACGAGCCCCGAAGTGTGAAGGACGAACTGAGGCGCAACCTCATCGCCAAGCTCGAGTCTACCGAAGCTCTCTTCCCGGGCATCATCGGTTTCGACGACAGCGTGGTCCCCCAGATCGTGAACGCAGTCCTGGCTCGACACCACTTCATCCTTCTCGGGCTCCGCGGTCAAGCAAAGAGCCGCATCCTCCGACAGCTCGTCGACCTCCTCGACCCCGAGATCCCGATCCTAGCGGGGAGCGAGATCAACGACGATCCCCTCAGGCCGATCTCCAAGTACGCCCGCACGCTCCTCGAGTCGGAGGGAGACGACGCTCCGCTGGCGTGGGTCGCCCGCGAGCACCGCTTCGTCGAGAAGCTCGCCACACCCGACGTGACCATGGCGGACGTGGTCGGCGACGTCGACCCGATCAAGGCAGCACGCGGGGGCCACATCCTCGCCGACGAGCTCACGATCCACTACGGGCTTCTGCCTAGGGCCAACCGTGGAATCTTCGCCGTCAATGAGCTGCCCGACCTCGCCGGAAAGATCCAGGTAGGGCTCTTCAACGTCCTCCAGGAAGGCGACATCCAGGTAAAGGGCTATCCCGTTCGCCTTCCTCTCGACGTCTATTTGGTGTTCACCGCCAACCCGGAGGACTACACGGCTCGCGGAAAGATCATCACGCCCTTGAAGGACCGAATCGGCGCCGAAATCCGGACGCATTACCCCCGGGACGTGTCTGTGGGAATGGGCATTACCCATCAGGAGGCCTGGCTTGAGCGCGATTGCGTCGACACTGAGGTGCCGGAGTTCATCGCCGAGGTCGTGGAGCGGATCGCATTCCTAGGGCGCGAGGACAAGCGGATCGATCAGCGCTCGGGTGTGAGCCAACGCATGCCCATCACCTTGATGGAGTGCGTCGTGTCGTCCGCGGAGCGGAGGGCTCTCATGCTGCGGGAGGACCACGCCGTTGCGCGCCTCGGCGACGTCTATGGATCTCTTCCGGCGATCACGGGAAAGATCGAGCTTGAGTATGAGGGAGAGCTTCACGGGTCGGATCGGATTGCGCGCGAGCTCATTGCCCACGCAGCCAGCGAGGTCTTCCAGGCCAGGGCCGGTGGAGCAGACGTCGAAGAGATCGTCGAATACTTCGAGATGGGGAGCGCACTCCAAGTGGGCGCCGACAGCTCGGCCGACGCCTGCGTTCGCGGGTTTGAGCAGGTGCCTGGGCTCTTGAAGTTGGTGGAGCACGTCGGGCTGGCGGACGATTCGGCCTCCGATGGGTGCCGAGCCGGAGCCTGCGAACTCGTCCTCGAAACGCTGGTCGCCAAGCGGCGAATCAGTCGTTCGACGAGCGGCGGATACACGCGAGCCAGTTACGAGGCTCCCCAAGGGAAGGGCTACGAGGGTTTCGATCCGCTCGGCGGAATCAACGCCTAGCTCTCCGGCTTGCGAGCTCGGCCAGAGCCAGCTTCAGTATTCTCCGCTGTGCGGCCGGCAACGGAAGAGACGAAATCCGATCGGGCTCGGCCCACCGGCACTCGCGATCCTCGGCCCCGAAGCCCCGCGTCGCGGCCGCGCCGCCACCGACAGATCCCCTCGAAGCGCAGTCGACGAGCAGGGGCCGATAGACCGCTCTCAGATGGCTGAACGCGTGATTCACCTCGCTGAGCGGCCTCCACGCGGCATCCGCGGACGGAACCTCCACGCCCCATCCCCGGGCAACGGTGCGGCACGCGTCCTCGAGAGCGTCGCGCGCCACCTGCATCGACGGAAATTCCCAGAGCCCGCCCAGCAGGCCAACCGGCGGGCGCCTGGTCAAGAAGAACGCGCCTCCCTCCTGTGCCACCAGAACCGCGAAGGTCACCTCTCGAGAGCGCCTTCGCCGTCTCGTCGCGGGACGGAGCTCCTGGGTGCCCGACGTCCGTGCCCCACATGGCCCGGCGATTGGACACTCCCCGCAGCGCGGTGACCTGGGGAGGCAGATCGTAGCTCCCAACTCCATGACCGCCTGATTCCAGTCCCCCGGACGGCGCCTGTCGAGAAGTTCCTTCGCGTGCTCCCGAAGCTCGCCCGGCGACGGATCGGCCAGGTCGAAGAGCCGCGAGATGACCCTTCTGGCGTTCCCATCGACCGCCGCAACCGGCTCCTCATGGGCGATGCTGGCAACGGCACCCGCCGTGTACTCGCCGATGCCGGGAAGCCTGCGTAGGTCGCGGGCTCTCTTTGGCAGCACGCCGGCCCACCGTTCCGTCACGATCCGAGCCGAGCGGCGGAGGTTCCGAGCTCGGAGGTAGTATCCGAGACCCTCCCAGGCCTTCAGCACTTCCTCCTCCTCCGCATCCGCCACGTCTGCCAGCGACGGGAAGCGCCTCATCCAGCGCCGGTAGTAGGGGACCACCACGGAGGCGCGCGTCTGCTGCAGCATGATTTCGGACACCCACACGCGGTAGGGCTCGCGGCTCTGTCTCCAGGGAAAGTCGCGCCGATGGGTGCCGAAGTGGTCCAGGAGGTCGCGGCGTAGCGAGCGGAGATCAGGTTCGGCGCCCATGCTCAGAAACGTAGCCAGGCCTGGACGGGCCAACCATGTCTAGCCCGAGCTGGGCGGAACCGACTCCTTGGCGTGCCGGTATCGGGTCCATCGCACGGGCGTCTCCGTTGGCCATCGGCCCGGGTCCCCTCTACTCTAGGCTCAGCGTCGCGAAGCTCCTCTCACCGTCGGCGAGCATGCGTTACACGACCTATACGAAGTATCGGGGCCGCTGGCTTGACGCCCTGAACCTCGAGAACCTCATGGAGTTCCTTTCGGATTTTCTGCTGAACGCGGGATTCGCGGGCGGCCCCAACCATCACCCCTACTGGGGATGGTCGGGGCTCGAAGACACCAACTCGCCTCACTCCCTCAAGAACGCTCTCCTCAGGGCACTGATCGAGAGCGGCCAGCTCACCCCGGAGATGATCGATGAGCTTCGGGGGGAAGGCGCGGGCGATGAAGCCGTCCAGCAGCAGATCGCCGATCTCCTAGACGATCTCGTCCAGAGAATGGTCGAGGAAGGCTATATCACCCTTGAGCACCTCCGGTCGGCTCTGCCCGATGCGGCGCACGACGTGACGGGGATGGGGGAGATCGACGAGGCCCGGCAGGCCGCCGAGCACGTTCAGTTCAACCTCACCCAAAAGGGGATGGACTTCCTGGGCTACCGCGCGCTCCGGAACCTTCTCTCGGCCGTGGGCCAGTCGAGCCTCGGCTCGCACGAGACCTCGCATCTGGCAACCGGGATCGAGGCGGACGCTGCGAGCAAGCCCTATGAGTTCGGCGAGACGCTCAACCTCGACGTGCCGGCCACGCTCACAAACGCCATCGAGAGGGAAGGGGTCGGGGTCCCGCTGAGTCTCGATTACAAGGACCTCATGGTCCACCAGGCCGAGTATCGTTCGTCGTGCGCCACGGTGCTCATGCTCGACATCTCGCACTCGATGATCCTCTATGGTGAGGATCGCTTCACGCCCGCCAAGAGGGTAGCGCTGGCCCTCTCACACCTCATCCGGACGCAGTTCCCCGGTGACTCCTTGAATGTCGTCACCTTTGGGGACGTCGCTGAGGAAATCCCTCTCAGTCAATTGGCAAAAGCGCAAGTGGGCCCCTTCCACACGAATACGGCAGAGGGGCTGCTGCTGGCTCGCACCATCCTCAAGGCGCAGAGGAAAGAAATGCGTCAGATCATCATGATCACAGACGGCAAGCCAAGCGCGGTCACACGGCCCGACGGGCAGATCTACAAAAATTCTGGAGGGATGGACCAGCACATTCTGCGACAGACGTTCCGCCAGGTCGCCGCCTGTCGGCGCGCGGGGATCCTGATCAACACGTTCATGCTCGCCAGGGAGGCGTATCTCGTCCGGTTCATCCAGGAGGTGTGCGAGATCGCCCGTGGGAAAGCGTACTTCACGTCAACTCAGAGTCTTGGACAGTACGTCATGATGGACTTCCTCCGGCGTAAGCGGCGCAACATCGCCTGAGCGGCGATTCCCCGGCAGGGCGTCCGCAATGTCCTCTGAGCGCGTCCGCCGGAGCCAGGCGGCTCGGCCGACGCCCGCCCGCAACCTCGTGCCGCCCGCCCGGGTCGGAGGGATACGGTCGACAGGGCGCACCTCGCTGGCCACTCCGCGACCTTGTGGAGAAGGGCACTTGGCGACGGCCTCGGGGACGGCTGGAGGGGCCGCGGCCACTCCTCTTCTCCCCCCGGACCCACCCTTGCCCGCTCCGCGTGCACGGAACACGTTACCATCTCCTCACCCTGGGCTGGAGCGGCATTGACCAACATCTCCGAGATCCGTCTAGTGGGCCTCACGATCCGCATCGAGCGCGATCTGTGCGTAGGCTTCGGTGACTGCATTGACGTCGCGCCCGACCTCTTCGAGTTCGACGACGAGGGCATCGTGGCGTTCAAGGACGGCAATGCCGAGGTGGACCGCGAGGGACTCCTGAACGCCTGCTCGTCCTGCCCGGTTGACGCTCTGACGGCGCTGGCCGAAGACGGAACGCAGCTCGTCCCGTAGTCGGGGACCCCGCCGCTCGAAATGCGCAAGATCAGAACTTACCGGGAAGTCGCTTCCGGGACGGAGTCACAGCTCCTCGAACAAGTTACCGCACAACAGGAGCGACTCGAAGAGCGTTTGTCGGAGGTCCGCACGATCGTGGCGGTGGGCAGTGGCAAGGGAGGAGTCGGCAAGAGCGCGATCACGGCGAATCTAGCCGTTGCCCTCGCCAGGCGGGGACTTTCGGTAGGCGCCGTGGATGCGGACCTCAACGGTCCTTCGCTAAGCCGGATGCTGCAGGTCTCCGGTGCCCGGCTCGTTGACCGTGCGGAGGGCATCGAGCCGCCCGTGAGCCCCCATGGTGTGCGGGTCATGTCGATGGAACTACTCCAGCGGGATGAGGACGCGCCGCTTCGCTGGCGCCAGCCAGCCACCGGCGGATTCGTATGGCAGAGTGCGATGGAGACGGGAGCTCTGCGAGAGTTCTTGAGCGACGTCGTCTGGGGGAAGCTCGACGTGCTCCTGGTGGATGTGCCACCCGGAACGGACAAGATCGCCCGGCTCCTCGAACTCCTCCCCAACCTCGACCAAATGCTCATCGTCACCATCCCATCCGAGACGGCACGCTTCGTTGTCTCGAAGGCAGTCCGGATGGCACGGGAAGCAAGAGTCCCGATCGTGGCACTCGTGGCCAACATGACGGAGCACGTCTGTACTTGCTGCGGGCAGACTTCCCGACTCTTCGAGGGCGACGGTGCCCGCCGCCTCGCTGCGGAATCCGCTGTCCCGCTCTGGGCCGAGGTGCCGTTCGACGCGCGCCTTGGCGCGTCCACAGACGTGGGCGTCCCGCTCGTGAGCGAGGATCCGGGCGCGTCATGCAGCCGTGCGCTCCTTGCCCTCTCGGAACGGGTCGCGGCTGCGATCGAAGAAGGCTGACGATGAAATTCCTCTGCCTCGCCTGCGACGACGTGATGGATTTCGCCGACAGGCAGCTCCCGGGCGACGGCACCTTGGCGGCCATCTTCACGTGCGCCTCCTGCAAGCATGAGGTGGCCATGCTCACGAATCCGATGGAGACCCAGCTCGTCTCGAGCCTCGGCGTGAAGATCGGTGGCCGTGAGGTGCCCGCCCAACCCCTGGAGATGGTGCGGAGCTCCCTGGAAGGGGGTCGCGAGGAGGTGTTCGCTGCTGCCGAGGAGCAGGGTCGGCCGGCCCGACGTCGGCAGTCGGTGGTCTGGAGCCCCGAAGCGATCGACCGCTTGGGCAAGGTGCCCGGCTTCGTCCGCGGCATGGTCAAGCGGATCTACACGGACTGGGCCAAGGATCAGGGCCTGGCCGAGATCACGCCCCAAGTCATGGACCGAGCGCGCACGGAGCTGGGACTGGAAGGGATGTAACACGGACGGCCGCCGAGCGGGGGCAGTGCAAGAACAGCCTCTTCGGTCGCCGCCAAGGTGGGGGTTTCCACGCGGCTCGCGGGCTCCTCGCCGTCCGTTGACACATTCGGGAAACACGGTATACTGGCCCGCGGCAACATCCCTTGTATCTTGGACGTGCCATCCTTGAGCCTCGAAGGAGGCGGACAGAGGCTCACTTTACATTCCATAACGCGTCACACAGAGGCGGGCTCACGAGGGGTGGTCCGTCGGCTCGCGGCTCCGGTCTTCGTCGGGTCCGGCGGCACTGCCCCGATGATCTACGCGGTGGCGCGGACACGTTGCCCAAGCGCTCGACATTCTTCGCCGGATCACGTGCAGCCCAGATCGATGAGCCCTCCTCCCGCGGGAGAGGGAAAGGGGAGTTCTCTGGTCACCCGCCGCGAGCGGGTGCGCTCCGTGCCGGCGGCGGACCAGGACGCACAGCGAAGGGGCTTTGCCCGAGGTGTTTATGTTCCGTGAGGTCTTCGTACCGGTAGACAACTCCCCGCACTCTCATTGGGCCGTGGACCGAGCGATCGAGATCTGCTCGCACTCCGGGGGACACATCACCGGAAACCACGTCTACGCCGCTCGACTCCACGATGTGCGATTTAGACAACTTGAGACGGGGTTGCCCGCCCAGTTTCAGACGGCCGAGGAGATCAAGCGTCAGCGCAAGGTTCACGACAAGTTGATCGAGAAGGGCCTCCAGCTGATCTCCGACTCCTTTCTAGACCAGACGGCCGAGGCATGCGACGCCGCCGGGGTGCCGCTCACACGGCAGCTGCTCGAAGGGATCAATTACGAGGAGATCATCCGTGAAGCGAACAGGGGTGGGGGCCGCCTGCCGAGCCTGATCGGCTTCGACCCGAACATCGCCGACAAATACGATGGTGGTGCGAAGGTCCGAAGCGACGTCGCGATCGGCGAGGACGGCCGGATCATCGCTGAAGACGAAGCACAAGAAGAGAAGCTCGCTGGCTCAAGTGGGCGCGCGTACGACCTGATGGTGATCGGAGCCCACGGGATCGGAAGGCAGCCCTCCTCGCAACTGGGGGGGATGGTCTCGCGCGTGATCCGGGGCGTCGAGAAAGACACCCTCATTGTGCGCTCGGACCGCCCGCTCAAGGGTGGCGACTGGATCGTGTGTGTCGACGGATCCTCGTACTCCTATAAGGCGATGCGCCTCGCCCTCGAAATGGCCCGGGAATTCGGCGCGAAGCTCCACGTCTGCTCGGCCTTCGACGTCGAATATCACCACGCGGTTTTCGGCAACATCAAGGATGTTCTTTCGGTCCAGGCCTCGAAGGTCTTCAAGTTCGAGGAGCAGGAGGAGCTCCACAACAACATCATCGACAAGGGCCTCCTGAAGCTCGCGCAGGCCAACCTCAAGAGAGCCCAGGTCATGGCTGACCAGTTCCCCGAGGTCGAGGTCAAGACCCAGATCCTCATCGGCAAGCCGTTCCAGTGCATCCTCCAGTGGGTCGAGGAGGTCGACCCAAGTCTCTTGATCCTAGCCCGGCACGGCGGGCATCGCATCGAGGGCACAGACATGGGCTCGCAGGCCGACAACCTGTGCCGGCTCGCTCCCGCCAGCGTGCTCCTTGTAGGCACCCTCGACGTCCGTCCGGACGACATCCCGTGGATTGAGGAGGACGGCGAGTCGGGCCTCGAGTGGTCTCCTGACGCCGAGGTTAGGATCCTGCGAGTGCCCCCCTTCGCCCTTGGAATCGCACGGAAGGCGGTCGAGGAGTACGTGCTGGACAACTACGGGGCCGGAGCCAACGGGACGTACCGCGAGGCTCGCCCTTCGAATGGCCGACCGCCCTTGCGAGCGGAGGCATCGGAGGAGTCGCTCGGCGCCGCAGTCCCTCCACTCGGGGCAGGCGGCCTGCCGATGGTCACCAGCGTCCGGCTGGACGAAGCCATCCAGAGGCTCTTGCCGACGCACATGCAGCTCATCATGGGTATCGGTACGGCAGAGGAGCTCGCGCTGGCCGAGGTGAAGGCCGAGGAGGCGATGAAGCGCACGGCAGTCGAGGGCCTGGACTCGGACCCACTCCCCGAAGTTCCCATGACTTCGGTGACGTGTCCGTACACGGGTCATACAGAGACTCGCGAGCGCACCCCGCAGGACCCCGTACAGTGGACCGAAGAGGCCTACGAGCGGCTCAAGCTCGTTCCGCTCATCGCCCGGCCGCTCGCGCGGAACACCGTAGAGCGCTTCGCCCGCGAGCACGACCTCTGGCGTATCACGACCCGGGTCATGGACGAGAACAAGCAGGCGATGATTGAGGCGGACGAGTTCGATATGGACACCATGCTCGTCATGTTTCGCGAGCTCCAAAGCAAGCAGATTCGGGCAGAGGCCGAGGGGGTCGACGGCATCACTCCCGAGATGAGGAAGTTCATTGAGGAGGCGAAAGCGAGCGGTGTGAGCCGCTGCCCGATTCGAGACGTGGCCGAGACCGCGGACCAGTGTCCGGTGGACTTCAATACGGTCTCGCCCGACGACGCGAAGTCCGCGATCGAGCGGTTCATGAAGAAAGAGGCCGGCAAAGCGTGATCGGCGGCGCCTACGACCCCCCCTCCTCCGCGGCACCTCTTGCGCCGCCGGTCGCGACCGAATGGGGAGAAACTCGGCATGACGGTCGTAGCGGGAGCTTTGTGCCCCACATCGTGGCTTGGAACCTCACCAAGCGGTGCAACCTCGCGTGTGCCCACTGTTACATCTCGGCGGGCTCTTGGCATCTGGCCTCCGAGGAGCTCTCAACCGAGCAGTGCCTCCGCGTCCTTGATCAGGTTCTAGACGTGAATCCCAGCCCGATGCTCATCCTTACCGGCGGAGAGCCGTTGGTGCGCGACGATCTGGAGGCCTTGGCCGAGCAGGCGACCTTGCGTGGCGCCACCGTGGTGGTGGGGACCAACGGAACCGGGCTGACCGAAGAGCGCATCGCCTCCCTCATGGGCGCCGGGATCAAGGGCGTGGCCGTGAGCATCGATTCGCTCCGGTCGGATTACCACGACCGGTTCCGCCACGGGGGCGGAGCCCTGAGGGACACGATGGCGGCTGTGGAACGCTGCGGACGTAGAGGGCTCGACTTCGTCATCCAAACGACTGTGACCACGGGGAACCGTCACGAGATCGCCGACCTCGCCCACTGGTCGGCCGAGGCCGGCGCTGTGGCGTTCAATGTCTACTTCGTCGTTGCCACGGGTCGGGCAGAGCGCATGGGGGGTATGACGCCCGAGGAGAACGACGCCGTTCTCAAGCAGCTGGTCGAGCTGGACAAGGCCTACCGCGGCCGGATGATGGTGCGCTCGAAGTGTCAGCCGCAGCTCATGCGCCATGTCCTCGCGGGCGATTCCGGCTCACCCCTGCTGAACTACGAGACCCGATGCCCTTGTGGCGTGCACTACGTCCGCATCACGCCGGAGGGAAAGGTGACCCCGTGTCCTTACTTGCCGGTCGTGGCGGGCGACCTTATGACCGACAGCTTCCGGGACATCTGGACGACGTCGGAGGTGTTTCGGAAGCTGCGCTCCGGGGATCTCTCGGGCCGTTGCGGAAGGTGCGAATACCGGAGGGTCTGCGGAGGTTGCCGGGCTCGGGCCTACGCCGACGGGGGCGATTACATGGGACCGGACGAGTCGTGCGCCTACGATCCGACGGGTGAAGCTCGCGTGCTGGACCCGAAGCCCCTCGCCTACGGAAAGGCGGCTACATTCGAGCTCTCCTGGACTCCGGAGGCCCGCGCGCGCATCGAGCGGGTCCCCAGCTTCGTCCGCGGAGTCGTGACGGCTCGCGTCGAGGAGTTTGCCCGCAAGAGGGGGTATCGATCGGTGGATACGGAGGTCATGGCGGAGGTGCGCACGAGCCTCCCGGTAGACTTCTCGAAGAAGCTCCCGTTCTTTCTTGGCGGTCGAGCATCGGACGATGGAGGAGAATCGGCGTGAGTCTCTGTCTTCGAGCCGCGAGGGCGAGGGTGCGGCTGCAGGGTCGAACAGCGGCGGGCGCGGGGCCCGAAGCCCGGAACCTGAAGCTCGCGGCAGCGCTGGCGCTTGGCGCCGTGGGCGTGGCCCTCCACCTCTTTCCGGAGGCCGCCTGGGCCCAAGACGTCGCCGCCCGCGAATACGGCGACTTCCCGCTGGTCGGGAGCCGCGTCGCGGTTTGGGTGGCCGCACAGGTCCATCTTCTCTTCGCCGCGTTCGTGCTCGGCGTGCCGATGTTCGCGGTCGTCACCGAGGCGATCGCGATCTTCGGGGGCGACGAGAGGTACGACAAGCTCTCGAAGGAGTTCACGCGTCTGCTCCTCGTGGCCTACTCGGCGACGGCGATCTGGGGCGCGATCCTGGCGTTTCTTCTGATCACGCTCTATCCGAGGCTCTGGCTCTACCTGGCGGAGGTCTTCGAAGTCTCCATGTGGGTGTACGTGGGCCTCTTCTTTTTCGAGTCCTTCACGCTCTACCTCTACTACTACGGGTGGGACCGTTGGAAAAAGGGCCGGGCCAAGCTCGTGCACTGGTCGCTCGGGATCCTCCTCAACGTCTGGGGCACGATCGTCATGTTCATCGCCAATTCCTGGCTGACCTACATGATGAGCCCCCCGTTGGATGTCGGCCCCGATACGGCTCCTGCAATGGTCCAGTTCTGGAGCGCGTTCGCGAACGCCACGTGGATGCCCATCAACATCCACCGCATCCTCGCCAACGTGGTCTTCGGCGGCGCCATCGTGGGAGCCTATGCGGCCTACCGCTTCCTGATGGCCAAGACGTCGGAGGAGCGGGCCCACTACGACTGGATGGGCTATGTCGGCAACTTCATCGCGATCGGCGCACTGATCGTCCTGCCCTTCGCCGGCTATTATTTGGGCCGCGAGATCTACGAGTTTAACCAGCAGATGGGCATCACCATGATGGGCGGCTTCATGAGTTGGCTCTGGATCATTCAGGCCTTCCTCATCGGGGTCCTCTTTCTCGCCGGCAACTACTACCTGTGGGTGGGGATGGGGCGCATTCCGGGGGCCGAGCGGTTCGCACCCTATACGAAGTACATGCTCGTCGTGCTCGTGCTAGGCGTCATCGTCTGGGCGACGCCCAACACGATGATCGCCAGCCGAGAAGAGATCGCCGCGATGGGTGGTACGCACCACCCGTTCCTGGGCGTGCTGGGGGTGATGAGCGCGAAGAACACGGCCGTGAACCTCATGATCCTCACGACATTCCTATCGTTCCTGCTCTATCGACGCGCGAACATCCGCCCGGTCGTCAACTGGGCCCGAACCGGAACGATGGTCCAAGGCGCGCTCTTGGTCATCGCAGCGGCGGTCGTGATCTTCTACGGGGTCTACGGGTACTTCGTCAGCGCAATCGTGCGAATCGGCTTCTCGGTCTATCAGGTCCTGGTGGTGCTGTTCGCAATCGTGGGGGTCGTGGGGATTGATGTGTTCCTCGCCCGAGGCGCTGAGTCCCGAGGAGACATTCGCTGGGGGCAGATGCCGCCTCGCTCGCAGTACGCCCTCTTCGTCCTCGCCGTAACCTTCACATGGCTCATGGGTCTCATGGGCTTTGCGCGGAGCGGCATCCGCCAGCACTGGCACATCTGGGAGGTGATGCGCGACACGAGCGAGTGGGCAGCCACGCCGGCTCTTGGCTACGCGTCCATCGTAATCTCGGCGTGCGTGTTGATTTTCCTCGGCCTAGTAGCGTTCATTTTCTGGCTCGGCGGTTTGGCCGAGAAGCCAGTCGTGTCGGGGGTCGGAGCCGTGGCACCCACGCGCCCGGAACTCGCTCCGGCCGCAGGCGATTGACGGGGATCGGCGGTACGAACGATGCATCAGGAAACTTCTGACCGGGGAGACTGAGCAACACGATGCTTGCAGAGAATCTGAGGATTCTATCCGTCGTCCTCGGGACGCTCATCGTCTTCACGTTCGTGGCAAACTCCATTCCGCAGGTGCAGTCCGAGGTGCCCGCGGATCTCACCTTCGGGGCTAACGTGACAGAGGCCGAGCTTGTCTCGTCGGGAGAGGTCCTCTACAACGGGGCGGGCGGCTGCGTCGCCTGCCACGGGCTGGGGACGCGTGCCCCGAACCTTCTCTCCGACCACGCCGGCACGGGACTGATCGGGGTGCGCTGCGCGAACCGCGTGAGCGGCCAAGATTGCAAGACGTATCTGTATCTGTCGATGGTCGATCCGGGAGACTACCTGGTCGAGGGTTTCAACCCGATCATGCCCGACTTGAGGCGCTCTATGTCGGACGCTCAGATTTGGGCGATGGTGGCCTATCTCCAAGCGCAAGGCGGCGAGGTGACGGTTACGGGTGCCGACATCGAGGACGGGGGCGGCGCGGCCGAACCTGCAGCCCCTGCCGCCGCGTCGACCGCCGCCACGCCTGCGACCGCTTCGTTGGATCCGCTCGAGATCCTGCGGGCCAATACCTGCATGATTTGCCATCAGCTTGCCGGTGAGGGTATAGCGATGGGGCCGCCGTTCGACGGAATCGGGGCCCGCTTGGACGCCGACGAGATTCGACAGTCTATCCTTGACCCGGCGGCCGGGGCCGCCGAGGGATACGACGCGTTCATCGGCCTGATGCCCGCCATCTTCGGGACTCAGCTCACGGCTGCGCAGCTCGAGGCCGTTGTCCAGTTCCTGGCGAGCCAACAGTAGGGGGGCTGAAGCGGTCATGAGCAAACACTTCAAGCATCCGTTCGGACAGGCGGCCCTCGTCCTCGCACTCTCGTATCTCTTGCTGGACTACGGCATTGTGTACCTGCCGCCCCTCATCGGAATCGCCAGCGCGCCGGTTCCGAACTCCGTGATCTTCCAATTCATGCTGACCGTCGCGGTGGGCGTGCTGATCTGGGTGAGCGACAACGAGGAACGTTGGAGGGAGTTCAAGAGACCGATTCACCGCACGATGGTGGAGCCGGAGCGGAGGACCCTGAGAATGGTTTTCATGGTGGCCATCCCCCTTCTCGTGGGCTTCGGCACCTTTAGTCAGGTCCGCCCCTCGGTGGCCGCGCCGCCCAGCCTTCGTTCCATCCATCCGGCCCCCCCTGGGCAGATCGACTTCCGGGGGGAGACGATGCAGCTCTCCGGGCTTGAGAATCCGCTGAGGTCCACCGGCTCCCTCGAGGAGCACTACGAGGTGGGCGAGCGCGTCTATTATCAGAACTGTTTGGCCTGCCATGGCGACGCACTCGACGGGCAGGGCCACTACTCTGGAGCCTTCAATCCCGCACCCCTCAGCTTCGTCGACGTGGGCACGATCGCGCAGCTCACCGAGAGCTTCGTGTTCTGGAGGATCGCGAAGGGAGGTCCCGATCTCCCCAACGAGGGCGCGCCCTGGAACTCGGCGATGCCGGCGTGGGAGGAATTTCTCACCGCTGACGAAATCTGGTCCGTGATCATCTTCCTATATGAGCAGGCGGGGCACGAACCGCGTACTTGGGAGGAAGAAGCCGGTGGGGAGGAGCACTGATGCGCGCTCCCTACCCTTCGCGTCCGTCGCTTCTGGCCGGGATTCGGCACGGGCTCCCATCTATGGTTGCATCGATCGTTGGGACCGCAGCCGTGCTCCTCTCCGTGGGTGGTCCGGGGCCGAAGGGCCTCATGGCACAGGAGGAGGCCGATCTCGGCAAAGCGACGTATGATAGGTGGTGCGCAGGATGCCACGGAGTCGACGGAAGCGGCAACGGCCCCGGCGCCCTGATCATGTTGCCCCGCCCGCGCGATTTCACGCAGGCGTTATACCAGATCCGGTCGACAGCCACCGGCCAGCTCCCCACGGACGAGGACATCCTCAACGTCATCGACAGAGGGATGCCCGGCACCACGATGCCGGGCTGGGAGGAGCAGTTGTCGCAAGACGAGCGGCAGGCGCTCGTTCAGTACCTGAAGAGTTTTTCTCGATTCTTCGCCGACGGCGCGCCCGAACCTCTCGACCTTGGACGGCCCACCCGCGTGTCGGATGAGGTCCTGGCCGAGGGCCGGGTCCAGTACGAGGCGATTGAGTGCTGGAGGTGTCATGGGGAGGAGGGGCGCGGGGAGGGTGAATCCGCACCCACGCTCGTCGACGACAACGACTTTCCGATCCGGGCGCGAGATCTGACGGAGAACTGGTTCTTCAACGGAGGCGGAACCGTCGAGGACATCTACCGTAGCCTTCGCACGGGCCTCGATGGGACCCCAATGCCCAACTTCTCGGACCTCATCGACGCCCAGGTCATCACAGACGACCAGCTCTGGGCCCTGGCGCACTACACGCGAAGCCTTGCTCCCGAAGAGGCCCCGGGTATCAACGAGGTCATCCGCGCGTCTCTCCTCGAAGACGAAGCTCTCCCAACGAACTTGGACGATCCCCTCTGGGATTCCGCGCAACCGGCCTACATCCCGCTGGCAGGGCAGATCATCGTCAAGCCGCGCTGGTTCGACCCCCGTGTCGACGGGTTGTGGGTGCAGGCACTCCACGACGGGCAGAACGTCGCCGTCCGAATTCGCTGGAGCGATCCCAACCACAGCCCCGACCCCGCCTGGACCGACTGGAAGGCGCAGGTCATTTCGCTCATGGAACCCGAAGACGGTGAGCCCGCCGAGTCCGGACCGTCTCCGGATCAGCTCCTCGTGCAGTTCCCGATGCAGATGCCGCGGGGCATGGAGCGTCCGTATTTCATGAGGGGCGACAACCGTCGGCCTGTCTACCTCTGGCATTGGCAGAGCGACCGTGCGGCAGCGCTCGAAGGCGAGGCGCGCGGAATCGGAACGGAGAGCTATCCGGAGGACGGGCAGGACCTCCTCGTGACCGCCAGTCACGAGTACGGGCAGTGGGAGGTCATGTTTACCCGATCTCTCGTTACCGAGGATGTAGGCGATCTCGACTTCACGACGGGCGAGCCGATCCCGATCGCCTTCTTCGCGTGGGACGGTGACAACGGAGAGTCCGGCTCGCGGGGCGCAGTGAGTTCCTGGTACTTCCTATTCCTGCAGGGCGCCACACCCAATACCGTGTACGTTGCCCCGACGCTGGCCATCATGGTCACGGCCGGGCTCGGCATTCTTGTCGTGGGCAGGGCGCAAAGACGAGAGCAGGAGGGCAATCTGGTCGACGAGGCCTAACCAATAACCGAAGGCACGAACCTATGGAAAGCAGCGGAGGAAGGATGATGTTGGATCGAACCAGAGTACTTTGGGTGACCCTGCCCGCGCTCGTGACGCTCCTGGCCTGGGGCTGTGGTGGCGGTGACGGAGGGGGAGGCATGGAAGGCGGCGAATCCGAAGGCGCGGCAGCCATGATGGAGAATCCCGTGGACGTGGCGACAGCCGGCAACGTCGCCGGTACCGTCGCGTTCGAGGGCGAGCCTCCGTCGATGGACGTCATCGACATGAGTGGAGAGCCCGTGTGCGCGGACAAGCACGCCACACCACCAATGGCCGAGGACGTCATCGTGGCTGACGGCGCGCTTGCCAACGTCTTCGTGTACGTCAAGGAAGGCTTGGAGGGCCTGGAGTTCCCGGTTCCTGGCGCCGCGCTCCTGGATCAGGACGGCTGCGTGTATCTCCCACACGTGCTGGGAGTCATGGCGAGCCAGGACATCACGATCCGCAACAGCGACGGCTTGCTTCACAATATCAACGCCACACCCGTTGAGCAGCGCGGCTTCAATACAAGCCAGCCCGTAAACATGGAGACGACGCGTAGCTTCGGCACCCCGGAAGTCATGATTCCGGTCCGCTGTGACGTTCACGGCTGGATGACCGCTTACATCGGGGTGGTGAGCCACCCGTACCACTCTGTGTCCGGGTCGGACGGGGGCTTCAGCCTATCGACACTGCCGCCCGGAGACTACGTGATCGAGGCCTGGCATGAGCGCTACGGCACTCAGACCCAAAACGTGACTGTGACCACGGGCGAGACGGCCGAGGTCGCGTTCACCTTCAGCGAGTCCATGGCGGGCGCTTTGGTTCCGTTGGGTGAGCCGGTCGATCTCCACGATCACGAAATGGCGGGCGACAGGGACTGATCCACTTGGCGGCCCACTGTAACCGGCTCCTCCGGTGGGCTACATTTTCAGTTCGTCGGTGGAAGACCACCTCAAGTTCGGGAGACGAGTGGGATGAACTTTTCCTGGCTCATGCCGGAGACGGTGTCGACGTTCGGCCCGGCCCTCGACAACCTCTACTACGTGATTCTGTGGATCACGGGCATCGTGTTTGTGATCACGGAGATCGCCCTCGTGGTCGTCTTGGTGAAGTACCGCCACAGGGAGGGCCGCAGGGCCGAGTACTCGCACGGCAGCACGAAGGCCGAAATTGTCTGGAGCGTCACCCCGTTCGTCATTGTCATGGGCCTCGTCATCTACTCCAAGGGGCTCTGGGACGAGATTCGGGATCCGGCACATATTCCTCCGGGCGCCTACCAGATTGATGTCGTTGCGAAGCAGTTCGAGTGGAACGCGACGTATCCGGGCCAGGACGGCCAGCTCGGAACGTCGGACGACTTCGTGGCCCGCAACGCGCTGCACATACCCGTGAATCAGCCGGTGCAGGTGAACCTCCAGGCCGAAGACGTGATCCACTCCTTTTTCCTGCCCGACTTCCGGGTGAAGCACGATGCGGTCCCGGGTATGAACACGCCGGTTTGGTTCGAGGCAACCCGCACGGGTGAGTTCCCGCTCGCGTGCGCGGAGCTGTGCGGGCTTGGGCACTATCGGATGATGGGTTCGGTTACGGTTCACTCGCAGGCCGACTTCCAGGCCTGGCTCGACAGCCAGCAAGTTGCCGAGGAGGAGGACGATCGATGAGTACGGTCGCGACCGAGGCCCAGGTGGGCCACGCAGAGCACCACGAGCTCGGGTTCATCCAGACGTACATTTTTTCCACCGACCACAAGATGATCGCCCGGCAGTTCCTCGTCGCCGCGCTGTTCTTCTTGGTGGTCGGGGGGCTCTTGGCCGTGATGGTGCGCTGGCAGCTCGGCTTCCCTGGCCAGCCCATGCCCCTCGGCAATCTGCTTCCCGAGACCATGGCGCCAGGCGGCATCATCCTCCCGGAGTTCTATAATTCGCTTGTCACCATGCACGCCACGTTCATGGTGTTCTTCGCGCTGATGCCGATGCTCGCGGGCGTCTTCGGAAACCTCCTGATCCCGCTCCAGATCGGTGCCGACGACATGGCGTTTCCGCGCATCAACATGCTCTCCTTCTGGATCCTGCCTCCGGCAGGGATCATCATGCTGGCGAGTTTCTTCGTGGAGGGAGGGGCGGCCGGCGCGGGCTGGACCTCGTATGCTCCCCTGAGTGCCTCGGGCGAGTGGACGGGCGTGTACATGGGCCAGATTCTCTGGCTGGTCAGTCTCATCGTCTTGGGCTTCTCCTCCATTCTGGGAGCGATCAACTACGTCTCCACGGTGATCAACATGAGGGCGCCGGGCATGACGTGGTTCCGGATTCCTCTGGCCACCTGGGCCCTCTTCATCACCGCGTGGTTGTTGCTCTTGGCCGTTCCGATCCTGACAGGCGGGCTGATCCTCTTGCTCTTCGATCAGACGATCGGGACCGCCTTCTTCCGCCCAGAGCTCAGCGGCGAGCCGTTGCTCTGGCAGCACATCTTCTGGTTCTTCGGCCATCCCGAGGTGTACATCCTGATTCTGCCAGCGATGGGGTTCGTCTCGGACATCATCGCCTGCAGGGCACGAAAGCCGATCTACGGCTATCACGCGATGGTGATCGCAATCGCGTCGATCGCCTTCCTCGGATGGATCGTTTGGGGTCACCACATGTTCCAGAGCGGCATGAACCCGCTCCTCGGAATGACCTTCATGGTCACTACGGTGGTCATCGCGGTCCCTTCGGCGATCAAGGTGTTTAACTGGCTGGGAACGCTGTGGCGGAGCAACGTTCACCTCGATGTGCCGCTCCTCCACGCTGTCTCGTTCGTGGCGCTCTTCATCATCGGCGGCCTCTCGGGGATCTTCATGGCGGTGGCGCCGGTCGACATCTACATCCACGACACGTACTTCATCGTGGCGCACCTGCACTATGTACTCGTCGGAGGCACCCTATTCGGGATCTTTGCGGCGATCACGTTCTGGTATCCCAAGCTGTTCGGCACCCTCATGCACGAAGGCTGGGGGAAGGTGCACTGGGCATTGTCGTTCATCTTCTACAACCTCGCGTTCTTTCCGATGCACAACCTGGGGGTGCAGGGGATGATGCGCCGCATCTACGACCCCAACCAATACGAGTTCCTCCAGGGCCTCCAGCCGATGAACACGTTCATCTCGTACAACGTCTTCCTCTTCGCCTTGGTCCAAGTGATCTACGCGGCCAACTTCCTTTGGAGCCTGAAGAAGGGTAAGCCGGCCGGCGACAACCCATGGAACTGCAATACGCTCGAGTGGTCAGTCCCGTCGCCTCCGCCCCACGGCAATTTCCCACAGATGCCGATCGTCTACCGCGGTCCCTACGAGTACGCTCATCCGGACCGGGAGGAGGATTACTATCCGCAGCACGTGCCGCCGCCCACCGTTGACGCCGGAGGACACAGCGCCGAGGTCTCGACCCCTGAACCCGTGCCGGGAGACTGACCGATGAGTCAAGCCTCAGTCGCGACAATGGACCGTAGACCCATGCCCGGCATGAAGGTCTACAACAACAAGTTGGGCATGTGGGTGTTCCTGCTCAGCGAGGTCATGTTCTTCACATCGCTCATCGGCTCATACCTCATCCTGCGCTTTGCGCATCCGGACCATTGGACAGAGCCGGGCGTAGTCCTAAACGTTCCCCTCACGGCGCTGAACACGTTCTTCCTTATCTGCTCATCGGTAACGATGGTGAAGGCCTTCGCGGCCATTCAGAAGGGAGACCAAAGGGGGCTGAAGGTCTGGCTCCTCGCGACCATCCTCATTGGGACGCTCTTCGTGGGCATCCAGGTCGTGGAGTACGCGGTGCTGGCTGCTGAGGGCTTTGTTCCGGCGGCGGAGACCTATCACGCCGTGGGCCGAGGAAATCCACACGAGGGCCCGTCCATGGGCGGTCCGCTCTACGGAGCCACCTTCTATGCCATGACTGGCTTCCACGGAGCTCACGTCACGCTCGGAGTGCTCTGCCTCTGGTTCGTATTCGCGAAGGCTCTCAGGGGAGGATACACAAGGGAGAACCACCAGGGAGTGGAAGTCATCGGTCTCTATTGGCACTTCGTCGACCTGGTGTGGATCATCCTGTTCACGATCGTCTACCTGATTTGAGCGAGGAGAAGTGATGGAAGAGCATACCGAACCCCGTTACTTCCTAATCTGGTTCGTCCTTCTCGTGTTGACGCTCGCGGAGGTGGGATACGCTTTCCTCGACCTACCGAAGGTCTGGCTCGCCACAGGGTTGGTGATCATGGCGATCTGGAAGGCGCTCCTAGTGGCAATGTACTACATGCATCTCCGCTACGAGCCGCGGAGACTTTGGTTCTTGGCTGCTTCCCCGCTTCCGCTGGCGGTCCTCCTAGTCCTCGCCGTCATCACCGAATACTAGAATCTCTAGCCGGTGGCGCTGAGTGGAGTACGAGGGCCTGCGACTCGGGTTGTTTCTCGGCGGCCTCGTCATGGCTGCCGTACCGATCCTACTCGGAGTGGCGTTCGCCGTCTTCTTTGTTCGGCAGCTCAGGAAAGAGCGCGTGCACGGGGGGACAGCGCACGCACCGGAAGGGCAGCACGAGAAAGCCGACCACGGGGTGTGACGTGGTGAGTAATCGTGCGGGATAGCCGGATGGCTTGGACGATTGCCGGCGGCTATCTCGGGGGCAAGACCGCCTAGGCCGGCTGAAAGCCGAGAGCGGCTCCCGGAAGGACACTCCGGCCCCCTCGGCCCCGGGGCGTTCTATTTGGGGGGATTGCCCGCCTCGTTTTGCCGCGCTAACTCAACGAACCTTCCCGTTGAAACTACGCGCTGGAGCCTCTCCCGAGGGTATCATGATTGAGCCGACGTCCGTCCTCATCGCCATCCTGCTCGGCGCCCATCCGGCACCTGTCCCTCTTGCGGCCCAGAGACTCGCGCCGTCTTCCGAAGACGGCGCGGCGTCCAGCCAGGAGCCGGGTTGGGATGTCGACCAGACCCTGGGTCCGGCGGTCCAGCTCTCCTTCGAGACGGAGGAGGGAACCTGGATGAACGTGGACGTGAGCCCGGACGGCCAAGACCTCGTGTTCGACCTGCTCGGCGACTTATACACCATGCCCATCGTCGGAGGCTTGGCAGAGCGGATTTCGTCGGGGCAGGCCTTCGACATGCAGCCTCGCTTCAGTCCAGACGGGGAGAGCATCGCATTCATCAGCGACCGGGACGGCACGTTCAACCTTTGGCTCTCGGACCCGGACGGGGGGAACGCACGTCAGGTCTCGAGGGAAGTGAACCGTGAAGTGAACAGCCCGGCTTGGAGCGCGGACGGGCAGTACGTCTACGTGCGCAAGCACTTCGTGGACGAGCGCTCCCTGGGTGCGGGTGAGGTGTGGATGTATCACGTAAGCGGGGGAGACGGACTACAGGTCACGGAGAGGGAGGGCTGGCAAAAGGACCAGGGGGAGCCGGCCGCCTCCGTCGACGGACGCTATCTGTATTACAGCGAGAACGTCTACCCGGGCAAGGTCTTCCAGTACGATAAGAACGTCTACCAGACCATTTACGCCATCCTTCGGCGGAACCTCATCACGGGCGAAGAACGCACGGTGATCCGTCGGCCCGGAGGGTCGATTACGCCGAGACCGTCCCCGGACGGCACCAAGCTGGCGTTCATCCGAAGGGTTCGGCTCGGCTCGGTGCTCTTCATCCACGACCTCGAAACGGGCGAGGAGTGGCCGCTCTTCGACCAGCTAGACCGTGACATGCAGGAGGCATGGGCGATCCACGGCGTTTACACGCAATACGACTGGACGCCGGACGGCCGCTCCATTGTCGTCTGGGGTCAGGGGAAGATCTGGAGCGTAGACGCATCGACCGGGGAGGCCAGGATCATACCGTTCACTGCCCAGGTGGAGCAGAGGGTTCACGAGGCCCTTCGCTTCCGGCAGGAGGTCGCACCCGAGACCTTCGCCGTCAGGATGCTCCGCGACGTGACGACGTCTCCGGCGGGTCGATTCGTCGCCTATTCCGCCCTCGGCAGGCTCTACCTAAAGGAACTACCCCTGGAGCAGCCGCGGCGGTTGACGCGCTCGGACGCCGTGGAGTTTGCCCCGGCCTTCTCGCCCGATGATCAGTGGATCGCCTATGCGGCATGGACCGACGCCGGCAGAGGGCGCATCCGGGTCGTGCGCTCGGACGGAAGCGGCGGCCGGGAGGTAGTGTCCAGTCCGGGACACTACACAGAGCCTTCGTTCTCACCCGACGGCCGTTGGCTGGTGTACCGTTCGACAACTGGTGATCGGGTCCGCGGTCCGACCCACGCCACCGATCCTGGGATCTTCGTAGTCCCCCTTGACGGCTCCGTGGAGCCTCGGAGAATCCGCCGTGTCGGGACGAGCCCTCGCTTCGACCACACGGGCGAGCGCATCTTTTTTCGTGAGACTGTGGAGGGGGAGCACCGGCTCGTCAGCGTGAACCTGCACAACGCAGACGAGGTAGTCCATTTTCGTTCGGAGAACGCCACCGAGATTGTCCCGTCCCCCGACGGCGCTTGGGTCGCCTTCACGGAGCAGCATCGCACATATCTGGCCGCCTTCCCCCGCTCCGGCCGCACCGTGACGCTCGGCCCCGATACGGAAGGACTTCCCGTCGCCCAGGTTTCGGAGAACACCGGCGACTACCTGCACTGGTCAGGTGACGGGAGGTCGCTCCACTGGAGCCTCGGACCCGAGTACTTCACCAGGCATCTCATCGAGACCTTTTCGTTCGTTCCCGGAGCATCGGGCGACCTCGCCGATCCGGAGGCGAGCGGCATCGCGATCGGGTTCAGGCAGGCTAGCGACGTGCCCGCCGGCGTCATCGCACTCTTGGACGCGCGCCTCATACCGCTCGCCGTCGGCTCCGGCGACGACGGAGGGGGCATCGAGCGCGGCACGATCGTGGTAACCGGCAATCGCATTACAGCACTCGGCCCCACCAACAACGTCCCCGTGCCGACTGAGGCGGTCCGGATCAACGCCGCAGGCAAGACCATTATCCCGGGCCTTATCGACGTACACGCGCATGTCGGCGGACCCTCCGAGGGCATCATCCCACAGTCGAGCTGGTCGTTCCTCGCCAACCTCGCCTACGGTGTGACAACCTCACACGACCCCTCAAACCACACCTCGACCGTGTTCACGAACTCCGAGATGATACGGGCCGGAATAAAGGTCGGCCCGCGCCTCTTTTCCACGGGCACGATCCTGTACGGCGCTGAAGGCGACTTCAAGGCTGTGGTGAGCACCGACGAAGATGCCCACCGCCATGTGGCTCGGATGAAGGCCGTCGGAGCCTTTAGCGTGAAGAGCTACAACCAACGGAGGCGGGACGCGCGCCAGAGAATCATCAAGGCGGCGCGCGACCTCGGGGTGATGGTTGTGCCCGAGGGTGGCTCCCTGGTCTACAACAACATCACGATGGTGCACGACGGACATACAGGAGTGGAGCACTCACTCCCTGTGCCCGTCGTCTACGGAGATCTCGCGCAGCTCTTCGGCCAGAGCTCGACGGCCTACACCCCGACCTTGATCGTAGGCTACGGCGGGCTCTTCGGTGA
Source organism: uncultured Gemmatimonadaceae bacterium (assembly GCA_964572045.1). Classification (GTDB taxonomy): domain Bacteria; phylum Gemmatimonadota; class Gemmatimonadetes; order Longimicrobiales; family Gaopeijiaceae; genus CBDCKR01. The sequence goes on from CAZNEI010000017.1 coordinate 40,839, forward strand.
GAACTACTGGTACGAGCGCACGAACGTCTGGGAGAACGAACGGCTCCTGCAGTTCGTTCCCCGCGACGTAGTGGATCCGCGCTCGCGACGGCGCATCATGGCCGCCGGAGATGAAGACTTCAACCATATCGCGATCGCTCGCGGGGCCAAGGCGATCCAGGATGCGGGAGGGCTCGTCACGCTCGGGGCCCACGGCCAACTGCAGGGCCTCGGAGCCCACTGGGAGCTCTGGATGTTCGTGCAGGGCGGAATGACCGAAGTCGAAGCGCTTCGGGTCGCCACGATCAACGGTGCCCGCTACCTCGGTCTGGACGACGATCTGGGCTCACTGGAGGTCGGCAAGCTGGCTGACTTGGTGGTGCTCGACGAGAACCCCCTCGATTCGATCCAGCACACCGAGTCGGTGAGCATGGTCATGGTGAATGGGAGGCTCTACGACGGGGACATGAACGAGATCGGAAACCACGCTCAGGAACGCATGCCGCTCTACTGGGAGAGGAGGCCGTCCGGCGCTCCGCCCCAGGGGGGAGCTGGGAGCTAAAGCCCCCCGCCCTGCTGGGCTTACTCCTCGTAGCCGAGGAAGCGGTTGAGCCGCCAGAGGTAGTAGGAGAGGCCGGCCGCCAGAATGAAGAACACCGCTCCCAACACGAGGGACCCGGCACCGCTCACCCACACGAACCGCACCACCTCATATCCGCCGTAGCCCGCGCAGAAAAGGATGGCAGCGGCGATCAGGCATCGATGGAAGGCGATGAGTGACACATGCGTCTCCGGCAGGAGGGGCGTTCCGTAACGAAATCTAGCGAGTACCCCGGACCCGCGCATAGCCGGAGCCGAACGATCCCCCTAAGGCCCGACGCCGACCCAGGCTGTCTCGACACTTAGGATCGCGGACTCGGCCCGATGCCGCACGCCTCACAGCCTTCCAAGTGGGCCTCAACACCGACGATCGACCTCGATGGCTTCGTCGACGAGCATTATCGGAATGCCCTCCCGGATGCGATATAGGACCCTACCGTCGTCGCGGATCAAGCCCTCTTCTACCGGATCCTCTACGGCGTCGCCGCCACGGTTCGTCACCGTCCCTGACGCGATCGCTTCGTTCAGGCGAGCCAGTAGATCGGCGGTCGCGGGTCGAACCCGTTGGCGGCTCTCCGGGCAAACCAGAATCTCAAGGAGCTCAGCGTGGATCATCGGAACGCCAAGGTCTCGGTCCGGTACTGAAGGACGCGTTGCGGTCGGAGGCTTACGGTCCTAAAAAGCTACCAAGGTTGGTCCGGTTTGGGGAGTCGCCGCGCGCCGTTGGCCGATAGGCTCGGCTCCCTGATCACGGCGTCGTCGAGGAGAAGCGGTATGAGCACATTCGCGATCATCGTGGCGGTGGCCGGGTGGGCGCTCCCGCTGGATGGAGCGTGGCCCCCCGAACCCCTAGGCTCTCCACCCGCCTGGGAGCGAGGCCCGTCTCACGCGCCTGATACGCGGACCGATTTCGCCCTCGTCATCTTCGGCGCTGACACCGTCGTGGCCGAGGTCAAGGACACCCCGGCCGAGCGCAGCGAGGGACTTCAGTTCCGGGACCACCTGCCCGACGGGACAGGCATGCTCTTCGTCTTTGGGACTGAGGCACCGCGCTCATTCTGGATGAAAGACACCTACCTGGATCTCGACATCGCCTTCCTGGATGTGAACTTCCGTATCGTCGACATTCAGCAGATGGACGCCCATACCGAGGAACTCCACACGAGCGCGGCACCGGCAATGTTCGCTCTTGAGGTTAGGCAGGGCTGGCTCGCCGAGAACGACATCCAAGTGGGGCACCAGGCCGCGGTCGTCTTCGATCCGCCGGGCGTGAGGAGGAGGATCTACTAGACCGCTGCTAGCTTAGCTAGTTCTCGTCCATTTTCTTCCTGTAAGCGCAACTCTGTCAAGCCTTTAGCGCCGGATCCGGGTCGATTCTCGGGGTGCTGGTGAGGTGTTTGGGCGGTGGGGGCGTTGTTGGCGGGGCTCCTTCCGGCCGATGGGGCTGCGAGTCCCTCCGACTCGTCCGAGTCGGTCTCGAAGGAGAGCCGTCGAAGTGGCCCCGGCGCTTAGGTCGGCTTCAGTTTGAGCCGGCTGCGGGCCAGCACCGCCAGGTTGTGGGCAACGATCGCAGACCAGACGT
>CAZNEI010000018.1:0-42943 GCA_964572045.1 uncultured Gemmatimonadaceae bacterium
GCTAAAGGCCTGACAGAGTTGCGCTTACAGGAAGAAAATGGACGAGAACTAGCTAACCGAGTATCACGAAATAATTGGACTGACCCTTTCCGCCCTCATCCTTCCGGCACCAGCGGCCATACGAGCGGAAGCACTGTCAAGACCACGGTCATTACCAGGATCAACAACGGGAATCCCGCCTTCATGAAATCGACAAACCGGTATCCTCCGAAACCCATCACTAACAGATTGACCGGATGTCCCACCGGACTCATGAAGGCGCAGGAACTTCCTACCGCCACCGTCATCATCAGAGCTTGGGGCGAGAGCCCCTCACCGGTGGCCGTGCTAAGTGCAATGGGCGACATGAGTACCGCCACTGCCGCCGTCGGCATTACTTGAGCTGAAAGGGCGGTAATCAAGAAAAGTCCCGCTACCACTGCCAGAGGACCAAAGTCCGCAATAGATCCCAACACCGCATTGGCCACCAGCTCAGCAGTTCCGGATTCCTGCATCGCCAGTCCCAAACTAAGCATCCCCGCGATCAGGATCACCGCTTTCAACTCTATACACCGATAGGCCTCGTCAATATTGAGACAACCCGTCAGCACCATCAAAACCGCTCCAATTGGCGCCGCGATAAAAATAGGCAGAAGGCCCGAGACCACCGAAGTCAGGACCCCTGCCATGATTACGGCGCTGACGGGAGCTTTCCGGCTTCGCACCACCTCTGCCGCTTCTTCGGTCATGACGAGGAAGTCCGGGTGTTCCACCAGGAGCGCGAGCCTGTTCCTGTCGCCATAAAGCAGAAATGCATCACCCGGGAGCAGCTTCATTTGCCCGAGCCCACTCCGGTAAATCTCTCCATTCCGCCATATCGCAAGGATGGAAACACCGTAGTTTTCACGGAAATCGAGTTCCTCGATCGTCTTTCCCGCGAATGTCGTGCGTGGAGACAACGAAGCCTCCGCCAGGCCGACGGTGTCGGACTCGAGTCGGCTCACGTCCAGGGGACGATTATCGCCCACCGTCAATTCCTGGAGCGCCTTCAGGATCCTGAGATCCTCGAGTCGTCCCCGGAGCAGGAGAACGTCCCCGCCCTCGAGTTTCGTATCCGGATCCGGCATGAGAAGCTCTTCATCAGCTCGCAAGATGCCCACAACCGTCAGGCCGAACGCATCGGCCAGCCGGGTTTCCGCGAGCAACTGACCGGCCAGCAGTGATTCTCCCGAGATTCTGACGCTTTGAATCCTGCGTTCCATCTGGTAGTGGGAAACCAGTTCCCTTGCCGACACTGAATGGATCGCTCCAAAGGTCCTGTCCTCCTCCAGTGCGGCAAGCCGCCCGCCTTTCGTCGCAACCAGCAGGCGATCCCCGGGGGCAAGAGTCATTGACCGCAATCCCATGCGATGTACCCGATCACCCCGCAGAATTGCGAGCACGTGCAGGCCACGAGTCCGGCGTAGATTCGCCCTTCGAACCGTCTGTCCGATCAGCGGTGAACCGTCTGCCAACTCCAGTTCCGCTACTTCGATGGAGGCATCCGCAATCCGCTCGAGAGCCCGATCTCTCGACTCGATCTCCAGGTGCTTCCATGCGCGCAGGCCCTCGAACCTCTCCAGGGTTCCTTCAACAACCATCTCGTCTCCCTCGCTCAGAACGAAGTCCGTCCCGGGAGCGAGGATCATCTGCCCGCTTCGTTGCACAGCGACCACGTTCAGGCCCAGGGCCTGGCCCAACCGGCTCTGCTGCAGTGTCTTACCTGCCAGGATCGAATTGTTGGGCGCTTGCAGCATTCCGATGATGCCACCCAGGTCGTAGAGTCCCCCCAAATCCGCTGGAGCCGATTCCTTCTTCGGATCCCGGTTCGGAAACAGTCGCCGTCCCAGGAAAGTCATGTAAACGATCCCTACAGCAAGCGCCGTCAACCCGACCGGGGTGAACGAGAACATCCCGAACGGCTCAAACCCCGCATCCCGCAACGCCCCGTTTACCAGGATGTTCGGCGCCGTTCCGATCAAGGTCGTCATCCCGCCAAGCAGGGATCCGAAGGCCAGGGGCATGAGCAGTTTGGATGGCGGCGTCCCTATGCGGCGGGCCATATCCAGCACCACCGGCAGCATGAGGGCGGTGATCCCAATGTCGTTCATGATTCCTGATAAGAGGCCCACCGTGACCATCATCACCGCGATGAGCCGGCCGACTCCATCACCCGATGCCGCCAGAACCCGCTGGCCGATGAAACGAGCGACCCCGGTCCGCGCAAGCGCTCCGCTCAGGACCAGGACTGAAGCGATGGTGATTACCGCCTCGTTGGCGAAGCCCATGATCGCCTCCTCGCCCTCGAGGATGTTCGTCACCACGAGTCCCAGCATCACCATCAACGCCACCAGATCTACCCGGACCTTTTCGGTCACGAACAGGACCACCGCTGCTGCAAGAATCCCCCCGACTACGAAAACCTCGACGTTCATTCTGGCTTCACCCCTCTAACTGACCACTCTAAAGAGAGTTGCCCGGGTTGGTTGTGGGTATAGTGCTCCCGATTTCTCTGGACGGTAACTTAGGCGTTCTTCCGGAGTTCATGGGAGGGGGGGCACCGGATGTCTCGGAGTACAGAAAAGCGGGATTCGGCGAAGAGCCGCGGCGGTCCGGGAGGCCTGCCGAAGGGGTGGAGCGCGCGGCGGAAAGCCGAGGTGGTATTGCGGCAGCTGCGGAGCGAGGTGAGTCGGGAGGTTCGGGTTGGCGCCGCCGGAGCTAGGGTGCTCTGTGCGGCTACGAATTCCCTGTACGTGATCACACTCCGGACAGACTGGGATGTGTCAACACTGCGGGGTTCCCCGAAGCACCGGGGTCCTGTTGTCGTACGGGCTCATGGCACCAAGAAACCGGTCGACCTCTATCCCCCCATCTCCACCATGCAGCCATTCATGCCAGCACAGAGACAACGTTTCAGCCCTGCGCGGGTGAGGAAGATCATGAACGTTGCCGCCACTTGTGCTGTTACTGTTCCGCCGTACGGCAGGGGTGGACCCCAAGAACCGGCACGCCCCGGGGTGTCAGGCCCCTGGACAGGCATCCGCCGCCGCGGAGGCGGTCGCTACTGCGTGCAGTCCACCTCGCCGGGCCCGCTGGGCGTCACGGCCCCGACGGTCGGTGGAGTGGCGGATCCGTAGTAGATCGAGCAGCCCTCGCTCGAGGCCAGTGCTGCGTGCGACGAGGATGCCGACCAACCGTCCGTTGAAGCCGTAATCGTCACCGTCACATACTCGGAGGCGACGAAATCGAGCAACGTGGCGTCCGACGCGTACGCCTGGGTCTCCGCGTAGTAGGTCTCCTGCTGCTCGGCCAAGTTCGTCAGGTCGGCCCTCATCGCTGCGAAGTAGGCCGCGTGACGGGCTCCCGACAACTTCGGAATCGCGATCGCCGCCAAGATTCCGATCACCACGAACACGACGACGAGTTCGACGAGCGTAAACGCCGCATGGTTTCGCATCCTCAGATCTCCGTTTGACGGGTGCCGCCGGCCCGCAACGCGGCAAGGATGGGACGCACAGGCCCACGGCATCGACGGAGACCCACGGCCGCGCACTCGCGCGTGACGTGCGTCCGGTCCATCACTGCCTTGGCCTCGGTGCCGAAGTTTCCTCTCTGGCGATCGGCAACTGCGGATCGCGGGATTCGGGCGCCCGGGCGCGTTCCCCGTCCGACACCGCACGGTGCTCCCACGGCTGGACCCGTGGAGGCTGCCATACTGCGACGCCCCGTTTGATCAGATTCGCACGCAAGATATGGAAAATGGCGGCCACGCCGTCCTTCCAGTTGATCTTCTTGCCCTCCGCGTAGGAGCGGCCATCGTAGCTGATCGGCATCTCGTAGATGCGGGCGCGGGCCTGGGCGAGACGCGCCGTTACCTCGGGCTCGAAGCCGAAGCGGTCGGACCTCAGGGGAAGCCGCTTCAAGAGATCCGCATGCACAACCTTGTAGCAGGTCTCCATGTCGGTGAGGTTCAGGTCGGTAAGGATGTTGCTCAGCAGGGTCAGGAAGCGGTTTCCCACCATGTGCCAAAAGAAGTGCACGCGGTGGGGGCCCCCGAGGAAGCGCGAGCCGTAGACCGCATCGGCCTTCCCCGCCACGATCGGCGCCATCAGCATCGGCAATTCGTACGGGTCGTACTCCAGATCCGCGTCCTGGACGGCGATGATGTCTCCCGTGGCCCGGGAGAAGCCGATCCTCAGAGCGGCGCCCTTTCCCCGGTTCACCTCCTGGAGCGCCAGGATGTCGATGAGGCCCTGCTCCTCCAGCTTCCAAAGCAGCTCGCGCGTACCGTCTGTAGACCCGTCGTCGACTACGATGACCTCGAGCTCGAGGGGTACCCTCCGCACGCGGCCGACGAGCTCCTCGACGGTGGCGACCTCGTTGTACACCGGGATGACCACCGAGAGCCTCACGCGGTCCCAGGCGAGGGCTCCATACCGTTCCGAGTCCCTATCGCGGGCCGACTGGCCGGTCATTCGGCTCGAGCCCCGAATCGCTGCGTGCCCCCCGGAGCACCGGAGCAAGAACCCGCCGCGCCGACCGTAGCCGATGGGGTCTCGAACATCAGATTCGAGTCCCGGGGTCCCGGGCCTCCTGGCATCGGAGGGCGCATCGGAAGAGTCCGCCCCCGGGCGGGCGCGCTTGGAAGGCGTCCCTTCCACCGAGCGCGCCATCCCTCACTGCAGCCTTCGCCACGGAAGGACGCTCGAAGAGTGTCGTGATCGGGGGTCTCGGCGTCGGCCGGTAGGATCTTGGTGGCGCTGGCCACGATTTTCGTACCCTCCCTCCGCTCGGGCGTCCCACGCTCGGACCCCGAAGCATGGGGTGAAGATCCCCTGTGGGCTCCTCCGCACGAACGTGACGTGCGGGGGCCGGACCCGAGGGTATATTGCCGCATGATCGATCTTCCGACTTTGCTGGCGGTGGCGAGGGGAGACCGCCCGGCCGATCTCCGGGTGACGAACGGGCGCGTCGTGAACGTACTGACGGAGGAGGTGGAGGAGACGGACGTCGTCCTCTCCGGGCCCTGGATCGCCGGCATCGGTCCGGGCTACGACGCCCTTGAGACCGTCGATCTGGGAGGGCGGTTCGTGCTGCCGGGCTTCATCGACGCTCATGTGCACATCGAGTCCAGCCTGGTCACCCCGCCCGAGTTCGCGCGGGCGGTCGTGCCCCGTGGCACGACGACCGTGGTCTCCGATCCCCACGAGATCGCGAACGTGCACGGGCTCGAGGGCATCCGTTACATGCTCCGGGCGAGCGAGGGCCTGCCGCTTACGACGTTCGTGATGGCGAGCTCGTGTGTGCCGGCGACTCACATGGGAACCGCGGGAGCGGTCCTGGGGGCCCGGGACCTGGCCTCGCTCGACGATCCTCGGGTGCTCGGCCTCGCGGAACTCATGAACTATCCCGGCGCGATCCACGGAGCCCCCGAGGTACTCGAGAAGCTCGCCGCATTTCGTGGGCGCGTGGTCGACGGACACGCACCGGGCGTCAGCGGGAAACCGCTGAACGCCTACGTGGCGGCCGGTCCCAGGTCCGACCACGAGTGCACGACCCCGCAAGAGGCCGAGGAAAAGCTGCGCCGCGGACTCTGGGTCTTCTTCCGCGAGGCCACCAACGCCAGAAACCTCCTGGCGCTCCTGCCCGCACTGACGCCGGGCGCTCGAAGGCGGATCGCGCTCTGCACCGACGACCGCCAGCCCGCCGACCTCCTGGACAAGGGCGGGATCGACTCCATGCTCCGCACGCTCATCGCCGAGGGAGTCGATCCGATCGAGGCGATCGGACTCGCGACCCTGAACCCCGCGGAGTACTTCGGGCTGCACGACCGGGGAGCGATCGCACCTGGGCGCCGGGCCGACCTGGTCGTCGTCTCGGCGCTCGAGGAGCTCCGGGCCGAACGGGTGTACTCGGGCGGGCTGTTGGTCGCAAGGGAGGGGACGGCCCTCTGGCCCGCCGCCACCGGCTCTCCGGCCCCACCGGCGCCCTCGATGGCGGTCCGCGGCGGCGCGCTCGACTTCTCGATCCCCGCGCGTGCCGCGCGCGCGCGCGTCATCCGGGCGATCCCCGACCAGATCGTAACCGGTGCCGAGGTCGCGGCCCCCGCCACCGCCGGCGGGAAGGTGGTGGCCGACCCCGCCAGGGACCTTCTCAAGATCGCGGTCGTCGAGCGCCACACCGGGAGCGGGCGCGTGGGCCTCGGCCTCGTACGGGGGATCGGGCTCCGCAGGGGAGCGATCGCGGGCACCGTGGCCCACGATCATCACAACATCATCGTGGTGGGGGCCGACGATCCCTCGATGCGGAGCGCCGTGCGGGCCGTCGCGGAACTCGGGGGCGGTCTGGCCGCCGCCGACGGCGACCGCGTCCTGGCGTCGCTCGCCCTGCCGGTGGGAGGGCTGATGTCGGAGGCGCCGATCGAGGAGATCAGGGCTTGCCTCGACGATGTGGTGGCGTCGGCTCGAAATCTGGGATCACCTTTGCACGACCCATTCATGGCGATGTCCTTCCTGGCGCTCGAGGTGATCCCGACGCTGAAGGTCACGGACCAGGGGATCGTGGACGTGGGCGCCTTCGAGCCCGTGGATCTCTGGGTCGAGTAGGCTTGGCGGGCGACGGCCCGCCGCACTCGCCTTAGGGGCGTTCGCGGATCTCGACTCTTCCGAGCAGGGTGTAGGCGGGGCCCCAGAGCCTCCCCACCGGCCTCAATGCCTCCGCGTCGACGAACGCCGTCCCTTCGATGATCGGAAGCTCTGGATCCAATCGCACGGCCAGGACTTCCCCGATGATCAGGGTCGCGACTCCGTCCAGGTCCACCTCCCTGAAGGTCCGGCACTCGAATACCGCCGGGCAGTCGGCCACGTAGGGGGCCTCGACCGATTCCGCCTCGGCGACCGGCAGGCCGGCCAGAGCGAACTCGTCCTGATCGGGGGGAAGGCTCGCCGATGTCCGGTTCATCGCATCGAGGTGCATCTCGGTGACGACGTTGACGCAGAACGCCCGCCGGTCCCGGATGTTCCGGAGCGAATCCTTGGCCACGCCGCGCCTTCTGCCGATCGAGAGGGTCACGAGCATCGGCGAGGACGAGATCGCCGCGAAGAAGCTGAAGGGCGCGACGTTGGGCGTCCCATCCCGCCCGCGGGTAGAAACCCATCCGATGGGGCGCGGGACGACGAGGGAGGTCAAGAGCTGATACCGCTCAAGGGCGGGAACGGCAGCGGTCGAGATGACCCTGTGCGAAATCGCCTCCGAAGGGCCTCGGCTCAAGCCCTCACCTCGATGGGACCGTCAGCACCTGACCGGCGTAGATGCGGCTTCCGCGGAGCCCGTTCGCCGTCCGGAGGCGCGAGACAGTGGTGCTGTGCCGCCGGGCGATCGTCCAGAGCGAGTCGCCACTCCGGACCCGGTATCGATCCGAGGCCGCAACCCGGTCCTGAGCGCGCTGGCGCGCAAGGAGGTTCTCCACGTACGCCCCATACTGGCGTGGATAGACCACCACGTGATAGTGCGGTGGCATCCGCTCCCGCGTCGCGTCCAGTACCCTCGCCTTTTCGAGATAGAGGAGCACGTCCTCAAGCCACCGGCGGCACGCCGCACTGCGGCTCCTCCGCAGGTCGACGGCCATCCCCGTGGGGTGCACGGAGAGCGGGGAGGCGTTCCTCGGCTGCCGGGTCAGGACCCTCGTGAGGCTGGTGACGACCAGCTGCTCGCCGCAGGCCCTCCGGTACTGACCGCTGAGCCGCTGAATGAACGTGCGCACCTCGGGCCGAGCGTAGGGAAAGGAGACCTGATGCAGCGTGAAGTCGCGATTCGGACGCACCGGGACCAGGTATCCGGCATCGACAAACCGCCGCACCTGGGCGGGGCTGGAGAGGAAGGTGAAATCGTGGTTCAGCGCCTGCTTATGGCTCCGGCGGACGGAAGCGTCGGAGCCGCGGAGGGTCTGACCCTCAGCTCCCCCACCGCCGAAAAGGAACACTGTAGCGAGCGCGATCAGAAGAGTCGACGGTCGCACCATTCCCTCCTTTCCCGACGTGCCACATCGGCTCAAGGCGTGCCCGGCTCGAGCCTCCCCTCCATTTGTAAACATATGTAGTCGTTTGCACAAGTCTTCCGGTGTCCCGGAGGGGTGGGGCGTGTGCGGGACGCGGAGCGATCAGTCCCCGCCGGCCGAGCCGAAGTTGGCGGCGACGATGTCCCAGTTGACGACGTTCCACCACGCGCTCAGGTAGTCGGGTCTCCGGTTCTGGTAGTTCAGATAGTAGGCGTGTTCCCAGACGTCGACGCCCAGGATCGGCGTGGAGCCCGTGGAGACCGGGTTGTCCTGGTTTGGGGTGGAGACGACCTCGAGCCCGCCCTCGGGACCGACCGCCAGCCAGCCCCACCCGGAACCGAACTGGGCGACCGCCGTCTGCTGCAAGAGCGCCTTGAAGTCTGCGAAGGATCCGAAGGCCCCGTCGATCGCATCGGAGAGTGCCCCCGACGGTGCGGAAGCCCCTCCGGGCGTCATCACCTGCCAGAAGAGGGTGTGGTTCACGAACCCGCCCCCGTTGTTCCGGACCGCTGCGCGGATCTCTTCGGGGATCGCCGACAGATCGCTCAGCAACGCTTCACCCGAGAGCCCGTGCAGGTCCGGGTAGTTCGCGAGGGCGGCGTTGAGGTTGTTGGTATACGCCTGGTGGTGCTTTCCGTGGTGGATATCCATGGTTCGGGCGTCGATGTGCGGCTCGAGTGCGGAGTGGTCGTACCCGAGGTCCGGAAGCTCGAACGGATATGCCATCAGTGCCTCCTGTGGTCTGCGTGTTGCCCAAGGCCGCGATTCCCTGCCCTTCAGAGCTTCGCCGGGCCGAACTGAGGCCGGATTGTATCCCCGTTCCATCGCTCTTCGCAAATGGCGCGGGGCCGCCTAAGTTCCACGATGCCGCCGCTCTCGGCCTCATCACCCTCAAGCCCGATGCCTCCGGACGGACCCGGACCCGCGAAGCGGATTCTCCTCGTCGACTGTGACGCGTTCTTCGTTCAGGTTGCCCGCCTGCAAGATCCGGCGGAAGCCGGAGGAGTGGAACTCCTTCTCGTCGGCGGGTCCCCGACGGGCCGGGGGGTCGTCACCTCCGCCTCTTACGAGGCCCGGAAGTTCGGCGTCCGGTCGGCGATGCCGACCGCCGAGGCGCTCAGACTCTGTCCCGGCGCGACGGTCGTCGGCGTACCGAGGAGCGCATGCGTCCGCAAGAGCCGTGAGATCGGGGAACTCCTCGGGGGGCTCGCCCCCGTCGTCCAGGCTGCCTCCATCGACGAGTTCTACCTCGACCTGACCGGCACGGACCGGCTCTTCCGCGAATCCCTCGAGGCCACGGCCACCCGCATCCGCGCCCGTGTCCTGGAGGAGACGGGCATCTCGGTGTCGATCGGCGGAAGCACGCGGAAGATGGTGGCCAAGCTCGCGGCGGGATTCGCCAAGCCCGGCGGCGTACACATCGTAGCCGAAGGCGAGGAAGCCGCGTTCATGCGGAAGCTCGATCTCGCCGACATCCCGGGCGTCGGTCCCGCGCTCGTGGAGTCGCTGAGGCGGTTCGGCCTGGTCCGCGTCGATGACGCACTCGGAATCGAGCTTGAGTGGCTGCAGAAGCGGTTCGGCGCGCATCGGGGCCGCTGGCTCCACCGGCGCATCCGCGGCCTGGACTCGGCCCGCGTCGATCCTCGCGAGCCCAGGAAATCGATCAGCTCCGAACGCACGTTCCCGACCGACCTGGAGGCGGACGAGGATCTCGAGGATGCGCTCATGAAGCTGTCTGTGTCGGTGGGGAGGACCATGCGCAGATCCGGCCTCGCGGCTCGAACCGTCACCGTGAAGCTCAGGGACAGCGACTTCACGACGCGGTCCCGCAGCCGGACCCTCGGTGTCGCGGTGAGGACGGACGAGGCCGTGTACTGCGTGGCCCGCGAGCTCTTGAAGGAACTCCGTCGCCGGCGGCGCGCCCGGGCGCGGCTCCTGGGCGTGGCGCTGAAGAATCTGGTTTCGGAAGCGGTTCCGGAGCAGCTCGGGCTCTTCGAAGGAGAGCAGACAGTCGGGAGCGAGCGCCAGCGGGCCCTCACGGAAGCCGTGGATGGGCTGCGTGATCGCTTCGGGGAAGGCGCCGTGGTCCCAGGGAGGATCATCCAGGGTTAGCGGCTCCCACCTCCGGAGGCACTCCACCCCTCGGTCCCGTGGCGCCCGTCCCCGCTCTCGCGGGCAGCGACCCGCCCGGCCTCCGCCTCAGGCCCGTGCCCGCCGATCTTCCCGGCCCGAGCCGGAAGGCGAAGACGGCGGCCGGGCAAGCCGGACCCCGCTCCCGGAGGGTGCCGGCCACGGCTCCGTGCCCGGAGCGAGGGTCCGGAGAGGCAGGACGTTCACGTCCGGAGAACCGGAGGGGAGGAGGCCCTCCCCTTACGCGCGGCCCTATCCGTCGGCTCAGGCGTCCGATCCGCCTCCCGTCCAGGGCCGTCTCTCGAAGTAGCTGTCGGTGAGCTCCCTCACCTTGCCGGACAGCAGGACCAGGGCGATGAGGTTTGGGAGAATCACGATGCCGAGGGCGACGTCGCCGATCTGCCATGCAAGGTTGAGCGAGACGACGGCCCCGAGGAAGTGCATGATCAGGTACACGACCTTGTAGGGCCGGATGGCGCCTTCGCCGAAGAGGTAGTTGGCGCATCGGTCTCCGTAGTAACTCCACGCGATCGCGGTGGAGATCCCGAACAGGAAGACCGACAGGATGACCACGTAGTGTCCCCAGTCGCCCAACGGACCCAAGCCCACCCTGAAGGCGTGCATCGTCAGAGGTGCGCCGCTCTCGACCGCCATGCCGTACAGCGAGGTGTAGCGGATTCCGTCGCCGTCCACCGCCTCGCCCTGCTGCGGGTACAGTGAGCCCGTGAAGGGCGCGGTCATCGCCTCGTCCGTGAAGAGCTCCTCGACGGCCACCTCGTGCCAGGCCGCCAGGGCCGCGCTTCCCGAGGTGTGCCTGCCGTTCTCGATCCGGACCTCGCCGGGCGCGGGCACGGGTTCGTAGCCGGCCTCGGCGTCCCCCGACACCCAACTCAAATCCCCTCCCCCAAGCGTGATCTCGGTCGGAGTCCGCGCCGTGTGCATGCCGGTGATGATGATGACGAGCGCCGTCATCGTGACGATGACGATGGTGTCGATGAAGGGCTCCAGGAGCGCCACGACGCCCTCGGAGACCGGCTCGTCCGTCTTGGCGGCGGCGTGCGCGATCGGTGCCGAGCCCTGCCCCGCCTCGTTGGAGAAGAGGCCGCGGTTCACGCCCCACATCATCGTCACGAGGAGTGCGCCGACGCCCGTGCCCGCCACGCCGGCCGTGGGGTTGAACGCTTCGGTGAAGATCGTCGCGAAGGCGGGCAGAACCTCGCCGAAGTTCATGAGGATGATCGTCAGGGCGGCGAGCACGTAGACCGCAGCCATGAAGGGGGCCAGGATGCCCGTGATGCGACCGATCCTCTTGATTCCGCCCAGGATGACCAGCGCCACGACCGTCACGGTGACGGCGCCGGTGAGCCACGAGGCGGTGCCGAACGCCGTGCCGATCGTGTCGGCGACGGTGTTGGCCTGGATCGCGTTGCCGGTCAGGAAGGCCGTGAAGCCCAGTGCGGTGGCGAAGAAGACGCCCATCCACTTCCAGCGGGGCCCCAACCCGTGCTCGATGTAGTACATGGGACCGCCCGACACGGTGCCGACGATCTGGTCCGCTCCGACGTGCACGTTGCGGTAGTGCTGGGCGAGGGTCACCTCCGTGTACTTCGTCGCCATGCCCAGGACGGCCGTGACCCACATCCAGAAGAGCGCGCCCGGCCCGCCCCAGTGAATCGCCAAGGCCACCCCGGCGATGTTGCCGATGCCGACGGTGGCCGACAGGGCGGTCGTCAGCGCCTGGAAGTGCGAGACGTCGCCCGGATCCTCCGGATCGTCGTACCGGCCCGTCGCCACGGCCACGCCATGGCCGAACCGGCGCAGCTGGATGAAGCCGAGGCGGAGGGTCAGGAACCCGCCGACCCCGATGAGAAGGAGGACCACGACGGGGATGTCGCCATCCCCGGCCGGGATGCCCCACTCCCACACGAAGGACCGCACGGCGGTGACGAGATTCTCGAAGCGTTCCACTTGCGCTCCCTTCTACAGAGTGTGAAAGCGAGGAAGATTGCGGGTGGACCAGCCGAGGGCAAGCCGCGCGGCTCTCATTCCGGGAGCATCTCGCCGAGGGGGCGCCCGCCGAGGAGGTGCATGTGCACGTGATAGACCTCCTGGCCGCCGTGCTCCTTGCAGTTCAAGATGAGCCGGTAGCCATCCTCGCCGATTCCCTCCTCCTCGGCCAGCTGGGAGGCGACGCGGATCATGCGCCCCAGGGCGGGCTCGTGAGCCTCGGTCACGTCCGAGAGAGTCGGCACCGCCTCGTTGGGTACGATCAGGATGTGGGTCGGCGCCTGTGGAGCGATATCACGGAACGCGGTGACGAGCTCGTCCTGGTAGACCACGTCGGCCGGAACCTCTCCATGAACGATCTTGGTGAAGATTGTCTGTGTCATCTCGACGCCATTCCTGCATCGGGGAGCGGGAGCCTCGGACGGCCATGCTAAGCGGCGCTCGTCCCCCGACGCCAGCGGGCACGCGGCAGGCTCCGGCGAGCGGAATCCGCCCCGGAGCCACCCCGCCTCCCACCCCTGCCGACAGCCGGGTCAAGCCGCTTGGGGATGGCGGCCACGAAGCCGGCGGGCCGGGTCTTGCGGCTTCCCGCCCTCGCGGCCCGCGCACCGAAGCCTGACAAACACGACCCGGCGGTCAGCGGAGGAGCGCGTCGTCCGCAATGATGAAGCGACCGAACAGTCCAAACTGGAACTGCGTGGACCCCGACCTCAGGCCCACGAAGGAACGCCGGTCGGTATAGGAGAGCTGGAGCCGCAGATCGGTCCGCACGACGGTCGTCTCGAGGCGCACCGTGAGGCTGCGGATGAGCTCGTCGAGGAACGGCACGCACTCGCCTCCGCCAGCGGTCGCGCGACAGTTCCGGTCGGAGGTGAACTGCAGGAGTGCCGAAGTCGTCAGGGGCCGCTCAAGACGCTCGGCCCACATCGCCGGTGGCCGGAAGGTGCCCGAAATCGAGAGGACGTGGTTTTCCCGTTCCCGCTCGGTATCTCCCGTGGGATCCCCGCCTTCGCCCCGCACCAGCGAGCCCCGGTAGGCCGTGGAGAGCCCACCCCCCCATACCACCGCCACGTCCATCGGAATCCGCTCATCCTGTTGAAAGCGGCGCTGCTGCCCCAGGCCCCCGTACTCGGTGTCTTGCCGGATCCGCTGGAAGCCCGCCGAGAGCGTGACCCGCTGCAGAAGCGACTGGCCCTCGGGCAACGGAACCTCGGTCAGGGTCGCCGACACGTCCGGCCACGTCTCCCGCCGGAGCGTGCGGTCGCTCCTCGTGTCGAGCGTGTTGGCCTCGCTCAGCCGGTAGTTCACGGCCACCTGAAGGGCGAGGGGCAGGCGCACGGCGGAGCGCGCGGTCCACCCGCTTCGGTCGGTCAGCGTGGTTGCGGTGTCGGCTTCGAGGAAGCGGTATCCGTCCAGGTCCGCAAATCCGAACCGGTACCGATACCCTGGGCTCACGGGCTCGCGGTTGAAGCGCGAGGTGATGCCGTCCTGGTAGGTGAGCGAGATCGGGTCCAAGGCCCCGAGGAGAAGGCGCAGCACGGATTCGCCCGCCCCTTCCTCCGCCGCCCCGGTGCCGGGCCCGAGCAACGCGAGGGGAACAAGGGTGAATTGGCCGGTGAAGTCGCGCTGGCCGTTGGCGCTGCGCTCAAGGGCCAGGATCGTGTCCCCTCTCTCGAAGGTGCGGTCCACGAAGGCGGCGTTCCGATCGCTGGAGTAGTAGGACTGCCAGCCGAGGTTGGCCCGAAGCCACTGACCGAGGCGGGGCTCGTAGTTCATGCGCGTGCGGAGCAGCTGGTTCGTCTCCCATCCGAAGTCGAAGCCGAAGGACTCGGATCGTTCCGCGTCGAGCAGAGTCTGCACCTCGGCGTCCGTCACGGCCTCCTCGGGAGGCAGGATGTCCCGGATCGAAACCAGGTCGGCCTGGGCGGTAAGGGTCTGGAACGGCCGGAAGACGATCTCCATCGCGCCTTCCAGCGACTCCCTGGGCGACAAGGTCGCTTGAGCGAGGCTGTCGCCCGCTCCCTCCACGATCTGATCGAACCGGAGCGCCCGCTGGTCCGCCCTGGCATAGGTGGCGCCGAAGGAGAGGCGCTCGGGGGTCCACCGAAGGCGGGCTCCCAGGATCTCTTCCTCCCAGGCCCGGGGCAGCAGCCAGCGCACGACGGGACGCAGGAAGCCCGGGATCAGGGCGAAGTCGCGCCTCCCCACCGCCCTGCCGTATCCCAGATGGGCGTCCATCGCCTCGGTCGAACCCTCGGCGGTGATCGTGCTCGAGGCCGCCGAGGAGTATCCGGCCCGGATCTCGAGGCCGTCGAGGAGGAGGCCCACGACCGGGTTGGCCGTCGGCGTGCGCTTCCGGAACGAGACGTCGACCCGCGTTCGGCGGGAGCCGGTATCCCGCAGATTCTCCAGGCGCCCGGCCCTCACGTCGCTGCGCGCGAGGAACTGCGGATCCTGATCGGATTCCACATGCGAGACGGAGAGGGGAATCTCCACGCCCCACGACTCCGGGGTCATCTGCTCGAGGCTGAGGATCGAGCTCAGGCTGAAGACCCGGTCCGCCTGGAACGTCGGGTTCTCCTCGAGCTGCCTGAAGAGCGCTCCGCGACTCGTCAGCGTCATCTGGGTCGTCCACACGTCCGAGGCCTCGACGTCCACACCGAGGTGCGAGGCCAGGCCCACGTCGCGGAGAGCGTCGGAGAGCCGCATCTCGTTGACCCAGATCTCGCCCGTCGTGGGCCCGACCAGCTGGTTCCAGACGCCGAGGGAGAGCTCGCGCACGGCGGCGAGGTTCGGGGCGCGCGCGCGGTCCTTGAGCACGACGGCGTAGGTCGAGTCGCGGGCCCACAGCTCCACCGGCGGATCCTCGGGACCCCGGGCGCTGAGGATGAGCTCCTCCTCGGCCTGTTGTCGAAGCTGGAGCCACTCCGTGAAGTCCACGACGATCTCCGGCCACCAGTCGGCTTCGGCGATCCGGCCCGGATTCACGACCCGGGAGAGCGGTGTCCGGTAGAGATAGAAGTTCTCGTCGTCCTCGCCGACCTTCACGAAGAAGTAGACGGGTTCGGCCAGTCCCCAGTCGCCGAGGCGTGCCAGCACCCACAGCCGGAGCTGGCCGTACGCGAGAAAGTCCCTCGGGCGCTGCGGGAACCGGTTGAAGACCTCGGTTCGATCCCCGGATTGGAGGTCCTCGTATTCGAGTTTCAGGCCCTTTTCATTGAACTCGAGGCCGCGGCCTCCGAAGGTGGCGGTGGGGTCCTGGAGCTCCTCGATGACCCCCGGAGGCGCTTGATACGCCTCACCCTCGGTGACCCGACTGACCGGGCCCACCTCGGCCCGCCCCACGAAGCTCGCCGTATCGCCGATGATGCCCTTCATGACGCCCGATTCGGTGCGCTTGACCCAATGCGTTCCGACGATTCGCATGCGCGTGAGCACGAACTGCTGCTCCCTGCTCCCCGAGACGGTGATGCGCATGTGCTTCACGGAGCGGAAGTCCGCTTCGGAGAAGGTGCCCGGCACGTGTGTGACGCCGGCCCCGCGCAGCGGAACCCGATAGAGCTGGAAGTCGGTGCCAGTCTCCGAACGGGTTCGGGCGAGGAAGGGCGAGGATCCGTCGAGGTGCACCACGAAGCGGAGATGGCGCTCGAGCTCGTCGAGATTCCCGTCTCCGTCGAGGTCCTCCGTGTCCTGCCTGCCGTTGCCGCGCGTGCAGCTCGCGCGCCCGTCTCCGGGCCGGTAGACGGCGGCTCGTTCCGCTTGGCAGGACTCGAGCCACACACCCCGCTCGTCCGCCTCCTCGCTCCAGATCTCTCCGAGTCGGGGATCGGCCTCGTGGTCCAAGATCCCCCTGCCCCAGCGGGCGCCGTTGCTCTTCACCCCGTTCAGGCGGCCCTCGGCGTCCACGAAGAGAGCGTCTTCGGCCACCGTACCCAGGTCGATGATCAGGCTGAGCGAATCGCCCTCGGCGACGTAGAACTCGAGGAACTCGCTCTTGCTGAGGTCGAGGCCCGTGGCGCTCAGGCTGGTCGAGATCGAACGCCAGGAGCGTCTGCCCGGCGCCTCCGGATGCGGAGTGAAGGAGAAGAGCAGGCCGATTTCGCGGGCCTGGCCGCCCTGGACGTTGATCTGCCTGTCGATGTCGTCCTGCGGGAGGAAGCCGGCAAAGACGCCCACACTGTCCTCGCGCGCGCCGGGCAGGGTCCAACTGTGCTGCCACACGAGTCGGCCCGCGTCCGCCTCGTTGAGCACGGCGGGAAGCACGTCGTCGGCTCCGGCCCGGAACGCCGGAGTGCTTCCCCGGAACCATTCGTAGGAGAAGAGGGAGAGCGAGAGCTCGTTGGAGGAGTCGAAGTCGTCGAGGAAGACATCGGATCGGATATTCGGGTTCGGGAAGGAGAGAGCCAACTCCCCCTCCACGCCGATGCGGGACGGGCTCCCGCCCCGCAGGAACGGGACGCTCTCGATGACGCGGTCCAATCCTCGGGCCGGAAAGTCGAAGTTCAGGCCGAGACCGCTCAGGGTGATCGCGGCCGGCTCCACCCCCAGCTGGGGTCGGTTCACCAGTGTCTGTTCGCGCTGGTGTAGGGCGAGGAAATTGAAGCCGCCCGCATCCCCCGCCGGCAGGCGCCCGCTCAGGCCGAAGACGGTGGTGGGCGCCACCTGGAAGATCGATTTCTGTTCCCACGCGGCTCGGACCACGGGCTCGGACGCCGTGGCGAACAGCACCTCGGGCTGGATGAGGGTGACCTGGCCGATCGCGTAGTCAATCTCGTATTCGACGCCGCGGGCGAGGAGGCGGTCGCCCAGGAAGATCCTCTCGGAGCCGTCTCGGATGCCGATGGCGCCCAGTGAGAACGAGGAGATGACCCCCGTGCTCCGCAGCTCGAAGGGGATCGTCAGGCGATAGAGCCCCCCGCTCTCCCGCAGGAACGGATCCTCCTCCTCGTAGATCGTGGGATTCGCGTCCCCGCCGAGGATCCGCGCCGTCTGGAGGTCGCTGAGCCGGAGGGATTCGACGGGCGGAGGGGTCTGGAACGGGCGCAGCGTGGGGAAGACGATGAAGACGCCGGGCACCACCGGTTGCTCCTGAAAGAGCTCGGAAGCCGGCTTGTAGACGGCAGCCGGATCCAGGACATCGACCGGCGATTCCTCGTCCAGTCCGAAGAGGCGCAGAAACGTGATGTCCCGGCCTCCCAGGTCTCGTGCGAAGGTCCGCCCCGCGCTCAGCTCACCGAGCGAGATCGTCAGCTGCACCGAGCCGGGATCCACGTCGGGCGACGAGGAGACGCGATACACCTGGTGCATCTCGAGATCCCACGTCGGCCGGCCCGGACGATGGTTCGCCCTCGACGCCTTGAGCAGCTTGATGCGGGGACGCCTCCCCTCGTTGTAGACCCGTTCGGGATTGTATGTGCCGACCGTGTCGCCGGTGGCCGTCACATACGTCACGGCGAGCATCTCGTCCTGGCGCAGAGGCTGGCGCAGAGCCAACCAGAGACCGCTCGAGTGGACCGAGTAGTCGACGCCGGGCAGAAGGAAGCGGAACCATCCCGATTCCTCCACGGTGTCGCCGTTCTTGGTGGCGAAGCCGTCGGCTTGGATGAGGCCCTCGACCTGCTGCCGGGTGACCGGGTCGGTCTCGAAGCGGTAGACCTGGATCGGATCCGCTCCGGGCGACAGCTCCACGGGTGCCGACGACGGGTCGAGCGAGAGGACGTCGATATGGGGGCTCTGATCGATGAAGTCGGGGTCGACGAGGAAGAAGAACTGGCCGCGGACGTAGTCCGCGTCGTCGAGCACCAGCGTGTCGACCTGCACGAAGCTCTCCTGCCCTGGGCTCCCGCTGAGCCTGAACTCGCGCCGGGAGAGGTCGCCCTGCTGCTGGGCCCAGACCCCGTCGAGCTCGACGGGCCCGAGCTGCCCCGACGCCAGGAATCCGAAGTTCCCTGCCGGGATGCCTTCGGTGAGGAACCGCGAGGCGGGCAGGTCGAACGTGACGTCGCCAAGCTCGACGCGCCGGAGGACGTCGTCCGCTCCGCCTTCGTAGAAGATGTTGATGTTGTTCGCGGCCGAGAACTCACGGGCCTGATCGAAGTCCACGTCCAGCGTGATCCGCTCGGCGATCGTCCCCTGCGCCCGCACGGCAAACTGCATGTCGGGGTTGAGCTGGGGAAGAAGGTCGGGATCGCACGAGAACTGGACCCGCGTGTCACACGGCCGGAACCGTGTCCAGTCGCCCCCCAACTCGGCCTGTCCCACGATCTCGAGGTCGAGGTCCGCCAGCCCGCTGGAGAGCAGTGACGCTGCGCGATCGGCCGTTTGCGGCGCCCGGGCGGGGGCCGATGGCCTGAGGAGTGCGAGGCGCTCGAGCGCGAGGCGCCGACGCAGGAGCGTCGGGCCGGACGCGACCAGCCAGCGAGACGCGGCCGGGGCGAGCCCCTCCCGTGCCACGCGCGGCACCTCGAGCGCCACCGGAACGGGCGGCGCGACCGGCTTGAGCCCGAGCTGGGCCACGGGCGGCGGCGGCCCTCCGGTCCTGCCTGGAAAGGCGGAGAGGAAGGCCGGAAGCTCGAGCGTCGGAGCCCGCAGCAGAACCGTGTCGGCGGCCACCTGAATCGCCAGAGCGTCGCCGTCCGCGGGAACCGAAAGCGCGAGGGCGACGGGCATCGCAGCGCGGAGCATCACGCGGGACCGGATGTTGGGGTGCGGTGTAGGGGTGTGCGAATGGGAATTCTCACCAGGTATCTGATCCGTGCTCACGCGGGGCCGTTTCTCTTCGCGTTTACGGCCCTGACCGGGCTCCTTTTCCTGAACGCCGTCGCTCAGCGGATGGAGAGCCTCGTGGGCAAGGGCCTGCCGTGGAGCGTGATCGCGGAGTTTCTGCTCCTCTCCCTACCCCACACGATTGCCCTCACGCTCCCGATGGCGATCCTCGTCGCGGTCCTGTACACGTTCAGTGAGCTTACAGCCGCCAACGAGATTACCGCCATGTCGGCGGGAGGAATCAAGCCGGCCCGCATGCTCACGCCACTCCTGGGAGTCGGCATCATCCTCGCCGGGGTCATGTTCTTTTTCAACGATCAGGTGCTCCCCGCCACCAATCACCGCCTCAAGAACCTCATCATCGACATCCAGAAGAAGAGCCCCACCTTCGAGCTCCGGGAGCAGGTGGTCAATCGAGTCCTCGCGCAGACGCGGACGGGCATGGTCTTCCTGACGGCGGCCGGCATCGACCCCGTCAGCAACGAGATGACCGAGGTCGTCATCTACGACCTGAGCGATCCCTACCAACACCGCACCACGTACGCCGACAGCGGCAAGATGGAGTTCAACGAGGAGCGGACCGACCTCTATCTGACGCTCCACGACGGGGAGGTGCGCGAGGTCGGAACCGACCGCTCGGGGAAGTTCAACCGGTCGGCCTTCGAGACCCAGATCGTGCCCCTGCGGGGCGTGGGAGACGAACTGGAACGCCAGCAGGGCGGCACGGTCCGGAGCGATCGAGAGATGTCGATCGCGATGCTCCGGGAGGAGGTGGCGGACCGAACCGCCGAGATCGAGCAGGTACGGGAGAGCAATTACGAGCGAGCGCGCATGGCCCTCGATCAGGCGCTGGGACGCCCTCCCGAGGGCACGCCCAATCCGTATCAGCTGGGGTTGGCGCAAAGAGCCGGGAGGGAGAACGATGCGGGGGCCGGGGAGAAGTTCCTCTACGCCGAGGACGACATGACCCGGAGGCTCGCCCTCGCCGGACGGCAGAACCACGGCCAGATCGGCGCCCTCGAGACGAAGATCGACGAGTTCTGGGTCGAGATCCACAAGAAGTACGCGATCGCCTTCGCGTGCATCGTCTTCGTCCTGATCGGCGCCCCCTTGGCGATCCGCTTCCCGAGGGGAGGGGTCGGGATGGTGATCGCCGTCTCGGTGGCGATCTTCGCCATCTACTGGGCCGGCCTCATCGGCGGAGAGAACCTGGCGGACAAGGGATTGGTCCCGCCCTTCTGGGCGATGTGGACTCCCGACCTGGCCTTCCTCGTCCTGGGCATCTACCTCGCGGCGCGCATGGGCCGGGCCGGGAGCGCGAACCGCGGGGGGAGCCTCGACGAAGCCCTGTTCGCCGCCCGGGAGTTCGCCCGGAGCCTGCTGAAGCGGCGGCGGGCCGCCGCGTGATCCGCATCCTCGACCGGCTCGTCGCGAGCACGTTCCTTCGCATCTTCGCCCTCTTCATCCTGGGAGCGCCGCTCCTCTTCGTGGTCGGCAACGTCGTCGAGAACATCGACCGCTACTTCGAGCGCGGCCTCACCGCCAAGGAGGTGGCTTGGGCGTACGTGTACCAGTTGCCCGAGTTCATCTCCTGGTCGTTCCCGATCGCGGCCCTCATCGCCGCCGTCTTCACGATCCATTCGATGACGCAGCACCGGGAGGTGATGGCGGCCAAGGCCGGCGGAATCTCCTTCCACAGGCTCATGGTGCCGCTGATTCTTCTCGGGGCCGCTCTGACCGGCGCCGGGCTCCTGCTGAACGAGGCCGTGCCGCTCGCCAAGCGGCGGGCGGGCCAGATTCTTCGGAGCGAGGATCCGACCCGGCGATGGAGATCGGATTTCGTGTTCAAGGGCGACGACGACCGGACCCTCACGATTCGGCGCTTGACCGTGGAGCCCCCGAGCATGCGCGAGGTGGTCATGGAGGTCCCCGAGATACCCTCGGGGCGGCCCGCCGAGCACGTGTCGGCACGGGAGGTGCCCTTCGACACGATCCACGGCTGGACGTTCCGGTCCGGATATCTTCGCATCCTCCCCGAAGGAGGGCCCGAGCGGACCTTCTCCTTCGACTCCCTGCGCGCCAGGGGGTTCGGCGAGCATCCGAACAATCTCCTCGAACAAGCCCACGACGAGGACGAGATGACGGTCGCCGAGATCGATCGTCTGGCGGCCAACATCAGCCGCTCCGGTGGCGATCCGAGCAAGCTGCTCGTCAAGAAGGAGCAACGCAGGGCGATCGCGGTGGCGACGCTCGTGATCGTCCTCTTCGGAGGGCCCCTGGCCAACAGCTCGGGCCGCGGAGGGGCGGCCTACGGGATCGGGATCGCGCTCGGGTCGACGATCCTCTACATGCTCCTCTTCCGGCTCGCGGGGGCTGCGGGGACCACGGGAGCCCTGTCGCCGCTCCTCTCGGCGTGGCTGCCCAACGCCGTCTTCCTCGCGTGCGGACTGGTGCTGCTGAAGCGCGTCAGGACGTAGCGCCGCGGGGAAGAACCGTCCGGATCCCCGGGCGGATCGCCGCCTCAGCCGACCTCGAGCCCCTCGAGGAACCCCGACGTCAGGCGGCCCCGGCACACCTCCTCGACCGGGCCCCTGAGCTCGACGCGGGATTCTGCGCTCACCGTCACGGCCAGGCTCCCGCCTTCCATGCGGACTTCGAAGGTCCCCGGAGCTCCCCGGCCCGACCGCACGGTCGCCGCCGCGGCGGCGCACGCGGACGTGCCGGAGGCGGTCGTGAGCCCCACGCCCCTCTCCCAGATGCGGGCTTCGACGAGCCCCTCCCCGAGCACTCGCACCATCTGGACGTTGGTTCCGCGGGCGAACGACGGGTGCGAGGACAACCTCGCTCCGATTCGCGCCAGCCGCCCCGGAGCCCAGGACTCGGGAGAGAGCACGGCGTGCGGGTTGCCGACGGAGACCAGCTCCACGGCATGCGCTCCCTCCGGACCCAGATCGATTCGACCCCTGGCGTCCAGGGCGGCCGGGTCGAGGCCCACCGCTTCGGGGCCGAAGCGCACGCGGCCCATGTCGGCCGAGACGTCGTAGACACCCCGTCCCGGACGCGCCAAGACCCGCATTCCGACGCTGTCACCTCCGACCTCGACATCGAACGGTTCGGCGGCCACGAGCCCCTCGGCCGCCAGGTGCGCGGCGAGGATCCGCAGGCCGTTGCCGCTCCGCTCGAACTCGGAGCCGTCCGGGTTGAACATCCGGAGACGGAAGGGCGGGCCGTCTCGGCCGAGGAGAAGCACGAGGCCGTCGCTCCCCACACCCCTTCGGCGGCGGCAAACGGCGGTGACGCCCCGGCGGCTCAGGACCCAGTCCTCGCCCGCCTCGAAGACGACGTAATCGTTGCCGAGGCCGTGCGCCTTGAAGAAGCGCGCGCTCACCCGAATGTCCCCCCGGGAGGCGCTCGTCATATCGGTGATCCCTCCCGTTTGGCCGCTCCGGCACTGGGGTCGCCCCTGAACGTGGCGCCGCCAATCGTCGCCGAACCGATCCGGCGCGACAAGTCCGGTCTCCGCTCCGGCCGCCCGCACGACCCCGCCGCACGGCCCCGCACGCACTAGGATTTCCGGTGATCCGAGGCTAGCTTTTCCCTGGAAAATTCGGACGGGGCGATTTGCGGCATATTGCGGCCCGGCACAAAACCGCTAAAAAGCCATGCCTCGTTGCTTCCGGACAGCGACGGGGTTTCTTCATTCGGACCCCTTCCGAGGAGTCGACGGAGGAAGGTGCGAGACGATTCCCATGAGAGGCCCCGCACGCAGCTCCGACCGTAGCCGTGCCCTCCACCAGGCGATGGCAAGCCGCATCCTGGTGCTCGACGGGGCGATGGGCACGATGATCCAGAGCTACGGATTGTCGGAGACCGATCTGCGCGGCGACGCCTACCGGGACCACGATGCCTCGCTCGAAGGCGCCAACGATCTCCTTTCGGTCACCCAGCCCGAGATCATCTACGAGATCCACCGCGCCTACCTGGAGGCGGGCTCCGACATCATCGAGACCAACACGTTCAATGCGCAGGCGATCTCGCTCGCAGACTACGGGCTGGAGGGTGAAGCCTACCGGTTGAAC
This sequence comes from uncultured Gemmatimonadaceae bacterium, assembly GCA_964572045.1. GTDB lineage: Bacteria > Gemmatimonadota > Gemmatimonadetes > Longimicrobiales > Gaopeijiaceae > CBDCKR01. Next base: position 23,056 of record CAZNEI010000018.1, read on the forward strand.
CTCGCCGCCGCCGAGGTGGCCCGGCGGGCGGCCGACGAGGCCACGGCCAGGACCCCCGACAAGCCCCGCTTCGTCTGCGGAAGCATCGGCCCGACGAACCGCACGGCCTCCCTCTCGCCCGACGTGGAGGATCCGTCGTATCGGGCGGTCACCTTCGACGAGCTCGCCCGGGCGTACCGAGAGCAGGCCCGTGGCCTGATGGACGGGGGCGCGGACCTGCTCATGGTCGAGACCGTCTTCGACACCCTCAACGCGAAGGCGGCCCTCTTCGCCATCCTCGAACTCTTCGAGGAGCGCACCAGGGCCGTGCCCGTGATCGTCTCCGGCACGATCACCGACGCCAGCGGGCGCACCCTGAGCGGGCAGACGCCCGAGGCGTTCTACCATTCGTTGCGTCACGCCGAGCCCTTCGCGGTGGGATTGAACTGCGCGCTGGGCGCCGAACAACTCCTCCCCCACCTCGAGGCCCTCGCGCAGGTGGCCGAAGTGCCCGTGAGCTGCCATCCGAACGCGGGGCTTCCCAACGCCTTCGGAGAGTACGACGAGACGCCCGACGTCACTGCGATGAGGCTCGGCGAGTTCGCCCGAGCGGGCCTGGTCAACATCGTCGGCGGATGCTGCGGCACGGGGCCCGAACATATCCGGGCCACGTCGGAAGAGGTCTCCGGCCTGGCCCCCCGCAGAGTCCCGTCCCTTCCCCCCCGCTGCCGACTGAGCGGGTTGGAGGCTTTGACGCTCGAGCCCGAATCGCTCTTCTGCAACATCGGGGAACGAACCAACGTCACCGGCTCCCGCCGCTTCCAGAGGCTGATCTCGGAGGGGGACTACGAGGGAGCGGTCGAGGTGGCGCGGCAGCAGGAAAGAAGCGGCGCCCAGATGCTCGACGTGAACATGGACGAGGGCCTGCTCGACTCGGTGTGGGCGATGACGCACTTCCTCAACCTCCTCGGATCGGAGCCGAGCGTAAGCCGGATCCCGATCGTGGTGGACTCGTCCCGTTGGGACGTCGTCGAGGCTGGACTCAAGTGCGTTCAGGGCAAGAGCGTGGTGAACTCGATCAGCCTCAAGGACGGCGAGAGGCCCTTTATCGAGAAGGCCCGGCTTGCGCGCCGCTACGGTGCCGCGATCATCGTCATGGCCTTCGACGAGGAGGGTCAGGCCGACACCGCCGAGCGGAAGGTGGCGATCTGCGAGCGGGCCTACGAGCTCCTCACGGGGCACCTCGGATTCCCCCCCGAGGACATCATCTTCGACCCCAACGTCTTCGCCGTGGGCACGGGCATCGAGGAGCACGACGAGTACGCCATCGCCTTCATCGACGCGACGCGGCGCATCAAGGAGAGACTGCCCCACGTGCACGTGAGCGGCGGCGTGAGCAACGTCTCCTTCTCCTTTCGGGGAAGCCCCAGAGTGCGCGAGGCGATGCATTCGGCGTTTCTGTATCACGCCATCAGGGCCGGCCTCGACATGGCGATCGTCAACGCCGGTGCCCTGCCCGTCTACGACGAGATCCCGTCCGACCTCCTCGAGGCCGTCGAGGACGTGCTCTTCGCCCGGCGTTCGGGCGCAACCGAGAGGTTGACCGCGCTTGCCCGGGACTACGCCGCCGTCGCGGGGGCCGAAGAGAAGGAGGCCGCCCGGTGGCGCTCGGAGCCGGTGGGGGACCGCCTCCGCCACGCGCTGATCCACGGTGTGACCGAGCACATCGAGGCCGATACGGAGGAAGCACGCCAACAACACGCTCGGGCGCTCGACGTCATCGAAGGGCCACTCATGGCCGGCATGAACGTGGTCGGCGATCTCTTCGGCTCGGGGAGGATGTTTCTTCCTCAAGTCGTCAAGAGCGCCCGCGTCATGAAGAAGGCCGTGGCGTACCTGGTCCCCTTCCTCGAGGCCGAGAAGTCGGGGCGCACAGGCCTAGGAGGACCGGCCGGCAAGATCGTCATGGCCACCGTGAAGGGAGATGTCCACGACATCGGCAAGAACATCGTCTCGGTGGTTCTGCAGTGCAACGCGTACGAGGTGGTGGACCTCGGCGTCATGGTCCCGGCCGATGTCATCCTCGACGAGGCCCGCAGGCAGCAGGCCGACGCCATCGGACTCAGCGGCCTCATCACACCGTCGTTGGACCAGATGGTCCACGTTGCCCGGCAGATGGAGCGCCTCGGATTCGACCTGCCGCTGCTGATCGGCGGAGCCACCACCTCGCGGCGGCATACGGCGGTCCGCATCGACGAACGGTACGACGGTCCCACGGTCCACGTGACGGACGCGTCGCGTTGCGTGGCCGTCCTCCGCGCACTTCTCGACCGACAGCGCCGCGAGGGATTCCTGGCGGACGTAGCGGCCACGCACCGCCGAGAGCGCGAGGCGCACGCCGCCAGGCGCAGGCGTTCCCGCCTGATCCCCCTCGAGCGGGCTCGTCGGAATCGCGTCGACGTCGACTGGGGCAAGCACCCTCCGGTGGCCCCGCGGGTGCAGGGCGTCCAACTCTTCGAGAGCTATCCCCTTTCGGAACTCGTGGAGTACGTCGACTGGACCCCCTTCTTCCACGCCTGGGAGATCAAGGGGCGCTTCCCCGACCTCCTCGAGGCCGAGGACACCGGCGAGCAGGCGCGGAGCCTCTACGCCGACGCCCGTGCGTGGCTCGACCGGATCGTCGCCGAGAGTCTCCTCGAAGCCGCCGCCGCCGTGGGCGTTTTCCCCGCCCAGAGCGTGGGCGACGACATCGAGATCCTGGGGGCCGACCGACGGTCCACCCTCCTGCTCGGCCTCCGACAGCAGTTTGCGAAGCCGAACGGTCGCCCCAACGTCTGCCTCTCGGACTTCGTTGCGCCCAAGGGCTCGGGCCTTCCGGACCATCTCGGAGCGTTCGTCGTCACGGCCGGGATCGGGCTGGACAGGCTCTGCCGCTCCCTGGAGGCCGACTCCGACGACTACGGCAGCATCATGGCCAAGGTGCTGGCGGATCGCCTGGCCGAGGCGCTCGCCGAACGCATGCACAAGCGGGTGCGGAACGAGGTGTGGGGATACGCTGACGGTGAAGACCTCACCAACGAGGACCTCATCGCCGAGCGCTATGTGGGGATTCGGCCCGCTCCGGGCTACCCCGCCTGTCCGGACCATACGCAGAAGCGCGCCCTCTTCGAGCTCCTCGATGCGGAGCGCCTCCTCGGGGTCCGCCTCACCGAGAGTTACGCCATGACTCCCGCGGCTTCGGTTGCCGGCTGGTACTTCGCTCATCCACAGGCCCACTACTTCGGGGTCGGACGAATCGGGCGTGACCAGGTCGTCGATTACGCGCGGCGCGGGTCCATGCCGATCGAGGAAGCCGAGCGGTGGCTCTCTCCGAACCTCGACTACGATCCGGGAGCCGAGCGATCGTGAGCCGGTCGGGAGGTCGGGCCAGCCCGCTGCGGGCGTTGATCGACGACGGGCGCATCCACGTGATCGACGGCGCCATGGGCACGGAACTCTACGCCCGGGGCGTCTTCGTCAACGTCTCCTACGACGGGCTCAACCTCGAGACTCCAGAGATCGTCGAAGCGATCCATCGCGACTACGTGGCCTCGGGCGCGGAGGTCCTGGAAACCAACACCTTCGGCGCGAATCCCGTGAAGCTCTCGGGCTACGGCCTCGCCGATCGCACCGAGGAGATCAACCGGGTGGCGGCGGGCCTGGCCCGCCGGGCCGCGAACGGGCGTGCGGCGATCGCCGGAGCCGTGGGTCCGCTCGGCATCCGCATCGAGCCGCTCGGCCCCACGTCGCGCGAGGAAGCACGAGAGCTCTACGAGCGGCAGGTCGTGGGCCTGCTCGAGGGAGGCGTCGACGGCTTCATCCTCGAGACCTTCAGCGACCTCAACGAACTCGAGCAGGCCTTCAGGGCCGTTCGGAACCACACGGATCTGCCCGTATTCTGTCAGATTACCGTGGGCGAGGACGGGCGCACAGCCTATGGGACGTCCCCTGAAGCGGTCGCCTTCGAAGTGACACACTGGGGAGCCGACGTCATCGGCCTCAACTGCGCGGTCGGTCCGGCGATCATGCTCGATTCGGTGGAGCGCATGGCGGCGGTGACCGATCTCCCCCTATCGGCCCAGCCCAACGCCGGCCTCCCTCAGGCGGTGGGGGACCGCAAGATCTCTCTCACGAGCCCCGAATACATGGCCCGCTACGCCCGGCGGATGATCGAGGCAGGCGCGCGCTTCGTAGGCGGCTGCTGCGGCACGAGCCCCGAGCATATCCGAAGGATCCGGACCGTGGTCGCCGGCTCCCATCCCTCGCCGCCGAAGGTCCGGTTCGGGGGAAGAGCCGCGGAGTCGATCGACGCGCGGCCGGAGATCCGCCTGGAGGAGCGAAGCGGGTGGGGACGCAGGCTCGCCCGGGGCGCTTTCGTCACGACGATCGAGATCCGGCCCCCCAGGGGGTGGGATCCCGGGGGAATGCTCGATCAGTGTCGACGAATCCGAGAGGCGGGGGCGGACTCGGTGCACGTCCTGGACAGCTTGCACGCGCCGAGCCGCATGAGCGCCCTTCCTGCGGCGATCCTGATCGAGCGGGAGGTGGGGATCGAGACGATCGTTCACTACCCGTGCAGGGACCGGAACATGACCCGCATGATCAGCGACCTGCTCGGGGCGGCCGCCGCCGGCCTCCGTAACCTGCTGCTCGTGACGGGACGCCCTCCGCCGAGCGATCCCTACCCGGACTCGGCGGGAACACCGGAGATCGATTCCATCGGGCTCACCAACGTGGTCTACGGCCTGAACCACGGGGTCGATCCGGGTGGCAACCACATCGGCGGACCCACGCGCTTCGTCGCGGGCGTGCGGTTCAACCCCGTCGCCGTGGATCAGGAAGAGGAGATCGGACGGTTCCGCTGGAAGGCGGACGCGGGCGCCGACTTCGTCGTCACGCCACCCCTCTTCGCGCCCGACCGCCTGAGGGAGTTCATGGTGGAGGTGTCGGATTTCCGCGTACCCGTCGTGGCGGGGCTGCGGCCGCTCACCTCGCTCGGAGAGGCCGAGTTTCTTCATAACGAAGTGCCCGGAATCGAGATTCCCGACGAGTACCGGAGACGGATGAGGGAGGCCGAGACCGCGGGATCCGAGGCAGCGGTCGCCGAAGGGGTGCGGATCGCCCTGGAGGTGTTCGAGGGGATCCGCGACGTGGCTTCCGGAGTGCTCATCAGCACTTCGCCACACCGCCTCGACGCCGCCTTCGACGTGCTGGAAGGGGTTCGGGGGTCCGACGGGGGGGAGTAGGGCGAGCGGCGGCGGGCGTTTCCTCAGACGCGGACGCGCCCCATCACCCGGGCGAGACGGTCCCCCACCCGCCGATGGCCCAGATTGCTCACGTAGACCTTGTGCGCTCCGGCCGCCCGGAGGGCTTCAAGGGTCTTGGCCAGGGTGTCCACGGGAGTGGCTCCCCCGGCGAACTCCCGGGTGAGCTCGGCCGCCGGGACGGGAAAGAAACGCGTCAGCATCGCCAACGTCTCCGGGTTCGCGTTCCAGTAGTAGAAGACGCCGAAGAGAACCGGGATCGAGACGTTGCGCTTGTCACACTCCTCGAGGAAGGCCTCCACCCTGCCGGCCGAGTGATGCGAGACGATCTGCGTCAGGCAGAAATCCGCAAAGAAGTCCTCCGCCGCGAGGAAGCCGACCTGCTCGATGATGTCGCGATGCGGGTTCGCCCATCCACCTAGGCGGAGGCCGGGTTGCCGGTCCCGGATCCTCTCGCGGAGGAGATAGGCGTGGGGGACGCAACGAGGCTCGCCCACCGAGGTGTCGCCGCCGACCACGGCGATCGCCTCGAATCCCAGCATGCGCGCGCGGTCCGCATAGGTGAGGCAGTAGTCCAGCGTGTGTTTGCACGTAAGGAAGGGCACCAGTCGGGAGAGCGGAACGTCGGAACCCACGTTCGCCGCGAGGTGACCCAGATTCTCCTCCTCCTCGGAGCCCACTGCGTCGTCGGTCAGGAACACGAACACGCCGTCGAGAGCGAGTCGGCGAATGGAGTGGTTGAGGTCGATCCACCGGTCCATCCCCGCAGACGCCCTGAGGCCGCGCTGGGGCGGCCTGAGCTCCACCGTGACCAAGGGCCCAGGGCCGCGAAGCCGGTCGAGAAGGCTCAGCCGCGAAGGCTCGGTCTCCGGACCCCAATCCGCCGGCACGCCCCTCATTCTCCGCCCTGCATGAGAGCCTCGATCTCGGCCGCCCCCCGGGGCAGCGACGAGGTCAGGACCTCGTGGCCGTGCGCCGTGACCAGAACGTCGTCTTCGATCCGGATTCCCATCCCCACGTAGTCGGGGGCGAGCGCGTCGGGACCGATGTAGAGTCCCGGCTCCACGGTGAGCACCATGCCCGGCTCGAGCACTCGAGACTCGCGGCCGGACGCGTAGTCGCCCACGTCGTGCACGTCGAGGCCCAGCCAGTGCGAGGTCTGGTGGGGAAAGAAGGCCTTGTAGCTCTTGGCCGCCAGCACGCCGTCCCGGTCACCCTCCATGATCCCGAGCTCGAGCAGGCCGTCGATCAGCCCCTCGCACGCCTCCCGGTGCACCTGGGCCACGGCCGCGCCCGGCCGCACGGCCTCGACGGCGCGACGGTTCGCCCGGAGCACCACCTCGTAGAGGGCTCGCTGGGCATCGGAGAAGAAACCCGAGACGGGAAACGTCCGGGTCACGTCTGCGGCATAGAGATCCACCTCCGCACCCGCGTCGACCAGGACGAGGTCGCCTTCCTGGAGGACGCGGTCGTTGGATGTGTGGTGGAGGACGAGGGCGTTGGCTCCCGACCCGACGATCGTCGGATAGGCCGGGCCCCACGCACCGCGCCTCCGGAAACCCCCGTCCAGTGCGGCCTCAAGCTCCCACTCGCCCGCTCCGGGCTCGATCGCGGCCGCCAGGTCGACGTAGGTGTCGACCGTGACGGACGCTGCCCGGCGGATCCTCGCCACTTCCTCGGGGTCCTTGACGAGCCGCAAGGAATCGAGCACCTCTCCGGGATCGACCACGGACCGGGGTCCGGCACCCTTGCGGGCTCCCCGGAGCCTGGCCGTCTCGAGCGCCCGCACGACGAGCCTCTCGACCCCCGACCCGGACCCGAGGCGGAACAAGACACGGTCGGCCCCCGCCAAGAGGGGGGGAAGACGCTTTTCCATCTCCCGGACGTCATAGACGCGGTCGGCCCCGAAGATCTCGCGAGCCCCCTCGGGGCCGATCCGTCGGCCGCTCCACCGCTCGGCTTCCTCATCGCGCGGCCGCACGAACAGAACGAAATCACCGTCGGGGCCGGCCGGCCTGAGCACAGCCAGCGCCCCCGGTTCCACGACACCGGTCAGATAGAAGAGCTCGCTGTCCGCTCTGTAGCGGTACTCCGCGTCCCGCGACCTGACCGCAGGGCTCGCGGCGGGAAGGACCAGGGCGGAGCCCTGCAACGACGAGAGGACGCGCTCACGCCTGGCGCGGAACGTCCCCGGGGCAAATCCCAGCATCGGTTCGGAGCGTTGGCTCACGTGTCTCTTCTCCAGCGTGTCGACTCCAAGGCCGGCGGCTTGGGCGCCGGCCAACAATCGAAGAGATGCGATGCGAGGGCAACCCGCCCGGGGGGAGCCTCAAGACCCGAGGGGGCGGACGATCGGGAGGGTGAGCCGGCGCGACGGGGCGCGCCCTCGCCAACGATGTCCCGAACGGCACCACGGAGGGTCGATCTAGTCTAGAACGCCGCGGCAGGCTCCTGCTCCACGAGCCAGTGGCGGAACCAGCTTCGGATCCTCTCCAAGCGATCCACGAGCAGCCACGGCTCGCCCGTTCTCGAGAGCCCGTGCGACGACCTGGGATAGCGGACCATCTCCACTGGCACGCCCAACTTCTTCAGCGCCATGAACCACTGCTCCCCGTCCCCGATCGGCGTGCGGAAGTCCTGCTCGCTGTGAATGATCAGGGTGGGGGCGGTCACGTTCTCGACATACGAGATCGGCGAGAGACGCCGGTAGAGATCCCTCCGCTCCCACGGGTGCCCGTAGAACTCGTGCTGGGTGAGTCCCTGCGCGTCGGAAGAACCCCACCAGCTCTCCCAGTTGGTGATGGAGCGGGACGTCACGGCGGCCTGGAAGCGGTCCGACGTGGCCGTCAGCCAGTTGGTCATGAAGCCGCCGTAGCTCCCGCCCGAGACCCCCAAGCGGTCGGAGTCGGCATCGGGATACTCCGCCAGCGCCGCGTCCACACCCCTCAGCAGGTCCTCGGTGTCCATCACGCCCCACCGCCCCCGCGTGGCGTACTTGAAGTCGTGCCCGTAGGCGCTCGAGCCCCTCGGATTCGAATAGAGAACGAAGAAGCCGGCGGCCGACAGGACGTGGAAGGTCGGGAAGAACGTGTTGCCGTACGCCCCGTGCGGCCCACCGTGGATCTTCAGGATAAGGGGATACTTTCGCCCCGGCTGATGGCCGACCGGCGGGATCACCCAGCCCTCGATCTCGACCGTGTCGCCGACAGTCCAGGTGAGCCGCTCGGGCGGAGCCAGCACCACCTCCGACAACCACTCCTCGTTGAGCCTTGTCGCCTGCCGCTCTCCGGTCCCGTCGCCCCGAGCGACGAAGAGCTCGGTGGGCGAGACCGCGTCGGTGGCCACGTAGGCCATGATGTGTCCACGCTCGGAAAAGGAGACGCTGCTGAGGCGCCGCTCACCCTGAGTGACCTGTGTGAGGGGGCCTCCGGCCGCGGGAACCCTGAACAAGTGTCGATCGCCGCCGACGGAAGCCTCGAAGAAGATCGCCGTGCCGTCCGCGGTCCATTCCGGAGGACCCGGGTCCAGGTCCCACTCCGCCGTCAGGTTGATCGGCGCGCCCTCGAGCCTGGCGTCCGTCCCGAGATCCACGACCATGATGTCTTGAGGCCCGCCGCGCTCGGGCGTGGAGCGGAAGGCCAAGCGTCCCCCGTCGGGCGAAGGCGCCGGCCATGTCTCCGAGCCCGGATTGCCGGTGATCCTCGTGACGGAGCCATCGGTCACACGCGCGATCCAAAGGTCCTCGGTCAGTTCTCGATCGGTCTCGTCGTCCTGATGCTCGTCTCCGCTGAAGAACAGAATGCGGCCGTCGGCCGACCACCGGACGTCGGACTTGTCGAAGGGCAGGTCGGTGAGCCGCCGGGCAATCCCTCCCGCCGCCGAAACCACGTAGAGCTCGTTGGCCTCGGCGACCGACGGATGCGGGAGGAGCGTGAGCGTTCCGTCCCGCTTGTAGCGGGTCGAGGTGATCACGCGGCCGTCGAAGCGCCCGGCGTCCAGGGTGTTGGAGATCGCATCCGGAGCGATCCACCCCGCCCGCTCCCTTTCCGACGCCCCTTCGGGCGGGGCCAGGTAGGCGATCCACTGGCCGTCCTCCGACCAGACGGGCTCGCCCCGGACGCCTTCAAGGTGGAACGCTTCCCCGCCCCGCGCCGTGACGCGAACGAACCAGGTCGAGTTCTCGTCCTCTCCGCGCCGCGAGGTGAAGGACAGGAGCGTTCCGTCTCGCGACCAGAGCGGCGAATGTGAATCCTCGGTCGGATCGGTGAAGGGGTAGGCGTCACCGTCGGGGCGCCCGTTCTCCAAGGGCTGGACCCACACCTCGCGGTGCCGCCCGTTCTTCTCCTCGACAACGCGCGTCACCGTGAACGCCACGAGATCCCCCGCCGGAGACAACGCCGCGTCTTCCACCGTCACGAGATCGTAGTAGTCCCCGGGCTCGAATCCCCTCTCCTGGCCGACGAGCGATGGGGCCGTGGTCGCCGTCAGAGTGCCTGCGGTCGCGATCAGGATCGCCCTCACCATGGTGTCTTCTCACTCCCGGGGAAACTCTCACGTGTTCGCACGGCACTCCCAATCTGCGGGCGAAACCCTCACAGGAGCCAGCGCGAGCGTCCGACCTATCGTGTGTCGGCCCGTGAATCTACGCCGCGCGACCGATGATGGGGAATGCCGAGGGAACCCGCCGACCGACGCAGGCTCCCGACAAGTGGTTCGTCTCCCCCGCATTTGCAAAGGGCATGCCGGAGGCCGCAAATTGATTCCTGTCGGAGGTTCCGCGGAAGGAGAGCGACCACTCCGATTTCGTGAAGACCGAGGTTGTCCCATGGTGAGACGACGGACCGACGGCCCACCCCGGGTTCTGAGGGCCGTGTGCGGCGCGTTGGCCATCGCGGGCCTGTCGCTTGGGGCGCCGTCGCTCCAAGCCCAGGCCATTACGGGCACGCTGGTCGAGGAAGGAACCGGCGCCCCGGTCGACGGAGCCGCCGTGGTCCTTCTCGATGCCTCCGAAGAGCCGATCTCCTGGAGGCTTACGGACCCCGTGGGTCGATTCAGCTTCGTCCTCGGGCGCGGAGGCACGTTCCGGCTCCGGGCCGACCGCATCGGCCACGGCAGCGTGCGCTCGGACCTCATCGAGGTGGGGCGCGGGCAGACCGTATCGCACCGGCTCGAGATCCCGGTCGAGGCCGTCGTGCTGGAGGGCCTCACGGTCGAGAGCGGGCGCCGGTGCCGCGTGCGCCCAGGATCGGACGAGGCCACGGCCCGAGTCTGGGAAGAAGCCCGGAAAGCTCTGACGGCCACCGCCGAGACCGCCCGGCGCGGGTTCTACCGGTACGTCATTCGGCGGTTCGAGCGGGAGCTGGACGCCCGCGGCAGGCGTGTGTTGAAGGAGGAGAGCCGGGTGGATCGGCGGCTGACCCCCAACCCGTGGAAGAGCCTTCCGGTCGACGACCTGCTGAACGGCGGATTCGTCCGGACCAGCGGGGAAGGAAGCACCTATTTCGCGCCCGACGCGGACGTGCTGCTGTCCGATTCCTTCCTCGACACCCACTGCATGCGGTTGGAGGAGGGGGAGGACGAGTCGGAGGGGTTGGTCGGCCTCGTCTTCGAGCCGGTCGATGACCGGGGAGTGCCGGACATCAGCGGCACCCTGTGGATCGATCCGGCCAGCGGCGAGCTCCAGTGGTTGGACTACCGCTACGAGGAGCTGGACGTGCCCCACGCCGACCGGTTGGGCGGGCGCGTGAGTTTCGAGGGCCTGCCCAACGGCACCTGGATCGTCCGCGAGTGGTCGATTCGCATGCCGATGCTCGCCGTCACGCGCAGGCGACCCGGCGTCCCGTCCCGAACGGAGCTGACCGGCATCAAGGAGGATGGCGGGCTGGTGGTGCGGGTGAGCAACGTCGGAGGAGAGGTCGTTCTCGACTCCCGTGCCGGGATCCTGGAGGGAGTCGTGGTGGACTCGTTGGGGAGGAGTCCCGTGGCCGGGGCGATCGTACTGCTCGACGGCACCGACAGAGCCACGACAGACGAGGAGGGCCGATTCCGCTTTCCGTCTCTGCCCCGGGGCCACTACGGCCTGAGAGTATTCAACCCGGCCCTGGAGATCCACGAGCTCCCCTCGCCCACCACCTACCTCGAATCGATTCCCGGCCAGGTCTCCTCGGTCCGGCTGGAGTTTCCGGGGGTCGTCTCGGCTCTCGAGGGGATCTGCGGCCCGCACGAGCCGCGCGAAGGCGGAGGGATCCTGACGGGTGCGGTGCGCACGGCCTCGGGGGAACCGGCCGTCGGCGCCACGATCTCGATCCGCTGGGACGAGGTGCGGGCGTTGATCACCGGATTCCAGCGGCAGGATTTTGAAGGACGCTTCGAGGTACGCCAGCCGACCGGCCTCTACGCGGTGTGCGCGCTGCCCAGGGATCGCTGGCTCTGGATCTCGGTGACGTGGAACGGAGAGCAGAGCCCGCCGGAACGCTGGCGCTTCCCCGCCATGGCCGTCGTCGCGGAGAAGGACCTTACGGTGCCGTCGGAGGGCGCATCCGCACCTCGACCCTGAATGCGGCCCGGATGAGGGTGGCTGGAGCGACCCCGAGGCGGCAGCCCGCGGGGCGGCGGATCCCCGACCCGGAGGCTCGGGGACCCGGGCGTCACGGACCGGCGGATCCGACACCGCGGCTGTGGGCGGACAGCGCTCAGGGGCTTTGGGCGTCATGCTGGGCCGGACGCCTCCGACACTCATGCCTCCCGCCCGCTCTACGCCGGTGAGGATGTCCCCTCCGCCGCGGGAGGGTCCGACCATCCGCGGATCTGTCGAGACCCCCTGGACGATCCCTTCTGCACGGCGGTAAACTCGGCAGTGCTTTTTGCGGCAGGTCAGGGAGTCATTTCAAGAACGATCGAGGAGCGAAGGATGACGAAGGCTTTTCGAGTGCCGAATCCCGCGATCCGGCCGACGATCCCGGCATGGGTGGCCCTCGGCCTTCTGGCGGGCGGGGGCGCCGCCCTCTCCGCGCAGGAGCCGGCCGACAGCGTCATTCCTCTGGACTCGGTCGTCGTGACCGTCGTTCGGGGCCTCGACGGCCTGGGCCACACTCCCTTCGCCGTCTCCGTTCAGGGCGAGCGGAGCCTCCGGCTCGGCAACACGGGATTCTCCCTCGAGGAGGCGCTCCAGTCCTTGCCCGGCGTGCAGGTGCAGAACCGCTACAACTACACGGTGGGCGAGCGGATCTCGATACGCGGCCTGGGAGCCCGGGCACAGTTCGGCGTGCGCGGCCTCAAGGTGCTCGTGGACGGAATCCCGGCCACCCTGGCGGACGGTCAGTCGACCCTGGACCATCTGGACATCGGATCCCTCGGCAGGGCGGAGATCCTGCGCGGTCCCGCCTCGGCCCTCTACGGAAACGGGGGCGGGGGCGTTCTCAGCTTCGAGACAGCTCGGCCTCCGGAGGCTCCGTTCCGTGAGGAGGTCAAGGGCGTCTTCGGGAGCAACGGTCTCCAACGCCTCCAGAGCACGACCTCAGGCACGGCCGACGGGATCGGCTACCTCGTCAATGTGGCGCACCTCTCCTACGACGGCTTCCGGCCGCACCCCAACGATCCCGCCGATCTCTTCGGCGGGGCGAACAAGCTCAACGTGAACGCCCAGGTGACCTCCGACATCGCGGGAGGAGCCCTCCGCATCACGGGCAACTTCTTCGACCTGGACGGAGAAAACGCGGGGCAGCTCAACCAGGCCGATCTGGAGGCCGGCGCTCTCACCGCGCGGTCCTTCAACGTGAGACAGGGCGCCAGCAAGAAGGTGAACCAGGGGCAGCTCGGGGTCCTTTGGGCGGGTCCCGTCGGAAGCGTGAGGGGCGAGTTTTCGGCATGGGGTCTGGCGCGGAACATGGACAACCCGATACCCCCGAGAATCATTGACCTCGAGCGCACGGCGGTCGGAGGGCGTGCGGCCGTGACGACGCAGCGTCCCGGCGAGTCCGGCCGGATCACGTGGAGCGCGGGCATCGAACTGGACCTGCAGTCCGACAATCGCCTGAACTTCGAGAACGACGGCGGCGTCCGTGGCGCGTTGACCCTCGACCAGCTCGAGACCGTGATCGCGACAGGCCTCTTCGCTCAAGTCAGGGTGCCGCTCTCGGAGCAGCTCTGGACGATGGGGGGCCTCCGCTACGACCGGTTCCGCTTCGAAGCGGAAGATCACTTCGTCACGGCCCAGAGCCCCGACGAATCGGGCGTCAGGACGATGGACGCCCTGAGCCCGACCCTGGGCCTTCACCTGGCGGTCACCCCGGACTTCGCGCTCTACGGCAACGTGGCCACCTCGCTCGACACTCCGTCGACCACCGAGCTCGTAAACCGTCCCGACGGAGGAGGAGGGTTCAATCCCGAGCTCGATCCCCAGCGGGGCGTGAGCGGCGAGGTCGGCGTGCGCGGCGAGGTCCGGGGTCGCGTGGCCTACGAGGCCAACGTCTTCGTGACCAACAGCAACGATGAGTTGGTGCCCTTCGAGGACGAGGCGCAGGAGGGCCGCGTCTTCTTCCGGAACAGCGGACGGTCGAAGTACCAAGGCTTCGAGGCATCGTTGCGCGCCGTCCACCCGCAGGGGGTCTCGGCCCAGCTCGCCTACACCTTCGTGGACGCCACGTTCACGGAATACGCGGTGGACGGCGAGGCCTTTGGCGGGAACGAGATTCCGGGGCTCGCCCGGCACCGTTTCGACGGCTTCGTGCGGGTGACGAGCGGGCCCTGGTTCGCGGAGCTCCGCGGCGACTACGTGGGGCGAGTGCCCGTGGACGACTCGAACAGCGAATACGCAGAGGCGTACTCCTTGTGGGACGTGCGCACGGGCCTGTCCGCCGCCAACCTGGGCCGCCTCGACGTTTCGCCGTTTCTCGGGGTCGCCAATCTCTTCGACAAGACGTACGCGGCGGTCGTCGCCGTGAACGCCTTCGGACGTCGGTTTTACGAGCCGGGGCCCGGCAGAGCCTTCTTCGTCGGAATCAGCACGGCGTTCTAGCATCCGCTCTCCGGCACGCCCTCCGCATCCCCTGCCGCATCGCGCGGCAGGACTCTGGTCCTGGAGAGGTCCCAAGGCCCTTCTCGTGCTTGCCGCCCTCTGGCTCGGGGCTCTCGCCCCCGCGCCTCTCGCCGCACAGGCTTCATCCGGCACCGACGACATGGAGTTCGGCATCGGCGTCACGGTCGGAGGCATCGGGCTCTTGGGTCTCGGCTTCGAGTTTCGCTGGGGTGACCGAAGTCTGGACGCACAAGTGGCCACGTTCAGCTTCAGGGACGTCAGCCTCGCCGTATCGGGGAAGCAGTACTTCGGGGGAGGCGATCTCCAGCCCTTCCTCGGCCTCGGCCTCTGGAACGTCACGGCCTTCCGGGAGGACCCCGCTCGGAGAACGGGGACGGCCCTGCTGGCTCGAATCCCGCTGGGCGTCGACTGGAGCCCGGCGAGCGACCACTCGCTCGGTGCAAGCCTCGCGCTCAACGAAGCGCTCTGGATTCACCGCGCCGATCCCGAAGACGACACACCCATCAGCCGCCGGCCCCTGCCCCTGCCGGGGTTCTACTACAGAGCAAGGCCGTAGCGCGCCCAACGCGGGGCGGAAGACTCCGGAGGCGGAGTCTCGGAGAGCATGATCTCCTCGGTTCGCATCCTGCAGAGGCCGTTGGATATATGGGAATCGGTAGTCGGATGCCCGATGGAGTGAACACCCCCTCCCGGCGCCATCGCGAGGCGACGACGACGCAGACCGCCCGCACAGCTCCGAGGCTCGAGGTCGAGCGCCGCGCTCGGCGTCGGCAAGAGCCACCCACCTGGCCATCGCCACGCCCGAGAGCGGCTAAACTACGGCACCCGACCGACCTGATCGACTCCCCGAGGAAGCCGAGAAGGACGCGCTGGCGCGAGGCGTGTCTGTCACGGGAGAGCCCTTGGGGGCCATTGGCAAGCCATGGCCCGGCCACTTCCCCGTCGCTCATGCCTTAGCCGCGTCCGCCAAGCCCGTCCGCCGCATCCGCCAGCGGCTCGGCTCCTCGAGCCACCTGCGGCTTCTCCGCCACCCACGGTCTCGCCGCCTCGAACGCGGCTCCCGCGCGGAGGATGTCGACTTCACGAAACGAGTTGGAGACCAACTGCAATCCCACGGGCAGGCCGTCTCCGGTAAAGCCGGCGGGCAGCGACGCGCTGGGCTGGCCGGTCAGATTGAACGGGTAGGGATAGCTGACCCAGGAAATGGCGTTCTCTTCCGGCATCTGCGGCGGTACGTCAAGTCCGACATCGAAAGCTGGCACGGGCAGGGCCGGGGAGACCAGAAGATCGTACGCCTCCATGAAACGGCGCATGTCCTCGCGGAACTGATACCGGCTGAAGACTTGGGTCCAATACTGCCCGATCGTCTGGTCGAGACCGCTGGCCAGGTCGTCGGGCAGAGCCGGATCCAAAAGCTCAGGCCGTTCGTTCAGCACAGAACTCAACCGCGTGCCAGTCCCGGCATAGAACTCGGACATCCACATGTCGATGGGGTCCGCCATGACCTCCTCGACGAGCTCGACATCGCAACCGAGGTCGTCCAGCGTCATGACCGCCCGCTCACAGATCTCGGCGACCTCGCGCGTGGGCCTGGCGTACCCGAGCGTCGGGCTCCATGCAACTCTCATCCCCTTGACCGGCTGGTCGCAGGCGCCCAGGAAATCCGGCACCGGTCCGGCAACGGAGAAGGGATCGCGGCGGTCAAAGCCCGCAAGGGCGGCCAAAAGCAACGCGGCATCGCGGACTGTACGTGCCATGGGCCCCACATGGGAGAGGGTCGGGGCGCCCGATGCGGGAAAGACCGGCACACGGGCAAACTGTGGCTTGAGGCCGAACAGCCCGGTCAACGACGCGGGGATCCGCACCGAGCCGCCGCCATCCGTGCCGAGCGCAAGTGGGGTGACGCCAGCGGCAACGCTGGCCGCCGCTCCGGCGCTCGACCCTCCGGGCGTCTTCGACAGGTTCCAGGGATTGCGGGTAATCCCGGTCAGCGGACTGTCGCCAACCGCCTTGCACCCGAACTCGGGGGTTGTTGTCTTGCCGACGATGACCCCCCCCTCCGCACGAACACGCTCGACCGACGGCGCATCGACCGCAGCGATGTTGTCGGCCGCGGATTTCGACCCGAACGTGCATCGGATGCCGTTCATGGCGATCAGGTCCTTGATCGAGAGCGGCAAACCATGGAGCAGGCCGGGCGGATCGCCATCCATTACCGCTTTTTCAGCCGCTCGCGCAGCGGAGCGAGCAATATCCTCGGTGACCGTGACGAAACAGTTCAGCCTGGGCTCGACCTCTTCCAGCCGCGCGAGGCTCTGGTCAAGCAACTCGACCGGAGAGATCTCCCCTGCCAGGATAAGCTCCCTCAACTCGACCGCACCCATATAGAGCAGATCTGTGGCCATCGCTTTCCCCTGGCGTCAGGTCCCGGAGTCGGCGGCAAGCGGAGAGCGCGACGCACCGCCGGAAGATCGCCGCCAACCCAAGATCGCCTGTCCCGTCCGCACTTCAAGGATGCCCGGGCCTGGACCATCGACCAGCCCGTCCGAAGATGGTATAGGCTCCCAGTCCGACGTGACGGGATGGCCGTGGGACCCGCAGTCTTTGGCTCCATGTCTTGGACAGCCGTCCGATCGTGGTCGGCTTCACGAGCAGTGACAGCCCGAAGCCGCCCCGGCCGTCTCCGTACCGGCCGGGCCGCTTCACGGTCTTCAGGGATGCGTCGCTGAGCTTTTTGGGTGTTGTCGGTACTACAACAGTCGGGACCGCATCGTGGCCGTCTCCACGAGGACTCGGGAGGGACAGCGGCGGGGGGTCTCCTACCCCGGCCTGCCGAGAACTGCAGTGCCTTCGCGAACAACGCTCTGCTCACCACCGAGCGCGACGCGGGAGAGGCGGGCGGATGCGCGAGTTGCTTCTCAAGGCGTGGATGCGGCCGCTGGTGGTTGGCCCAAGCCTCTGGCTCGGCGCCTGCGACGGCAGTGGGGCGACGATGCGCTGGTTGTCGAGGAGCATCCAGGACCGGACCAAGACCCCGTCACAACTCAACTTCGAGATCGAGGACGACCGGTTGGTGGTGGTGCCGATGGGCTCGCTGGCGCATCCGCCCTGCACTTCGCGCGATCGGTCCTGGCATGAGGCTGTCGAGAGAGTGAGGGGGGGCGCTCGAACGGCGGCGGCACGCCAGTGAGGCGCTTGATCGCGGACTACGGGAGGCTCGCCGCGACATTGACCGAGCGCTGGAAGTGATCCGCGAGCGGGAACGAGAGCGGGATCTTGGGCCAAGCCGATGCGGGTTCCGGATCAGGGCGAGGCCATCGAGATCCACGTGGGTGCGCGACCAGCCGAATCAGGCGCGGCACGTCATGTGAACGGTAGGGGCGACGCGTTGTCAACTGACGGGCGACAGCCCTAGATTCTCCCATGATCGCATCGTTTCGTCACCGTGGCCTGAAACAACCCGGCACCGATCAGGATCCCGCCGAAGGGGCTCTACGAGGGCCGGACGGCGCGTCGGGTCGCGCCGGAGCACGTGGCGAAGCTACGGGACATCCTGGCAGCGCTCGACTTGAGCCGGGGGCGGAGGGCATGGACCTTCCGGGCTTCCGGCTGCACGCGCTCAAGGGGCGGCGGAAGGGCCACTATGCGGTGTCGGTGTCCGGCAACTGGCCGGTTACGTTCCGGTCCGAGGACGGCGCGGCGGCCGATGTGGACTATGGACTATCACTGAGAGAAGCGAAGATCATGGTCATGCATGACCCACCGCATCCGGGCGGCATCGTGAGGCGGCAGTGCCTCGAACCGTTGGGGCTGACCGTGACGCGGGCGGCCGAGGGGCTGGGCATCAGTCGGCAGGCGCTATCGGAGTTGTTGAACGGGCACACCGGGGTCTCGGTCGAGATGGCGATTCGGCTGTCGAAGGCCTTCGGCTCGACGCCGGAGGTCTGGCTCGGGATGCAGATGGCGTATGATCTTTGGCAGGCCCGAGGCCGCGCCCGGGAGATCGCCGTCGAGCGCTTCGTGGTGGCGTGACGCGACGTTGCCGGCGTCCCGCTCATCCAAGAGGACGTCGGGGAATCGCCGGACCGCTTGCCTTGAACCGCATCACAGCGCCCGGCAGGGTGTGGGCATCGCGGCTACGCTCCTACGGCGAGCATGGCGCGGAGACGTTCATAGCTACCCTGCATTCGCATCCAGTGGTCGGCCAGTCCCCAGGCAAGGACAGTCATGCGAGCCACATGTTCGTCGACTGGCGCCACTTGCCGTTGAGCAGTCTCGAAGCGCGCCTCGCCCGCAACCCAGCTGGGCAGACACCTCAGCTGCGCACGTTCATCCGAGCTGGTCCATACTCTCGTGGAGAAGTTCGCCCAAGTGCGAGGGATTCGGCATGCAACGACGCGGCGCCCATTCTGGTCATGTCCTTCCCTCCATCGCCTTCCGACGTCAGGTCGATCTACAAGGTCCCCGCGAGCTGCGGATGACGGAGGAAGAAGCATCAAACCTGCAGGAAGCCCCGGCTCGACCATCAGGGCTATAATAGCTATTATGTCCACATGAGAGAGATCACCGCCAAAGAAGCCAAGAACCGGTTCGGCCAGCTGCTTCGGTCCGCCCAGCAGGGGCCCGTGCGCGTCACCCGGAACGGCACGCCGGTGGGCGTGATGCTGTCGGTGGAGCAGTTCGAACGACTGCGCGGAACTGCCTGGGACCGGTTGGCGGCCGCGATGGACGCCATGAGCCGGGAGGCAGCCGCCAACGGCCTGACGCCAGCGGCGTTGGAGTCCCTGATCTCTGATGAAAGCTGACAGAGTCGTACTCGACACCAACGTTCTGATCAGCGCCGCCCTCACCCGGACCGGGCCACCCCGCAGGGTGGTCGACCTGGTCAGAGAGGACAACGGGGTCCTCCTCCTCAGCGACGAGACGCTCGCCGAGCTTCGCCATCGGATCCTCGACTCGAGGTTCGACCGCTACGTGGGGAGGGAATCCCGGGCAGCCTTCGTCGCGCTGCTGGCCGCGGTTGCGGAATGGGTGCCGATCGCCGGTGCCAAGCTCGGCTGCCGCGACCCCACCGACGACAAGATCCTAGAAACGGCCCTCATGGGTCGCGCCGACCATCTGGTGACGGGAGACGGCGATCTGCTCGCCATGTCGCCGTTCCATGGGATACCGATCATCACGCCGACCCGCTTTCTGGCGCTCCACGGGCAAACAAGTGTGACCGCAACCGACCCTTCCTGAGCGCAATACTGTCACCTGTTCCTGAAGATGGCTCACCAGAGGACTCAGCCGCCGTGGAACCGTCCGCCCATCGTGCCTGCCGGACTCGACTGGCCGAGCCGGCTCGGAGAACGCGGGCGGCCGCTGGCGGGCGTTCGAGTACGACGAACTGGCCAAGCGCGACACGCTGAATCTGGACCTGCCTTGGCTCAAGGACAGCGCGCTCGAGGACGGCGAGAACCTGCCCGAGCCCGAGGTCGTGGCCGCCGGGATCGTCGACGACCTGCACGCGTTGCCTAGCAGGCCGTGGAAGAAGTGGCCCGCCGGGGAGCCGGTTGTACAAGCAGCA
>CAZNEI010000019.1:0-42740 GCA_964572045.1 uncultured Gemmatimonadaceae bacterium
TTAACTCACTCCCAAAGACCTCGCGGGATGGACTTTATCCACGGACTGCTAGCGCTTCACCACCACACGGCCGGGCATCAACCCCGTAAACTGGCCCCCCGAGAGCACCGCTTCACCATTCACGAGGACTTCCACCATACCTTCCGCGAGTTGGTGTGGGTCCGTGAACGTAGCTGGGTCATTGATTCGCTCGAGATCGAAGACAACGAGATCGGCGTAGGCTCCCCGCCGGATGGTCCCCCGATCCGGAATCCGGAAGACCTGGGCGGGCAGAGATGTCATGCTGCGGACGGCCGCCGCGAGGCCAAGGAGCCCCTCGTCCTTCACGTAGCGCCGGATCTTGCGCGGAAACGCGCCATAGCTCCGGGGGTGGGGCACGCCCTCCATCCAAGCAACCAGTCCCCCGTCAGACGACGTCATGTTCCACGGCGGCACCATGAGCGTCCGTACGTCGTCCTCATGCATGTTGAAGGATACGATGCCCACGTTGCCGCGACGCAGGAGATCGATCGCTGCATCGACCGGCTCCTGGCCCCTCTCGCGGGCGATGTCCGACAAGAGCCTCCCTTCAAGGGAGTCCTCGAAGGCCACGCGCCGAAGCTGGATCCGGTCGGCTCCTCCGCGACGCACCAAGTTGTCTACCATCGCGGCTCGTATGCGCGCAGCCGGCTCGGGATTATCGAGGCGGGCCAAGAGCGAGTCAGCCCCACCGGCCTCCGCCCACCGCGGAAGGAGGGCCGCTCCCAGACCCGTAGCAGAGGCGGAGTAGGGGTACTGGTCGGTGTAGACCTCGATCCCTTGCTCTCGCGCCATTTGGACTCGACGCACGATGGCACCCCCGTACCCCCACACCGGGGGACCCAAGGCCTTGACGTGGGTAATCACCACGGGTATGTCGGCCTGCCGTCCGACCTCGACAACCTCCTCCACCGCCTGGATGACGCCGACCGAGTAGTCCGATTCGTCACGGATGTGGCTAGCGTACACGCCTCCGAACTCAGCCACGACCTTCCCGAGCTCTGTGATCTCGCTCGGATCGGAGAAGCTCCCCGGGGCGTAGAACGTACCGGAGGACAGGCCGAAGCCTCCATCCCTCATACCTAGGCGTACCCCCTCGCGCATTTGGTCCATCTCGCTTGGGGTGGGAGCCCTGTCGCTCGATCCCACGATCTCGCGACGAAGGGAGCCGTGCGGTACAAGTTGTGCGACGTTCACCCCCAGGCCGTGTTCAAGCAGCTGGGCCCTCTGCCCCGCCAGGTCCACCGCACCACCTCCGTCGGGATTGATGATCACGAGGGTCAATCCCTGCGCGATAAGCGGCTCGCCGTGGCTCAGACCGGCCGAGGCGAGTCCAGGGCCGGCGTGCGAATGCGAGTCGATGAACCCCGGAGCCACCCACAGGCCCGACGCATCGACCTCTCGCCGCCCCAATGTCGCAGAGAGATCTCCTACCGCCGCAATGCGATCATCACGGATGGCCACGTCACCTCGGAACCACGGGTTTCCGGTGCCGTCTATGATTCTCCCATTCCGGATTACGACATCGTACCGGTCTTGGGCCACGACGAGGTCCTGAGGGCCGAACACAGAAGCGAGAGCCAAGAGCAAGAGCCATCGGCCCACATCTCTCAAGCAGGCTGTACGCCGGCACACCGGTCGTGGAAGGAGCCCGCGGGAACCTGGGCTAAGGGGGTCAGCTAGCAGAGGTTTCGGCATGGTTGTACGGATTAGAGTGATGGGTGGAAATACGCGAACGACGGCGCAAGGGAAGAATGGTCGCTATCATCCGGACCGGCAAAGGACTCTCCGAGCCTTTGGTGGATGGGACGCGCTTAGGCGGTCCGGCTCAGCTGCCGAACCGGGAAAAGTAGCCGATCACCAAAGCACTCCCCGCCGGAAGATTCCGCCCCGCAAGCGACACCCGCCAGCCCAGCTCGAACGCTCCCGCACGGGTCTGATACCAGACCGAAGGAGTGAGCTGAAGGTACTGCCGCTGGCTGGACGCGACAGGCACGCCCTCTTGGATGGGGGTGTCCGAATCCCAGCCTTCCGCGACCATCTTGTACTGGATTCTCCCTAGCGCTCCGCCCACCTGCGCGAGGAAGAAGACCTCCTCTCCCGGATCGATCGACGTCTCTTCGTTCGGCTTCCGGTGTCGATACCCGATCCAACCGTTCACGTAGAGAGAGCGCGGCCAGAAGGAGTGGCCGACCTCCGCCATGATCTCCCAATCCGTCTGGCCCTCGCCCAGCGGGATGATCTCCGCGTCGACGGGGGAATCTCCGACCGGGAGCTTCACGCCACCCCTTATGGCGAACGGTACGTCCACACCCAGGTATCTGAGCGGTGCCACTCTCATCCAGAGATTGACGTCTCCGAGGCCGTCCTCCGACCGATCGCCACCCGTATCCGAGAACGAGAGCGAGTTTACCGAACCCCGGACCCAGAGGTCCCAATTCGGGATGAGGCCCCCTGCCGCAGTGACAAAGAAGGCGGTCGAGATCGCACGGCCCTCGAAAGCCATTTCGTCCTTGTGAGCCTGCACGTCATACCGAGTGCGGGTGTCTTGATGGAACACCTCGGCGCTGATCCATCCCGTCCCCGGAGCCTCGATCCACTGGGCTTCGGCCGACCTCGACGCGATGGAGCCGGTCATGACCGCGCACCACGCTAGGGGAAAGGCGCGTCTCACCGCGACGGGAATCAGCTCCACACCCATTCCTCTCTCCAGCGGAAGATCAGATACCCGACGGCCGTTCGGTTGGGGTCCCGGCGGTCCACGCCTACTCAATCATGGTAAGTCAGAAAAGGTTCCGGAGGTGGCGGCGTCACGGTAACGTCTCCCGTCGGGTTGGACGAGGAACCACCGATAGCTGCAGGTGTCCGAAGGAGTCCGTGCACACTCCGAGTACTCTCGGGCAGCTCCTCCAAACGACGGTCCGGAAAGAACAGATGGGGCACCAGGTCCTCGGTGATGCATCGACTTTCGCCGACTGGGCTCAGCACGCGGACCCCATGGCCGAGCAAGGTCGATTCTGGCCTGCAAGTCCCGCCACGCGAGACCGTCTGGGTACCCGGGGAGCGAACCCGCAGCGGGCGGGTGGGCACACCTGTTCGTTGTCGATCCCGTCCCCCTAGGGGCGGCGTGCCCGCAGAGCACACACTCCGCGAAGGGAAGACCATGTTTCTGCCTCTGCTCCGTGCCTCGATTCGTGTTGCGGCCGCTACTCTTGCCCCTCTCGCTCTCGTGGCGACCAACTCTGTTGGAGCGCAGGAGGTCACGCGCGTGACCGGGGTCGAGGGGATCACCGAGTACCGCCTCGACAACGGTCTACGTTTCCTCCTCTTCCCCGACGCCAGCAAGCCAAGCATCACGGTCAACGTCACGTATGATGTCGGATCACGCCACGAGTCGTACGGTGAGAAAGGGATGGCTCACTTGCTCGAGCACCTCCTCTTCCGGGGAACACCCGACCATCCCGACATCACGGGTGAGCTTACGGAGCGGGGCGCCCGCCCCAACGGAACGACAGCGTACGACCGTACCAACTACTTCGAGACGTTTGCCGCCTCCGACGACAACTTGGCGTGGGCGCTGGACCTCGAAGCCGACCGCATGGTCAACTCCTTCGTCAGCGCCGAAGACCTGGAGTCCGAGATGACAGTCGTCCGAAACGAACTGGAGGCGGGGGAGAACAGCCCCTTTCGCATCCTGATGGAGCGGACGCTTGCCACGGCCTACCTGTGGCACAACTACGGAAAATCAGTAATTGGTGCTCGTTCCGACATCGAAAACGTGTCGATCGACCGACTCCAGGCCTTCTACAGGAAATACTACCAGCCCGACAACGCCCTCCTCATCGTGGCCGGACGGTTTGAGGAGGAGCGGGCGCGGGAACTCATTGTCGAGACATTTGGACAGATACCCAAGCCTGACCGCTCCGGAGGGAATAGGCTCTGGGACACCTACACCCGCGAGCCGGTACAGGACGGCGAGCGAATGGTGACACTCCGTCGGGCCGGAGACGTCCAGCTGGCCATGATGTCTTACCACGTTCCCCCGGGGTCCCACGGGGACTACGCAGCCTTGAACGTCCTCGCGCAGGTGTTGGGTGACCAGCCCTCTGGACGCCTCTACAAAGCTCTCGTCGAGACCGGCCTAGCCGCGTCCACGGGGGCCTTCGCCTATCAACTCCGTGAGGCCGGTCCCTTGCTCTTCTTTTCGGAGGTCCGGACCGACGACGATCTCGAGGCAGCATCGAGAGCGATGGGCGAGGCCGTGGAGGGTGTTCTTGAGAACCCGGTGACGGACGAGGAGGTCAACCGTGCGAAAGCGGCACTCCTCAAGAATGCAGAACAACTCTTCAACAATCCAGAGCGGATCGCCCTGCAGCTCAGCGAGTGGGCCTCGATGGGTGACTGGCGTCTCTTCTTCGTGCACCGCGACCGGGTTGAGGGTATCTCACCCGCGGAGGTACAGCGCGTCGGCGCAAAGTACCTCAAACGCGACAACCGCACGGTGGGCCTCTTCTACCCTACCGAAGAGCCGGACCGGGCCGAGATCCCCGACATCCCCGACATCGCCGCGGAGTTGGAGGGTTACACGGGCCGCGCGGCCGTGGCGGAAGGTGAAGAATTCGATCCCTCGCCCCAGAACATCGAAAGCCGGACCACGCGCTACACCCTGAGAAACGGCTTGAAGGTGGCGCTGCTGCCCAAGAAGACCCGTGGCGAAACCGTGGCGGCGCGCTTCCGTGTCCTCCTTGGAGACGAAGAGGCCCTGACCGGCCGTGCCGCCGCCGCAAGCATGGCCGGAGCGATGCTGATGCGGGGCTCGCGCAAATACACCCGCCAGCAAATTCAGGACGCACTCGACCGGTTGAAGGCCACGGGCTCGGTAACGGGCGCCGTCAGCCAAGCCACGGGGCAGGTCCAGACGACCCGGGAGAACCTGCCCGAGGTGCTGCGGCTGATGGCTCACATTATCCGGGAACCGGTCTTTCCGGCCGACGAGTTCGAGACGCTAAGGGAGCAACGCCTGTCGAGGCTCGAACAGCAGCGCTCTGACCCGAATGCGCGGGCCCAGATCGCCTTGGGTCGGCACATGAACCCGGCGTCCGCCGGACACCCGAGGTACACCGAGACCGTGGAGGAGGCGCTTGCGGCCACGGAAGCCGTCAGCCTAGGAGATGTCCGTACGTTTTACGAGGACTTCTACGGCCCGCACGGTACTTTGGCCATCGTAGGCGATTTTGACGAAGGGGAGATGCGCAGCGTGATCGAGGAAGCCTTTGGGGACTGGCGGAGTCCGTACCCGGCGAAACGGATCGCATCGGAGTTTGTCGATCCACCCGCCGGCAACATCCAAATCGAAACGCCGGACAAGGCCAACGCCGTCTTCTTGGCCCGACAAAACCTCCCCTTGCGCGACGACAATGCCGACTATGCCGCACTCGCCCTGGGCGGCTACATGATTGGCGGGGGCATCATGAATTCAAGGTTGGCGAGGAGGATGCGTCAGCAGGACGGGCTCAGTTACGGAGTGGGCGGGAGCATCAGCGGGCACCCGATCGACGAGTCCGGAGCCTTCATGGCATTCGCCATTTGCGCGCCGGAGAGCATGGAGGAGCTTGAAGCGGCGTTTCGGGAGGAGATTCAGAGGGTCCTCGATGACGGCTTCTTCGCCGCCGAGCTAGACATCGCGAAGCAGGGATACCTGCGGTCACGTCAGCTCAGCCGAGCGCAGGACCCATCCTTGGCGAACGCCCTGATGCAGGGCCTACACTTCGACCGTGACTTCACGTGGGACGCCATGCACGAAGAGCACGTCCGTGATCTTACGGTGGAAGAGGTCAATTCGGCAGTGCGTCGATACCTGGACTTGAGCAAGATGACGACCGTGAAGGCGGGCGACTTCGAAGGGGCCAGGGCGAGGACAATGCCTTGAGTGGCTGGCGGGTTCGGGCGAACCGGGACGCCGACGCCCAAGTAAGGCCAAGGCCTTCCCGCGGGTGGATTCTAGTCAGACAGCCCGTCGTCGTAATACCCCCCCTTGGCGAGGAGCTCCTTGAGACGGCTCTGCCGTTCGGGAAGAGTCGTCTTAGCGATCGCTCTGGCGAGCGTAATGCGGTCTTCATCCGAGACCCGGTCCAAAACGTTGATCGGTGCACCGTAACGCAAGAGGATACGCTTGGCATCAATGACGACTGAATCGGACACTTGACCTCCCCACGGTCATCCGCAGAAGTGGACGTGATCCGCTTAATGTAACGCGTCCCGGGTCCGCCGTGTACAGGCTGCGGCTCCCTCGTCCGCGAACGGACTCCGGTTCGCCTCCACGAGGGCGGCAGCAATCCCGGAGTTTCGGCGGGGCGACGGCGGATCGC
This sequence comes from uncultured Gemmatimonadaceae bacterium, assembly GCA_964572045.1. Taxonomy (GTDB): domain Bacteria; phylum Gemmatimonadota; class Gemmatimonadetes; order Longimicrobiales; family Gaopeijiaceae; genus CBDCKR01. The sequence goes on from CAZNEI010000019.1 coordinate 6,387, forward strand.
GCGGGCGATCCGCTGGTGGGCCGGGATGGCACTGATCGCGGGCGCCGTCATCTCAGCCGTGAGCTGCTTTGGGCGGCTCCGTCAGTGGTCCGTATCAGTTCATCGACGTGGGCTCGTCGGGCGCGGCCCCCATGAAGGGAGCCTCAAGGTCAAAGCGAGGAATCGCAACCCGGAATTCGAGTCCGTTGGGACGCGCGAAGGTGTAGTACCCCTCCATATAACCGGCCGGTGACTTGAGGACGCAAAAGCTCTCATACTCGTGGCGGTTTCCGGGCGTCAACGTCGGCTGTCTGCCGACCACCCCTTCGCCGTCTACTTCGGAGTCCTCACCCGCCGCGTCGTGGATTCGCCAGTGACGGAAGAGGAGCGTCGCAGACTCATCCCCCTGGTTCTCCATCTCCACCAAATACGTGAAGACGAACCTTCCGGCATCGGGTTCGGAGTGGGGCAGGGAATAGGCCGGTCGCACCTTCACGCGAATTCCGGCCGTCGTCTTCTCAAAGGGCATGATGGCATCATACGGAGACCGCTCTCCTAACGTCAACGACTCCAGAGACCCTTGGCGCGAAGTCTCCAGGAACGTCCGCTCGTAGCCAGCGCATCACTTTGGCGCTGCCGGCCTGGTCTTTCCACGCGCGTGCCCTTCGGCCATGTTTACGATATGAAAGGTGCCCGCCCCAAGGCCCTCACGCGGTCGGTTGAGGATTACCTGAAGGCCGTGTACTCCCTGACCGGACGGGGCGAGCCGGCGTCCACGAGTTCCCTGGCAGAGGTTCTGGAGATCCAGGCCGCGTCGGTGACCGGCATGGTAAAGCGACTGGCAGAGGAGGGGTACCTCGAACACGCACGGTATCGAGGGGTTCGTCTCACTGAGGTAGGCACCCGTGAAGCCCTGCGGATCATTCGTCGTCATCGCATTCTGGAGACCTACCTGCACGTCCACCTGGACTACTCCTGGGAAGAGGTCCACGCCGAAGCCGAGCGACTGGAGCACGCCGTGTCGGAAGAACTCATCGACCGCATGGCGGCGGTACTCGAATACCCCAGCCACGACCCTCACGGAGCCCCCATCCCTACCCGGGGTGGCGAGATCGAACCTTCCGACTTTGCCACGTTAGACGAGATAGACCCGGGAGCCACAGTCCAGATACGGGCGGTCCAGGACGAGGATCCAGAACGCCTTAGGTTTCTGGAAGCGTTGGGCTTGACTCCCGGCACGCAACTAACGGTCTTGGCCCAAGCCCCCAGCGACGGTCGTCTGACGGTGACTCTGGCTGACTCCGCGGGGACGGATGTCGTCGCATCCGAGTTGGCGGGCAAGATCTTCGTGGAACCGGTCCCGCAAGAATAGGGTCCGCCCCGCCGCCGCTGCTGCAGACTTCCGTACCCTGTTCTTTATCCACTATCCCTCACGTCCAAACACCCGATCGCTCTCGGAGCCTAATTCGGCGCGATTACGGCCTTCGCGACGCGCAGCCGAGCGACGTCCTCCAGCGCCTGCCCAGCCTCTTCGAGGCTGTAGCGCCTCCCGATTACCGAAGCGAACGGCAGGCGGTCTATGTGTCGGCGGAGGAGTCGGAGCCCCCCCACGAGGTGACGGAAGTCGGTCCCCCATTGCCCCTTTATCACAGCGTGCTTCCGATTGATGTCTGAGTGCGGATTGAGGGCGGTTCCCCCTGCGTCGGTGTAGTGACCCGCCACGACGTAAGTGCCCCCGTCGCGTAGCAGCGCTAGACCCTCCGGAACGGCCTCAGGGTTCCCCGAAGCCTCGATCACGACATCCGCACCCCGCCCCTTCGTAGCGCACCTCACTGTCTCTAGGCGCTCCTCCTCGGTCGTGGCGTCGAGGTTCAGGGAAAGGTCCGCTCCGAGGGCCCGCCCCAGATCCAATCGCTCCTGCGGAGCCCCGATTACCAAGACCTGCCCCGCTCCTCGCAAGTGGGCAAAGGCTCCAGCGGACAAGCCAACCGGGCCGCACCCCTGGACCACAACAACGTCCCCCATCGAGAGCTCGCTCCGCTCGACAGCAGCAAAGCCTGTAAAGAGTCCGCACCCACCTCCAATCACGTCCTGAGCGCCGAGGCCCTCGGGAAGCCTCAGAACCCGAACGCCCGGCTGCAGGTAGATCCGCTCGGCCCATCCGCCGAAGGGCCCGTCGTTGGCCGAATACGTGATGCCGTAGACCTTGCGGCTGGAACAGCGGTTCGGCTGACGAACGACGAGGCAGTGATAGCACGAGCCGCACACTTCGTGCACGTCGAGGAAGGTCGCCAAGTCCCCCTCAGTCAACGGCTCACCGACGGCATCCGTATCCGTCCCCCGAGCTTCGAGGACCCTGCCCACGCTCACGTGCCCCGGAATGATGGGGTACGGTACGCCAGCCAGCCTCCCGCGATGCAGATGCACGTCTGTTCCGCAGACCTCACTCGCAACCGTTTCCAACAGAACCCCCCCTGGCTCCACTGTGGGATCCGGGATCGACCACACCTCCACGGGTGCGTGGGGCGCCCTCATGATGGCGGCTCGTATCGGCATGTTGCCAAACGGAAGGGCGGGGTCCTCGGAAGCGTGGGGCTCCCTCGCGGACCGACCGCGTGCTCGCTAGTGTCTCACCGTTGTCATGTTCGATCGGCATCGTCAACCGAGAATCGGACCTCAGCGAGTGTACGACATCCTCTCAAGGCTCCAAGAGTGGCCTCGAAGCTCATTCGTCAGAGAGCCCACACCCCTCTTGGCGGCGTCCAATCTAGCCCACGCGCTCGAACGGCGGGAGTCGGACGTGCTCGTGAAGATGGATGCCGAGACTTCCTTCGGGCTCGGGGGAAACAAGGCCAGAAAACTCGAGTTCGAGCTGGCCCCTCCACGCCTTGAGGGCGTGACCTGCGTCATCACTTGCGGCGGGCCACAGTCCAATCACGCGCGTTTGACTGCAGCGGCCTGCGCTCGGTTGGACCTGAGATGTGTCCTCGTCGTGAACGGCGACCCCCCGGACCCGCCGATCGGGAATGCATACCTGCAGTCCCTCTTCGGCGCCGAAGTCCGTTCCGTCCCCTCGCACCAGGATCGTGATCCGGCCATGGCGGCGGCGGCGGCAGAGGTAGAGGCAAAGGGCGGCAAGGCGCTCATCATCCCGCTAGGTGCGTCGACCCCGCTGGGTGCCTTGGGCTACGTTCGCGGCGCCATCGAGATCGCCGACCAGTGGCAGGCTTTTCCGACGTGCGGGAAGACCTGGGTATTCGCGTCCGCCTCCTCTTGTGGCACCTGCGCGGGTCTCGCCCTAGGCTTCGCCCTCCTCAAGCGTACGGACGTGCGGCTGGTCGGTGTGAGCCCGGACGTGGGGATCGAGAAGATCTTCGATCGTACGGGCGAGCTGTATCAAGGTGCCGCCGAGCTGCTTGGCACCTCTGCGTCGCTCCCGCGTGATCTTCTGGTTGCCACGACGGACTTCATCGGCCCGGGATACGGAGTCCCTACTGACGCATCGGAAGAAGCCGCCTCGGTTTTCGCCCGTACAGAAGGGATCGTTCTAGATCCCGTGTACACGGCAAAGACCGCCGCCGCTATGCTGGCATGGGCGCGGACCGGACAGGTACCGGCGGGAGATCGTCTCGTGCTTTGGCATACAGGAGGCTACCCTACCGCTTTCGTCCCTCCGGGGAGCATTTGACAGATTTCTTGGGGTTCACAACGCCTCGCCACCCCCTCGGAGAGTGGGAGCAACCAAGCCCAACGCCACCCCACCTCCCGCCGCTCCATCGAGCTCAATCGCTCGAATCGGAGCTCCTACGGCACCGGGCGATAGATGGCGATCCTAAGTGGCGGATCAATGTTGGAATAGAAGTAGAGCCGGTTCTCGCCCTCGACCACCGTGTGCCTCTGCCGGCTCGTGGTCTTGGGATAATTCCTGCCTTGCTCGCTCTCGACAAAGAGGGAGTGGCCCTCCTCAAGGCTCTCCTCGAGGGCCGAGAGCTGCACCTGCAGTTCATCGAGCATCGCAGACTCGACTTCGTCCTGGACGTCTCCTTCCGCCTGGGCGGTCAGGTCGTGCCCGGAGAGTCGCTCATATCTGTCAAAGAACTCGTTCGCTGGAATAGAGATGACGTGGTCCCGTCGAAACCCAATCTCGTTGAGTGCTCTCGAGTCGAAGTTCGTTTCGACGCTCTCAACGGTGCTGCCGTATCGACGAAGTATCATGCTCGCCGTCCTCTTCGGCTGCGTGCTCTGTGATCGGGAATCTCTCGTGGGGTCAAGGGACTAGTGCTTGAGAAGCTCTGCCAGTTCTTCCTCCGTGAGTTCGTCCCCCAGTCGAGATCCCATCCCGGTCGAGGAGCGCGAGTGACGCCCCCGAGTCGACGACGTGCTCGCCCCCGCCTGGGGAGTTCCTGCATAGTCGAACTCGGGGAGATGAATGCGCTCGAGGTCCCTCCCGATGCGGTAGGTCAGGGATTTGAAGGCTCCCAGGTCGGCCGCCGTCAGAAATGTCACCGCCGTGCCCGCAGCCCCTGCCCGCGCGGTACGTCCGATACGATGAGTGTAGTCCTCCGGGTCCTCGGGCACATCGTAGTTAACCACATGAGAGATGCCCTCTACGTCCAAACCGCGCTGGGCGATGTCGGTGGCTACCAGGACCCTCACCTTTCCTTCGGCGAAGCGTTTCAAGGCCCTTGACCGGCGGGCAGTCGCCAGGTTGGAATGCAGCGCCTCCGCCCGGACACCCTGCCGCTCCAGCCGCGCCCTAAGCACGTCGGCACCCGCCTTGGTCCTCGCAAATATGAGAACCTGCGCCCACTCCGGATCTTCCAGGAGCCGCAAGAGGAGGTCCGGCTTCATCTCGGGCTTCACAAAGTACACAACCTCGGTGATGCCGTCGGCTTTTGTTCCCGACGGGGTGACCTCGATCCAAAGAGCGTCCCGGGTGACCCGGGAGGCCAGGTCGTGGACGCCGTTGGGCATCGTGGCCGAGAACAGCATGGTCTGTCGAGCCCGTGGAGCCTGCCTAAGCACGCCCTCAATCTGTGGGCGAAAGCCCATGTCGAGCATCCGATCGGCCTCGTCAAGGATCAGCGTCCTCAACGTCTCGAAGTTGACCCAGCCTCGCCGCATTTGGTCGAGAAGACGCCCCGGCGTCGCGCTGATGACCTCAACACCCTCCTCCAGAGCCTCGCGCTGTGGGCCGTAGGCGACCCCACCGTAGATCGACGCTGACCGGATCCTAGTGCCCTTCGCTAGCGACGTCGTATCATCGCACACCTGTTGTGCAAGCTCGCGAGTCGGGCACAACACGAGTACTTGGAGTCCCCCTCCGACCTCGATCCCCTCAAGGCACGGAACCATGAAGGCACCCGTCTTTCCGGTGCCTGTCTGAGCGATCCCGACGACATCGCGTCCTTCGAGCGCGGCTGGGATGGCCTCCGCCTGGATGGGGGTCGGAACGTGCCATCCGAGAGTTGCGATGGTGGCTCGTAGCTCCGTCGAAACGCCGAGCTCCTCGAAAGTCACATGCGTCGATACGTTGTCTGGCCTCTGATCTTTCACGAGACTGTTGTCCGGGAGAACCGGCAAGACTCCGCGTCCCGGCTCGAATGTGTGTGCGGCTCGCTCACGGTCAGGCGATACCTTTCTGGCAAGAGGCTTGAGGCCATAAGGACCATCGGACCCTAGGAGCTATGGCGACTAAGTGTGAGATCTCCGTCCTCTTCGTATGCCTTGGCAACATCTGCCGGTCACCGCTGGCCGGGGGCGTCTTGGCACACCGGCTGCGGGAAGCGGGCCTGTCCCACCGCGTTTGCGTCGACTCCGCAGGCACCGGAGCCTGGCACGTAGGTCAGCGCCCCGACGCGAGAGCCGCGACGGTGGCTAGGCAGAACGGAATCGAGCTCTTCGGTCACGCACGCAGAGTGCGGGCGGAGGACCTCCTCGGGTTTGAGCTCATCCTGGCGATGGATCGCAGCAACCTGAAGGATCTGACCGACCTCGCATCCGGCAGCGGGTCCCGCGCCGTCATCAAGCTCTTCAGGGAATTCGATCCGGAACCGAACCGGGATCCCGACGTCCCGGATCCTTACTACGGCGGCCCGGCGGGGTTCGAGCACGTGTTCGAGATCGTCGACCGCACCTGTAGGGCTCTCGTAGACCACCTCCGCCGAGATCTGGGCGCGTGAAAGCGGAGCCCTCCCTCGGAGCCTCCACGACGGGAGATCCACGGGAAGGAAGCGAAGCGATGCGCATGCACCTGGTGTAGCCAGTGACGGAGGAGGGGCCGTCGACAGCACCAACTCGGAGTTGGCCACACCGTTCCGCGACCTCAAGGCGACGATGCGGGACCGAGTTGAGCCCGCCGATCGTTTTCTCTTCTGGTCGCCTCCGGGGGAACGGCCACTCTCGGGGTCAACCGGCTTGGCTCTTTGTGTCCTCGATCGCTTCTGCAACCCTCTCGATTGCCGTCTCGAGCAGCTTGTCCGATGTGGCAAAACTGAGGCGTACGTAGCGATCATCGCCAAACGCCACGCCCGGAACCATCGCCACGCCGGTTTCCTCGAGGAGCCACGCGCAGAGATCGGACGAGCCGGACAGCCCCTCCCGAAAGAGGGAATCCACACGCACAAAGAAGTAGAACGCACCGCCGGGCTCAACAAACGGAAGGCCAGGCAGGAGCTCCCCCAGCAGGCGGGTGACCAGGTCTCGCCGGCGTCGAAACGCGACAGCCATCTCCTGGATCGTCTCGCGCGCCCGAACTGGACCGCTGAAGGCACACAGGGCCGCCATCTGCGAGGGCGTGGCCGCATTTGAAGTTGTATGGCTCTGCAGCGCACCCAGCTTGCGGGCTGTCTCCACGTCCGAGTAGGAGAAGCCGATGCGCCACCCGGTCATCGCGAAGCTCTTCGAGGCCCCATCGATGAGCACATAGCGTCCCGTCGCCGACTCGGGAAGCTCCAAGATGCTGGGCGCGGTGCTTCGGTCGTCCCCGAAGTAGATCTCCCGGTAGATCTCATCCGTCAGGATCGTGACGTCTCGATCCCTGGCCCACGCCGTGATGGCTTGGAGCTCGCTGCGGGAATACACCGCCCCGGTAGGATTACACGGGGAGCAGAGCACCAACCCCTTTGTTCGCTCATTATGCGCCGCGTCGAGGTCAGCTGGCGTAAGGAGGAAGTTTCGGTCGGAACTGCCCGCCACCGCCACCGCGGCCGCGCGACTGAGTGAGACGATCTCCGGATAGCTCGTCCAATACGGTGCCGCAACGAGTACCTCGTCGCCCGGTCCGAAGAGGGCAAAGACCGTGTTGAACAGCGATTGTTTCGCTCCCGCACCCACGACCACACCCTCCCAGTCAATGGGACGGCCCGCGACTGATTCCAGGTACCCGGCGATGGCTTGCCGGAGTTCCGGGACCCCCGGGGCCGGAGTGTACCGCGTTTTGCCCGCGTAGATGCCTTCGACCGCGGCATCCGAGATCCACCTCGGCGTGTCGAAGTCGGGCTCGCCCGCGCTCAGGTCGATGATATCACGGCCCTCAGCGCGCAGCCGTTTAGCCAACGAGCTGACGGCGATGGTGGCCGAGGGTTGGAGTCGGGATATATTGGAGCTGTAATTCATCCAGGAAATATCAAGGCATGCTCATTCTCGATCAAGTGCGTGCAAGACTCTGCGCGGGTGGCCTCCAGATTCTTCGGCCACCGCCGCGAGGCTGATCCCACTCGCTCTGGCCGGCAGGTCCGGAGGACATAGGGAGCCAGTGCGGATCTTCTACTACTTCGACTATGTGGATCCGGGTTCTTACGTCACCGAGATTCAGATGACGAGACTTCTGCCTTCCGAGGTAGACGTGATGCGTCATCCCTTCGAGCTTTGCCCTCCTCCCGAAGGCTATATGGATCCGAGGAGCGTCGAGTGGGAGGCCTACCAGCGCTCCGTGAGCGAGATCGCGGGCGAGGTGGAGGTAGAGCTGGCACGGCCGGACTTTCTGCCTTGGACTCGCAAGGCGCACGAGCTCAGGCTCCACGCGGCCGAGAGAGGCTTGGAAGGACCACTGCACGACGCGCTGTTTCGAGCCCGATTCAAGGATCACGCCGACATCGGGCGCGTGGACGTACTCGTGGATTTGGCGGTAGGGCTAGGTCTGGATTTCGCCGAGACCAAAGCAGTGCTTGACGTCGATCGCCATGCCGCTCGAGTGGTTTCGCTGAGGCGGGAGGCGGAGAAGAGGGGCGTCCGGCGGACACCCACGCTTCGCGTCGGCTCAAAGAGCCTTGAGGGACCGCTGCGGATCGACGACCTTCGGGGGTTCTTGGAGTCGGCGCGTGTTACCTGAGGACCCCCGTGGGACGGAGCGGGGGGCGACGGTCCGCGACACCTGGCGAACCACTGCAGCAGCCGAGAAGCAGGACACACCCCATGGCAGGCTACCAGCGCAAGACGGCCCTATCCCCATCCGAAGTGCTCTCACGAGCCGAGGAACTTCTCCCGGCTTTGATCGGCCTCACCAAGTCGAAGAGCTCGACCCATAGCGCCACCTATACGGGCAGCGAGGGCACCGTGATGCTCGCGGTTCACCGTCACGGTGCGTACACCGACGTGGTCGCCGCGAGCGACCGCCTGCGTACATCCCGCATGGACTATGAGATCCAGAAGTTCCTCACCGAGCTTCCCTACGAGCCGGGGGACGCGGGCGGTCGAGGCTCGGGCGATCCCTCGTGACTTACTCCTTCGAGGACCTAGGAACTTCGCCTGAGCTTGTCGAGGCTCTAGCAGCTGAAGGACTGGAGGAGCCCGGCGAGTTCCAGCGGGCAGCCATGCCGGTCCTGCGACGCGGCAACAATCTCCTCGGCGCGGTGGGGCCGGGATCCGGAACGTTGGTCTCCTACGGCGTCTCTCTCCTTGAGCGCACCGGAGTCCGCACAGGCCGCCCCGGAGCCGTTATCCTCACGGCAACACCCGAGGCCGCGACAGCCCTCGCGGAGTCTCTTGGGAGGATCGCCACATCCACCGGCCATGCGGTCGCCTCCTTGGGCGGCACGTGGGCCTGCCCCGAGCGCGCGGACCTACTCTTCGGAACCCCCCGGCACATCCGGGAGGCGGTGGACGCCTCCCGTCTCACCTTGGAGGCCGTACGGTGCGTGGTCGTGGACGGAGCCAGCGCAATCGAGGCGGCCTCGGGGCTGGATTCGGTGCGCGCGTTGTTCGAGTATCTCGGGCCCGGGACTCAGCGTGCTGTCTTGAGCCTGCCGATCACAGAAGCGGTTGCAGCTCTCGTCTCGAGACACGTGCCGAAGGCGGTCCAAGTCCCCCCGCGTACTGCGGCGGGACGATCAGCGGGGCCACGACGAGGTGTGATTCGGTTTCGAGTCACCGCTGGGGACAAGGTGGAGACTCTAATGGCCCTCGTGGCCGAGCTCTTGTCCGATGGCGCTCCACACGTGTTGATGTTCTGCCGCTCGGAAGACCGCGCTGCTGATGTCGCAGACTTCCTCGCACTCCATGGCTATATGGTGGGCGCGCCGGGCGACGAGGCGTATCCGCTTTGGATCTCGGCGGGCTCCGGTTCGCCCGATCAAGTGCCCACCGTCAGCCTCGACTGCCCCATCGACGTCGACACGTTGAATCGACGACACGGATCCGGCGGTCCGGCCACTGTCGTCCTTCACGCGCGCGAAGTCCCGCACTTCCGGGACACAGCCCGTCGAGCGGGGTACCCCGTCCAGCCCCTTCCACTTCCTCCCTCCAGGGTTGAAGACCGGATCGACCGGTTGCGTCAACGACTTGCCAAGGTAGTGAAGCGAGACGACTTGGCTCCCCACTTCTTGGTCTTAGAGCCACTCCTAGAGCGTTTCAGCCCGCAGGAGCTCGCGGCAGCCGCCCTCTCCTTGGTGTCCCGCCCACCTTTCCCCGACACTGCGACGACCCACCCGGCCTCGCAGGCTCGGGCCGAGAAGGCCACCGGGAGCAGCGGCTGGACCCGGCTCTTTGTGAGTATCGGAGAGAGGGATGGCACGAAACCGGGCAACCTCCTCGCCATACTGGCCGACCAGTCCGGAGTCGACGGCTCGCTGTTCGGCAGAATCGACATCCGCGACACCTACTCTCTCGTCGAGGTGCGGCCGTCCGAAGCCGTGAAGGTGATCAAGGCAGTAAACGGCGTGACAATTCGGGGCCGCAGCACGCGTGTCGACTATGATCGAGGGAGGCGGGGCGGGAGGCCCGGGGGTCGCAGAGGTATACGCAATCGCGCCCGCGGATCCAGAGATCCGCGAGGCCGAAGATAGGGCGGTGCCCCGACTAAGAGGGCACGGAATCGCGTTCCGTGCCCTCTGCTGCTACCGGGCCTAGGCCGTGCTTACTGGATCGCGTCCTTGAGCCCCTTCCCGGCCCGGAAACCAGGGGTCTTGGAAGCCGGAATCGAGATCGTCTCGCCCGTACGAGGGTTTCTGCCCGTGCGGGCCTTGCGATGCTTCGCTTCGAACGTACCGAAACCAGTGATCTGTACGCGGTCGTCCTTTCCCAGGGCGCCAGCGATGATGCCGTTGCCGCCAAAGAGTGCGTCGATGGCCCGAGAGGCGTCTGCCTTGGTCACTCCAGCACGGTCGGCAAGGGCGTTTACCAGATCGGACTTGTTCATTCCGCCTTCTCCTCAGATTGCGTGTTGAAGAACGTCGCAGCCTTGGCTGGCCTTCCTCAAGCCCCAAACGGGATTCCCGCGTCTCAGGCCTTTACGCGAGAGCTTGGGGACCGACGGGCCGCGGCTGATTCCGGCGAGTTTCGGTCCGGCCTACGGTAAAGCTGCTCCCATTGCATCGTCAAGTGAAAGAACGGCTCAAACCCCGCGTCAGATCTCGACCCCCGGCTGCGCGAGAGCCCGTCCGATGCCTGCCCGCCCTCTTCCGGAAGACCGACCCCCTCGTGGCATCGGACAGCGCACGGCATCGGGCGACCCCCATGGGCAAGAGCTCTGACATCGTCGATAGCCATTGACACGGCAGAGGATGAGGTCGCGCGGGTCCGCCGCGGGCGGGAAGCATCTCTGCGGACCGACGCCTGGCATGTCTGACCCGTCACTCTGCCGCAGGAGGGGGAATGAGCCCTCAGCGTAAGGTGACGAATACCTGATTCAGGGGAGGGGAGGTGAGCCCCGGGTGGCCGGTACTGCGGCGGGTGACTTGGAAGAGAACGGCACGACGTGGCCGAGAAGCGGGATTTGCGGCACGTCCCCGGGGAATACACCCGAGACACCCGCCACGGCCTCTCGAAGGCGCATCCCTTCGATCATTTGCGCTGGATAGCCGTCGCGATGGGGGGGCTCTCGGGGATGATCCTATCGAAGCCTCGTGCTCACTTGTACCGATAAGTGACTCGACCCTTGCTCAGGTCGTAGGGTGACAGCTCGACCTTTACCCGGTCTCCTGCGAGGACACGGATGTAATGCTGCCTCATCTTGCCCGACAGGTAAGCCAGCACCTCATGTCCGTTCTCCAGCTCCACCCTGAAGCGCGCATTGGGGAGCACCTCGCTGACAGTTCCCTCGATCTCGATTGCGTCTCTTGCCACTCGGTCTCACATCCGATTGGTGACTCCAACTGCCGAGCGGGACGATAGCACGCTGCCACAGGCCGAGCAACGTGCAGTCGTGGTCGGCGGGCGCCCCGACCGGCCGAACGCGGCTCAAACTCGGGTGCGTGCTACCTGCGAAACCGGTAGCTGACCTTTGCGAAGAGGCCATCGGCCCTCGGCTGCACCCTCTCAAGGCCGAAGCGGTGGCTGTCCTTCATCTGCCGCGTGTAGCCGAAGAAGAAGACCGTCCCAGGCGACGGCTCATATGAAAGAAGCCCCTCGAGGAGAATGTCGTTGTCGTCGGACCCGGCTAGGAGCTCGCACCCGTCCTCGTCGCACTGTTGCAACGGAAGGCCTGTTTCGGGGTGCCGGATGTCGCCGTACTCCTGGCTGGAGTACTCCGCGGTGGCACGGAGAAAGAGTGCACGGTTGAACTGGTACTGTGCCTTAATTCGCGGAATCGTCGCCGTGGAGTACGCCGATCCGTCGGATTTGTGAGTCAACTCGGCATGGCGTAGTCCCAGCTCGACCGACAGAAACCGAGTCGGGAACAGCGTGAGGCTCAGGTCCCCTCCCCAGCTGTCTGCAATCTCCAGAGGCGCACCCGTACGCCGGTCGAAGATGGGAACCTCCTGCAGGTTCGCGCTGATCCGTCCCCGCAGCCTCTCCCCTCCGCTCGCGAACATGAAGGCGTTAAAGGAGTAGAGTCCGTCGAAGAACTCTCGGCTCGGTAGGAAGGGCTGCACGAGACCGTGGGTCACCGTGGCGAGGCCTTCGTAATCGGTAGCCGGCGAGAAGAACTCTGACCGGGTGCCGGTGAGCCAGAGGTTAATGTTGTTCCTCATTGCGAAGTTGACGCTCAGCCGGACCTCCGCTTCCTTCCAGCGTCCGCCCTCCCAGAACGCATCGTGATCCCAGTATGCTTGCACGTCGAGGCTCTGACCCCATCGCTCCAGGAAGGCTCCACGCCCTCCGTACCAATTGTAGGAGATCTGCGTTTGGGTGTGGGCTTCGCCGAGACGACGGATGAATCCGCTCTCGGGCCGGAAACTCCCGCTCATGTCTTCGAAGAGTGCAGTGAACGTGAGCCCGCGCCCCGCCCTTTGAAGTTGCAGATACAGGAGATTTCCTGCTGAAGCGGGGTCGTTGCCTTCCCGGTCCCAGCTCACTGCGCCCTGTGTCTGGAGGGTGTATCGCCGGGCCATCACCAGGCGAGCGTCCACCCCCACGACTCGGTTGAAGTCGGTGCTGTTGATGGTCCGATCGGTGACGATCGCTCCGAGGTTGGACGCGGCTCCTACGTCCCGCCTGAAGCGAACGAGGTTCACGTAGGTGTCGCCGCCGCTGCCCGCGCGGTCCACCGCTCCTAGGTATCCGACGGTGGCGGCGCCCACCTTCCCCGTCAGCTTAGCTCCGGCGATCGGGTCCACGATCGTACGCGTGAAGACGAGCTGCCGGGGAAGTCCAAAGATCTCCGTCCCCTCGAGGAAGAACGGACGCTTCTCCGGAAAGAAGAGCGCGAACCGTTCGTTCACGGCGATCTGTCCCGCGTCAGCCTCGACTTGGCTGAAGTCCGGATTGACGGTGCCGTCCAGTGTGAGGTTCGATGTGATGCCGTAGGTGAGGTTGACTCCGAACTCACCGTTCGGGCCTTCACGGAAAAACTGGTCGTCGTCGTCCAACGCTCCATCCAAGCTTCCGGTGAAGACCGGGTTGATCTCCATGAAGAGACCGGGATCAAGGTCACGGAGCTCAAGAAGTTTGCCCGCCTCAAGGAGCTTGTTTGGTTGATTCGCGAAGCTTGGCGCCCACGACTGTTGGTAGCCGTTCCGTTGAATCCGACGGGTCACCTGGATGCCCCACGATTGAACGGGGAGCCTTGGGAAGCGCAGGCTCTTGAAGGGGATCCTAAGCTCGATCTCATACCCCTCGTCCGTGAGGCGTCCGTCGGACTCCCAAATGAAGTCCGGGTTGTCGTCGATGGGAGGGCGTTGAAAGCCTCCGCCACCGCCGAAGCGCCCTCCGCCGCGACGTCCACCGCTCCCGCCCTCAAGCCATATGCCGTCGTGCTGGACCCCGAAGGGGTTTACGGCGAACGCGTAGGCACGCCTCTGGTCATTGAAGGTGTCGAGGATGATCCGCACGTAGTCGTTGGAGCGGGTGACTTCATCTCGTTCAGCCATGGTTGCCCGGATGCCCTCGGGATCCGAGTCGAACGCAGTGATCGCGAAATAAATGGCATCATCCGTCACGAAGACCCGTACCTCAGTCGGCTGCGACGCCACGATACCCTCTGACGGATCGTATTGCGTGAAGCCCGTCAGGACCGGGACAGTGCCCCAGACGGCCTCGTCGATCCGCCCATCCACGCTCACGCTCGGGTTCGAGAAGCGGGGGGTGGCGATCTCCGTCTGCGCCGATGAGCCGTCGTACTCCCGGGCATTCGGGCCGGACAACGCCGTGTCGGGCACCGCACTGCTGAGCTGCAGGACTGCTAGGAATGTTGGGATCATCTTGACCGCGCTTTGAGCTGCGCTCCGCCCCTTCGGCTGCTTGTCGAGCCTGTTAGTATATCGAATCTGTGGGAGGCAGTGCGAATCGAGTCCCGACCTGACCCGAGACACTCCATACCAACAAGACCCGTTCCCTGCCCGGAAGGTTGAAGTCGGACCTTGCGCCCCTAGGAGGACGGAGTCGCATATTCGCAGTCCGCAGCCCACAGAGCGGAACCCTTGCAAACGTCGGGATCGGAACGATGGGTCGCGACTTCAACATGCGCGAACGCAACACAATCAGAGCGGCTCTCGCGGTCGGCGAGGTTCCTGGATGCCCGGCATGCATGAGCCCCCTCGAGCACATGAAGATCGGGCCTCGAGGGGACGTCCCCTATGTGCGGCGGCGAGTATGGCTGACGTGCGTGTCGTGCGACAAGGCCATCGTGCTTGATCAACCGGAAGCGTAGCGATCACGATGCGACTCTACCCCATCACACCCGCCTCGGTAGGGACGATCGCCCCCACCCCGGACAGCGCAGCGTCTGAACGACGATACCGCTCTGCGATCCTCGTTCTCGTGCTGGCGCTCGCGGGTTCGGCACCCGGAGCCGCGCAGCTACGCGATCACGGACCGATCATTCTCGAGCTCCCGGCCAGCACGAGCGCATTGGCCATGGGTGGTGCACACCAGCTTACTGGAGGTCGTAGCGATGCGATCTTCTATAATCCCGCCCTCCTTGCGATCGCGACGGGAGCCGTGCTTGACTTCCAGACGTTCGACTCGGAGGCAACGGCCCTAGCGGCTTCCACTGCGGTCGAGTGGTGGCAGGGAAGCGTCGGGCTAGGGCTCCAGACCCTCAGCTACTCGAGTGACGCGAGGCACCCCCGCGAGGTGCTGGGGGAAACCGGCTTGTTCGATCGGGGGGAGCTTGGCGCGGCCGAAATCGTGGCCACTGCCGGGTATGCGCTGGAGATCGCAGGGATGGAGTGGGGGATCGCTGTAAAGGCGGTCGAGCAGCGTCTGGGGGAAGCGAAGGACGTGGCGGTCGGGGGCGATGTGGGCGCCTCTCTTGAGTTAGGCGAGATCCGGCTCGGTGTTGCGGCCCAGAACCTGGGTTCCGCACTGGAGCTGGGGGGGGTGTCGGCCGATCTCGCCCAGCGCGTGACGCTGGGCGCCTCAGCTCAAGGATGGGAGGTCGGTCCTCTCGATCTGGGTGTATCGGCCGCGCTTTCGAGAGAAGCGAGCGGAAGGCTGGTCCCCGCCCTCGGAGCGGAAGTGGCGTGGTGGCCCGTTGTGGGTCGGACCTTCGTGGGATGGGTCGGCGTCCGGAGGTCCGCAGACGCCCGAGTCGACGAATTCACTTTCGGTGCGGGCTTTCACGGAGATGCTCTCGGGCTCGAATATGCGCGCCAGGGTTTCGAGCACTACGGGGCTTCCCACCGATTCGGGATCAGCTGGCGGTGACGGACGTTGGCCTGTCCCCGATGACGGTCCCAAGCTCCTGGGAGCCGATCTCATCTTGTATCCGGCGCAATCCTCGCGGACGTGAAGGCGGGGTCCAGGAAGGAAATCCCCACATCGTCGACAACCACCGCGCCCGCCTCGGTACGGTCGAACACGAGGCGGATTTCGGCGAGGCTCCTCAATTCGAGCGACGGGCGACGTTGCCTGAAATCGGCGAGCGGAATCGAGTACGTGTGGAGCACCAGCTCGTAGAGCTGGCCGAAGCGCTCTTCCTCCAGGTCCCGCCGCCGCAGGACTCGCGTTTCAAGCGGCCGACGGATCGGTCCGTAAAGGCTCAGCGCCACCGTGGCCGAACGGCCTTCGGCATCCACTAGCTCGATGCTAAGGTCGACGGGCTTCTCATCCTCTCTGTCGGGGTCTTCAATCTCAGCTCGACGATCTAGGTCTTCTGAATCCCGGTCTCCGCTCGACAGGCCGTCTTTCGCCGCTTCCCTAGGCCCGGGCCTGTCCGATACGGCCGTCAGCGACAGCTGAAGGGACGCTCCGTCGCTCAGCCTCCACGCACGGCCAAGCGTGTCGGGTAGCGACACCGTGAAGCTCGCCGGGCGGCCGAGCTCACCCGACCCCTCCACTCTCCGGTTCCACCCGAGCCACGCTGCCTGATTCACCTGCGATGCCGAGGTAGTCGGTCTATTTCGCGAGCGGAGGAGCAATTCGCGCTCCCTCCATGTGCCGAGGCTGTCACCCATGAGCGTCACGCCTGCGACGCTTCCGGTTGTCACGTCGATATCCTCTTCGAAGCTCGCCAAGGGGCGAAACGTGTGGTCCTCGAAGCGCGTCACGTACATCGTCTTCGGCAGCCATCCTCCGGCTACTCGGTGGTCCCGAAAAAGAGGCAGGTACTCCCGGTTGTCCCGAAGTGAGTATTCGAGGAAAGCCGAAATGTAGATCCGGGCGATCTCCCGTTGATCGTCCGGGTCAAGCAGGCCCCGTAGATCGAGGATGCGGCCGCTCCGCGGTCCGCGATCGTGAGCGCCCCACACGGTGTTCCACTGTCCGTGGTTCGCCCGGTACACGTAGATCGCCGCCTTGAGGTGGGGCAGGCCGTCGGTGAACTCAACTCGCTTATACAAGCGAAGTCCATGAAAGCTCGTGACATCTCCATCGTGAGAGCCGTGCAGGACCATGTAGTTCACGTTCTTGACGGGGGCGAAGCGATCAGTGGGAAGGTACTGACCGTCGACGGGAGCGATGGCGATGATCGCCTTGATGTCGAAGCCGAAGTTGAGGCGCACGTTGCCGTCGTCCGGGTAGCGGCGAAGCCGGTTGAACGCAGCAGCGTGTCCGACCGCCTCTCCGCCCCGTGAGTGCCCGATAAGGCCAATCCTCCCCATGTCCACTTTTGAGAAGAAGGGGTTTTCCGTGTCCTCGACGAATCCTCTCCACGCCTCAAGGTGTTTCAGCAGGAGCCACCCCCGAGCGTCGTTCTCCTGACGGATACCTCCGTTCACGAAATTCATGTCGAGGGATGCCAGAACGTAGCCGCGGCTAGCGAGCATCTCGCCCAAATAGGCGTATCCCGGGTCGGAGAAGTCGCGCATGTCATGGTTTCCGTGCACCACAAGAACCAGCGGAAAGGGTCCCGCTCCGTCCGGATACCAGACTCGCCCGTTCAGGGGAAACTCCTCGGGAGTGAATCCCCAGTACCGGTTCCGGGACTCGGCCTGGTCCCCCAGGTCGATGAAACTCGACGCGTCGACGGGCTCCGTCTTGATCGCCACCCCATCGCCGTATTCAGGCCGGTTTGTGTCGTCCCCGCGTCCATACGTGAGGGTCAGCACCGCATGGGATCCGCGGGCCGAAGGACTGGAGCCCCGCATGAGCTGTTGAGCGAGGACAGTGGGGTGATCGCTGTCCTCGAGTCGGACGGCGGGGCGGCAACCCATCACAGCGATGAGGAGAACCGCGCCGATGGCGACGCGACGGTGTCGCCGAACGCTCATAAGTCTCGTCCCAACGTCTTTGGCCCCGAGGTCGCGACCGGGCAAACGGGCGCGAACGCCGCTCTGCACGATTCTAGGAGCGGCGTGGTCTCTGGTGCAATTGCGCGGGGTATGTACGAGCCCGGAGGTCCCGCGCGGCACCTCCGAGCGGGGGCAGCCCCCAGCCGCGGACGGCGTCCCGTCAATCGCCGTCGGTCTCGAGCACCCGAGCGCCGAACTCCCGGTCGAGCATGAGAAGCGCGGCCTGTTCGTCGCCAGCCATTCGAACCTGATCGCGAGCAACAGAAGCGTTGTCCTCCTCCTCCACCTGCTCGGCGATGAACCACTGGAGCTCCTGCTGCGCCGCCCAATCACCTTCCTCGCCTGCGGTCTCGAAGAGCCGATGGATCATCTCAGTCACCTTCTTCTCGTGAGCTGCAACGTCCTCAAAGACCTCGATGGCGGATCCGAATTCCGTGGGAGGTGCATCGACGGCCTGCAGCCGAACGCGCGCACCGCGGCGAAGCACGTGGTCGTAGAGCCGCAACGCGTGGGACAGCTCCTCTTCCGCCTGCAGCTGCATCCAGTGCGCAAAGCCCGGGAGGCTCTCGGCCTCGAAGTGTGCGGACATCGACAGGTAGAGATACGCCGAGGCCAGCTCTCGCTGGATTTGATCGTTAAAGGCACCCAGAACCCTTTCTCTCATCAGCAACCCTCGTTCGTCAGGCGTTCCCGCGTGGCTCCGGACGAGGCCGACGGGGGGGACGCTTCCAAAAGACAATCCGTGCACGAAACCGTAAGGCCGTGAGAAGGCCAATGCGCCCGATCCGGGCCGTCCGCGTCGAGGGCGGAGGCGTGAGGAGGAGCCATGGAAGCACGATTGCGACAACCATCCACCGCGTGAAGCGTCTCGTAGCGGAGCGGACCCAGGCACTCGCGCCAAGCTCGTCTACCCTCGAGAGTCGGAGAAGTGCGTCGGAACGCCGGCTTTACAACTCAGTTCTGGTCGCCGATCCTTCCCGCCGCGGGCAGCCTCGCTCCACCCTTGCCCGAACGCTGGCCAGCTGGCCTCCTCGCGTGGCCCTCCGTGGAATCCCACGCCCGTTCCTCATCGGTGGGGGGACGGGAGCAGGAGGTAGGAGTCAAGCCCCTCGCCACGCCTCCCGCAGGCGTCGTCATTTGACGCGACGAGCCCTGCGCATCTATTACGTGATTCGCCTGCGTCTTCCTTCGGCTAGGCCCTCGAAGCCAAGCCTAGGTCCCTCCGTGCTGGAGGAACCTTCCCCGCGGGAGAACGTAGCGATACATCCCCGTGGCCTGAGCGTCGCGGTCCCGCGCATGGTGCATCATGCGTGGCGGGGAAGTTGCTGGACGACGAGATCGGAGTGAACGGTGCGTGCAGTTGTGCCTCTCTTGAGTGCGGCCACACTCGCCTTTATCGCTGGCCCATCCACGCCCCCCGAAGCCACCGCCCCCTCTTCGCGGAAGCCGTCCTCGCAGCGGCCCGCAGCCACCCGCTTCCTGCCTCCGGAAGTCGTCTATCGGGCGTTCGGGCTCGGAGACCTCGACGGGCGTGCGGAGGATCCCGCCCAAGACCTGAGCCTGCCGCGGGAATTCTACTTCTCCCGGGTGGAGTACACGAGCTACGGCCGGAGCTTCTGGAGGAGGGGCTCGTGGGCAACGGACTATCCGAAGGCCGACCAGATCTTCCTGTCGTTCATCGATCGGCTCCTTCCGAACCTCGACGCCTATGAGCGGGAGCATCCGGTCCGCCTCGACGACCTCGAGGTGCGCCGCTTTCCCTATCTCTACGCCCTCGAGGTAGGGCGGATGGCACTGACGGAACCGGAGGTGGAGGGGCTTCGAAACTACCTCATAGCCGGCGGGTTCCTGGTGATCGACGACTTCTGGGGAACGCGGGAGTGGGCCAACTTCGAGTACCAGATGCAGACGGTGCTGCCCGGCTACCAGATCGTCGACCTTCCCCTCGACCACCCGATCTTCACGACCTTCTACGAGATCGAGGAGATCCTGCAGGTGCCCAACGTTCGCAACGGCGTAAACCGTTGGCAGACTCATGAGAGGGACGGATACGTCCCGATGGTCAAGGGCATCCACGACGAGAACGGCCGCCTCATGGTGGTCATCAACTTCAATACCGACCTGGGCGACGCCTGGGAATGGGCCGACCACCCCTATTACCCCCTGAAGTACTCGACTTATGCGTATGAGATGGGCGTGAATATGATCGTGTACGCCATGAGCCACTGACAGGCTTCGCGGGAATGCAGGGGATTTTCGAGTTCTTCTTCAAGTTCCGTCCCCTCCTCTTCCAGGAGGGAGACCTCGCGTTTGCGTCTCCGTGGCAGGCCATGGCGGTCCTCGGGCTTGTGGCGGCCTTGGCGATCCCGGCGGTCCTTACCTATGCCGCGGCGCGCGGAGACACGACGCCGACGGATCGGGCGGTGATGGCGTGCCTTCGCCTCGGGGCGGTCGCGGTACTCGTCTTCATCCTGTTCCAACCCGTGCTCGTCCTCACGTCGGTAGTGCCCCAACGCAACTTCCTGGGCATCCTCTTCGACGACTCTCAGAGCATGCAGATCACAGGCACCGACGGGGTGCCCCGAAGCGACTTCGTCCAACGGACCTTCGGGGCCGAGGGCAGCGAGCTCCTTACCCGCCTCAATGACAGGTTCGCTCTGCGGTTCTTCCGCTTCAGCCGCAGCGTCGACCGATTGCGAAGCGTCTCTGAGCTAACGTACGAGGGCACCGGCACCGAGCTCGGAGAAGCGATGCTCCACGCCCAGCAGGAGCTCGCCGGCCTACCCCTCTCAGGCCTCGTCCTGATCTCGGACGGTGCGGACAACTCCGGCCAGATTCTGGCCGAGTCGCTTCTGCCCCTCCAAGCCGCGAAGGTTCCCGTCTACACGGTCGGCCTCGGCGAGGAAGCGCTCTCTCCCGACATCCAGGTCAGCCGCGTCGAGGTCCCGCGATCGATCCTCAAGGGGACTACGCTCGTCGTCGACGTCACCATATCCCATCGCGGTTACTCGGAGCGGACCGTTCCGCTCTTGGTGGAGGATGCCGGGCAGGTGATGGCGGCCGAAGACGTCGTGCTAGGAGGAGACGGGGAACCCGTGGTGGCTAGGGTCCGCCTTGAGGCTGAGGAGAGCAGTCCCCGGATCTTCCAGTTCCGGGTGCCGATTCAGGACGGCGAGCGCGTGACTCGCAACAACGTTCGGGAGGTTCTCATCGACGTTGTGGACGAGACCGAGAAGATCCTCTACTTCGAGGGAGAGCCCCGGTGGGAAGTGAAATTCCTGCGGCGAGCCGTGGCGGACGACGAGAACCTGCAGGTCGTCGTACTACAACGCACGGCCGAGAGCAAGTTCCTTCGCCTCGACGTCGACGATGCGGAGGAACTCGCCGGAGGGTTCCCCAGGACCAGAGAAGAGTTGTTCCGCTACAGGGCCATGATTCTCGGGAGTGTTGAAGCCAGTTTCTTCACGCAGGACCAACTCAACATGATCGCGGATTTCGTCTCTCAACGAGGCGGTGGCCTCCTCGCGCTTGGCGGACGCAACTCTTTCCGGGAGGGGGGCTACGAGGGAACACCCCTCGCCGAGGCGTTTCCTGTATTCCTCGATGACGAGATGAGCGACGAACGGCCCTTCTTCGCCGAACTCTACGTCAGCCCCACCCGCACTGGGCTCGCTCACCCCGCCATCCAACTCGGCGGCAAGGCGGGCGAGGAAGTCACGGAACTCTGGGAGTCGCTGCCCCCTGTGACCTCCCTGAATCCCATCACCCGCGTCAAACCCGGTGCTACCGACCTCCTGACCGGCGGGAGCGAGGTGGACCGGACATCCCAGGTGGTCCTGGCGTATCATCGATACGGTCGCGGAAAGGTCATCGTGCTCCCCATCCAGGATTCCTGGACCTGGCAGATGCATGCCGACATCGCACTGGAAGATCAGACGCACGAGACATTCTGGCGCCAGCTCCTTCGGTGGCTTACTGACGGAGTACCGCATCGAGTGGCTGCTCGGAGCGAGTGGGAGGTCGTGGAACCCGGCCAGGCGGTCGATCTCTCGGCCTTTGTGAGCGACTCGGCTTACGTTGAGGTCAACAACGGCAGCGTCGTCGCGACTATCTTGGGTCCTACCGACGATTCCCTCGACGTGCCCCTGGATTGGGCCGCGGACGAGGACGGTCGCTACGACGCCACCTTTGCGACGTCCGAGCCAGGGCTCTACGAGATATCCGTGCAGGCCACCCGGGCTGCGGACACTCTTGGCGCGGCCCGCACCTACGTTCGCGCAGCCCCCTCCGTCGCCGAGTTCTTCGACGCGAGCATGCGAGGCGTCACGCTCCAGCGCATCGCAGAAGAGACCGGAGGGCTCTTCTACACTCCCGCCACGGTGTCCTCGCTGCCCGAGGACGTCAGCCTCACCGGGGCTGGCGTGACCCTCACCGAGCAGCGAGACCTCTGGGACATGCCGATCTTCCTGGTCGTGCTCTTGAGCCTGATCGGCGTAGAGTGGTGGTATCGGCGGATGAGGAATCTCGTGTGATGCGCGTCTTCGCCGCCGCGTGCGCGATTCTCGTGTGGGCCATCCGCACCGGAGCCGTTTCCGCTCAGGACACGCACGTTCTCGTGATCGCGGGGTTGGGCGGAGACGCGGAGCACCGGGAACGCTTCCTCGAATGGGGCGGCACCTTCGTCGATGCGGTGACAGGGAAGCTTGGCGTCGGGAGCGACTACATCACCTACCTCGGTGAGAGGCCGGAGGCCGACCCCCGGATCGACGGCCGTTCCACTCGGGAAAACGTAGAAAAGGCGTTCGCCGAGATCGCCTCCAAGGCCGGGGGAGAGGACGAGGTCTTCGTTCTGCTCATCGGGCACGGCAGCTACGCCGCCGGCGAGTCCCGCTTCAACCTGCCGGGCCCCGACCCTTCCGCTGAAGACTTCGCCCTCATGCTTGATCAGCTGTCCGATCGTCGAGTTTCGTTCGCCAACGCAACAAGTGCCAGCGGAGGGTTCGTTCCGGTGCTCTCTCGCCCGGGCCGCGCCATCGTCACGGCGACAAAGACGGGAATGGAGCGCAACGAGCCGGTCTTTGCGGGTTATTTCGTGGAGGCTTACGCCGGAGACGGAGCGGATTTTGACAAGAACGGGCGTGTGTCGCTGTCCGAAGCCTTCGATTACGCACGGATCGAGGTGGCCCGGGAGTACGAGGACGACGGACTCCTCCTCACCGAGCACGCGCTTCTCGACGACAACGGCGACGGCGAGGGGAGTGAGGAGTTGGAGGGAGGGTTGGACGGAGCCCTCTCGGCTTCGCTCTATCTGGGCCCGAGCCCAACCGCCATGGACGCGCTGTCTACGGACGACCCGGTTCTCCGCGCGCTCTACGAGGAGAAGGCCGCTCTGGAACAGCGTATCGAGGAGCTGCGTGCCGTCAGGGACCAAATGGAGAGGGAACGCTACGAGACGGCCCTCGAAGACTTGCTCGTCCAGCTGGCGCTAACGAACCGACAGATCCAGGCCCAGAGAGGCGGAAGCAGATGAGACGGCGGATCACTCTTGTGGCCGTCGTTGCGCTCGCAACTCCGGGGCTTGCGGCCAGGGCGGAGGGGCAGACCCTAGAGGAGGCCCTGGGATGGCTGCGCTCCGGCGCCTACGACTCGGCCATTGCGGCTCTTCGCGATCTGGCGTCGCCCGGTGAAGAAGCGTCGCCCCGCATCGGAGCCGAGACGCGGCGGACCGCCTACGTGAGCTATTTGAAGGTGCTGGCCGAAGTCGGAAGGCACGGCGACGCGTTGCTAGCCGGAGAGCGGGCGCCCCAAGCACTGGCCCTCGACCTCGCAAACTCGATCGGCGAGGTGCTCTACCACACCGGCCGGATTGACGAGGCCCGCGCGCATTTTGATCGCAGCTGGGAGGGACGAGCCCCCGACCGCCATACGGCACGCCTTAACCGAGCGATCCTCGAGTGGACCTATGGGGATCGGGAGAAGGCGCTGTCGGAGTTCGACTCGTTCATCGATCTATACTCCCGCGCCCCGACCCTATCGTCGAAAGAGCTGACGGCTGTTGGCACTGCCGTCCGCTACTTGGGCAGCGGCGACAGCAGACTCTATCGGGACGCCCTCAGGGCGTACGACGAAGCGATCGCAGCCGACCCCCGGAACCTGGAGCCCCGCATCCTCGTCGGGGAGATGTTCTTGGAGAAGTACAACGGGACCGATGCGGCTCAGGCGTTCCAGGACGTCCTCTCGGTCAACCCCCGTCACCCGCGAGCCCTCCTCGGCATGGCTCGGGCCAAACAGTTCAACGGCAGCCTGGGCTTCACCGATCAGGTAGACGAAGCCCTCGACCAAAACCCGAACCTCGTTATCGCTCGCGTGTTCAAGGCCTGGCTCAATCTCGAGGCGGAAGACCACGACAAGGCGCGCTCCGAGATCGAGGCCGCACTCCGGGTGAACCCCGCCTCACTGAAGGCGCTGAGCGCCCTCGCAGCTAGCCGCTATCTGCGCGGCGACCGGGACGGCTACGAGACGGTGCGGAACCGGGTGCGGGAGCTCAGCCCCGCATACGGCGAGATCTACAACGACATCGCGGAGTTGAGCGTCAAGAGCCGCATGTACCGGGAGGCGGCCGAGCTCGCCCGAGAGGCGATCGCCCTCGACCCCCAGTCTTGGCGGGGGTTCGGCATCCTGGGCATGAACCAGCTGCGGCTCGGACAGATGGCGGAGGGAAGGGCAAACCTCGAGACCGCCTTCGAGGGCGACCCCTACAGCGTGTGGTCCTTCAATACGCTGGCACTCCTGGACAGCTTCGAAAACTACACCGTCTTCGGAGACGATCCACGCTTCCGGTTCGTCCTTCACAATCGCGAGGCCGATGTCCTGCGTCCCTACATCGAACAGATCGCGTCCGAGGCCTACGAGGCGCTCGTCGAGCGGTACGGCGGTTACACTCCTCCTCTGCCCATCCGGATTGAGGTCTTTCCGAGCCACGCCGACTTCTCCGTGCGGACGATCGGGCTGGCCGGCATCGGCGCGCTGGGTGTCAGCTTCGGCCCCGTGGTGGCCATGGATTCACCCTCAGCAAAGGGACCTGGAGAGTTCAATTGGGCCTCGGTTCTCTGGCACGAGATGGCTCACGTCTTTCATCTAGGACTGAGCGAGCACAGGGTGCCTCGGTGGTTCTCCGAGGGTTTGGCGGTCCACGAACAGCGACGGGCCAGACCGGGATGGGGCCACCAGCCCTCGCCCGGTTTCTTGAGGCGATTCCATCAAGGCCTGCTGCTGTCGGTGAGCCAACTGAACGAGGGCTTTGTGCGGCCGGCGTACCCCCAGCAGGTTGTCGACTCGTACCTGATGGCGTCGCTGGTCTTCGACTACATCGAGACCCGTTGGGGCTTCGAGCCGATCCTCCAGATGCTGCACGGATACCGTGGCGGAGAGACGACGAGAGCGTTGGTGGAACGCCTTCTCGGCCTCCGCATGGAGAACCTCGACAGGGACTTCGACGACTACTTCCGGAGCAGATTCGAGAGAGCGCTCAACGCCGTGGAGGCCCCGCGGGCGAGGGCGGGGATAGGGATGCAACCCCCATCGACCGAGGACCTCATACGGCTGGCCGGGGAGAATCCTCGGCACTTCGTCAGCCGTCTGTCGGCCGGAGTGGCGCTCTTTCGGGAAGGCCGGCTCGACGAGGCCGAGGAGCACCTGCGCGCTGCGGAGCGTCTCTTTCCGGAGTACGGAGGCAACGACAGCCCGCACTGGTATCTGGCCCAGATCCACACGGAGCGGGGCGAGACCGAACCGGCCGCCGAAGCTCTCGCACGGTTGACGTCGCTGAACGAGAGCCACTACCAAGCGTTCTATCAGTACGCCGAACTCTTGGGCGAGCTCGGCGACATCGACGGGTCCGCCCAGGCCCTCGACGCGGCCGTTCTGATCTATCCGTACGAAATCGAGTTGCACGCGCGCTTGGCCCGCGCCCATGCCGGAAGGGGAGACACCTCTGGCGCGGTCAGGGAGATGCGTGCAATCGTCGCACTCGAGCCCTCCGACAGGGCTGGCGCCCTGTACGGATTGGCCCGCGCGTACCTGGCCGATGGCCGGCGATCTGAAGCCCGCAGCGCCGTCCTTCGGGCGCTTGAGATCGCTCCCAACTACGAGGAAGCACTGGAGTTCCTGATCGAGCTTCGGGCAAGCGGACGGCCGTGAGAGCCGAGACTAGCCTGCTCGCGGCCGGCCTCGGCCTCGTTACGATCTGGGTTGGGGCCGCCCCAGTAGCGCATTCCCTGCGCAACGACGACGCAGCGCTCTCACGCCGAGCCGTCGTCGTCGAGCGTGCCGGCGGGCAGACGGGGAACGCCCCCTACGACGGCCGGTTTACCTTTGCTCGCATCCGATTCGGCTCCGGCTTGTCGAGCCGGAGCTTCCGGGGACGCGGGCGCGGCGGGCAGCCCCCGTGGGCCCACGATTTCCCCAGAGCCGAGCGGAACTTCATGAGCATCATTCGGGAGACGACGCTCATCCGACCCTTTATGGACGGCGGCAACGTCTTCAGTACCGACGACCCAGAGCTCACGCGCTACCCGCTAGCGTACATGTCGGAGCCGGGCTTCTGGTACCCTTCCGACGAGGAGGTCGTGGGGCTTCGGAACTACCTCCTGAAGGGTGGCTTTCTCATCGCGGACGACTTTAATGGGCCTGATTGGTTCAACTTCGAGGCTCAAATGAAGCGGGTGATTCCGGGAGCCCAATTCGTGCAGCTTGACGAATCGCACCGGATCTTCGACTCGTTTTTCCGCATCGAGTCGCTGGAGACTCTCATCCCCCCCTACTCTCGAGGCCGTCCGATGTACTTCGGCCTACATGAGGACAACGATCCGGCGAAGCGCCTGGTCGTGATCGCAAACTACAACAACGACATCGGGGAATACTGGGAATTCTCCGACATCGGTTGGTATCCCATCGATCTCTCAAACGAGGCCTACAAGCTCGGGGTAAACTACCTGATCTACGCCATGACCCACTAACAACACGAGGATTGGCCGAGGCCCTCGTTGGACGCGAAACGTCCGTCCAATAGGCGCGCTACCCACGTCCGGTGCTGAATCGACTCGGCCTCTGATCTGCCCCTCACTCGAACCGACAAGCCGGACAGAAACGGAGTGCCCCAATGGCATTCATCAAGAAAGCAAGTGGGGAAGTAGGCGCCCAGAACCATCCGGACGCCTCTCCCCTCGAAAGCCCGGACGACATCCACCTCGCCGACCGGATGAAGGCCGGCCGTGAGCAGATCCTCTCCGAGATCCGCAAGCTCATTATCGGACAGGAGGAGGTGATCGACCAGGTGCTCCTCTCTCTCTTCGTGGGCGGGAACAGCCTCCTCCTCGGAGTTCCGGGACTGGCCAAGACGTTGATCATCCACACGGTCGCGGAAGTCCTGGATCTGAAATTCTCCCGGATTCAGTTCACGCCCGACCTGATGCCGTCCGACATCACCGGTACAGACATCATTCAGGAGGATCCCGATTCGGGCCGCCGAAGCATGGTCTTCGCACCTGGACCCATCTTCGCCAACATCGTGCTCGCCGACGAGATCAACCGCACCCCGCCCAAGACCCAGTCGGCGCTCCTCGAGGCGATGCAGGAGCACCGAGTCACGGTCCAAGGCGTGACCTACACGCTGGACCAGCCCTTCTATGTTTTCGCGACTCAAAACCCGATCGAGCTTGAGGGGACCTATCCGTTGCCCGAAGCACAGCTGGATCGCTTCATGTTCGAGATCGTCATCGAGCATCTGTCGGAAGAGGAAGAGCTCGACGTAGTGCGTGCGACGACTGGAATCCAAGAGCCCGCGTTCGATCGCTCGATCACGGGCTCGGATCTGGTCGCCTTCCAGCGTCTCGTCAGAAAGGTGCCGGTGCCGGACGCAGTGCTCCGCTACGCCGTGAGCCTTGTCCGTGCGAGCCGGCCAAGTCCCAACGGTGATTCTCCTGACTTCGTCAAGAACTGGATCGCCTTCGGAGCCAGTGTCCGCGCAGCCCAGTATCTGACGCTAGGAGCCAAAGCTCGCGCGATCTGTCAGGGCCGCTACAACGTGAACTTCGGGGATATCCGTGCCCTGGCCCATCCGGTGATGCGGCATCGCATCCTGACCAACTTCCACGCCGAGTCCGAAGGGATCACCTCGGGGGAACTCGTGGACAGGCTTCTGGAGGAGGTCCCCGTGCCTTCCTCGGGGCTGTAGGAGGGTTCTCGTGGCATTCAGAGCTCGCTCTGGCTTCGAGGTAAGCCGTGGTGCGCAGTTCCTCGACCCCGCCGTCTTGGGTCGGATCGACAACTTGCAGCTGCTCGCCCGCACCGTCGTGGACGGCTTCCTTCACGGATTGCACACCTCGCCGCACCTGGGCCTTTCTCTCGACTTTGCCGAGCACCGCGCCTACATGCCGGGGGACGATACGCGACGCATCGACTGGCGCCTCTTCGCGAGGACCGACCGCTTCTACGTGAAGCAGTTCGAAGGAGAGACGAGTGCCAATTTCGTCACGATATTGGACATCTCCAAGTCCATGAGCTTCGGGACCCATTCCGCCACAAAACTCGATTACGCCCGCTATCTGGGCGCCGCCCTTGCCTATTTTTCCCAGAAACAGAGGGACCGGGTCGGCCTGGTCACCTTCGACCAGCAGGTGGTGGATTGGGTTCCTCCCTCCACGAGGCACCTCGAGCTCATCCTCCACACCCTCGACCGTGTGTCGCCCGGGCGCCCGGGGGCGCTGCGTGATCCGCTGATGCAGATCGGTGAGAACCTCAATCACCGTGGCATTATCCTCTTGCTCTCAGACTTCTACGAGACCGCCCAAGAGGCCGTCGAGTCGGTTCGCCACCTCCGCGCAAGAGGCCACGACCTGATCGTCTTGCACCTGCTCGACCCGGCCGAGCTCAACTTTCCCTACCAGAGGCCGGCGAGCTTCCGGGATCTCGAGAGCGGAACCATGATCCCCCTCGTTCCCGACGAGCTCGCCGAGGAGTACCGCCACCTGATACGGGCACATACGAGGGAGCTCGAATTGCTCTTCAAGCACAGCCGGGTCGACTACACAGTTCTCGACACGTCGCAGCCTCTGGACTACGCGCTGTTCCGCTATCTGTCGAGCCGGCAGAAGCTGGGTCGGGTCCGCTGATGGGGTGGCTGGCTCCCCTGTTCCTCGTCGGCCTAGTCGGGCTCGCCATCCCGATTGTCGTCCACCTGAGGGAAAAGCAACGCCGAACGGTCGTCGAATTCCCGTCGCTCATGTTTCTGCGTCAGATTCCGTTCCGCTCGGTCCGAAGGAGGAAGATCCGCCACTGGCTCCTGCTTCTCATGCGGTCCTTGGCCCTCGCTCTGCTCGTCGTAGCCTTCGCCCGACCCTTTTTCGAGGATGCCGAGTGGGCCGTCGGCTCCACGCTCGGTCCCACGGAGGTGGTGCTGGTGCTGGACCACTCCTACTCCATGGGATACGGCGACCGCTGGGACCGCGCCACGGCCGAGGCACGGCAGGTGCTGTCGAGCCTCGAAGCCGCTGACCGGGCCAGCTTGGTGCTTCTTGGGCAAGGCGCATCGACCCCAGTGCGGTCTAGCTCCGATCCCCAGCGAGTTCTCGCCGCAGTGGACACGGCCCGCGTGAGCTCCTACGGTACCCGATACGGTCCGGGGCTGAAGCTCGCACAGACTATCCTGGAAGAGTCTGACCTGCCCCACCGCAGGGTGGCGATCATTAGCGACTTCCAGCGCTCGGGCTGGGCGGGTGACGAAGGCGTGCGATTCCCTGCGGGAACCGCAATCACCGTACACCCGATCTCGGACCCCGAGACCCCCAACGCCACCGTCGCAGGCGTCACACTGCGACGGGATTTCTTTTCGGGGCTTGAGCGAATGACCACGACGGTCCGCTTGACCCGGCGTTACGGAACCGAAGCGGTGGAGATGCCCGTCGCTCTTGAAATCGACGGTCAAGAGCTTCAGACGCGGCGGGTCGTCCTCGATCCTACAGGGTCAGCCACCATAACGTTCGACCCGTTTACGCTCTCGGAGCCCTACACCCGTGGCACCGTCCGGTTGGGCCCGGACAACTTGCTCTGGGACAACGAACTCCACTTCGTGCTCTCTCCCACGCGGGCTCTGAGGACGGTTATCTACGAGGGCGTGAGTCCACGCGCTGACGCGAGCCTATACATGCGGCGCGCGTTGGAGATCAGCGAGGAAGCGGCGTTCCAGGTCGAGGTCCGGTCCTCCACAAGCATCGGCACAGCCGATCTGGATGCGGCCGCCGTCGTGGTCCTAAACGACGTCCGGCTGCCCCAAGGAACCGCGTGGGATCGGATCCAGGGATTCGTGGAGGACGGCGGTGGCCTTCTGGCGATCCTGGGGGAGCGCAGCACATGGCAGTCCGGCATGGAAGACCTCTTCCCGGGCCCGTTTGGGCCGCCCACGGACCATGGACCCAACGTCGCCCGGCTCGGGTTCCTGGACTACTCGCACCCCATCTTCGAGCTGTTCAGCAGAGCCCGTACCGGAGATTTCGCGAGGGCACGCTTCTTCCGCTCGCGTAGTATCGCGGTGGATCCAGAACATCAGGTGCTCGCGCGATTCCACGACGGTTCGGCAGCTCTGATCGAACGGCGGCAAGGCAAGGGCCGGGTGCTGATGTGGGCGAGCACACTGGACTCGTTCTGGAATGACCTGGTCGTCCAGCCGGTCTTTCTGCCATTCATGCACCAGGTGGCCCGGTATCTGGGCGGCTACGAAGAGCGAGCGCCTTGGTTTACCGTCGGGCAAGTCCTCGACCTCTCGGATCCCGAAGGGTCGGCGTTCGAAGACGAACTCGCGATCGACGAGGAGCAGGTCGCCCTCACCCCCGGAGGAGGAACCGTGTCGCTCCCCACGGAGGAGACGCCCCGCTTCCTCGGTCTCGCCGAGCATGGCTTCTATGAGGTTCGTCCACCCGGAACCAATCCGGACAGGCCGTTCACGGTGGCGGTAAACGTGGACATCGCCGAGTCGGAGCTTGACGTCATGGACCCTCTGGAGCTGGCCGGAGCAGTCGCTCCGAGGGAAGGACCGTCTGAGCCTGGAGCCACCGGCCAGTTGACGGGAGAGGTCAGAGCGAGGGATCAGGAGCGCCGACAATCGCTCTGGCGGTTGTTGCTGGTCGCAGCGCTGGCCCTGCTGCTGACGGAGACAGCTGCTTCGAACTGGCGTTCTCGCGCCTCGGAGAAGAGATTGTAGAAGCGGAGGGCAATATGCAACGGAGGAGAGCTAGGGCCGCCCGTCACGCGGAAGTGGTGAGGGTGGTCAGACGGATTCGGCGTCGCTGGCGCACGCGTATCGCCGTGCGCGGCGTGGCGATGGTGTTGGGCGCGAGCCTCGTGGCGTTTCTCATCTCCGTCTACGGCCTCGAGCTCTTCCGCTTCAGCGCCCCGGCCGTCGTGTCCCTCCGGGTCCTCCTCTGGCTCACAGTCGCTGGACTCATAGCCCGGTTCATCGTCTGGCCGCTCTCGAGAAGGGTATCGGATGAGCAGGCGGCCCTCTACCTCGAGGAGAACGAGCCTTCGCTTGAGGCCACGGTGCTCAGCGCCCTCGAAGTTGGAGGCGACGATGTAAAGGCGTCCGAAGCCCTTGAGCGGCGCCTGCTCGACCACGCCCTCGACCGTGCCCGGAGGGTGGACTACGGACGGAGAATCGAACGGGGTCGGCTGTATCGTGCTTCGGGAGGCCTGGCCGCCGCTGCCTTTGCCACACTGGCCCTGCTGCTGTTCGGCCCGGTCCAGTTGCGCCACGGGGCAGCGGCCCTCCTGCTCCCGAACCGAAATGTGGAAACGGTCAATCCGTACTCGATCGCGGTTACACCGGGGAACGTGACGATCGCGCGCGGATCTGACCAACTCGTCTCCGCACAGCTCCTCGGCTTCGACAGTGACGACGTCCGGATCTTCGTGAAATCCGGACCGTCCGACGCCTTCGATCAACTCACGATGCTCCCCGGCGGGACCGAGTCCTTCGAAGTCCTCCTCATCGGGCTTAACGAGGACACACAGTACTTCGTGGCGTCATCCGGCATCCGGTCGGCCACGCACAGCATCGAGGTCGCAGATCTGCCTTACGTGGAGCGCCTTGAGCTGGAGTACCATTTCCCGGCCTACACCCGTCTGCCACCCCGTACGGTCGAGGACGGCGGCGACATCGTCGCCCTCGAGGGGACGGAGGTGACGTTGAGGATCCTGCCCACCATGCTCACGCCGGGCGGGCGGGTATTGGTGAATGGGACGGCCGCCGAACTCGTGGACCGGGGAGATGGCATCTGGTCGGGCAGACTCAGAGTCGATGACGAGGGGTACTACGAGATCGAGTTGGCCCGTGCAGACGGTACGCTCGTCTCCGCCTCGCCCCAATACAGGATTGACGTACTCTCGGATCAGCCACCCTCGGTCTCCCTCTCCAAGCCGGGACGGGACACAAGGGCAAGCCCCATCGACGAGCTGTTCCTAGAGGCGAGGGCAGACGACGACTACGGGATCGCGGAGCTGGCCCTCGTCTATTCGGTGAACGGGGAGGCCGAAGACACGATCAGCCTCTACAGCAGTGCGCCAGCCCCTGAGGTCACCGCAGGCCATACCCTGTACTTGGAGGAGTTCGCCCTCGAGCCGGGCGACGTGATCTCCTACTATGCCCAGACACGCGACAACAATCGGCCAACCCGCGCGCGTACCGTCACCAGCGACATCTACTTCGTTCAGATCAGGCCGTTTCGCATCGACTATCGACAGGGAGAGCAGAGCGGTGGCGGTGGGATGGGCGCCCCCGGCGCGGCGAGCAACGATGCTCTCTCGGACCTCCAGCGACAGGTAGTGGCGGCTACGTTTAACCTCGTGCGCGACAAGGAGGATCTACCCGAGCGCGAGTTCATGGAAAACGTGGTCAGCGTGCGGCTGGCCCAGAGCCGTATTCGGGAGCAGGTGGCGGGACTCCACCAGCGTCTTTTGGCGCGCGGAATGGGGGCCGATCCGCAGTTCCAGCGCATCGCGGAGCTTCTGCCCCAGGCGATCGAGGAGATGGAGAACGCCGAGCAGCTGCTCGAGGACGGAAAACCCAAAGAGGCCATCTCACCCGAGCAGAAGGCCCTGCTTCACCTGCAGAAGGCCGAAGAGACGTATGAAGCCACCGTCACGCAGGGAGGCGGAGGGGGAGGTGGTGGCGGCGGCGGGACAGCCTCCGCCGAGGATCTCGCTGACCTCTTCGAGCTTGAGCTCGACAAGCTGAAGAATCAGTACGAGACCCTGCAGCGGGGGGAGCGACAACAGGCGTCTGAGCAATTAGACGGAGCCCTCGAGAAGCTCAAGGAGCTCGCGAGACGTCAACAGCAGGCGGCCGAGCGGCAGCGTCGCCAGGCTTCCCAGCCGGGAGGGGGCGGAACCACCGCGCGGGGTCAACGCCAGCTCGCGGAGGAGACGGAGGAGGCGGCGCGTCAGCTTGAGAGGCTCGCCAGGGAGGCCAATGACCAGCGGCTGATGGAGGCTTCGAGGCAGCTGCAGGAGGCCGCCGCCGAGATGCGCCGCTCTGCTTCAGCGAGCGGGAGTTCAAGCGTGGCAGACGCTGCTTCTGCACTTGACCGGCTCGAAGAAGCCCGCCGCGGACTCGAGAGAAACCGTGTCAGTCGGCTCCGTGAAGACACTGAGGACGCGCTTGGACGAGCGCGGGAGATGGCCGAAGAGCAGCGGGGGATCAGTCGGCAGATGAGCGAGCTGGCCGAGAAGGAAGGAGCCGCTCTTCAGCAATCGGCGAGGCGCCTGTTCGAACGCAAAGAGTCGATGGCCGAGGAGCTCCGCGATCTCGAAGGGCAGATTGATCGCCTCGGAGGCGACGCGCGCTCAAGCCAGCGAGCCGCGGCCGAGAGGCTCGCCGAGGCGGCCAACTCCATCCGGGACAACAAGCTCAAGGAGCGCGTGCGGTATTCGCGCGGCCTGATCGGCACGGGAGACCAAGATTACACACGTCAGTTCGAGGCCGAGACCCAACGCGCGTTCGACGAGCTTGAGGACCGACTCGGACAAGCCGTCGATGCCGTGCGGGACTCCCCGGAAGCGGGTCGAACAGAGGCTCTGGACCGCGCCCGGGATCTGGTTCGCAGCATGGAGTCGATGTCGAGACGGCTCGGGCAGCGGGACCAACAGGGACAGCAGGGTGGACGGTCTCAGGGGAACCCGCCGGCCCAGCAAGGGGAACAGACTCAGGGGCGAGGAGGCGAATCAGAGCTCGGCGGTTCGGACCGGGGCGGCTCTGCAACACCCGACGGTGGCCGAGGGGACCGTCGGCCCGGAAGCGTCTCACCGGACGACATTCGGCAGTTCCGCGCCGAGATCAGAGAACGCCTCGGCGAGGTTCAGGAGCTCCAGAGGATTCTCGGGCAGGAAGAGCTCGTGGTCCTCGACGAGCGACAGCTCGACGACGTGGCGGCGGCCCTTAGGATGTTGGATAGCCAGCGCGTCTACCTTGATCGGGCCGAGGTCGAGCGACTCCAGTCTCAGATCATCGAGCGGCTGAGACAGTTCGAGTTCGGGCTGCGTCGGGAGCTGGAAGGGGGGGACCGCAACCGGGTCTTCGGCTTGGGGTCGGACGAGGTACCCGAAGGCTTCCGGGATCTCGTGGACGAATACTATCGGGCGCTCTCGCGGAATCCGGGCCGCTGACGGCTGGACTCACGACCGGGGTAGGGATCCGTCTTCCCAGGGATGTTGGCCCGACAGCTAGAACCGTAAGCGGAAGATCTCGGGGGGACCGTCGCCTTTCCTCGGCTTCCCCCGGGGCGCGCCCCGCAAGCACCGCTCCCTTCGCCAATCGTCAGAACCGATTGTTGACGACATTGTTGTAGATCGACCCAAACTCGAAGCTGAAGCCGACCGAGACTTCATACATGGTGTCGGTCGGTCGGTCGAATCGTCCCAAGAGGATCTCCTCGTCGGTCAGCCCGGCGCGCGAGATGAAGAGTTGGTCCTCGATAAACCCTAGTTCAGCTTCGATTTCGAGCTCCAACCCTCGAACGATGCGAAACTCGACATCCCCTGAGAGACTGATGTTCCATTTTCTGGAATCGTGCAGGTATTGGCGTCCGTCGATCGAGGCTCTCGATTCACCCCAAGGCTGCCGCTGAAACAGCTGAAGACGAAGCTCATGAAGGGGCCGGAGCTCCTCGGTCTGGTCGAAAACGGTCTCCTCTGTCCAATCGAAATACCGGAGTCCTGCCTCATAGCGAAGCGTCAAAGACTGCCGCGGCGCGTCTTCGTACGGGAAGAAGCTGTACTCGAGCGCGACGGAGGCATTGGAACCGAATCTCTCGTTCCTGCGGGTCGACGCGCCGGCTCCCGAGATCGTCCCGATCGACCAGTGGTTAGCCAGAGCGTATGCGAGCAATATGTTCGCTCTCCAGTTCGTCCGATCATCCCTGATCACTGAGCCGTCTTCCAACTCGCGCTCGTCCCTGCTCGAATTACCGAACCATTCGAACTCGGATTTCCAGGTCTGGGTCGTGCGCCGCGCCTCGACCGACCCCCGGTACCTGCGACGCTTCTCGGTCTCCTCTCCCTCGAAATAGACGCTTGAGCTGATCTCGAAGACCCAGAAGCTCCACGGATCCTGCACCTGATCCGCCGCAACGAGGCGCGCCGTGCCAGGTTCGACCTCTTCGACGGCCGAGATCTCAAAGCCCCTCACCTGCCCGACCAAGACCGCATACCGAGCGAAGCCAGCCGCGATGACCCGAGAGAGGCCGCTCAGTACTTCATCCTGCGTATCGGTCCCCAGGGACGTCAGTGTGAGCCGGTCGTCCTGACCGGCCAAGTCCCGAAACCCGATGAAGTCGAACACATATCGACGGCCTCCACCGCCGGTCCGACTGCTGGTGATGATCAGATGGACGTCAGCGAGGGTGCGGTCGCGCACCCAGTTAACGAAGGCTACTTCAGTCCGCAGATAGGCTGAAGAGCAGGGAAACGTTCGGCAGTCGAGGAAGACGCGCAGAGCATTCTGGCGGATCTCGCCGCCCGGGCCTTGGCCCCGCACGGGCATAGCCCAAAGAGCCAGGCAAGAGAGGGCAAGAAGCAGGCTTCGGTAGCGAACCGGTGGACTCCGACCAATTGGGCTCAAGTCAGGCAAGACGCAAATGAAACACGTTCAGGAAGTCAACCTCTGGGGAAGGAGGAACCGCTACTGGGAGACGGCAATGCTCACCCCCGATTCTCGTGTGTCTTCAGCGGAAGACCGGTGCCAAGCCGGAATCGATCCCGTGCGTCGCAGGTTCAGGGCCAGGGCTCAGGTCGCATCCCCGGGGTGCTGAGGGGAGCGGATCATCTCGTCGCGCCCACAAGTGTTTTCCAACCCGGACATGAGCATGAAGGAGCCGGGGGGAGGGGCCGAGGGGGGTGTGATGGTGAGGGGTGGTGAAGGTGGGATGGTGGGGTGGGGGAGGAGGCGGCGCAAGGGCCGCCAGCCCCGAAGCGAGCGGAGCGAGCCGAGGGGCTGGCGGGGCCGGTCATGCTGCGGGGTTCAGCGCCTTGGCGATGAGGTGGAAGAGCGCCTTGCGGGTCCGCTGGACCTCCTGGCCGGCCTCCAGGCTGGTCACGGTGTGCGCCGCGGCGTCGAGCTTCTCGAAGGTGGCGCCCGGCTTCAGATAGCCTTTGGCCCCGGGCAGCGACCGGAGCTTCTCGTACGGGGTCCTGACCAGCTCCTGGGGGTACTTCCTGCGGCGGCGCCCGTTCGCATCCTCGGCCTCGACCGCGAAGAGGCAGGTGCGGTGATGGTTGAGAA
>CAZNEI010000020.1:0-10071 GCA_964572045.1 uncultured Gemmatimonadaceae bacterium
CAAGTTAGCCGCTCCCCTCACCATTAACAACATTCTGTTCGTTACACTACACTAGTACCCTCTGGCCTTGTCGACCTCGTTGAGCAACGGCTTCCCATCCAGCAGGCGCCGGAGGTTAT
Organism: uncultured Gemmatimonadaceae bacterium; assembly: GCA_964572045.1. Taxonomy (GTDB): domain Bacteria; phylum Gemmatimonadota; class Gemmatimonadetes; order Longimicrobiales; family Gaopeijiaceae; genus CBDCKR01. Next base: position 120 of record CAZNEI010000020.1, read on the forward strand.
CAAGGATGAGATCCGCCTGCCGACGCCAGAATCTCCTCGTCACCGACGATACGTGGGGAGTCAGGAGCACGTTGGGCAGTGACCACAGGGGATGGCCCTCTCGGAGGGGTTCACGTCCGAAGACGTCCAGCCCCGCCCCACGAAGATGACCCGACCGCAGTGCATCGACGAGTGCATCCTCGTCCACGAGTGATCCGCGGGACACGTTGATCAACACCGCCCCTTTCCGCATCCTGGAAAGAGACTCCCGGGAGACGAGGCCTTGGGTCTCGGGCGTAGCCGGTGCCGATAGCACAACGTAGTCGCTCTCGTCGAGGAGCGCCTGGAGACCGGCGTCGCCCGCGACGACCCTGATCGTCTCCGCGACGGGTCCTCCGATCCAGTCTGGTCGTCCATCCGGAGGGGCGGCGCTGCGGCGGAGTCCCAGGACCTTCGCGCCGAACGCGGCCACCCTGACAGCGACCTCCCGCCCGATCCCGCCGAGCCCGATGATGCCGACGACGCTTTCAGAGAGCTCACGGATGGGCGACGTCGCCACGTAATAGGGGTCGGTGTTCCAGTGACCCGTGGCCATTCCGGCAACGGCGAAGTCGAGTCCCCGGGCAAAATGGAGGATCATGCCCACCACCGTCTCCGACATGGGGATCGCGTGGATGCCGGCAGAGTTCGTGAAGTGAACGGAGCTCGCTCGCATCTCGGGAGAAAGCGAGCCCGCCACCCCCGCGGCTCCACTGTGGACCCACTCGAGCGCCTCCCCCTCCGTAAGCACTTCGGGCGGGATCCCGAAGCCCAAGTAGACGCGGGCATCCCGGACTGCCTCCAGCACGGCGAGGCTGACACGTGCGGATCCGTCGCCCGAGCCGTCCGCGTGCTCCTCGATCACCTCCATCTCCCAGTCCCGGGGCAGCGACTCTCGAAGCTCCTCGACAAACCAGTCTGGACGCGCCCATACGGGCCGCCGATCCTTCATGTCCAGCACGAGCTTGTTCATGGGCAAGACAACGCGTGGGACAACCTCTTCGGGAGGGGTTTCCGTCCCCGGTCCGACAGTTCCGACGGCCCGCCTTTCCCCCGAGGCCCCCCAACACGCGGACCCAGCTGCCGGGTGGCCGAGCCGCGATCCGGGAGTCGATGGGCGGGAGCCGCGAAGCGACACGACCGCCGCGTCGTCGGGAGAAGCGAAAACCGACCGCCGCCGGGCCCCGACCCAGGAACGTGCGGGAGTCCGACGCGGGGGGGACTATGATGGGGACGCCGGGGGGGTCGGAACCACAGTCGCCCGGCGTCGATCCACACCCTTACACCTGAACGCGGGGTCACGGCGTCAACCGGTTCATCAGGCGCGGAAACGGGATGAGCTCCCGGATGTGGTGGCGCCCCGTGATCCAGGCCACGGTTCGCTCCAGGCCCAACCCGAATCCCGAGTGGACGAACGTTCCGTATCGGCGGAGATCGAGGTACCACGAATACGCCTCCTCCGGCAGCTTCTCCTCACGAATGCGGACCCGGAGCTTGTCCAGTTCATCCTCTCGCTGGCTTCCTCCGATGAGCTCTCCGTATCCGCGGACGAGCAGGTCATTGCAGAGCACCGTGTTCGGATCGTCCGGATTCTCCTTCATGTAGAAGGCCTTGACCCCCTTGGGATAGTCGTGCACGAACACGGGTCCCGCGAACTGCTCGGCGAGCAGCAGCTCGTCGGGAGCCCCCAAGTCTCTGCCCCACTCGATCTCACTACCCTGCTCTCGTAGAAGACCTACCGCATCCGTGTACGAGATACGATCGAAGGGAGGTGAGACTGCCTCGAGTTCGCCCATGTCGCGATCGAGGACCCCCAACTCCTCTCCACACCTCTCCATCGCCCGCGCGACGATGTAGCACACCAGCTCTTCCTGCAGCCGCATGTTCTCGTTCGAGTCCGCGAAGGCCACCTCCGGTTCGATCATCCAGAACTCGGTCAGATGCCGCCGGGTTTTCGATTTCTCGGCCCGGAACGTCGGTCCGAAGCAATAGACCTTGCGAAAAGCGGGACACGCGGTCTCGACGTAGAGCTGGCCGGTCTGAGCCAAGTAAGCCGGTTCCCCGAAGTAGTCAGCCTCGAACAGCGTGCCCGCCGACTCCCCGATCGATCCCGTGAGGATCGGCGTGTCGATGCGGACGAAGTCGCGCTCGTAGAAGAAGTCGTGGATCGCCTGCTCCACCTCGTGCCGGACCCTGAGCCCGGCCCGTTGGAGGCTCGACCGGAGCCACAGGTGACGATGGTCGAGAAGAAAATCGACGCCGTGCTCCTTGGGCTGAATCGGATACTCCTCCGACGGACCCAGCAACTCAAGGCTCGTAACGCCGATCTCGAACCCTCCGGGCGCACGGGGCTCCTCTCGTACCTCTCCGGTGAGCGCCACGCAGGACTCCCGGGTGACCGACTCGTGCAGGCTCCACACCTTCTCCGGCAGGCCCGTCTTGAGCAACACCCCCTGCACCACCCCCGTGCCGTCGCGCACAAGGAGGAAGCGTACCTTTCCGTGACTCCGGGTGGTATCCGCCCATCCGAGAACGGTCACCACGTCGCCGACATGCCGATGGAGCGAGCAGACCTCCACAATCACTCGTAACTCCTAGCCGCGTATCCAGGACCTTCGAGAAACCAACGGGCGTCGCCGCAACCCGGCAACCGGCTCAGCCGCCGGCCTCTCCGAGCACAAGACTAGTCGGGTCAGCCAACCGAGAAAAGCTTCAGGTGCTCCGCATATCGGTGGTGCATCAGGCGCCGGATGCGGACCGCGCCCTCGCCCTTCAGCTCCGGGTCGGTCGCCACCAACGCCCTCGTGCGCCCTTGAGCTTCGACGAGCAGGTCCTCGTCCTTCAGAAGGTCAGCGAAGCGAAGGATGGCCCCCCGGCCGTGTTGCTGCGATCCGAAAAGGTCCCCTTGGCCCCGGATACGCAGGTCTGCCTGCGCCACCTGGAAGCCGTCGGACGTGTCCCTGAGGACCCTCAGGCGCTCAGCAGCCAGCTCCCCCGGCGCGGCGATGAGAATACAGTAGCTCTTCGACGCCCCACGTCCGACGCGACCGCGCAGCTGGTGCAACTGTGAGAGTCCGAAACGCTCGGCGTGCTCGATGAGCATCACGGTCGCGTTGGGTACGTCGATCCCCACCTCGATCACCGTGGTCGCCACCAAGAGGTCGATGTCGCCGGAATGAAACGCCCTCATCACCGCCTCCTTTTCCTCGCTCGGCAGTTGACCGTGAATCAATGCGACCTGCCTGTGGGAAAAGACATCACCAGCCAACCGCTCGTGCTCCTCCGTCGCCGAGCGCAAGTCCACTTTCTCCGACCCGTCTACCAGGGGGTAGACCACGTACGCCTGTCGGCCCGCCTTGAGCTGGGAATCGACGAATCCGTAGACCTCAGGCCGTTTGCTCGGGGGTCGAAGAAGCGTCTCCACAGGCCTGCGGCCCGGAGGGAGCTCCCCCAGGATCGAGAGGTCGAGGTCGCCGTAAAGGGCCATGGCCATTGAGCGAGGAATGGGGGTTGCCGACATGATGAGCATATCGGGGCGACTCTGGCGGTCGCTTAGAGTCATCCGCTGCCGGACACCGAAGCGGTGTTGCTCGTCGACGACGACCAAGCCGAGCTTCGAGATCTCTACTCCCTCCTGGATCAGTGCATGGGTGCCCACGATCAGGCTCGGGGCGCCTTCCCTGAGGGCTACCACCGTCTCGGTCCGCCTCGAGGCAGTCAGCCGCCCGGTCAGCAGATGCACCGGGACGTCGAGCGGCTCTACGAGGTCACGCAACTTCCGAGCGTGCTGTTCGGCAAGGAGCTCCGTAGGAGCCATCAGCACAGCCTGATGCCCACCCTCCAGCGCCAGCAGCATGGCGAACAGGGCAACGATCGTCTTTCCCGAGCCCACGTCTCCCTGGAGCATCCGGTTCATCCTTCGCTCCGACCTCATATCGGCGAAGATCTCCCGGAGGACACGTGCCTGTGCTTCGGTCAAACAGAACGGAAGCGACCGGTGAAGAGGCCGGATGAGCTCGTTTGTGCGCCGGAAGGTGATGCCCGGTGTCTGCACCGACTCCCGATAGCGAACCTGGGCTTGGACGAGCTGGAGGAAGAACAGCTCGTCGAACGCGAGGCGACGTCGGGCTGGCTCTACGACCGCGATCGACTGGGGACGGTGGAGGGCCTCCAGCGCATCGGCGAGCCGCGGCAGGCGGAGCGCTCCCGCCTCGGACGGGGGAAGGTATTCCTCCTCGGCTATTCCTCGGAGCAGGGCGTCCAGGTTCTTGTCGAAGATCCCTCTCAGAATCCATTGGGGCAGCTCCTCACTAGCTGGGTACGTCACGAAGACCTGTCCGGAGTCCCTCCCTTCGGCGGAGGACTTTGCGGAAGCAGGAGCAAGGACGGAAAACTCCCGAGGCCGGAGCTGCCGTCCATGGAAGAATTTCACCGGGCCGGTCACGAGGAGGACGTCGCCTTCCTGGATCCTTCCCGCCAGCCATGGCTGGCCAGGCCAGGCGCAGGTGATCATGCCGGACTCGTCTTGCAGCACGGCCTGGAAGATCCGGAGCCCCTTACGCGTCGGCACCACACCCTTGGACCGGACGCGACCGACCGCCGTGACGTCCGCTCCCACGGCCAAGTCGGCGATGCGCTGGATCGTGGATGCGTCGTCGTAACGGCGCGGCACGTGAAACAGGAGGTCCCGGGCCGTGGCGATCCCCAGGCGCGCGAGGGCCTTCGCGCGCACGGGTCCGACACCCTTCAGAAACTGGACGGGGCGATCGAGAGAAAAGAAGCTCACTCCTCGAACACCCCCTCGATGAAGCCGTCGGGATCGAAGGCCTCCATGTCATCGATACCCTCCCCCACCCCGACCAGCTTCACCGGCAACCCGAACTCCTGCTGAAGGCCAACCACGATCCCACCCCGAGCGGTGCTGTCGAGCTTCGCGAGGATGAGGCCGGTGAGGCCCACCGTCTTGCCGAATGTCCGCACCTGCGACACCGCGTTTTGTCCGACGGTGGCATCCAATACCAGGAGCGATTCGTGCGGTGCACCCTCGCAGCGCCGCCCGATCACCCGATCAATCTTCTGGAGCTCCTGCATGAGGCCCGAATGAGTGTGGAGGCGCCCGGCCGTGTCCACGAGGACCACGTCGATAGATCGCGCCCGGGCCGCGTCGATCGCGTCGAAGGCTACGGCAGCCGGATCGCCACCCCGCTGACCGGCCACCAAGTCGATCCCCATGGGCTCGCACCACTGCCGGAGCTGCTCGACCGCTCCAGCGCGGAAGGTGTCCGCGGCAGCAACGAGCGCTCGCCTCCCCTCTCCTTCGATCCGGCGGGCGAGCTTCGCCACCGAGGTCGTCTTGCCCACTCCGTTGACACCGACCACGAGGTAAACCGTTGGCCCCTGCTCGGCAGTCCGGAGGTGGGACTCACCTGCCGGCGCGAGGATTCTGGACACCTCCTCCTTAAGGGCGTGCCTCAGCTCTCTGCTCCCGCGGATCCGTCCCCGGCGGGCCAGCGATTCGACGTGGTCCACGAGGCGCATAGTCGTTTGGACCCCGAAGTCGCACGCGAGCAGACGCTCCTCGAGCGCCTCGAGCGCCTGATGATCCGCCCCGCTCACGTCGGTCAATGCGAGATTGACCACCCTCCGCCAAATCCCTCTGTCCCGCTCCCGCGTCGATTTGAACAGTCGGGCCATGGCGGAGGCCTTATCGAGTGAGTAGGTGGATGAGGGTCTAGCGGAGCCCCCAGGTTCGACGTCCGATCCACTCCGCCGACAACAGGGCAATGATCAGTAGGTAGGGGATCGGGTGGGTACGGAGCGGACGTCCCGGAGGGCGGCCCCCGGCTAACGCCCGCACCGAGTCAGCGGGCGGCCCGGGCGAAAGCTCTGCAGGCCGCGGGAACAGCTCGAGGCTGTACCTCTCAGACTCCACGCGGCCGGTCCCGATGGCTTCACTCTCGCCCACTCGGGTGGCCCGGAAGTCGTATTCCCCCGGCGGGAGCCTTCCCGTCCGTGCCGTACCCGCACCGTCGACCACCACGGTGGTATCGAGCACGACCGAATCGCTCGCCGTGAACGTGAGGCTGACCGAATCACCGGTCATGCCGGGAGCCCGCCATTGGGGCTCTTCCCGGGCGTTCCAGATGCGGGTCGTCGGACGCACGCCGATACCTCCTACAACACGTGGCGCCGCGAACAGCCATCCGACGACTCCCGCCCACAGTCGACGATAGACCTGCCGATCAGCGCCCTCACGGAAGGCCCACCGCCAGAAGCCCGAGGCGAGAACCACCGCCCGGCGCTGATCCCCGCTCCCGGCGAGCACAAGAGCCGCTTCGGGAGGCCCGCTCCCACGCAATTGGAGTTGCAGGGGGCTCGACCCAACGGCAGCCTGGATTCTGGGGAGCAGATCGCCGAGGGGCGGCAGGCCGGTCAAGTCCGTGTCCGCCAGGCTGGAGGCCAGCGGAGAGGGCGGCAGCTCGACCACCGGATACCACTCCCCGCCGGAGGGAGGGGCAACCGGTACTCCGGCGGCGCCAGCTCCGGCGCCGTCGGCGGGAAAGAGCAGGGCGCGCGGACTCCGGGCCAGCTCGTCGGTCACCCACGGAGGTGCGTCTCCGCCAAACCCATGTAGCACGAGGAGATCGGCACCTGCAGCGGCTCGGCGCACCTCGGCTTCGTCCGTTGACTGCCCGGCTTCGGCACCCGCACCCATGCGCAAGTACCGATCTCCCGCCATAGCCATGAAGCCGCGCGCATCGAGGCCCGTCACCTGCGAGAGCACAGGAAGCAGGAAGCGTGGCTCCCAGTCGGGGCGAAACGAGACCAAGATGAGACCACCCTGCTCCGGATCGATCTCGATAAAGGCCGCCTTCGAATCATCCTGCGCGAATTCGTCGCCGTCCAACTCCACCGACAGCCTGTACCGCACCCATCCCGAGGAGCGGGGAGGAGAAAGAGGAATCGATGTCGTGGCGACGCGACCGACACCGGCAGGCAGAACGGAGGTCCTGGCGACCAGGCGACTCTCTTCGTAGACACGAAGGCGAATCGTGTCGGCAGGCCTGACCTCCTCGGAGAAGACGGCCACCTGCGCCTCCAAAGCATCCCCGGATTGCGCTCTCGCCGGCAGATCGAAGCGAGCTATCCCCGCATTGCGGACCGGATGGGGTGTCCACTCACTCTGGAGGCTTGAGGACAGCCGCTCCGCGACAAGGTTCGACTCCACCGGATCGTCCAGGCGCAGATCCGAGAGGAGGGTAACCTCCGTAGCCCCGGATTCGGCCGCGCGGGCGAGCGCGGGCGCGAGTCGCGACGTTCCCACGGCGGGGCGGAGAGTGTCAAGCGCATCGGTCGGCACGACCCTCGGCACGCCACCGACGAGGAGCACCTGCGCACCCTCGGCGGCGAGTTCACGGGTGCGGCTCAAGGCGGCGGCCCATGGACCCTCATCCGGATCGGCTCCGGCCCCCATGCTGGCCGACCCGTCCAGGAGCACCCAGTGGTCGGCCGTACCGGCCGCGCCCACCCAGGCTCCCGGCACACGCGGATCCCAAAGGAGAAGGAGCACCATGACAAGGACGAGTCCTCGGCCGGCGGCCAGTAGCTTCCGGCCCGCGATCGGAAGCTCCCGCTCGTTGTAGATCCAAGTAGCGAACGCGGCTGCGGCCGCGGCCAAGACTCCGAATATGAGCCAGGAAAGAGTCACCGCGCTCCCGGATCCGACTCGAAGCCGTCTCCGACGTCCGCGGCGATACCCACGGGATCCCAGACACGCGGCAGGCGGTCCAGAAGAGCCAGGCGATCAGCGCTTCGGACCTCCCACAGGTCCCATTGATCCTCCGGAACCGGATCACCCGGGGGAAGATCCACCGAAAGCGGATCCTTGGGATCACCGTGACTCCGCATCTCATAGTGAAGATGCGGACCCGTGGCCAAGCCGGTCATCCCGACATACCCGATCACGTCTTCCTGGATGACTCGGCTACCGACACGGAGTCCTGAGGCAAAACCGCTCATGTGCGCGTAACGCGTCGTCCAGCCGTTCGAGTGCCGAATGTCGATTACGTTGCCGTAGGTCGGGTCTCTCTCCTGGCGCGTGATCGTGCCGTCCCCTGTGGCCCGGACCGGCGTGCCGGCTCTCGCCGCGAAGTCCACTCCCCGATGGGCGCGCCATGTCTTGAGAATAGGATGGAACCGGCTCCCGGCGAATCGGCTTGAGATGCGGTAGCGGAGCGCGATAGGACTCTTGAGGAACGCCCGCCGGACCGACCTCCCCTCGGGGTCATAGTAGGTACCCCTCCCGTCGCCATTCGGGTCGAACCAGAGGACCGGTAGACTACGTCCCCGGTTGACCAGCTCCGCAGACAAGACATGCCCGGTTCGCGTCGAGCCGTCGGGTCGGACCTCACGCTCATAGGCGAAGCGATAGGAGTCCCCGGCTCGGATCTGCCGGAGAAAGTCGACCTGCCACTGATAGGCCTTCTCCAACTCCAAGATGAGCTCTGCCCGGTCGCCTGCCTGGACCCCGTCGAGGTCGTCGTCTCCGTAAACCGATTCCCAGAGCGACGAGCGGATCTCCCCCGCCACCCAAAGCGTGTCGGTAAGGACTGGAGTGCGGACGACGTCGGAGGTCCATCCCTCCGACGTCGGAGCCAGGTGCACCGTCTCGTCTGCGTTGACCTTGATCTCAACCGCGCGCAGAACGGAGGGTTCTCCCCTGAGCCACCGGAAGGTCACCTCCGTCCCCGGTCGCATCCTCCGGGGGCTGCTCCGCTCCCGGAGAGCGAGAATAAGGCCGGCCTGTGCGTCGGCGTCCAGCACACCCGAGAGAAGGGCACCGAGCGTCTGGTCCTGAGCGAGTGAGCGGACCTCAGCTCGCTCGGCCAGCTGGGCGTAGATCGGTTCCACGAGCGTCACTGTCGGTAATTCTTCGCCTCGCCCGAAGACGAGAGCCAACGTCAACGCCGAAAGTCCAACCGAAGCGGCGACCTGCCGTGCAATTGAGCCCAAACGCCTTGTCACCTCGCACGAGGGCGTTGCGGTGGTGCCGGACGGTCCCACCCCGTGCCGCCTCTTCTGTTTAGTTGAAGCGCCAAGAGCGCTGCTACTCAATTCGCCTGTCGGCGGATGAAGCCCGGAATGTCCAGTTCGCCGATTTGATCCTGCGTGGCCACACGCTCCGAGAGACGCGGCAGCGGCACGACGTCGGGCGAGGGCCCGCCCCCCACCGTTGCGTACACCCGCTGCTCGACCCGGCGGGGCGGCCGCACCTGGACCTTGGCTTCCCTGCCGAAGTCCGGGCGAATCGTCTCGTCGAAGCCGGTGGCGATCACGGTCACCCGAATCTTACCCTCCAGGGCCGAGTCGTGTACCGCCCCGAAGATGATCTCTGCCTCCAAGCCGGCCTCCTTCTGAATAATAGTCGATACCTGGTGGACCTCGTCAATGGCGAGATCCATGCCCCCGGTGATGTTGATCAGGACACCCTGTGCTCCCTTGATGGACACGTTATCCAGCAGGGGCGAGGAGATCGCCTCTTGGGCGGCTTCCTGGGCGCGGTCCTCCCCTTCGCCGAACCCCGAGCCCATCAACGCCGGTCCCCGGCATCCCAGTATCGTACGGACGTCGGCGAAGTCGACGTTCACCTCGCCCGAAACGCGGATGAGGTCGCTGATCCCCTGGGTGGCATGCAGCAGGACCTCATCCGCTTTCTTCAGAGCGTTGCGGAATGAGGTTCCCTTGGGCACGACGGCCAGGATGCGATCGTTGGGAACGACGATCGTCGTATCCACGCTCCGGCGAAGTTCAGCAAGTCCCTGATCCGCCTGACGCTCGCGCTTCCTGCCCTCGAACGAGAAGGGTTTCGTCACGACCGCGATCGTGAGAGCCCCTATCTCACGGGCGATTTCTCCGACGATGGGCGCCGCACCCG
>CAZNEI010000020.1:10081-41404 GCA_964572045.1 uncultured Gemmatimonadaceae bacterium
GTCCCGCTTCGGCTTGGTCCGAGCGACGCTGACCTTCAAAGTTAAAAGGTCTGGTTACAACACCGATAGTAAGTGCGTTTCGTTCTCGTGCAAGCGAAGCGATAAGAGGCGCTGCACCGGTCCCTGTGCCGCCGCCCATTCCCGCCGTGATGAAGACGAGATCGGCGCCGTCCAAGATCTCGCGCATCTCGTCCGAACTCTCGGCGATCGCCTGACGTCCGATCTCGGGGCGGGCTCCGGCGCCCAAACCCCGAGTCAGCTTCTTGCCGAGCTGCAGGATCACCTGTGCGCGCGAGCCCTTCAGGGCCTGGCCGTCGGTATTCGCCGAGATGAACTCGACGCCCGTGAGATCCTCGTCGACCATGCGGTTGACGGCGTTCCCGCCCGCACCCCCCACCCCTACGACCTTCATTCGAGCATTCTGGATCGGGGGATCCTCAAATTCAAATATCATCATGGGTTTGCTCCTTGTGGGGGATTTCCCTTGCCTGTTGACTCAGAAGAACTCCTTGAGCCACGAGCCGACCGTCGACACGAGGCCCGATGTAAGGGTCGACGCACCCTGTCCCGTCTGTGCAAAGCGATCAGCACCGTGGAGGGCGAGGCCCGCCGCAGCGGAGAACTTGGGGAGGCCCACAGAGTCGGCCAGTCCACCGAGCCCCTCGCTCGGCACACCCCAGCGCACCGGAGCGGCGAACACCTGCCGAGCGAGCTCGACCGTTCCGCACAACGCCGAGGCACCGCCTGTCAGCACGATCCCGGCACCCAACCTGTCGAGCAGGCCCTGTCGATCGAGCTCGTCGCGCACAAGGCCGAACAACTCCTCTAGGCGGCGCCCGACGATGTGGGCGATGAGCTCCCGGGCCACGCGCCGCCTTTGGCCCGGACTCGGCGCCGGCAACTCCACCATCTCCCGCGGATCCACCATATGCGTGAGCGCGGCTCCGAATCGTTCCTTGGCCTTCTTCGCCTCGGCGAAGGGGATCGAGAGCCCCCTCCCCAAGTCGTTTGTCACCGTGATCCCGCCGATCGGGAACACTGCCACGTGCCGGAGCTCTCCATGGCTGTACGCAGCCAGATCGGTGGTGCGCGCGCCCATATCAAGCATCGCCACGCCCACCTCCTTCTCGTCCTCGGCGAGGACTGCTCGGGATGTAGCCAACGCCTCCAGAACCAGCTCCTGAACGCGGTACCCGGCCCTTTGCACCGACTTGCGGATGTTGCTTGCCACCGAGGTTGACCCCGTGATCAGGTAGACCTCCGTCTCCAAACGTGTGCCCACCATGCCGACCGGGTTCTTGATTCCGCGCTGGTGGTCGACGATGTAGTCTTGGGGGATGGCGTGAAGCAGCTCACGATCCGGCGGATGTGCCACAGCGCGAGCCACTTCATGGACACGCTGCATGTCCGAAGGGGAGACCTCGTCGCCAGCCACCACGACCACACCCGGAGACGTCATGCCCATGATGTGCTCGCCACTCACGCCCACGTGTACTCGATCCACGCTCACGCCCGCCATGAGCTCGGCCTCTTCAAGGGCGGTCCGGACGCACTCCGTTGTCTCATCAATGTGTGTGACGACTTGCCGGATGCCCGTGCTCTTGGCCTGCCCAACGCCGAGTATCTTCAGCTCGCGCCTCAGATAGGGATCCCCATCGATTTCCGCGATCACCGCACAGGTCTTCGTCGTTCCGAGATCCAGGCCGGAGATGAGCATCGATTGCACCTATCGTCCCCTTCCAGCCGTTCGAGGCGCGTTGGACTCGTAGGAGACGACGACCTGATCGGCGTATCGGAGGTCGATGGCGGACGCACTCCGATCGGTCCGACGCCGGTCGGCATCCTCGAGTACGGCGAGGCCCTCGCGGAGGCGCTGGCGCGCAAGGGGCGCACGGAATCGGATTCGTACGTCACCGTCCACTACGGCCGTCAGGTCTCCCCTACCGTCCATCGCGATCTCGGACACGCCGGCCATGAACGACGGGTCATCGGCGGTGAGACGCTCGACCTCGAGAGCGAGAACCCGGAGCTGCGGAGTCGAGAGTCGCGCCTGGCCGCCGGAGGGACGGAGCAGTGGCAGATCCATGCGACGCTCTCCGGGATCCAACGGAAGGACATGACCGTCGCGGTCCACGGGCTCCAGGATCTCGTTGGCCGTCAACGCGACCGGTGCCCTTTCCTCCACTGTGATGACCAGCGTTTCGGGGAGATCCCGGCTGATCCTGGCGCGGCGTATCAGAGGATGGCGGGCCAGGCGGAGCTCCCAAGTGTCTACGGCATCCAACACGCTCGCCTGCGGGGGGATGGCTGCCGTCGCGAGGACTTCGTCCTCCCCGAGGAGTTCCGCTCCCTCTACACGGAGGTCGGTGGCGCGGAAGTACTCCAGCTCGGCGAGCCCTTCCGGCAGCCAGGTCGCGGCCGCAACCACGCATCCCCCTACCGGGAGCCAGAGGCCGGCGCGCAGCAGCCTACGCATGATCCGCAGCCCTCAAGAGGTCCAACACACGGCCGGGGCACTGATCGACGGACCCGGCGCCCATAGTCAGCAGGAGATCTCCGGGCATGAGCTCCTCCGTGAGAGCCTCGGCGAGCGTGCCAACATCGGCGTGATAGCGAACGGCTCCACCTGCACGTTCGGCCGAGGCCGACACCAGCTCGCCGGTGACGCCGGGGATCGGCTCCTCGCGAGCCGGAAAGACATCGGTGACCCAGATCACGTCCGCGCCCGCCAGCGACCGTCCGAAGTCGCACGCGAAATCACGCGTGCGGCTGAAGAGATGCGGCTGAAAGACGGCGACGATCCTTCGACCGGGATGAGCCCCCCGGGCCGCCTCAAGCGTGGCCGAGATCTCGGACGGGTGATGGGCATAGTCGTCCACGACCAAGACGTCCCCCGCCGATCCCACGGTCTCGAAGCGGCGGTCCACGCCCCTGAACGACGCCAGGCCTCGCCTGATTTCGCTCCAATCGACGTCGAAGCAGCGGGCTGCCGCAGCCGCGCCGAGGGCGTTGCACAGGTTGTGGGCTCCAGGCACCGAGAGCGTGAAGGCACCTCGGTCTGTGCCGTCTTCGGCGATTCGGAAGCGCGTGCCCGGAGCGCTTGTTTCGGTGCCGATGGCCCTCAGCCGCGATCCCGGGGAAACCCCATAGGTGTAGCCCCGGCCGCCGAGCTCGGTCAGCAGCCTGCGCGCCACGGGGTCGTCCCCACATATGATCCCACGGCCCTCCTCCGGCAGGGCGCCGAGGAATTCGCCGAACGCTCGGATGAGGGCCTCGAGGTCTCCGTAGGTGTCGAGGTGATCGGCCTCAACGTTGGTCACGACCGCCACGGTCGGCCTCAGTTCGAGGAAGGATCGATCATATTCGTCAGCCTCGACCACGTAGAGATCGCCCCCCGAGCGGAGGTTTCCCCGCCAATTCGGCACGCGCCCGCCGACCAGACCCGTGGGGTCGAGCCCTCCCTCGGCGAGGAGTTCGGTGGCCATGGCTGTGGTCGACGTCTTTCCGTGCGTCCCGGACACCGCCACCAACCTCTTGCCGTTCACCCATCGGCCGAGCGCCTCGGCTCGCTTGAACACCGGAATCCCGAGGCGGCGGGCTTCCCGAACCTCGGGGTGGTCTTCAGGAACGGCTGCGCTGACCACCAAGGCGTCGGTTCCTGCCAAATGCTCAGGGCCGTGGCCTTCGTGGATGACAGTGCCCATCGCCCGGAGACGGTCGGTGCTGGCTCCCGGACAGAGGTCGCAGCCGGACACGAGCCCTCCGTGCTGAGCGAAGAGCTCGGCTAAGGCGCACATGCCAGCACCCGCGACCCCCATGAAATGGAGCCGGCCCCCGCGGACCGCACGACGCAGGTCAGCCCCATTCATCGCCCGGTGCGCCGGCTCGCGAGCCATCACGCGGCCACCTTCCCCGGAAGTCCGGGCAGTAGACGCACCATATCGGCCACGATGCCGCGAGTCGCCTCGGGATGGCTCCGCATGCGGGCTGCTCGGCTCATCCGTCCCAGGCGTTCCTCGTCCCGAGCAAGCTCAACGACGGTGTCCCACAATCTCCCGGCCGTGAGACCCCCTTGCGGCAGGTGGATCGCAGCGCCCGACTCCTCGAGCACACGGGCATTCAACTCCTGGTGGTTGGCTGCGGCCGTCGGAAGGGGAACGAGAACGGCCGGCACGCCCCACGCGAGGAACTCCGCGGTCGTCATCGCCCCGGCCCGGCTCACGGCGAGGTCGGTGAGGCTCAGGACCGTAGGCATTTCCTCGATGTAGGGCACGATCCGGACAGCATCAGAACCCTTGGGAACGGAGAGTGCGCGCGCGATACCCTGATAGTGCGCGGTGCCGGTGGCCCAAAGAACCTGCCAGCCGACGAGGGGCGACCGCGTTCTCTTCGCGACCTGCCCGAGCGCACCCCGGACCAGTGCGTTGAGGGGCGCTGAACCCTGGCTTCCTCCGACCACCAGAAGGACCTTCAGCGTAGGATCTAGTCCCAAGCGCTCGCACGCATCCCGCCGCACGGGTTGATGATCGGGAAGAAGTCGGATCGGACATCCCGACACCCGGACGGCCTCTCGGGCGCTGGCCGGCAGAAGGGCAGCGGCCTCCGGAAAGGCCAGGTGCACCTGTGCGGCCCACCGCGAGAGTAGGCGCGTGGTCATCCCAGGCCAAGCATTCTGCTCCTGCAGGACCAGGGGAATGCCAGCCATGGCGGCGGCCATTCCGGCCGGAGCACCGGCGTATCCGCCCGTCACCACGACAAGCCCGGGCTTGAGGCGTCGCAGGAGGCGGCAGGCGGTTGTGACGGAGCGCGCCAGCGCCCAGGGCACTCCGAGGTTCGGAAGAAGCCTACGCCGATGGATGCCCCGGACGGGGAGCAGCAGGTGCTCAAGACCCTTCTCGGGAAGTACACGAGTTTCGAGCCCTCTGCGGGCGCCCAGGAAGAACGGCCGCACGTCCGGCCGCTGCCGCACGAGCTCCTCGGCGAGGGCGAGCGCGGGATAGAGATGTCCGCCGGTGCCTCCACCCGCGAACACGGCGACAGACGCCTCACGCACGGCTCCTCCGTCGGATGCGGTACGGCCGGTCACAGGCACGGGAAATGCTCATGAGGATCCCGAGAGATGCCATCATGACGATAAGGTTCGATCGACCGTAGGAGACCAGCGGCAAGGCCAATCCGGTGGGGGGCACTAGGCTCAGGCCCACTGCCATGTGCAGGATCGCGTGGACGGCAATCATGCTCGTGATTCCCGTCGCCAGGAGTTGTCCGAAGAGGTCCGAGGCTCCCGCCGCCACGCGGAAGCCCACCAAGACGAGGAGCATGTATAGGAGCACCGTGACGGTGACCCCGAAGAGGCCCCACTCTTCTCCGATCATGGCGAAGATGAAGTCGTTGTGGGGTTCGGGAAGAAAGCCGAGCTTCTGGCGGCCCTGGCCGAACCCCACTCCGGCGATGCCTCCAGATCCGAGCGCAAGCAGGGACTGCTTTACCTGAAATCCCGCGCCTGCCGGATCGGCCGCAGGGTCGACGAACGCCGCGATTCGCTCAGCGCGGAACGCGACGGCGAGCTGCCGCCAAAGCATGGGGGCGGCAAGAAGAGTGAGGAAGATGAAGTGAGCCAGGCGGGCCCCGGCCGCATACACCACCACACTCCCTACGAGCCCGATCAGGAGCGCGGTGGAGAGATCGGGCTGAAGGGCAACAGGCAGTACGACGGCTCCCCAGACCAACAGGAACGGAAGCATGCCCCTCCGGAGGCTCGCGAAGTGTTCCTGCTTTCGCAGAGCGAGGGATGCCGTCCAGACGATCACCGCCAGCTTGGCGATCTCCGAGGGCTGGACGGTCACGCCGACCCGAAGCCAACGACGGGCACCGTTGATCGGTGGGGCGATCGCCTCGGTGCCCGGGAGCACAAGAACCACCAGTAGCAGCCAAACCGAGGCGATCATCGGCCACGCCAGTCGTCGCCAGTAGTGGTAGGGGAGCCACGCGAAAAACCCGAGGACAGCCAATCCGATGGCCGCGCCCCAGGCCTGCCGCAACACGTAGTAGTAATCGGTGAGCCCCTGGCGCTGCGCGAGGAAGGCGCTGGCCGAGTACAGGGTGACCAGCCCCAGCGAAAGCAGGACAAGGGTGATCACCATGAGGGCGGCCCCTTCCCATCCCCGGCCCAGGCCCGTTCCCGGAAGAGAGACGGTCCGGGGGGGGGCTACGTCAACGGGGCGGAACATCAGCGGGCCTCCCCGCTCGCCTGGGCCCGGGCCAGTTCGGTGAAACGCTTGCCCCGCTCTTCATAGCTCTCGAACATGTCGAAGCTTGAGCAGGCTGGTGACAGCAGCACCACGTCACCGGTGCGGGCGACCCGGGCGGACGCCTCCACGGCCTCGTCGAAGCCACTCTGGATCAGCTCGACCTTCACGCGCCTCGCGAGGGATCGCTGGATGCGGGGGCCGGCCTCGCCGTACGCGAACACCCGTGCGTCGGCCTCGACGAGAGGCGAAGCCAGCAGCGTGAAATCCTCGCCCTTGTCCTTTCCGCCCAGGAGAACGATGAGGGGCCCCTGCAGGCTCGTAATCGCACGCCGAGCGGCCGAGATGTTTGTGGCCTTGGAGTCGTTGATCCAACGGACCCCCCTCCCCTCGGCGACCTGATCGGTGCGGTGTGACAGGGGTCGAGCGGTGGCAAGTCCTCGTCGGATAGCGGTGGTCGATGCGCCGGCCAGGCTGGCGGCGACCGCGGCCGCCAGAGCGTTCTCCACGTTGTGTGCGCCGAGTAGCCCGAACCGAGCCAGCGGGATCAGGGGCTCCTTCTCACCCGTCACCACCTCCAGTGTGAGGTGATCGCCCTCCAAGTAGGCCCCTCGTACGTCAGTCGTCTCCGTGCTGAAGTGATACCGCGCCCCCCGGACGTCGGCCGCAAGGTCGAGAACCGCCGCATCATCACGGTTGAGCACCCACCGGCTGTGGGCGGTGGCGTTGCGGAATAGGTTGGCCTTGTCCGCGTAGTAGTCCTCGACCGACCCATACCGGTCCAGGTGGTCCGGCGCCAAGTTCGTCACCACCCCGACGTCAGGGTCGAGCCGATCAACGGCGGCGAGCTGGAACGAACTCAACTCCACGACATACCAGGCCGGACCAGGGTCGCGAAGTGCCAGCTCCGACGCCGCGGGACCGAACGCTGGGCCGGTGTTGCCACCGAGGGCGATCTCCTGTCCGTCGGTCTCAAGCAGATGCGCGAGCAGGGCTGAAGTGGTTGTCTTCCCGTTTGTTCCGGTCACAACGATCAGTGGACCATTGAAGAAGCGAAAAGCGAATTCAGGCTCGGAGATCCATCCGACGCCCCGTCTTGCGAGCTCTCTGAGCACCGGAGCATCGGCGGGGATTCCAGGACTGACGACCACCGTTTCGGCGACCGAGATGCGCTCCAAGGGGTGATTCCCGACATCGACCTCGACGCCGAGGGCCCTGAGTTCGTCTCCACGCGCATGAGCTGCGGCGTCGCTGCGCATATCCGAGACATGGACACGTCCTCCTCGTTCGAGTGCCAGACGAGCCGCCGCCCTTCCGGACGCGGCGATGCCGAGGATGGCGATTCTCTCGCCGTCCAGAGTCCCAGCGTCTCCGTTCCTCACCGGATCTTGAGAGCGCTGAATGCGACCATGGCGGACAGGACGCCCAAGATCCAAAACCGCACGACCACCTTGCTCTCCGGCCAACCCAACTGTTCGAAGTGATGATGGAGCGGGGCCATCTTGAAGATCCGCCTTCCGGTTCCGTACTTGCGGGCCGTGTGCCGGAAGTAGCCAACTTGAAGGACCACCGAAATCACCTCGGCGACGAACACCGCGCCGACGATGACCAGGAGAAACTCGGCCTTGAGGAGGATCGCCATCACCCCGATGACCCCTCCGAGGGCCAGCGATCCCGTATCGCCCATGAAGACTTCGGCCGGATGGCTGTTGTACCAGAGAAACCCCAGGCATCCTCCCGTGAGGGCGAGGGCCAGGATCGTCAGCTCCCCTGCACCTGGAAGGTAGAAGAGGCCCAGGTACGAGGAGCTGTCGACGCGACCCAGGAGATAGGCGAAGATCCCGAAGGTGGCCGCCGCAATGGCGGTCAGTCCCGCGGCTAGGCCATCGAGACCGTCGGTGATGTTCACCGCATTCGAGCTTCCCGAGACGACCAACGCCACGAACGGTACGTACACCCACGGGGCGAAGAGCAGGGATAGATCGGAGAAGAACGGCAGCATCGTCCGATTCGGATCCACCGGCGAGATCGGGTGGAGCAACAGGAACAGTCCCAGACCGAGCCCGAAGATCCATTGGGCCGCCATCTTGTTGCGGGCGACGAGCCCGGCCGGCCGGCCCTGGACGATCTTGAGGTAATCGTCCATGAAGCCGATCGCGCCTGTGACGAGCAGCGTGAGGATCCCCAGAATCGTGTACCAGTTCGTCAGCTCCGCCCACAGCAGTGTCGACAGGGCGGTGCAGGCAAGTATCAACGCGCCGCCCATGGTCGGCGTCCCAGCCTTCTTCAGGTGGGTCTCGGGCCCTTCGCTTCGCACCACCTGACCCACTCGGTGGCGCTTCAATACCTTGATGACGACGGGCCCGAGTGCGAAGGCAAGGAGCAGTGCCGTGACGAGAGCGCCCGCCGCCCGGAATGTGATAAAGCGGAACAGGTTGAAGACGATGTGCACGTCCGCATATCCGGGCAGGAGATGGTAGAGCATCAGGCCTCGCTTCCCTGCTCAACCAAGGCAGGTCCTCCAAAATCCCTCTCGAACTCCGGGACCACCCGCTCCAGCGCGACCCCCCTCGACGCTTTGATCAGAACCACTTCGTCTCCCGAAAGGCGGCCCCTGAGGCTTTCGTACGCCTCGAGGGGATCGACCACCGCGATCGGAACGGACCCCATGCTCCGCACTTCCACGTGCTGCACAGCGTTGCAGAATGCGCCCGTAGCGACCAGGAGGTCGAAATCGAGAGTCGCTGCCTCTCGTAGGAGGGTCGCATGGAGCTCCTCGCTTCGCCGTCCGAGCTCCAGCATCGTGCCCAAGAAGGCCACCTTGCGGCGTCCCGGTTGCAT
Source organism: uncultured Gemmatimonadaceae bacterium (assembly GCA_964572045.1). Lineage (GTDB taxonomy): Bacteria > Gemmatimonadota > Gemmatimonadetes > Longimicrobiales > Gaopeijiaceae > CBDCKR01. The sequence continues at coordinate 19,171 of CAZNEI010000020.1, forward strand.
CGCCGCAAGCAGATCCAAGGCGGCTCGTGTGCTCTGCGGGTTGGCGTTGTAGCAGTCGACGAGCAGAGTCAGGTCACCCACCCGCCGGATCTCGCCTCGCATCGAATCCGCTTCAAGAGCGCTGATCCCCTTGGCGGCCTCGGCCGCCGGCACATTCAGGATGTCGGCGACAGCCAAGGCGAGGAGGGCGTTGAGCACCGAATGGCGACCGGGCAGGCGCAGACGGACGGGCTCCCCCCGCCACCGGAAGCTCCAGTTTCCGTGGCAGTCCATGTGCGCGTCGTCCGGCCGAAGCTCGGGGTCGGCCCGCTTGCTCCATCCGGCCACGCCGACGTCGGGGCGGACACGCCTGGCCTCCAGCGACAGGACCTGAGGTTCGTCGCCCACCACAGCTCGCCCGTCGTCGGGCAGTCCGCGCAGCAGCTCGAGCTTCTCTCTAAGCACGCCTCCAAGGGACTCCAGCTTCTCGATATGCGACTCGGAGACCGTTGTTACGACCCCGATCTGGGGTCCTGCAATCTCCGTAAGCGCACGGATCTCCCCCGGCTCGTTCGTGCCCATCTCCAGGACCACTACCTCGGCGTCGTCCGGGGCGTCGAGGAGCGTGAGGGGCAAACCCACACGATTGTTCAGATTCCCGGGGGTGGCGTGCAGCCTTAGAGAGTCTTCAAGCGCTGCTCGCGCGAGGTCCTTCGCCCCCGTCTTGCCCGACGACCCAGTGATCCCGACAACGGCAGCGGTCAGGTGGGAACGCCGGTAACCTGCCAGTCGGCCCAGGGCCTTGAGTGTATCCTCGACCGCGTAGAGACAAGCGCCCTCACCGACGTGGACCAGGCGAGACACTACAGCCCCACGGGCTCCTCGCTCCAGCGCCTCGATCACGTAGTCGTGTCCGTCGAAGTTCTCGCCCTTGAGGGCGACGAAGAGGTCTCCCTCGCGCGTGGTGCGGCTGTCGGCGGACACCCCCTTGTAGCGACGGCCGGGCTCCCGATCGGGCTCGGGCCCGGTCGGTGCGTCGGCACCCTGAGGGCTCGGGATGCCCAAGGCGGCCCGTACATGACCATCGGTCCACTCGAAGCCGCTCCCGTCCGCGACTCTCACGCCGCACCTCCGAGCTCTGAGAGGCTCTCGAGCGCGATGCGGCGCTCATCGAAGGGACGGCTCTCCGTGCCGATGACCTGGTGGGTCTCGTGGCCCTTCCCGGCGAGAAGGACCAAGTCCCCCGGACGAGCCTCGGCCAGCGCGATCCGGATGGCCTCGCGGCGATCCGCGTGGCGCCGATAGGGCACCTGCGTCATGCCGACGACGATGTCGTCGATGATGCACTCGGGGTCTTCAGTCCTCGGATTGTCTGAGGTGACCACAGCCAGATCCGCGCCTCGCGACACCGCAGCGCCCATCTCAGGCCGCTTCCCCCTGTCGCGGTCCCCGCCGGCGCCGAACACCACGATGAGCCGGTCCCGCGCAAGTGGCCGGAGCGTCGCCAAGACCCGCCGCAGCGCATCGGCCGTGTGCGCGAAATCGATGACGATAACGAACGGGTCGCGCGCGACAGTCTCGAGGCGGCCCGACACCTGGGGGACGCTCTCGAGCCGCTCCGCGATCGCCTCGACGGCCATGCCCGCCGCCGTTCCCGCTCCCGCAGCCGCCAGTGAGTTCTCCACGTTGAAGCGGCCTAGCAGAGGGAGGCGGACGTCGGCGCCTTCATCGGCCAGAGTGATACGGAACCTCGTTCCGTGTGACGTCACAACGAGACCCTCGGCCCGCAAGTCCGCCGCGTCTTGGATGCCGTAGGTCAGCGTGCGACACTTCTCCAGCGGCAGTGACCGCCAACTCCGGTCGTCGGCGTTCACGACCGCCAGCCCATCCTCCTTCGCCAGATCGAGGAGGTGGGACTTGGCGCGAAGATAGCTGGCCATGTTCGGGTGGTAGTCGAGGTGATCCTGCGACAAGTTGGTGAACACGGCGGCGTCGAAACGCATTCCATCGAGTCTCTTCTGCGCCAAGGCGTGCGACGACGCCTCCAGCGTGACGGATTCAACGCCCTCGTCCACAAACCCTCGGAGCGACCGAGACACCTGAACAGGACCAGGAGTGGTCAGGCCTTGGGTGCCAGCGCGCACCGCGCCGTCCGGATCTACCAAGCCGAGCGTTCCCATAGCCGCAGCCGGACCCGTATCACCGAGCATATGCCGGGCAATGAGGGCCGTGGTGGTCTTCCCGTTCGTTCCGGTGATCCCGACCGTGAACAGGTTCCGCCATGGGCATCCGAAGACCGCGTCCGCCGCAAGCGCGGCCGCACGCCGTCCATCCGACACTCGGAGCTGAGGAATCGAAGCCTCCGGCACGTACCGCTCAACGACAGCCGCCACGGCTCCGGCACAGGCCGCGGGAGCTACGAAGTCGTGGGCATCCCATTCGGAGCCCTCCCACGCAAGAAACAGATCCCCGGCCTTCACGGACCTCGAGTCCTGGGTCACGCCTGAAACGGGCACGTCGCCGGCCGCATGGAACTCGTTCAGCAGATCCGCGGTCCGGAGGACTTCCGCCACGGCAAAGAGAGGAGTCGGAGCGTCAGTCATCGCCCGCCCTGCCTCTCGAGGCGAGGCGCACCGTGTCTCCGACATGCAGCAGCGACCCCGGCGGTGGCAGCGTGAGGCTCACCGGCCCCGACCCCTCCCAGCGAATGCGGAGGCCCAACTCGTGCAGCCGTCGCGCAGCGACCCGGGCCGGCATCCCTGTGACGTCCGGCACTCTGATACCTGCCGCACCGTCCGGCGCGTCCAGCCCACCCTTCTCCCGTCCAGATGGTCCGTGCCCCGGGGCTCCCAGGGCTGCCCCGTCCGCGGCGAGGGGCAGCGACGCGAATCGCGACGGTGTCGGCCCCCCTGGGGGCGGGCCGCCTCGCGGGCGCGCCTGCCCCTGTGCGATCTCGGCGAGCGCGCTACGGTTCAACGGAGCCTGCTGGGCCGCCAAGATCGACTCGAGCGTAGCTCGGGTCACGGGTGCGGCCGTAGCTCCCCCGTAATAGACCCCTCCCCTCGGTCGATCGACCTTGACAAGGACCACCAGCTGGGGATCCACAGCCGGAAAGAAGCCGACGAACGAGGAATAGTAGTCTCCGTCCTGGTACCCCCCGTCCGACCATGCCCGTGCAGTGCCGCTCTTCCCGGCCACCTGGAAGGTGGCGAGCTTGGCACGCCTGCCCGTGCCGTCCTCCACGACATCTACGAGCACCTCGGCGATCTGACGGGTCACGTTAGGCGACACGACCTGCCGCACCGTGCGGGGCGGGAAACGATCGATCGTCCCCCCCTGGCGATCCCGAACCTCCTGCACAAGCCTGGGTTGCATGAGGCGGCCTCCGTTCGCCAAGGCCCCGTAGGCCATCGCCATCTGAAGGGGAGTGACAGCGACTTCGTAGCCGATGGCGAGGGATACGGACGACTGCGCGCTCCAGCGGTCCGGGCGCCGGAGGGTACCCTTGCCCTCCCCCGGTAAGTGCACACCGGTGGGCACTCCGAGTCCGAAGTCGCGGAGAGTCTGAAACTGGATGGCTGGGCTGAGAGCCTGCGCCGCCTTCGCCACGCCGACGTTGGACGAGACCTTGAGGGCGTTCGCAAGGGTCATCACACCGCCCTGCGGATGGACGTCACTCACCGTTCGACCCTGGACGGTCCACTGGCCGTTCGCCGTATCGATACTGTCGTCGAGCGTGGCCAGCCGATGCTCCAACAGGCCCGCGACGGTGAACGGCTTCAGGGTCGAGCCGGGCTCATAGGGCGTGTTGATCGCCGAGAGGGCGTGCGTGGATCCGTCCTGGGCGGAGACCATGGCGAGAATGTCCCCCGTGCTCGGATCCGTGATCACAAGGTCGCCGCCTCGCGCCTGGGTCTGCTCGACGGCGTCCAATAGCGCCTGACGCCCGATCTCCTGAAGGTCCGCGTCGAGCGTAAGCACGACTTGGGCACCCTCCTCGGCATCGTCAACCAGCACGCTCTCACCGGGAATGGGCCGCCCCAGGGCGTCGCGAGCCAACACCGCTCGGCCTTCGACACCCCGAAGCCACTCGTCGAAGGCTTGTTCCACTCCGCCGTAGGCCTCGCCGTCCCGGACGACCCCCAGCACTCCGCGGGCGAGGTCGCCCCGCGGGTAGAATCGACGGTGCTCACGCTCCAGATACAGGCCGCCGACACGCCCCAGAGCCTCCCGCACGGACGGTGGGTGCGATCCCGGCAGAACTCTCCAAGGCCTTGCCGACGCTACGGCTTCCCGCACCAGGTCCCGATCGAGCCCCAGTGTCTCCGTCAGCAGCTCCGTGACCGCCTCCGCATCCTTCACCTCCCTTGGCGCCACGCTCACCCTGAACGTTTCCCGGCTCGTCGCCAGATCGACGCCCGAGCGGTCCACGACCGATCCGCGGCGCGCGGGCACGGCGACGACGGTGCGGTGCTGTTGCTCTGCCTGCAGGCTCCAAGTCGCTCCCTGGAGGATCTGGACCTGCGAGGCACGGCCGATCACCACTGCGCCGCACAGAAGCCAGACGCTGAGCAGAACCCTTCGCCGGAACAGCACCTTGCGGCCGTCGGGCCGGCGGCGGCGGCGCCTCATGGAGCTTCCCTCGCCCAAAGAACGATTTCGGAGGCATCGGGCTGATGCATCCCGAGGCGCTGCGTGGCTACGGTCGAAATCCGTATCCTGCTCTCGAAGTGCTGGATCCGCCGAACCAAGTCGTCCTGCGCCGCAGCTGAGACTGACAACGCCCTTCGTACCTCGTCGAGGTCGGCCAACGCCTCGAAGGCCCGGCTCTGACGCCACGTGACGACGCTCAGCGAGATGAGCAGGGCCGCGAAGCCGATGCCCAAGAAGCTCAACACGCTCGACGGCCGGCGGGCGCGGCGGCGTCTCACGTCTTCCTCCAGGCCCGCAGCCTGGCACTCCGCGCCCTCGGATTGCGAGCCACCTCGATGTCGCTCGGACCGATGGGCGTACGGGTCAGCGTGGTGCCGAGGGGCTCACCGCGGCACGTGCACAGAGGCATGCCCGGGGGGCATACGCAGGGGCTGCTCCACTCGCGGAATCTGTTCTTCACCAGTCGATCCTCCAGAGAGTGGTAGGAGATGACGACGAGGGTGGCCTCGGATGCGAGCGCCCTTCGGATCTTGCCGAGGCCCCGTTCGAGCGCTGCCAGCTCGCCGTTGATCGCGATCCTCACCGCTTGAAAGATCCTTGCCTTCTCCTTCGCGCTGGGGCTGCGCCCCACCGTCTTTGAACAGACGGCCACGAGATCGTCGCTGGTGCGAAACGGAGAGCGCTCCCTGCGTGCGATCACCTCACGCGCCATCCGTCGCGCACGGGGCTCTTCTCCGTAGTCGCGAAAGATCCGGGTCAGATCACGGGTGCTGGCCTGGTTCAGCAACTGAGCCGCCGTCGGAGTGTCCTCTGCATCAACCCCCATGCGCATGTCCAAGTTGACGCCGCGGCGAAAGCTGAAGCCCCTCTCGTCCACATCGAGCTGGTGCGAGCTCACACCCAGGTCGAGAAGCGCTCCCGATAGCGGCTCCGCCACATCCGGTGTGTCGAGCGCTTCGTCGAAGCGTGCTCGGACGAAGCGAATCCGGTTGCCAAACGAGGCCAGCGCCGCTCGTGCCGCTCTGATCGCCTGGGGATCACGATCCACAGCGATGATCCGGCATCCTCCGCACCTCTCAAGGAGGAGCCTCGCATGACCTCCCCCGCCCACCGTGCCGTCCAGGTACAGGCCAGACCCGGACGGTCGTATCCGCTCTATGACCTCGCCGGCCATAACGGGCTCGTGATAGGCCAATCTTTGCTCCGGTCCTCGGATCCTCATCTCAGCGGTCTGCATGATCAGTGCCACCCTCACCCGAAGATCTGGTTCGAGAACCTCTGGAATTCGCCCGTCCCCGTTCGAACCACCTCGGCGAAGCGCACCGGATTCCAGAGTTCGATCCGGTCGATGTTTCCCACGAGCAGGACCTTGCCCTCTAGGCCGGCCTTTTCCTGAAGCCACGCCGGAACGAGGATGCGCCCCTGCTTGTCGGTGGTGACCTCGACAGCGTTCGCCGCGATCGCCAAGACATCGGTCCACGCCTCCGGTTGGGTGCGACGAAACGAAAGCAGGCGCTCCTGCGCCTGGGCCCACACGGGCCTGGGAAAGAGTGTTAGAGCCGGCGGCCTCCACTGGAGCAGGACGAAGCGATCTTCCTCAACCTCCCGGCGAAACGCCGAGGGCAGGCTGACCCGCCCCTTCTGGTCGAGCTGATACTCGTATCGCCCCAGAAAGCTGGTCACTCGTGTCACGCTGTGGGTAAAAGTGGTGAACTATGGTAGACATTGGAGTGAAGATATGAGGATGCCTGCGACTCGGTCAAGCCTCTCGCATAGAAATAATTTTCGGTTTTTATTTGGGTCGTGACTGCGGGAGAGAAACACGCAAGGCATTACTCATCAGTCACTTACGGACCTTGGCACCGCTTCGGGCGCGAGCCTCAGATATTTCGATTTCCGGAGGAAGTTTCAGGGGAACTCCCCCTTACCCACTCTTCCCCACCGCCGAGAGCGAAAGGACCAGGCACCCTCGACGTGCAGCGCTATGGCGGCCGCATCGTCCCGCGAGCCCGAGTATTCGAGCCAGGGTCCGGAAAAGGAAAAGCGCCGCGGGGACGATCCCCCGCGGCGCTTTTTTCGTCGGCTCGGAGCCGCCAGGACCTAGCGACCCCGCTTGATGATCGCCTCTTGAATCTCGATGTAGACTCCTGCGCCTTCGACGAGCTGCTGATAGGGGATCCCCGACGTTCGGTCGGCGTAGCCTTTTGACCGCTGGAAGAGCGTCAGCGCTTGCTGGAACATGGGGAGAGATCGGTTGGCCGACTCGACTGTCTCTGGTGAGCCGACGGCCATCCCCCGGTTGTAGAGCGCGTACCCGTGCCAGAAGTCGAACTGCTCGCGCGCCTGCGTCGTCACGTCGAACTCCTTGGCCAGCACAATGAGCTGGATGAAGCGAGCGTAGTTTTTATCGTTAGGCTGAACGTAGCGGGTGTAGGCGTGGCTGAAGATAAGGTTCGCCGCCTGGTCTACGGCCGAGCCTCCTTCGACCGCCTTCTTGAGTACTGGTAGAGCGTCTTCGACTCGGCCGGCCTCGATCAACCAGTTCCCCATCCGGAGATGAAGGTTCGGGTAATCGGGGTCGATGCCTTCGACCGTGGCGAGCGCGGCCACAGCCTCGTCGACTCTTCCGTCCTCTCGGAGGGCCTCGGCGTAGATGGCCCACAGCGCCGACTCTTCGGGATGCGATTCCAGAGCCCGGCTGGAGAACTCCGCCGAGGCCGCTGCGTCACCGAGCTGGAGGTGGGCTGCCGCTACGTTGCGGAGCTGGGTGACGAGGGTCTCCTCACCCTTGACTTCGAAGACGCGCTCATACGCCGCGATGGCCCTTCCGTACAGCTCAGCCACCTCCGCCGTCATGCCGTCGCCACCGTCGAGCTGGGCCTCCTGGCGGACTTGCTCGGCACCTGCGAACGCAAAGTTCCCGAGCTGCTCGTAGTAGTCGATATTCTCCGGATCGGCCGCGATACCTTCCTCGATGAGCTCCATACCACCGAGTGGGTCGCCCTCCTGGGCGAGGTCATAGGCGACCTTCATGCGTACGGCCGCGTTGGTGGGGTCGAGGTCGAGGTACTTGCGATAGTATTCGCGGGCGAGCTCCTCGTTTCCGAGGCTAATGGCGACGAAGCCCCCGAGGAGAAGCGCGTTCTCATGGAACGGATCACGTTGTAGGAGCCGCTCGACCTCCTCGAGCGACTCGTCGAAGCGATCGGTCTGCCGCAGCACGTTAGCCCGGGTGTAGCGCACCGAGTTCGCGTTCGGATTCAGCTCCAGAGCCCGATCGCAGTTCTCAATGGAACTGGCCCACTGTTGGCTCTGGGCATAGTCCATGCAGAAGACCGCGACCCGCGTCTGCTCGACAAACAGCTTGAAGGCATCGACGATCTGCCCCGCCGCCTGCTCCTCCTGCCTGTCCGCGGACACGATCGGGGCAACGGGGAATTCCTCGCCGGTGCTCGAGTCGACGAACTTGATATTCTGAACCTCCCACCTCTCCTTGGTGCCAGTGTACTCCGCACAGAGCACAACCTCATAGTTCGTCTGTTGCGCCAACTGACGGGCGCGGATGCAGTTCAGGTCCTCCATATCCAAGTCGAACCGCTTGAGGGCGTCCTTGATGTCGTCCTCTTCCACGGCCACATGCGTATTCAAGTCGCTGACTTGCTCCCGAAGCCGGTCGGCCAGCTTTTCGCCGAATCCCTTGTTCTCGCCGTTCATGGGGCGAAAGTCAGGAATGAGAACCCGAAAGCGGCTGCTCACGGTTTGCTGGGCCCCCAAGGCCGTGCTGGCCATCACTGGCGCAGCAAACAGCACGGCAAAAACTCCCAGACGCACACGTCCAGTCATCATCCTCACTCCTGGATCGAATCTTGAAAGCGGTCGCTTGGGCGGCTTCCGGCACACGCCCCCGCACCGCGGCGAACTTACGGCCTCACGATATCTTCAGGCCTAGCAACAGACAATAGGCGGGCAGTTGACCGAGGTCAACTGCCCTTTCCACGCCCACCCGGTCCTCATTCATACCGGCAAGGAACTCGTTTTGTTACATGGCATGGCTAAGGGCTGTTACGCAGCCATGAGCTTCACGACGGTACAAATACTCTTCTCCGGCCTCCCGTGCCAGATCACCCGTCTCTCAACCTCATCGGCCGCCATCGGCGCACCGGCTCGCGCTAGGCCCGAACGAAGGGTCCGTCCCACGCCTCGATTGCTGACCGGACCGACCCCGGGATCGCGATCGAGGCCTCGCTCGCGTAGTCGTACGTCACCTGTACGCTACTTCCCGATATCAGCAGGTCCCCTTTCCCGGACCGGGCTTCATAATCCATCAGGAAGTGCCTCCGGGCAAGACGGGCTACGCGAACCCCCACATCCAACTTCATCGGATACCGGATCCGGCGTCGGTATCGGACCTTCAGTTCGGCCACCAGGTAAACCACCTCCTCGACGCGGCTTCCCCTCACGACCGCATCCCAATAGGCCAAGCGGGCCTCCTCGAAGTAGATCAGGGCCCTTGAGTGATGAGCGTGCCCGCAGGCGTCGATATCTTGAAAACGGACTTCGACGGGATGCCAGAACCGAAAGTCAGTGTTGGGATCAGACATGCAAGGGGGCCGCTAGGGATGGCGCCTCCGAAGACTCTCCGACGCCGTATTCTTCCAGATCCGACTCGCAAACGCAAACGCCTCCCGGCGCGCCTTGCAGGGGTCACGAGGATCGGAGCGTGCACGCCGGACGGGCGCCCGGACCCGAGCATTCGCCGGCGCCAGCAGAAACACGGTTGGGGGATTCCCGGAGGGACGAGGGAAAACGCAACCCGGCCGCGGGAGGGATCGATCGGGCCGGGCTCGTACGGACGCAGCCTGGGACCGGACCGCGCGGCCCCGGCCGCCGCTTGCATCAAACGCATAGGGGCACCCCAATTCCATTGTGGCGAAGAGCGAACAGTCCCAGGCGTCGTGCTGAGAGAGCCACCTGACCGTGACCCAGAACAGACCGAAGGGCCCATGCTCGAAGGCCGCTTCGAGCCCGATCCGACACCCCCGAACGCCGCCGGCCCCTCACGGTCCCGCTGAATCCCGGTACGGCTCAAGCTTGGAGATCATCGGGCATCGAGGGTACCCCGCCGTCGCACCCGAGAACACCCTCGCCTCGCTAGAGGCCGCCCTCGCCGCCGGGGGCCGCTCCGTCGAATTCGACCTTCACGTGGCCTCCTGCGGGACGCCGGTGCTCTTCCACGACACAAGCCTCGCCCGCACGACAGACGGTCTCGGCATGGTGAGCCGCCACAGCCTGGCTCAGCTCCAGACCTTGGATGCGGGCAAATGGTTCGCGCCCGAGTTCGCCGGAGAGAAGATCCCCTCGTTCGCGGAAGCCCTCGCTGCCCTCAAGGGCCGGGTCTACCGCATCTACCCGGAGATCAAAGGGTTCAGGGACCGAGAGGACCTAGACCGCATGGTACGGCTTGTCGGCGAGGCGGGTCTCTCGGCTTCGACAACTTTCATCAGCCTGGACTGGAACAGCCTGGACCACATTCGCAGTCAGGACTCAGACCTCGGCATCGGATTCATCGTGGACGCGGCGGAAAGGTGTGACGAGGCTCTGGAGCGCGCCATGGGGCACCAGAAGTCGATCCTAGACCTAAGTCACAAGGTTGCGCTTGAGGATCGGTCTACCATAGAGCGGGCACGCCAAAAGGGAATCGATGTGGCGGTATGGACCGTCAACGACCCCCTCGAGGCGACGCGCCTCCGCGAGACCGGGGTGACACGGTTCACCACGGACCAAGTGCGGGGCTTGATGGACTGGTGTTGCCCTTGACCGCCGGCCCTACTGGGCGTGGTCCCGATGCGTCGGCGATCTGCCGCGTTTGAACTTCGGGACCGGATCTGCTACCATCCGATCGAATTGAAAACCGTTCTCAACCTCCCGCCTCAGCATGTCGATCATCGATCTGATCAACGTAGGCAAGCGCTTCTGGCCTGGGCCCGTAGAGGCCTTGGTAGGCGTGTCTATGGACGCGCGGGAGGGTGAGATCCTCACCATCGTCGGCCCGAGCGGATGTGGGAAGACCACCGCCCTGCGCTTGATCGCCGGGTTTGAAGGGCCTGACGAGGGCGAGATTCGGATCTTGGGCCGGACCGTCGCGGGGAAGGGGCAGTGGCTACCGCCCGAAGATCGAGGCGTCGGTATGGTCTTCCAGGACTATGCGCTTTTCCCGCATCTGACCGTGGGGCAGAACGTCATGTTCGGACTCCACGACCGGAGAGCGTCCGACCGCCCCCTCCGCGCCCGCGAAGTGCTCGCCTTATTGGACCTCGCCCATCATTTCGACCGCTATCCGCACGAACTCTCCGGCGGACAGCAGCAGCGTGTGGCCTTGGCCAGGGCGATCGCACCGGAGCCCGTTGTTGTGCTCATGGATGAGCCCTTCAGCAATCTGGACGCCCATCTTCGTGACAACGTGCGGGACGAGGTCATAGGCAGCCTGCGCTCGGCCGGGATCACCTGTGTACTGGTGAGCCACGACCAGCGTGACGCTCTGGCGATCTCCGACCGCGTGGCGGTCATGAACCAGGGGCGTATAGAGCAAACCGGAACTCCCCAGGAGATCTACAAGAACCCGGAATCGATCTTCGTTGCCAACTTCGTGGGTCGGACCAACCTCCTTCAGGGCCTGATCCAGGGGCCCGACGGATGCGTGCTGACTGATTTCGGATCCTTCTGCCGAGTGGACCGGTCGGGTCTCGCCGACGGCGCGCCCGTCATCGTGGCGGTGCGACCCGAAGGATTCGAGCCTTCAGAGCACGGTATGCTCCGCGGAACCATCACGGCGACGACCTATGCGGGCAGCAACGTGGAGGCCGAGGTGCAGGTTCCAACCAACGCGGGAGGCCATCGGTCGCTTACGGTGCACCTACCCACCAACCAGTCCCACTCGGTGGGCGACTCGATTCGCTTGGCGCTCGTGCCGGACTACGCCTCGGTGGTGCGCAACTCATGTGAGACGCTCGGCTTCGGTGGAGTGCGGCGCTGAACGCCGATCACCAGATGCCGGATCCCTCTTCGGATGGCCGAGGCCGGTCCGCACGAGCAGGTCTTTCGGCGAAGGGCAGAACGAAGGAAAAGGTGCTCCCCTCCCCGCGCTCGGTCTCGACGTGGACCTTCGAGCTGTGGACCGCCAGGATCCCGGCGACGATCGTGAGACCGAGGCCGGTCCCATGACCCGCAGAACGACGACCCGACCAGAACCGGTCGAAGAGGCGCTCCCGCGTCTCGGGCTCGAGACCTGGTCCGGTGTCCTTGACGGCAACGCGTACACCACCATCGTCGACTTCTGCCGACACCGTGACCGTCCCTCCCTCCGGCGTGAACTTGAGGGCGTTGCCGACTAGGTTCCACATGACCTGAAGGATTCGGTCTCGGTCCGCCTCGACGTGCGGCAGGGCGGGGTCGATCTCTCGGCGCAGCCGCACCCCCGCCTCCCCGGCCACGGGATTCGCCAGAGCGATGGCCTCTTCGAGGATGTCGCTCGTCGCTACCGGCTCCGTCCAGACCGACAGCCGACCCGCCTCGATTTGCGCCACGTCGAGGAGGTCCTGTATCAGCCGGTTGGTGCGGTCCGCCGCCCGGCGGATGATGTCGAGGTGCTCAACCCGCTGTTGCGGTGGAAGCGGGACTTCGGCAAGAAGCTCCGCAGCGGCCGAGATCGTGCCCACGGGGCTCCGAAGATCGTGAGAAACGAAGGCAAGTACTTCGTCTCGAGCGCGAACGGCCGCGCGCAAGGCCTCTTCGGCCGCCCGCGTTTCGGTCAAGTCCGTGATCGTCAAGACGACCCCCCGCACTTCCAACCCGTCCTTCATCGGGCTTACGGTCAGCTGGACGGGAAAGGACGATCCGTCCTTACGCCACATGACGTCGTCCCGGACGCGCAGGGTCTCCCCCGTCGACAGCGCTTCCCGCACGGGGCATTCGGCCGAGGGGTAGGGCGTCCCCTCGGGCCGAGTATGGTGGATCAGCGGGTGCACCGCTCGACCCCTCAACTCCTTCGGTGTGTAACCCAGCACCCGTGTGCCGGCCTCATTCAGGAACGTGCAGCGGCCCTCCAGGTCGAGGCCCAGCAGTGCGTCGCCCGTTCCCCTCAGGACCGCTCCGAGCTCGCGACGGGCTGCTACGGTCTCCTGGCGTCGCCGCGTCTCATTCCTTACAAGGTCCTGGAGCCGATACCCCAGAGTGCCCAGGATCAAGACTCCCACGACGGCGAGAGCGATGGTGCCCGTGGTGACCCAGAGCTGGATGAGCGTTTGCCGCCTCAACCTGGCGGCCGCCGATCCGGCCTCTTGGATCAGACGGTCCTCGAAGGCGCGCGTACCCGCACGCACCGCTTCGTAGCGGACACGGTCGTCCGCCAGCCTCTCCCCGAATTCGTCCGGGCTGATACCCATCGCCCCGGACTCCATGAGCGGCGCATGCAGTACCTGCCATTCGCCGATTCGCATTCTGAGCTGGGCAAACTCGCCAAGATACGAGGAGGCAGACGGCATCTCTTCGAGCGCTTGCTCAAGCTCGTCCAGCAAAGCGGTCTGTCTTTCGAGGTCCTCCTCGTAAAGGGCCACGAACGCTGGATCCCCTGAAGTCGCATACTGCTCCACTCGCATCATCTGGCTCGAGTGGGAAAGGGCAATCTCCGAAAGGAGCGGACGGGCCTCGCCGAAGACGTCTAGATCCCGCTCCAAGTCGGCTTGGCGCTGCTCGAGGAACCAAGGAATCAGGGCGAGCGACACCAGTGCGGCGGACGACACTCCGAGAGCCAGCGTCCACCAATAGCGACCGACTCGCAGTTCGCCGCTAGTTTCCATGCCCTTTCAGCTTGCCCACCGTACAGAGCGCCGGGCCGTGCTCGAACGGATAGAGCATCTCCCTACCGGATCCTGTCTGGGCGCGATGGATGGCAACCGCACGTCCCGCCTGCCCTACTTCTCCTGATCCGACCTCGCATGGCATCCCCTGGCGTACCGCAGCAGGAGGACTTCTGAGATCGCCCTCGCCTGGAGAGCGCCAGCGATCCGGACACGCCCCAGAGTCGAGCCCACCCAGTGGCCGCTGGGAGCATATGGGCAGGGGCTCGCAGCCCTCAACGAGGTAAGAACCTAAGACACCTTCACTACGTGAGCACCTCCGGGTGAGTCGGAGGGGGTGAGGCGACCCTTCAAGCCGACCGCCCGGTGCACGGTCCGCCCTAAGTTGCCGAAGTGCACCGGGCCGAACGGAGGCGAGTTCAGGACGAGAGGCCGCCCCTGGCGGGCGGGACTTCCTAGAGGAGAGCGTCCTCAACCAAGTCTGCCAAACGCTCGGAGAGATCTGAAGCGTTCATGTCCAGCACGGGGATGGGCAGATTCAGGTCCACGGCGTCGGTCACCAATGCGAGGTAGAGTCGCGAACTCGGCACGTCCGAGCGATAGAGCGGTCGTGGATGGGCCAAGGGCCGATAAACTTCAATCTTCGGGACCGATGAGCCCTTGTAGCCCTCCGCCACGACGATCTCGGCATCCGGGAGGAAACGGCATGCGACTTCCTCCAGCGTCAGTTCCCCCTCGGGACCCCAACCTCCCATCACCGCCAGACCCTCCGGGCCAGCGAGTACGATTCGGCCCGCCCGGCCTTCGTGGCGGAGCCTCCACGAGTCGGTGCCAGGCTTGTCGAGCTGGAAGCCGTGTCCGTGCTTCACCGCCATCACCCGCCGTCCGCGTGCCTCGAGGGCCGCCACCAGTCCCACCGCTACCGACGTCTTACCGGCGTTCTTGAGCCCGATCACGCTCACGATGGGTGGAGGGCAGACGTCCCCCGGAGGGGTCCGCGTCACGAGTCTTCCCCGAGTCCAGCCCTCAGGAGCTCCTCCGCCCGAACGCCGTCCTCCTCAGTGTTGACGTTCCAGAAGACGACCTCGGGGTCGGCGATGGTGGCGATCGTCTCCCGGTTCACCAGAGTGGCCTCCGCGGCGTCCAGTAGCCCGTGTAGCGAGCGGTCAGGTGAGCGAGCGCGTTTCTCGACCTCAGGCAGACAGGCGAGCCGGTAAAGCGCGCACAGGGGCTGAGGCCCGGTTGGCCCAACGGGCGCCGTGACCGCGGCCTTCCCCGAGCGCTCGATTACGATACGAATCACCTCTGTCGTGATGAGGGGCATATCGCAACCCAGGAGGAAGACTCCCGTGTCACTCCGCTCTCGAGCCCATTCCAGCGCCGTCCACAGCCCACCCAGAGGGCCTAGACCCGGCTCAAGATCCGGGCGAGACCGGACGCCAAGGGTCGCACCGATCTGGGTGTCAGCCACGATGCCCACGGAAAGACCTGCAGAGATTAGGGTGTCCGCACATCGGCGGGCCAAGAGGCTGCCAGCGACTTCAGCCAGAGCCTTGGGACGGCCGAACCGACGACTCTCACCGCCGGCCAGCACCGCTCCGAAGATGCGCTGTCCGGGATTTGTAGCCCTCCCGGACGTGCTCACCTGGCTACGCGCTTCACGCCAGCATAGACGTTGAATCCTGCGGCGCGCGTGAACCCCAGTAGGCTGAGGTTGAACGTCTTGGCGAGGTCTACGGCCAGGCTTGAGGGGGCGCCGACGGCCACCACGACCGGGATCCCAGCCGCCACCGCCTTCTGCATGATTTCGAAGGATGCCCGGCCCGACACGGCCAGAACGGTCCTCTCGAGCGGGAGCTCTCCTCGAAGGAAAGCGTCCCCAACTACCTTATCGACCGCGTTGTGGCGGCCCACGTCCTCCATGAGGGACACGAGCTCTCCGGATTCATCGAACCGGCCCGCCGCGTGAATGCCTCCCGTGCGCTCGAAGAGTCCTTGGCCGGCGCGTAGGGTCCGGGGCAGACCCCGAAGGATTTCTTCGTGAATCTTCAGGCCCTCCTCGGGAAGGGGCTCGCATCCCCGCACCTCCACCGCTTCCAGGGACGCCTTACCACAGACTCCACAGCTCGAGGTCATATAGAAGTTCCGGGACAGCGCTTCGGGGTCAAAGGGCGTGTCGGGGCGCAGCCTGACCTGTACGATGTTGTACGTTTGCGGTTCGTTCCCCTGGCAGTAGCTGATCTCGGTGATCTGATCACGGTGGCGAAGGATGCCTTCGCCCGAGAGGAATCCGGCCGCCAACTCGAAGTCGTCGCCCGGAGTGCGCATCGTCACGGAGATCGCGGAGATCTCCCACGCCCCATCGCGGGCGTACTCCACGCGGATCTCCAACGGCTCCTCGACTGTGACGACATCCTTGCGGTCGAGGAGGTGGCCGTCCGCCATCCGAGATACCCTCACGTGCGAGAAGCCCCTGCGCGGCGAGATCACGTCGACCTCGGGCCTTCGGCGTCTTGTCGCCGACCACGCACGGGACCCTGGAGCTGATAACCCGGACGAGGAGCCGGGCGATCTGTGCTGTGACGGGCCCGCTTCGGGACCCTGAGGAGCCGCCCGGGACCACCTGGACCTCCGGTTCTCCCCGACTCTCGGCCAGCAGGCTGGCCCGCTCGGACGTCCCCCGAGCCAGCAGCCTCAAGCAGGGGAAGCCCGAGCCTCGGATCTATTCTGGTGCGTCTAGGCATGGTCAACGGCCTTGCGTGGCCGCTCCTCCTTCCCCGCAAGAGATGCTCAGGGCCCACCCGGAGCGGAGGGAACAAACGCGACGATGCGAAGGGGCCCCCCGCTGCCGCCCGCGATCTTCATCGGAAGCGCCACCACAAACGCTCCGGTCGCTGGAAGCATGCCGAGGTTCGCCACGTTCTCGAACCCGGGTGTATTTGAACCGTAAAGGACCACGTGCGCCTCGAATCCGGTCGACTGGCCGTAGTCGATGCTCGGTGTATCGATACCTACAGCCCGGACGTCACGCTGCTCGATGATCCAACGGGCGGCGTTCGGATGGATGCCCGGAAAGTGAAGCTCGGGGACGGCCGGGGGTCCGACGAGGCTGGTGCCCAGGTAGCTTGCGCGGTCCGGCCAGCGGTCCCCCCAACCGGTGCGGAAGAGCAGGATAGAGCCATCGGGTATCGGTCCGTATTCGGTCTCCCAAGCCTCAAGATCGTCGGGGGAAATCTGGTAATCGGGGGTCGCCCGGGCGGAGACGTCCACGACAACCGCCGGTGCGATCAGTCGGTCGAGGGGGATCTGGTCGGTCGTCATCCCGCCCCGGGAGAAGTGGATTGGCGCATCCAGATGCGTTCCGCCGTGCTCGGCCGTGAAGACGTTGTAGGCGCTGTAGAAATACCCCGCGTCCGTATCGCCGAACGCTACCTCATCCAGTCGGAATCCATCGGCCGTAGGCCAATAGACTGTCTCGTCGGAGAAGGCGTAACTGAGATCGACCCACCGGCCTCCAGAGCCATCGAATACCGGCGAATAGTCGGGCTGTCCTTGGGTCGCCTGACACCCCGCAAGGACGATCAAGACCGCCGCGCGCATCGCTGATCCACACATGTCGATCGCTCCTCTCTTCTGTGCTGCCGCAACGTGCCTTGGATCGGTCTGGCGCCCCGACACGCTTCGGCCCGCGTGCTCCCTCGTCGGTCCCCCCCTCAGGAAGCCGCTCCCTTCCGGGGACCCTCCCCACCGACCCGTGAGCTTACTTCACTCCGCGTGCCGAGCCGAGCCGTCGGGTCGAGGGCCTCCGCCCGGTGGGACGGGATCCGCGACGGGTCGCAGCACAGGCCGAGGTCAGTCTTCCAAGAGCGGCCTCTTGGCGTCTCTCGCACCCACGGCCACGCCGGTACCCACGCCGGCTCCGAACGCCAGGGCCGTTCCAGTCCCGACGAGCGGCAACAGGGCGACGATCGGTGCCGCGACGATCGCAGCCGCCACACCGGCCGCGAGGCCAATGCCCGGCTTCTCCACCAAGCTAGTGAAGCGGAGTCGCTGCCCGACAAACTTCCGGGACTTGGTGTAGCCGAGAATGGCGGCGGCGAGCGCCGCTACAACGCCGATTAACTCCAGCATCCTTGAGTCCTCGATCTAGGGTCTCGCTGGGACTGCCCCACGTCACGCCCTTACGGCGCCCTCCCCCACGGGGATTCGTATCGACGGAGGTGCACCGAGGCGGCCCGGCGGGCCGCACGTCATTGGTACACCCGCGTCGCGTAGTTCGTTGGGTTTCTCATCCTGACGATCCTGCCTTGGTCGTCGCGGTCGAAGATAGCCCTTCCGACCACTTCGCCGTCGTGATCGATTTGATCGAAGGTATCGCCCTCGACGTGTCGGAGTTCTCGGAACGAGGCGCGGGGATTATCGGTCGGGAGGCTCAGCGCCGCGATCCCACCTTCCCGGCGCACGATGGCAGTCTCACTCGCTCCCAGCCCCCTCACGTACCGACCGACATAGTCCTCGTAGTTCGGCTCTTGCCCGACTTGGCCCGTCCCCGGCGCCTCACCGTCGCCGTTGCCGTCCGCAGCCGCGTTTTCCGACCCGTTCTTCGCCGCGTTGAGGATAGCGTCGACCACGAGATCATAGACCCCGCGGGCGTACTTGCCCGGGTCCTCGCGCACGTTGAGGAACACGATAGCCGCGATCTTCTCTTCGTTTTGCATCGTGAGTGTCGTGCGGAAGCCAGGACAGCTTCCCCCGTGTCCGATCCAAGTCTTGCCGTCACGCCGTGACATGCTGAAGCCGAGGCCCCTGCGGGTGTCGTCGTCCGGATCAACGAAATGCGTACGTTGCATCTCGGCAAGCGTGTAGGGGTGGAGAATCTCCTCCTGGCCGCCCTGGAGCCGGAACTGCCACATCGCGAACTTCGCGAGGTCTTCCACCGTCGACGCGTAGCCTGCCGCCGGAGCGATCCCCCGCGTCTGAAAAAAAGGCTCCTCGAGCCGAATGCCCTTGCGCGTGATCCCGGTGTAGCCCGTGGCTAGCTGGCCATCGATGTGCTGCTCCGGCATCTCCGGGTAGGTGTCGTGCATCCCCAGAGGATCGAGGATCTGCTGTCGAACGTACTCGTGATACGGCTGTCCCGAGGCCTCCTCCACGACGTAACCCGCCAGCGAAAGGCCCAGGTTCGAGTACTGGTACCTCGTCTGCGACGGATGGAGCGTCTCCTGATGCACCAAACCCTCCATCACCTCCTCTCTGGTCGGGAAGGGGTACTCGGGACCGCTCCAGTACGGATGATCCGACTCTCGCGGTAGGCCAGCCGAGTGCGTAAGGAGGCCCTCGAGAGTGACCGGCGAAGAATTCTCATACTTCTGCTCGACCGCGTACGAAGAGAGGTGTTGCGACACGGAGTCGCGCAGACTCAGCATGCCGCGATCCCGGAGTTGCATAAGGGCGATGCTCGTGAAGAGCTTCGAAATCGAACAGATCGAGTGGAGCGTGTTCGGCATCGCAGGCCGTTGCTCTTCAACGTCAGCGTATCCGACGGCATGACTCCACACCAACTCTTGGTCGTGGACAATAGCAGCCGTGATCGCCGGAATCTGTTCGTAGTCCCTCTGTGCGTCCAACCAGATCTCAGCCACCTCGAAAGCGTCGACCACCGCCGGATCGGCAGCCACAGTCTGCGCTCCCGTGAGCGAGGGAAGCAGAAGCGTTCCGGCAGCGGATACACAAGCTACAGTGCGAATCATGGTGACCTCCCTGCGATTCTCAGACGCGCCCGGTCTCTCCACGACGTCGATGAAGAGCTGCAGGGCAGCTAGGGGTGCGACGAGGGGCCTCTCCCACGTGCCAGGCCAGCTCGTATCCGCGGGCCGTCGACCTCCTCGCTACTCCGCGTGATCCCGACACTCTCCCTGGGCCCCTCGACGCGCCTCCCGACATCTAGGCGCTACCTGATGGAATAGAACGTCCCACATCACAATGGGCGGTACTGGATTCGAACCAGTGACCTCCTGGGTGTAAACCAGGCGCTCTCGACCAGCTGAGCTAACCGCCCCTACGCATCGCTTGGCCTGCGCCCCCCCCTCCTCGCAACTCCGGATCGCCTGGCGAGGCCGACAGGGCGGGATCGTTGCAAGAATGATATTGACACAAGCCTTACACTGGTCGAATGCCCTCGAGGCGAGGCCGACTCTCAAGCATACTCTCGAAGTCGAGCTGTTGGTAGGCCTGGGCGTCTGCCTCGCTCCCAGGCCGTCGCATCCAGCGAGCCGGCCACACGGCCGTTGATCGATTCCGCCGGTGCTCACCGGTCGCGGAGCAGCGTGTTGGGAGAGGCTTCGCGCGGTAGCGCGAAGCCTCTCCCTCTCTCATTTTTCCCGCTCAACGGCGATCGGTCCGAGCAACACCCCAGGAGGAGGCCGCCAATGGCAACCCTTAGGTCCTACAACCCCTCCGACGGGGATCTGGTCGGCGAAATCGACATGACCCCCCTCGACCAGATTCCTCGCGTCGTCGAACGTGCTCGTGTGGCCCAGCCGTCGTGGGACGCCTGCGGTCATCAGAAGCGAGCGTCCCTGCTGGAGAGGGCCTGCGCGACATTCGCTGAACGGGCCGACCACCTCGGACGGCTAATCACGAAGGAGATGGGAAAGCCGGTGCCGGAGGCGATCGCCGAAGCCAAGTCCTTGGCGTCGGTCAAGGAGGAGTTGGAAGAGATCGGCGAGGCGCTCGCCCCCGAGGTCTTCGACGACGGTCGGAATCACTCGATTGTGCACCACGACGCCCTCGGAGTGTGCGCGGCGATCACACCGTGGAACTTCCCGATGGCGATGCCCCACTGGATGGTGCTTCCGGCACTCGCCGCCGGCAACACGGTGATCCTCAAGCCTTCCGAAGAGACGCCGTTGTGCGGTCAGGCATACGCCGACGTGCTGAACTCGGCTCTGCCCCCCGACGTACTCCAGGTCGTCCATGGAGCCGACGATCAGGGCAAGCGACTGGTTGAGAGCGCCGTGGACCTGGTTGCCTTCACCGGCTCCCGGGAGGCTGGCAAGGATATCCTCCGGTCAGCAAGCGGGGAGCTGAAACGGGTGATCCTCGAGCTCGGAGGCAAGGATCCCATGATCGTCTTGGAAGACGCCGACCTCGAAGAGGCCGCCAAGTTTGCGGCATGGAGCAGCTTCCGGAACGCGGGGCAGGTGTGCGTGAGTACCGAGAGGATTTTTGTGCCCGAGGGGATTGCAGACCGCTTCGAAGCGCTGTTGGTGGAGAAGGCTCGCGCCATGAGGCAGGGTGACGGACGGACGGAGGGGGTCAGGGTTGGACCCATGGTGAATGCCCGGCAGCGGGACCACGTCCTCGAGCAACTCGACCAAGCCGTCTCGGCAGGGGCGACCGTCCTCGTGGGCGCCGGGGGCCATCACCGCAACTTCGTCGCCCCCACCGTCCTCACCGGCGTCACCGACGAGATGGGGATCGCAAGGGACGAGACCTTCGGCCCCGTAGCCGCGGTGACCCGTGTCGCCTCCGAGGAAGAAGCGATAGAGGGGGCCAACTCCACGCTATACGGACTCGGCGCAGTCGTCTTCGGCGAGAACGAGGACCGAGCAGCCCGGGTCGCCCGCCATCTCAAGGCCGGAATGATCGGAGTCAACAAAGCCCCGCACGGGGCGCGAGGCACGCCCTGGGTGGGAGCACGCCAGAGCGGATACGGCTTCCATAAGTCGAAGGACGGGCACCGCCAGTTCACCCAAGTGCGCGTGGTAACCCGTCCGGCGTGAATAATCGGCAGGACGCATTCTGCTGATGCGCCTTCGGCTCGGCGAGCAGGCGGCCCTACGATCCCGCATGGATAGTGAACTCCACGCTCAGCAAAGCGGGTGGGATCGTCTTCGAGCGCACCTTTTCCGTCATCCACCCCTCTTCGAATCGCGGCAGCTACTGATCCCTCTCTGCCCTCCGCGAGGGCGCCCATTGGGTTGAGCCGTTGGCGATAGGCGCCGCGGCGGGGCGGTGAGCCTGGCGGAGTTGGAGGCTCACCGCCGGATTCGGCATCGAGCCGTCGGCACCGGTCTCGAAGAGGGCGCTTCTCGACCCGAATCGCATCCACAGCGTCGCGGTGACCCAGCCCTCGGGCAACACTCCTAAGAGGAACGCGAGCGAGCGCGGGCGGCGGCGGCGGAACCGGAGAAGCCTACGACGATGCGCTCGGTCGAGGAGCTGGCTGCAGCCCACACCGCTGGGAAGCCTGCGGAGCTCGCCTTTGCTGCAGAGGACGCGGTCTGAAGAGATCCACTCTCCCGAGAGTGGCGCGTGACTGTCTCCTCATCCCAGAGGGAGCACGCGCCGGCCCGGCCGGCTGCACCGGCCGATGGTTGCGCGCGGGTCGATTGCCGCGAAGGCGCCACCTGCGCTGCCGGCATTCGTCAGCGGCCTGGCCAGGACGACCGAGGCGACGCCTTCGGTGCAGGGAGGGGTCGCGAGAAAGCCCGTGTAGCGCAACGACACACACGCCGGACCTCAAATCGGATGGCCTAGAGGTGGTCGCCCGGTCACCGAAATGGCGTCCCGACCCCTCTAGGAGCGCGGCTGAACGTCTCGGCGGCGAAGACAACGGCGAGACCGATACTGCCGTGACTCCTAGGGATGGTCTGAACAAGTCAACGTCACGAGGTTGATGGACGGGGGAGTTGAGAGGCGGTTCGGACCAGGAGGAGACGGGAGTGGGGACGATGGACCAGGTG
>CAZNEI010000021.1:0-33145 GCA_964572045.1 uncultured Gemmatimonadaceae bacterium
CCTCACCCCTCAGAACCCCATCGAGTTCAGGCTCATCTCCGTATTGGAAACGACTCCCTCGCTCGCCTGCTGCAGCGGAGCTACACCGCAGGCGCCGCCAGGATCGTGAAGCATGAGGCGCCTCGGGGAAGCTCCGCCCCGGCAACGAGCCGTTGGACACGAGATCGGCCGGGCACTAAATTGACCGGGTCGTAACACCGTGGTTCCGCAGGGGACACACAGGCACGGATCTGCCTCGCCCGCTCCCCGGGTCCGCGTCTCGACCAACGTGTATCGGCCACCGCCGGACGGGTAGAACGGCCGAACGAGAAGAGGAGAGGTACATGAGACGGTCCGCCCTACCCCAGGATTCGCTCGTTCTCGGCGCTCTCTGGGTCGGCCTCCTGATGCTGCCGGCAGCCGCGTCGGCTCAGGACTCCCCCCACCCGTACAACTACGGGAACCCGGGGGACGCCCTCCCGCCCGGCGACAGGGGCACACCCAACATGCATTACCTCGGCAACATCCCCTTGGGCGGCTTCCTCCACGTCGCCGACGTCGAGGTCGAGCAGGAGCTCGAGCGGCCCTTCGCCTACGTCTCGAAGCGCTTTCGGCCCTCGGGCATGGATATCGTCAGCATCGAGGATCCGACGAAGCCGGAGTTGCTCTACTCGTGGCGCATCGAGAACGCGGACCTCCACCAGGGATCGGGCGCGTTGGACGGCAGGTACTTCAAGCACGACGGGCGCTACTACATCGTTCAATCGACGCAGTTCGGGGCCGGGGGGCCCAACCATGACTTGGGTGCCGTGGTCTTCGACGTCACCGGGCTCCCCGATCCGTCGACGGTGCGCGAGGTGGGAAGAATCCGGACTCCGCTGACCCCGGGTGGATTCCACAACATCTTCACCTACAAGCACTCCGACGGGCGTCCGCTGCTCTTCACGACCACGACCGGGCCTCACGCCAACGTCTACGACATGGGCCGGTTCCTGGACGGAGATCCGGACTCGGGGCTCGTCGGGCAGGTCCCCGTGCCCGAGTCGCCCTACTGGGCCCTGCGCGGCGGGCGGGCGAGCTGGCACGATTATTACGTGGGCTTTGATCCGGCCACACAGCAGGACCGGCTGTGGGCGGGAGGCACCGGAGGATATTTCGTCTTCGACGTCACGGATACGTCGAACCCCGAGCTCCTCGTCTCGATCACGAACGTGCCCGGAGTGGCTCACGGACACACCTTCACCCCGTCTCCCGACGGCCTCTTCGTCGTAGCCGAGGTGGAGAGGCAGTGGCAGCCGCTGCGGATCTTCGATTTGCGGGAAGCGTGGTCGGAGGGCGGGAACCCGGTGGTCAGCCGCGCGATCAGCGCCTGGACGGCGGACTATCAGAACCTCTCGCACAACCACGAGGTGCGCTGGCCCTTCGTCTTCGTGTCCGCCTACGAGGACGGCCTGCAGGTCTTCAGCATCTTCGATCCCTTCGTACCGAGGACGGTCGCCTACTACGACACCTATCCGGGCCCGCACATGGCCCGGGGGCACGGCAACGTCAACCTGGGCGCGTGGGGTGTCGACGTGCGGAACGCCGACGGGCTCATCGTCGTGAGTGACATGGTGAGCGGCCTCTACACGTTCAGGATGGACGGCTTTCCGAGCTGGAACGGAAACGACTGGAACATGCCCAATATCTCGAGCGCCCAGGACTGGGATAACGGGCCCGAGGGCGTGCAGCGCCAGGCGACAATGGAGGAGGAAGGTGGCTCCTAGGACGACCGAGGCCGGAAGAGCGTCCAGCTTCCGCCGCTCTGTAACCCAGGGAAGTGCGTAGCCGTATCGACTGTCTGAAACCGAATCGTACGGGTGACTCGAAGGGTGAGGCCCACCCGGGCTCCGCCCCGCGGTGGGTCCTTCGAGCTCACCCACAGTCCATCGTCCCCAGAGGACAGGAGGGCTTCATGCCAGGAGTACGAAGTTTGTTCCTCGCAGTACTCGTCACCGTATTCGCGGCCCTTCCCGCGAACGCCCAGGAGATGCAGAGCAGCATCTCGGTCTCCGCGCACGGCGGGCTGATCAACAGCCCCGCGGACTTCGATGCCGAGCGCGCATCGTCGTTCGGATCGGGCGTTCGCTTCGGCGGCGGCCTCACGCTGGGTCTCTACGAACGCATATCGATCCGGGGGGACCTGAGCTACACCACCAAGTCGGGCACAGACCAAACCGGCGGGTTCTCCGATGACGTGACGCTGGATCGTATGTATACCGGCGCGGGCGTCGAGCTCCTCCTGGCCACGGGCATGAGCGTGGAGCCGTATCTCTACGGCGGCGTGGGAGTCGTGGTCGTCAACCGGAACGGATCGGACCCGGTGGAGAGCTACAACTACGATGTCACCGAGTTCACCGGCGTCTTCGGAGCCGGGCTGCGGTACGTCTTCCCGTCGAACGCCTTCGTCTTCGTGGACGGAACTAGCTGGACGTACGCCGACCACGTACTGGACGATACACACCGCGACTCGTCGCTCAGCGTGGGATTCGGCTACCGATGGGGTGGCAACTAGGCCGTGCAACCAGGAAAACTCGGCGGCCGAGGGACTTCGAGCGGACGTTCGCGGGCGTTGCGCCCGTCCCCTTCGAGACCCCGGCCGTCCCTACCGCCCGCCCACTTATGGGGCAAAGGAGCCCGCCTATGACCTGCAACAAGCGTAAGGACCAGAGCAAGACCGGAGGCTGTATTTCTGCAAGGAGGGTAAGAATGAAGCGGTGTAATGTCTGGACGGTGCCCCTCGCCATTCTGGCGGTGGCGCTTTCGGCGACCCCTTCACTCCACGCGCAGACCGGCAACGTGACCGGTCAGATCACCGACGTGGCGACGGGGACGCCCCTCGAGTCGGTCCAGGTGTCGATCGTGGGACAGGGGACCGGGGGCCTGACCAACGCGGACGGCCGATTCCTCATCTCGGGGGTTCCCGTGGGGAACGTCACGGTCCGCGCCGAGCTCCTGGGCTATGTCACGCAGAGCGGGGCGGTGACGGTTACGGCCGACGCCGCCGCCGCGATCGATTTCCAGCTAGAGATCGGTGCGCTCGAGCTGGAAGGGGTCGTGGTGACGGCGCTGGGTATCTCGCGCGAGCAGCGCGGGCTGGGCTATTCGGTCCAGGGCGTCGAGGGCGCCGAGCTCAACGAGGTGCGTGACACCAACGTCATCAGCAGCCTGGCGGGGAAGGTGGCCGGCCTGATGGTCACGCCGTCGCAGGTCCTGGGCGGGACGTCCAAGATGGTCCTGCGCGGCGTCAGCTCGATCTCGGGCAACAACGAGCCGCTGATCGTGATCGACGGAGTGCCGATCGACAACAGCCGGCGCGAGACCGCGGTCAACGGGACCGGCACGGCGGCGGCCACCGTGCGGGGAGGCAGCGGGATCGACTACGGCAACATGGCCCAGGACATCGACCCGGCGAACATCGAGTCCGTGACGGTGCTCCGCGGCGCCAACGCCGCCGCACTCTACGGAGCGCGCGCCTCCAACGGGGTCGTCGAGATCGTCACGAAGTCGGGCAGGGGTACGTCCGGCACCCAGGTCACCGCCAGCACGAACTTCATCATCGAGAGCCCCCTGCGGGTGCCCCGCTACCAGAACGTCTACGGCGGCGGCGCGACCCCCGACAGCTACAACTGGGTCGACGGCCGCGGAAGCGGTGACAACGACGGAGTGGACGAGAGCTGGGGCCCCCCGTTGAACGACGGCCGATCCTACGCGCAGTGGTGGTCGAACGGCATTTCGAAGCCGTGGCTCTCGTCGCCCATGAATGTCCGTGAGTACTTCCAGACCGGACACAACGTCACGACCAACTTCGCCATCTCGAATTCGAGCGAGCGTTCGAACGTGCGCTTCTCGGCCCTGCGGCTGGACGCCACCGGCATGGCTCCCAATCAAGGGTTCGAGCGCACTCAGCTCGCGCTCAACGCCGGGGTGGAGGTGTCGCCGAGGTTCGACGTCGACGGCTCGGTCCAGTACACGCAGTCCGCCGGTCACAACCGGCCCGGCGTCGGCAACGGCTCCTACAGCGCCATGCACATCTTCATGTGGTTCCAGAGGCAGGCCGACGGCCGGCGGCTGGAGCTGGCGACCGAGCGGTGCCCCGACGAGCTCCTCGGGCAAGGTCGGCTGCCGGGCGGGCGCGTGTGCTGGGATCCGGACGGCGGCCACCTCACGCCGAACTGGAACCACAACTACCACGACAACATCTACTGGCTCCAGAACTACCGGACCAACGAGGACCAGCGGAACCGCATCACCGGTCAGGTGACGGGCAACTATCGGCTCGCCGGCGAGTGGCTGCGGGCTCGGGTACGGCTCGGTACGGACTGGTTCGAGCAGCTCAACAAGGAAGTCTATCCGTTCTACTCCCAGGACACGCCCGAGGGCGGCTTCGTCGAGAGCTCGGCGTTCCACCAGGAGACCAACATCGAGGCCCTCGTCACGGCCGACCGGCAGCTGAGCGACCAGTTCGCGCTGAACCTCAGCGGCGGGGCCAACAGTCGGAGCAACGACTTCGACCTGAAGGAGACGGGGAGCCGGAAGCTCAACGTCCCCGGGATCTACAACGCGAGCAACTCCGCCGCCCCCCCGCTTCTTCACAACATCATCCAGGAGAAGAGGGTCAACAGCCTATACGGACTGGCGACCCTGAGCTTCAGGGATTGGGCCTTCGTGGACGTTACCGGCAGAAACGACTGGTCGTCGACGCTGCCCGAGGACGACCGCTCCTACTTCTACTCGTCCTTCTCCGGGAGCCTCGTCTTCACCGACGCCTTCGCCCTCGACTCCGACTTGCTCTCGTACGGCAAGCTCCGGGCGAGCTGGGCCAAGGTGGGCAACGACGCCGATCCGTATCAGCTCACCTCGGTCTACTCGGAGGTGGACAAGTTCGGCAACATCCCGGGCTTCACCACCAGCAACACGATCGCCAACGCGGCCCTCAGGCCCGAGGAGACCAGGTCGTGGGAGATCGGGGCCGACCTCCGCTTCTGGTTCGACCGGGCCTCCCTGGACCTCACCTACTACAACTCGACCACAGAGGATCAGATCCTCGCCGTGGACGTCTCCGAGACGAGCGGCTACACGTCGCAAGTCCTCAACGCGGGCTCGGTGCAGAACAAGGGCATCGAGGCGCTCCTCACCTTCAACGTTCTCGACCGGCCTCAGTCGGGGATCCTGTGGGATGTGACGGCGAACTTCGCTTCCAACGACTCCGAGGTGCTGGAGCTCGCCCCCGGCCTCGAGTCGATCGTCATCGGAAACCGGAGCGTGTCGCTCGAGGCGCGGCCCGGTGAGCCGTACGGCGTCTTCTTCGGTCCGGTCTTCCGGCAAGACGCGTCCGGACGCACCATCGTCGGCGCCGACGGGCTGCCGATCCGAGCGTCGGGCTCCGAGGTGCTGGGAACCTATCAGCCGGATTGGATCGGCGGGCTCCGAAGCAGCTTCTCGTACGGTGCCTTCACGATCAGCGCCCAGGTGGACACGCACCGGGGCGGCAAGATCTTCTGCGGAACCTGCGAGCTCGGATACCGGACCGGAGTACTGATCGAGTCCGCGAACCAGGAGCCGCTCGACTGGGATCCGGACGGGCACTCGGGGCCCCGGGACAACATCGTCTTCGACGGGGTCACGGAGTCCGGCGCGCAGAACACGGTTCCGGTGAGGTCGCGGACCCTGGCCACCCGGCTCGACGACGTCGCTCCGCCCTGGATGTTCGACAACAACTGGACGAAGCTCCGCGAGGTGGCGATCGCCTTCAACCTGCCCGACGAGTATCTGAGCAGCCTGCCGGTGTCGAGCGCCCGCTTCACGATCGTGGCGCGGAACCTCTGGCTGTGGACCGCCGTTCCGCACATCGATCCGGAGACAGCCTTCATCGACAACAACCCGTGGGAGTCGAACCTCGCCGGGATCGAATACGAGCAGTATCCCACACCACGGACGTTCGGATTCAACTTCTCTGTCGTACATTAGGGGGTGAGGGCATGTCGCGACGCGAAGAGACAACCGGAAGATCCGACGACAGTGGGAGACTAGACATGAGCATGCGCAAGAAGACATACAGGAAGCTCGCGGCCGGGTTGCTCCTGGCCGCCGGAGCCGTCGGCTGCACCGACGACTTCACCGAGATCAACACCAACCCGAACGCACCCACCGACGTTGGGGTGCAGTACCTCCTGCCCGCCGGCATCGTGGACGCGGTCAACGACCTGCTGGGCACTGGCTGGGACCGGGGCGTAGCGTCCGTCTGGGTCCAGCACTACGCACGGCTTCAGTACGGCGCCGTGGACCGCTACGAGATCAGCGCGTCCTTCTCCGACGGGTACTGGGCCGGACTCTACACGGGAGCGCTGGTGGACTTCGACGGGATCGTCGAGCAGGCCAGCGCGTTGAACAACGCCAATCAGGCCGCGGTGGGCAGGATCCTGCGGGCATGGATGTTCCACAACATGGTGGACATGTGGGGTGACATCCCCTACACCCAAGCGCTCGGCGGTGCGAGCGAGGGCAACATCACGCCCACCTACGACGGCGCGAGCTCGATCTACAGCGCCCTGCTGGCCGAGCTCACGTCCGCGAGCAGCCAGATCGCGCCCACGGGTGCACTCTTTCCCGACGTATTCCGCGGCACGGTCGGCAATCCCGACTTGCTCTACGAAGGCAACATGGAGAACTGGCGGCTCTTCGCCAACTCGCTCCGCCTTCGCATGGCCATGCGCCTTCAGGACGGGGCGGAGGCCTCAGGCGCGATCGCGGCCGGCGTGTTCACGAGCCGGGATCAGGAGGCGAAACTGCAGTGGCTTGGCGCTCCGCCCAACGAGAATCCGATGGCCCCCGCGTTCATCGCCCGACCGGGTGACTACCGGATCAGCAAGACGATGGTCGACAACCTGATCGCGTACGATGACCCGAGGCTTCCGATCTACGCCGATGCGGCGAGGGAGACGGGAGAGTTCGCCGGGATGCCCAACGGGATGGACGACAGTCACGGGATCGAGTTCGAGCAGGTGTCACGGGTGGGAGACTGGTTCCTGCAGTCCACCACGCCCACGTGGATCCTGTCGTTCGCGGAGGTAACTTTGCTTCGGGCGGAAGCCGCCGTGAGAGGCTTCGCGGCCGGCGACGCGCAGGCGCTGTACGAAGCCGGAATCCGTGCGTCGATGGAAACCTTCGATATCCCCT
This sequence comes from uncultured Gemmatimonadaceae bacterium, assembly GCA_964572045.1. GTDB lineage: Bacteria > Gemmatimonadota > Gemmatimonadetes > Longimicrobiales > Gaopeijiaceae > CBDCKR01. Next base: position 7,198 of record CAZNEI010000021.1, read on the forward strand.
CCGACGCCATCACCGCGTATCTGGCGAGCCCGCGCGTGGCGTTCGCCACGGATCAGGACACGCAACTCGAACAGATCGCGATGCAGATGTGGTTCGCGCTCTACGATCAGGGCCCCGAGGCGTGGGCGTACCAACGGCGCACGGACGTGCCCCACCTCGAGGCGGGACCGGACAACCGGAACAACGGTCGCATTCCGGTCAGGGTGCCCTATCCGCAGAGCGAGGAGTCGGTGAACGGAAGCAATCTCCAAGCCGCGCAGGCGGCCCAGGGGTTGAGCGCAGAGCCGTGGAACGTTCCGCTCTTCTGGGACGTCGGCATGTAGCGCGGCACTGACCCCGTTCGCGGGAGGTCGCTCTCCCGAAGAACCGGCCAGCTCCCTTGAGGGGGCTGGCCGGTTCTTATTGAGCCGAGGCCGCGCCGCCGCTCACGGGCTTGGATGAGCTTGCCCGTCAGCCCGTGAACGACGGGCGCGGGCCCGGAAGCACGTCGGTGTTCGGATGGAACGTCGCCCAGGCGAACCAGAACGCCACGTACGCGTCGCGGATCAGCTCGAGCGACGTGCCCTCTTGGGGGCCCGAGACGGCCAGCCCCCCCAACGTCCACTCACTGCCCGTCTCCAGGTCGAAGAACCCATCGTCCCGCACTTCGAAGGTGAGCTCCTGGCCGTTCGCCGTGGGCTTGTACGCCAGAGCGGACTGGGCCTCGGTGGACCAGAAGACGACGACGGACTCGCTGCCTCCCACGTCGTCGTGAAGGGCGACCTTGTCGCCCTCGCCCGCCATTCCCTCGAGCACGGTGAACGGAAACGACATCCCGAAGCCGTGGTCCCGCGGAATGCCGAGAAGCCGCTCCTTGGGGGGACGACGGGTGTCGAACTCCTCGTGAGGGAAGATCGTCTCGCCGTTGCCGATCTCCTCGTAGTTGTTGTACGGGTATTGTCGATAATCCCGCCCGTATGGGAGGATCCCCGAAACGACCAGGGTCTCGGGGTGAAGCTCCTTCCAGGCGTCCCATCGGATCTCGGCGGACCCGACCATCTGAAGCTCCACGCCGTCGAGCGGCCCGCAGCGTCCTCCGCGGAGCATCTGGGGGAAAAGCGATTCCTGGCTGCCGTCGTTTCGGCGGTTGAACATCATCAGGTTGTTGTTGTAGATCAGGCCCGAGACGCCGAGATCGACTCCGCCGACCGACGTGCGATCGAAGACCATGCTCGAGCCGGTGAGCGGGCAATACGAAACGGCGAAGGGCGCTCCGAAGTCGTCGAAGTTCGCGACCTCGTGCCACCAGAGGATGTTGTGCGGCACGGCAATGAACTGGCCGTCCGCCTCGATTCCGATCACGCGATCGAAGTCTCGCACGTATTCCGCCTGGGGGGCGTCGGCGGCTACGAGAAGGGGGTTGACGAGAGCGGGAATCCCATCTCGGCCCACCCCGCCCGAGAAGATCTGATCTTCGGGGATGCTGCAGAACGATTCCTGGGGCGGGGGTGCGACACCGTCCCCGTCCCCTCCGACCGACAGGGGGGTCACGTCGTCCCCTCCGCCGCAAGCCCATGCGAGGCTCGCGCATATCAATGCGGCCAGCCGGATGGGACGCCGGACGCCGGGGTCACGCTCGAACTCGGATGTATACACTAGACTCGCCTTAGTGGGAGGTGGAGGTGGGAGACCACCCCTAACTCCCGGCTCGGGGACTGGGTTCCCCGGGCACACCGTGGCGCTCGCACACCGGCCCGAACGGCACCGCAGCAGGGGGCCCGTGCGACCTACCTGCAGATGGCGGAGACGCGTTCCGGTCAGCGAGCCAGAGAGATGATCTCGATGATCCCTCGGGGAAAGCCCATTCCGTACTTGATGGCGGCCCTGCCGGGATCCAGGTAGTGAATCTCATGGATGTCACGGACCTGATAGACGCCGAGGACGTCCAAGCCGCCCATGCGCGTTCCATCAAGATAGACCGTGGGCGTGAGCGGGGTCGCGTCCGCGATCCCGGTGGTCTGGCCCCGGGCCCGGAGCCACTGGGGATGCAGCGTACGGATCGCGTCGTAGGCAGTGATCGCCTGGGTCTCGGCGATCTGCTCGCGGGTGATGACGTCCCTGGATGCGCCCTGCCCGCTGCCCGGAGCGGACGCACAGCCTTCAAGGACGAGGGCGAGGCCAAGGAAGAGGCCTAGGTAACGCATACGGTTCCTCCATCGCCGATGGGTTGCTGTAGGAAATAGGTTCGGCAGTGCTACCTGTCAAATTGAAGACGGCTCGGCCGTGAAGCCGCTGTCGGCCCTGCCGCAGCATCCAGAGTCCATGCGTCCCGCCAGCTCGCCGCCGCCATCAGGGCAGCGTCCATGTCGCCCTGAGGCCGACGCCGTCGAGGCGCACGAAGCGGTCCCGGAGCGTCGCCAAGGGGACCACCTCCCACGTGTAACTCTTGTAGCGCCTTCCGAAGAGCGCCCCGGCGAACGCCCCTCCCACGGCGGCGAAGGCGGCGGTGTACGCCCTCCGGTCCGTCTCCTGGGGCGCTAGGGACTCGACACGTATCGCGTTGGATCGATCCACTAGGATCCACGCGCCGACACCCGCAGCGGCTCCGCCGAGCGCGCCGAAGAGAAGCGCCTTCGTCCGCATGCGCCCGACGTGCAGGGCCTCCAAGGCTTCGAACGGGACACTCGTCAGATCCACATGGTTGGGGATGCGAATAATGAGCTGGCCATCACCGAAGCCGACGACGTCCCCGTCGATCTGCATGGGCACCGACACCCGCACGCGATCGCCGATCTCGATCGGGAACACCTCTTGGGCCACCGCGGGCGCGGCGTACGCCGACACGAGGAGCGCCGTGAGTGCCAGCAGGTTTAACGCCTTCGAGAACTTCATGGCCATCCTTCCCCGTCGATTCCTGAACCGCCCCTCTCTGGGACCCCTCCCGGTCCCCCACATAATGATCCGAACTGCCGGGCATTTCCAGATTCGGATGGAGGGCGGCTGGCACCGACGGCGGCTACACAAGAAGAACTACGAGGCGCTCGCGGGTCCCTTACCGCACCGCACCCCCACGCTCCGAGTGCCTCGCAGGCTCCGAGGGTGCCGCCGATCGATGCAACGGCTGGATGAGGCAATGAAGACGTACCCGCCGGACTACGACCGTCGAGGCCGCCCGAGCTCCGCCCGCCGCGCCGCGCCCCTTGTGAATCCCTCGCGCCGCCCCCCATTTGTTGACCCTAGTGCCGTGCGCGCGGAAGGTCCGCCGCTCGCGATGCTCGAAGAAGCCCGATCGTGGAGGCGTTCCATGTCTGGTGGTACCTGCCCGACCCTGTTATCCCACCGCCTCAACCGAGTCCCGCTCCTCCTGGCTTGCGTTCTGTTTTGGCTTCCGACCGAGAGCCGGAGTCAGGATCAGGGCGTACCGTGGGACGCGCGACGCGTCCTCGAACAAAAGCAGTTCGTGTCGCCGCCGGACGCGATCTCGCAGGCCGTCCTGGCACCGCGATACCTCAACGTGACGTTGTCGGACGTGAGCGCCGACAGGCAGTGGTTCCTGCAGGAAGTCAGCGACGGGCCGGTGACGATGGACGTCTTCTCCAAGCCCTTCGATGAGCTCGGAGGCGAATTCATCGACCCTGCGGCGAACCGCAGCCGCAGGCTGACGACCCGCAGCAATGCCGGAATCGTGGCGACGTCGGCCACCGACGGAACACGGGTGGACGTCGACGTCCCCGAGGGGGCCCGTGTCTCCAACGCTTCCTGGTCGCCAGAGGGCTCTCGGCTGGCGTTCTTCGCTCACTTCAGCGACGGCACGCACATCTACGTAGCGGACCCGGCCACAGGCCGGTCGGAGCGGATCACTCGTCGAGCCGTGCTGGCCACGCTGGCGACGTCGTACGAGTGGACGGCCAGGGGCGACAAGATTGCCACGGTGCTGATTCCCGAAGACCGCCCCCCGAGGCCGGTCGAGCCCGCCGTGCCGACGGGCCCCCAGGTCAAGATGACCGAGGAGGGCGAGAACCGGCTGCGCACGTTCGCCAGCCTCATGAAGACGCCTCACGACGAGGCCCTCCTGGCGTGGCACGCCACGGGGCAGCTGGCGCTGGTCGACGTGGACAGTCGGGACGTGGAGCTCATCGGCCCACCGACGATGGTGCGGGACTTCGACTTCTCGGCAGATGGGCGGCACGCACGGGTCACCCGCCTGGAGCATCCGTTCAGCTACATCGTCCCGGTCAACAACTTCGGCCGCGTCGAGGAGATCTGGGACCTCGAGGGCAACGTCTTGAGGGAGCTTGACAAGACGCCCCTGAACACCGGGCTCGATGCTCCCACTCGACGTACGACCGGCTGCGGCCAGGCAGGGCAGGGCATCCCGGAGGGACGGCGGCAGATGACCTGGCGGGTCGACGGAGGCGGCCTGACCTTCCTCGAGCGGGAGCGGCAAGACGACGGAGGGGACGACGCGGAGGCAGGGACCGAGGACCCTGAAGAGCCAGAGCGCACGGACCGCGTCCTGCAGTGGCTGCATCCCTTCGACGACGCCGGCCTCTCGGTCGTCTACGAGACCGAGCGCCGGATCTCCGCCCACCGATTCTCCCCGGACATGGCGATCCTGTTCGTCACCGAACACGAAGGGGAGCAGGTGTACGAGTCCGCCGTATACCTCGAGGATCCTCAAGCCGAAGCTCAGACGCTGCTCGACTACGACTGCGAGGACTTCTACGCGAACCCCGGCCTGCTCGTTATGGCGGGTGGCACTCTCCCGGCTCCCCCCAGCCGCTTCGCGCGCGAGAGCTCCGATCCCCGCGACCGGTCCGTGCAGTTGTCGGCCGACGGCGAACATGTGTTCTTCTACGGGACTCAGTACAACGCGGACCCACTGGCCGTGGCCCCGATGACTTTCCTGGATCGGGTGGGAATCCGGACCGGAGAGAAGGAGCGGATCTTCGAGGGAGACAACCGGGACGCGTACGAGGAGCTCACCTCGATTCTGGACATCGACGCCGGACGGTTCATCGTATCGCGGGAATCCCCGACCGAGACGGCGCAAGGCTACCTGGTCCACGGCCCCAGCCGGGTGCAGATCACCAGCAACGTCGACTACACGCCCGACCTGACGTCGGCACCCCGAGAGCGTTTCACCGTCGAGCGCCCCGACGGCTTCCGGTTCTTGGTCAACGTCACGCTGCCGCCCGGATACCAGGCAGGAACCCGGCTTCCGTCGATGTTCTGGTTCTATCCCAGGGAATACGAGGACCAGGAGAGCTACGACGAGCGCGGCCGCACGTACAACAAGAACGCGTTTCCGGACTTCGGCGTGCGTTCGATCGAGTATCTGATCCGGCTCGGCTACGCCGTCGTGGAGCCCGACGCGCCGATCGTCGGGAAGCCGGGACAGATGAACAACAATTACGAGCACGACCTGAGAAACAACTTGGCCGCCGTGATCGACGAGCTCGACCGCCGCGAGATCATCGATCGGCGCCGGCTCGGGCTCGGAGGGCACTCCTACGGCGCCTTCTCGACCGTGAATGCGATGGTGCACACGCCGTTTTTCAGGGCCGGCATCGCGGGGGACGGAAACTACAATCGCACCTTCACTCCCATGAGCTTCCAGAACGAGCGCCGTTTCCTATGGGACGCCAAGGAGGTCTATCTGGGGATGTCGCCGTTCCTCTTCGCCAACAACCTCACGGGGGCGCTCCTCCTCTATCACGGGCTGCACGACCAGAACGTGGGGACGGCTCCAGACCACTCCCCCAGGCTGTTCCATGCACTGAACGGATTGGGCAAGGAGGCCGCGCTGTACCTCTATCCCTTCGAGGACCACGGACCCGCGACCAAGGAGACGCTGCTCGACCTGTGGGGCCGATGGGCGGCCTGGCTCGAGCTTCACCTCAGGCAGGCCGAAGTTGGGGCGCGAGCGATAAGCGACGGGTGACGGGAGGCGCATGGAGGAGCTCGACCCCCTAGCCGCGTCGCGTACGGGAGCGTCGGCCGAAAGGCCGCTCCGCACATACAGTGAGCGGGCTATCTGGATCGGGATCTCGGGGTTGAGCGTCCTCGTGGCCGGGCTCGTGGCTGCGCTCGCGGTCTTCCCGCAAGCGCTCCGGGTCGAAGGGCTCGACGTGTCTGCACTTCCGCGCTTCCACGCCATCCTCAACGGAACGACCGTAGCGCTCCTCACGTGCGGATACCTGGCGATCCGGCGGGGGCGCAGAACCACGCACCTCCGGCTGATGTCCTTGAGCTTCGCGCTGTCGTGTCTCTTTCTTCTGTCGTACGTCCTCTATCACTCCACGGCGCCCAAGGTGAGCTTCGGAGGCGTGGGATGGACGCGCCCCGCGTACTTCTTCATCCTCATCACCCACATCTCACTGGCGCCGGTCCTGGTCCCGCTCGTACTCTTCACGCTGACGAGGGCGATCCGCGGCGAGTTTCCCAAGCACCGCCGACTGGCCCGGTGGACATTCCCCGTGTGGATGTACGTGGCCGCGACGGGCGTTCTGGTCTACCTCATGATGGCGCCCTACTACCCGACCTGACCACACCGGGCTCGCCGCCGTCGAGGACTCGCGGACGCACGATCCGGGGGGCGCACTTCGGATCCGCTCGGGATGCTCGACTCCCGTCCACGAGCCGACCACCTCCGCCCGCGTTGACAGGAAGCCCGAGTCGCCTCGACATTGCCCCCTCCCCCTTCAGCAGAGGGGGCGACCCACGCTTGCTGCCGCTCTCCGGGAGGAGTGGACCCATGCCAGCGATTCGAGCCCTTGTTGTCGCCCTCGTCACCTTCTCCTGGCCACTGCCGCCTTCAGCCGAGGCGCAGGATGCCGATGAGGGCGGGGACGAGGTCATCCACCAGTCGGGGCACCCTCTCCTGCAACTATTTCGGTGGCGGTCGATCGGGCCGGTCGGACAGGGCGGTCGCGTGGACGACATCGCGGTCGCGCCCGACGACATCCATACCTTCTTCGTGGGCTTCGCCACCGGAGGCCTTTGGAAGACGACCAACAACGGTGTGACGTTTCATCCGATCTTCGACACTTATCCGGTCTCCTCCATCGGAGACGTCGCGATCGCCCCTTCGGACGCCGATATCGTGTGGGTGGGTACCGGGGAGTCGAACAATCGCCAGAGCTCGTCTTTCGGGGCCGGCGTCTACCGGTCCTCGGACGGAGGCGAGACCTTTGTGCACGCCGGACTCATGGAGACGCAGTCGATCTCGCGCATCCTCGTACACCCCTCCGACCCCAACACCGTCTGGGTGGCCGCGAACGGCCATCTCTTCGGTCCCAACGAGGAGCGCGGCGTCTACAAGACGACGAACGGCGGTGCGTCGTGGACCAAGGTCCTTTACGTGGACGAAGACACGGGCGCGACAGACTTGGTCATCGACCCCTCGACCCCCAACACGCTCTTCGCCGCCACCTACCAGCGCCGCCGCACCGCGTGCTGTTTCGCGGGCGGAGGCCCGGGGAGCGGTATCTGGCGATCCGACGACGGCGGCGAGAACTGGATCCGACTTTCGGGCAGCGGCCTTCCCAACGGGACGATGGGCCGTATCGCATTGGCCATGACTCGGGCGGACCCGGACGTGGTGTATGCTCAGATCGAGGTGGCCCCCGACCGGGAAGCGCCCCTCTCCGAAGCGGAGAGGGAGGAGTGGCAACGCCTCGCCCAAGAGGACTCCCTGAGGGCCGACCCCCAGTCCGACGGCGTCTGGCGGTCCCTCGACAAAGGGCGCACATGGGAGTTCCGGAGCAACGAGAACGGACGGCCGATGTACTTCAGCCAGATCCGCGCGGATCCGACCGATCCGGACGTGGTGTACGTCGTCGACCAGCAGGTCCACAAGTCGACCGACGGCGGACGATCGTTCGAGCAACTCGAGGGCTACGGGCATGTGGATCAGCACGCGTTCTGGATCAACCCGAACGATGGCGACCACCTCCTGATCGGCAACGACGGTGGAGTGGACGTGAGCTACGACCAGGGAGAGGCCTGGGAGTCGCTCCGCACGTGGGCCGTGGGACAGCCCTACCACGCCTCGGTGGACATGCGTCGACCGTACTACGTGTGCACCGGACTGCAGGACAACGGGACTTGGTGCGGGCCGAGCTCGGTGCGGACGGGCGACATCCTGAGCCAGGACTGGTACCGCGTCGGCGGCGGCGACGGCTTCTACACGGCGGTGGATCCGACGGATTACCGCACGATATTCGTCGAATCCCAGAACGGGAACATTCGGCGCGTGAGCCTGCGCACGGGGGAGCAGCAGAGCATCCGTCCGCGTGCGCCCACCGAGGAGAGCGACGACACCAACATCGTGCCGGCACCCTCGGTGGGAACCGAGATCCGTTGGAACTGGAATACGCCGTTTGTCCTCTCCCCTCACAATCCCCGCGTGCTGTACGCGGGCGGCAACCGACTGTTCAGGTCCCTCGATCAGGGCGAGACGTGGACCGCAACTCCCGATCTGACGAGGAGCATCGATCGGGACGAGGTCGAGATCATGGGCCAGTACAACGCCCTCGTGCGCTGCAGGCCGTGGATCCGGGGCGAGGAGTGCATCCTCTCGCGCAACGATGGCGTGAGCAGCTACAGCACGATCGTCTCGCTGGCGGAGTCGACGTTGGTCCCCGGCCTCCTTTGGGTCGGCACCGACGACGGCAATGTTCAGGTGAGCCGCGACGGCGGGGCGACTTGGAGGGAGGTGGGCGAGAACGTGCCCGGAGGGACGATGCAGTACTACGTCTCCCGCGTGGAGGCCTCGCACTTCGACGCGGCGACGGCCTTCATCTCCATCGACGGGCACAAGAGCGACGACCTCCGGCCCTACGTGTTCGTCACGCGCGACTACGGACAGAGCTGGGAGTCGATCCGCTCGAACCTGCCGGACCACGGGAACGTGAACACGATCCGGCAAGATCCGAGGCGTGAAGATCTCCTCTACGTCGGCACCGAGTTCGCCTTTTTCGTCTCGCTCGATGGGGGCGGCGAATGGCATCGGTTCATGAACGGGCTTCCGACGACCCGCATCGATGACGTGCTCGTGCACCCGCGGGACAACGACCTCGTGCTGGCGACGCACGGGCGAAGCGTGTGGATCGTCGACGATATCACAGCGCTTCAGGACCTGACGCCGAAGGCATTGGACGTGGAGGCGCACCTCCTCGAGCCACGCGCCGCCGTGCAGTGGAAGGAGGACCGCACCCTGTCACGTGCCGTTACGGGAGACAAGAACTGGCGGGGACAGGCCGCCCCTCCGGGATCGGCGATCACCTACCATCTGAAGAGCGCACCGCAAGGCGACGTCACGATCACGATCACTGACCTGGCCACCGGCGAAGTGTTCCGCACGCTCGACGGCACGGCCCGAGCCGGACTGAACCGCGTGCAGTGGGACCTCCTGGGGGAGGAGCCCGACGAGAGGGAGGGTCAGGGCGGATTCGGCGGTGGAAGCGGTGCACCCCGTGCCGAGCCGGGAATCTATGGCGTCACGCTGGAGGTGGACGGCGAAGAGCTGTCGGCGACCGTCAGGGTGCTTGAAGACATCTGGATGCAGGAGCGTTAACGACTTGCCGAGGAGCGAAGCGGCCTCCGTGAACGTCGCCCGGCCCGCGCGCGCCCGACCTCCGGAATCTCCCGTGAGTTTCTATCTGGCCAACCAGTGCCCCCGCGACCGAACTTGCGCGGCACGTCAACCTGAGAAGCACAGCCCATGAAGCCGATGAACTCCTCCGGCCGCGCCGGCCTGCTCATCACAGCCCTCGCCTTGTCCCCCCTGGCCTGTGAACCCAGGCCCGGGCCGATCGACGTCGTGGAGGCGTCCATCGCGGACCTTCAAGACGCAATCCTGACCGGCGGGACGACGTGCCGGCTCGTGGTTCAAGCGTATCTGGACCGGATCGAAGCCTACGACGCGGCCACGGTCAACGCGATCACGGTCGTGAACCCGAACGCCCTGTCGCGAGCCGACGCCTTGGACGCCTTGTTGGCGGCGGACCTCGAGCCCCCGCCGCTCTTCTGCGCCCCGATCCTCGTGAAGGACAACTTCGACACGGACGACATGAGCACGACCGGCGGCTCCGTCGCGCTCATGGACAACATCCCTCCCGACGACGCCTTCATGGTGAGGCGCATCCGCGAGGCAGGCGCAGTCGTGATCGCAAAGACCAATATGGCCGAGTGGGCGTTCAGCGCGCGGCAGACGGTGAGCTCATCGTACGACACGACGGCCAACGCCTACGCCCTGGACCGCGTACCCGCGGGATCGAGCGGAGGCACGGCCTCGGGCGTCGCGGCGAGCTTCGGGGTGGCGGGCTTGGGAACCGACACCGGGAACTCCATCCGAGGCCCCTCGTCGCACTTGGCGCTCGTGGGGATCCGCTCGACGATCGGGCTCACCAGCAGGGACGGGGTGATCCCACTGGCCCTGGACCGGGACATCGCCGGACCCATGACGCGCAGCGTTGAAGACGCGGCGACGATCTTCAACGTCGTCGCCGGATACGATCCGGCCGATCCCTACACGGAGGCCGGGCGCGATCGCAAGGAGCCGGATTACAGGGCGGGCCTCGACCCCGACGGGCTCGAGGGCGCCCGGGTCGCGGTGCTGCGACAGCTCGTGGACGCCGAGGACGCCGACACGGCGGTCATTCGTGTCTTCGAGGAGGCGATCGTGGATCTGGCTCGGCTCGGAGCCACGATCGTCGATCCGATGGAGTTCGACCTTCAGGCCCAACTCGATCGAGAGGGCATGTTCTGCAACCGCTTCCGCTACGACATGCATCAGTACTTGGCCTCACTGGGCGAAGGCGCGCCGATCCGCGACGTGCTCGAGGTGCTCGAGACCGGCGAATTCTCCTCCGGCTACGCGGAGGAGGAGCTGCTTACGTACGGAGAGATACCCATGGACGTGCACCCCGAGGACTGGGAAACGCCTTGCCCCGACTACTTCGAGCACGAAGGGAGGCAGGCCTACCTCTCCGAGCTGACGGCCGCCATGGACGAGGCCGAGGTGGACGCGGTCATCTACCCCAGCTGGCGGAACCCTCCGGCGCACCTGGACCGGGGCCGGGAGGAGTATCTCGGGGACAACAGCCAGCTCGTGGCGCCGGCGACCGGCATGCCAGCCATCACCGTCCCCATGGGGTACACGTACGGCGACCTTCCCGCCGGGCTCCAGATCCTGGCGCGTCCCTACGACGAGCTCCTGCTCTTCCGGCTGGCCTACGCCTACGAGCAGGGGACGCGCCACCGAAGGCCGCCTCCAGGTTTTCCCCCGCTGTGAGGTCCCGCGCCGGACCGCGGCCCCGGTCTGAGGGCATGTTTCGCCGCGTCCTACCGCGAGCGAGCTGAGGGCTGCGGAGCCGGACCGCTGACCAACTCCTTCCGACGACGGCCGAGGTCCCAGCGGTTCGCTTCAACCCTGCAGAGATTCTATTCTTCTCCCCGGGCCCCGTCCCCCGAGGGGGTGTCAGGGAAACACGCTCGCCGGTCGCGCCGAAGCGATCGGCGGCTCGCGATCTCGCTAGAGGCCATCATGCACGCTCGATCCACACTCCTCGCCGCCTCCCTCCTTCTCCCGGCACCCGCCGTGGCCGTCGGACAGTCCTCGGCTCCGGATCCGCCGACTGCGGGCGATGGGTTCATGACGATGATGCTCACCGGCGACGCCATCATCACCCGGGCCCTCTCCCCTTACGTGGAGCCGGGCTATCTGGAGATGATCGAGCTCCTCCGGAGCGCCGATATGGCCTTCACGAACCTGGAGGTGCTCCTGCACGACTACGAACCGTACCCGGCCTACCAGAGCGGCGGCACTTGGATGCGGGCTGATCCGAAGATGGCCGCCGAATTGGCCTGGGCAGGCTTTGACATGGTCTCCTACGCGAACAATCACACGGGGGATTACGGCCCCCTCGGGGCGCGTCTTACGCGACAGCACGCCGGGGCCGCCGGACTCGTGGGCGCCGGCTCCGGTGAGGACCTCAACGAGGCCCGGGAAGCAAAGTTTCTCGAGACCGCCGACGGCCGGGTGGCTCTCATCTCGGTCGCTTCCACCTTTCCGGCGCACTCCGTGGCGGGGCCGCCGGGCGCCGGCATCCCCGGACGGCCGGGCCTCAACCCCCTCCACCATGAGCGTTGGAGGGTCGTGACGCGCGACCAGCTCGAGGCCCTGAGGGAGGCATTGGCGGATGCCGGGATCGACGTGCCGGTGGGCGGCGACGCCCTCACGGTCTTCGGCAACCGTTTCGAGGTCGGGAATGAAGTCGGCGTGCGTACGCATCCCGACCCAGACGACGTCCGAGCCATCACGGCCGTGGTTCGCAACGCCAAGGCGCTGGCCGACTACGTAGTCGTGTCGATCCACGCGCACGAGAGCGGGCGGGACCGCTCGATCCCAGCCGAGTTCGTGATCGAGTTCGCCCGCGCGGTCATCGACGCCGGCGCAGACGTCTTGGTGGGCCACGGCCCGCATCTGCTTCGAGGCGTGGAGATCTACAAGGGCAAACCGATCCTCTACAGCCTCGGCGACTTCGTCTTCCAGAACGAGACTCTGCTGCGTCTCCCGGCCGAGAACTACGCTCGCTACGACCTGGAGCCCACCGCCGGAGTCGCCGCCTTCAACTACGAAAGATACCAGGGCGACACGCGCGGCTTTCCGGCCAATCCCGAGATCTGGGAGGGAGCCATCGCCGTGCCGTCCTTCCGGGGCGGGGAGCTCGTGGAACTCCGGCTCCTGCCTGTCACGCTTGGCTTCGGTCAGCCGCCCTCGGCCAGGGGCAGACCTCAACCGGCCACCGGAGAGCTGGCCGAGAAGATCGTGGGCGACCTGATCGATCGATCGGCCTACTTCGGCACGACGGTCGAGGACCGCGACGGCGTGGCGTTTGTGCGCCTGTCCCGATCGACGACGCAAGGGAGCGAACGCCCCGCTCGGCCACGATAGGGGCTAGGAACCTACCGGGCGCCACACCAAGGCCGCGGCCACTCCGCTTACCGACTCCGGCAAGGTAGGGTTCGGGACCGATTGCACCGATGCGTGAACAGGATGGCCACCAGAGCCGCGTCTTCCCGACCAACCCCGGTCTAGTTCGCGGTCGCGACGACCGTGACGGAGGCGCTGCCCGTGATTCCCCCGGTCGAGGCCGAGATCGTTACGGAGCCCACGGCAAGTCCGGATATCAGCCCCGCGGTGGTCGTCTTCGCGATGTCCTCGTCGGACGAGACCCAGTGGATCGAGCGATTGTTGATCACGACGCCGCGGTTGTCGACGGGCTCCGCGGTGAGCTGAACAGTGCCGCCGACGCTGATGGTGGACTGGGCCGGATCGACCCGCACTGCGACCACATCCTCGCACCCGGGGCAATTGGTGCTCCGAATCGTGAGGTCCGTGAAGGTGTTCGTTTCCACACCGCAACCGGCCAGGCTGACGAGCCCGAGTGCCATGATCATCGCCCAATCCCGCACGCGGGACCTGTTGCTCATCACGCTCGACTCTACCTCCTCAAGATAAGACAGTCCTTCCCGCAAAAATCTGGGCTCCCAAGTGGGAGGACACAATCCCACCGTCGCCGCCGAGGCAAGGATGGCTGGCGTTCCGCCCGAAGACGGCACCTCGAGGTCGGAGGCGCGGGCCCTTAGGAGAGAAAGCTATATTGGGCCGCATGAGAGGGGATAGACCGGAGCACGCCCGCGGCGGAATCGGCGCGCGTGGGAAACGCCCCCTGCTCCTTGTGGCGATGATTCTCGCAGCGGCTCTCGCAGTGGGAAGGCGCGAGCGGGCCGACCTACCGATCGTATACGAACTCGGGGGCGCCACGATGGGGACCACCTACTCCGTCACGCTCGTGGCCCCTCCTCTGCGGGAGGGTCGGTTGCGAAGCCTCGAAGATTCCGTTGCTGGGCGGCTCGGCAGCGTGGACCGGGCGATGTCCACCTACGACCCGACCTCGGAGCTCTCCCTCTTCAACGCGCACATCGATACAGAGCCCTTCGCTGTTTCGGCGGCCATGCTCGAGGTGTTCCTGGTCGCCCAGACAGTCAGTGCGGCGAGCGGCGGTGCACTCGACGTCACCGTCGAGCCGCTGGTCGAGGCGTGGGGATTCGGTCGCGGCGGCCACTTCGCGGTCCCCGAAGAGGAACGGATCGAGGAGCTGCGAAGCCACGTGGGTTTTCGGAAGATCACCGTCGACTCCGTGGCGTCGAGCCTCGTAAAGCTGGACCCCGAGGTCGTGGCCGACCTGTCCGCCGTGGCGAAGGGGTACGGAGTCGACCGGGTCGCCGACTTGCTCCTGGACCTCGGCTTCACGGACTTCCTCGTGGAGGTCGGGGGTGAGCTGCGGTCGTCGGGCGTGAAGGCGGACGACGAGCCGTGGGTTGTCGGGGTGGAGGCACCCGTGCCGGAGACCCTCAGCCTTTATGCGACGATGCAGCTCGCCGATGAGTCCGTGGCCACGTCAGGAGACTACCGGAACTTCTGGGACGCCGGCGACCGGAGGTATTCCCACATCATTGACCCGCACACCGGACGGCCGCTTGCCTACGTCGGATCGGCCGTGACCGTGATCCACAAGCGCGCTGCCCTGGCCGATGCATGGGCCACAGCGATGAGCGTGCTCGGCCCGGAGACGGGCCTCGCCGTAGCCGACGATCTCGGCTTGGAGGTGATCTTCGTCCGCCGGGGGGAGTTCGGCCTGCTGGAGACCCGTTCGAGCGTGGCAGCTGGCCGGACGATCGGAGTATTCGAGGGCAGCTGACGCGCACGGGCGCGCCGAAGCCCCGCCCAACTATGCCATCCGCTCGTCCAGCAACCGATTCCTCGGCTCTCCAACGACTCCGCGCGCGACGCCCTCGAGCTCCAACTTGAGCCGCACGGCCTTCTCCAGGACCCGCTTGAGCGCAACCCAGTCGACGTCGGCCGAGTCCTCCACCTCCACACGGACCGTGAGACGGTCGGTGTGGCCTTCACAGGCGACGACTCCTTGCCACGCGACGACAGCCGGATGGGTGTGGAGCACACGCGCGATCTGGCGGGGATGGACAAACATGCCCTTCACCTTCACCCCCTCGCCAACGCGCCCGAGGAAGCCTCTGAGCCGCCCGCTCGTGCGACCGCACGGGCAAGGGCCCTCGGCAAAGGCAGACAGATCGCCCGTTCCGAAGCGAACGAGCGGATACGTCTCGTCGGGAGCGGTGACCACGACTTCTCCCGCTTGGCCGGGCACGACCGGCTCGCCCGTCGCCGGATCTGTGATCTCGATCGCGACCCCCGGTGCCACGTGCCAACCCGACTTCTCGGGACACTCGTAGGCGAGGGTGCCCGCATCCGCCGTTCCGTAGGACTCGTACGCGTCGACGCCGTGCTCGTCGCGGACCGTAGCCCGAAGGCTCGGTGGAAACGGACCCCCGGTTGCCAGAGCCCTCTCCAGCTCCAGGGGCGTGCCGAGTTCCGCGGCCTTCTCCAGAAGGATCGCAAGAAACTGGGGCGTACCCACGTAGCCTGTCACCCCAGCTGCCCGGGCGAGTTCGATCTGAGCTTCCGAATTGCCGACTCCTCCCGGGATCACCACGCACCCCACGGACCGGAGCCCGCCATCCAGCATGGCCCCTCCCGGCGTCAGGTGGTAGGACAACGTGTTGAGCACGACCTGGCCCGGAGTGAAGCCGGCCGCTCGGAGGGCAGGCGCGACGCGCCAGTAGTCTTCGACGCGGCCTTGAGGATCGAGGATCGGGCCCGGCGACATGTAGATCCGAGCGAGCTCCTCGGCGGGGACCGCCAGCATGCCCCCGAAGCGGGGCGATGCAGCTTGCAGGTCGGGGAGGCTGTCCTTCGGCAGCACCGGCACGAGAGGAAGGTCCCCAACCCCCTGGATCCGCTCGGGCGGCACGCCCGCTCGAGCCAGCCGGGCGGCGACCTCGGGCGACCTCGCGGAAGCGTACCCGACGGCTCGGCGGACCAGAGCGTCCTGGTAGCCGGGCCAGTCCGGCAGGTACTCGGGGTCCAGCGCCTCTGAGGCCGCCGGACTCACCGGCCTCCCTGCTCCGCGCATCCGAACACCCCCACTCCTCGTCAGCCGCTTCTCATGAGAGCCACCGCTTTCTGCGCCGGTAGTGCTTCACGTCTCGGTAGGACCGCCGCTGGCCGACCTCCGTCAGGCCCAAGTAGAACTCCCTTACATCCGCGTTCTCTCGAAGGTCTTGAGCCGTGCCATCGAGGACCACGCGCCCTCCCTCCATCACGTACCCGAAATCCGCGACGGACAGCGCGAGGCGCGCGTTCTGCTCGACGACCAAGATCGTCGTGCCTTCGTGGCGATTGATGCGCTCGAGTCCCTTGAAGATCGCGCGCGTTGCCATGGGCGCGAGGCCCAGGGAGGGCTCGTCCAACAGCATGAGCCGGGGGCGGGCCATGAGGGCACGCCCCACCGCGAGCATCTGCTGCTCTCCGCCCGACAGGTACCCTGCGTGCTGCTTCGCCCGCTCGGCGAGGCCAGGGAAGTACTCGAAGACTCGGTCCAGATCAGGCCGCACAGCGCCCCGGTCGGGCCGCGTGTACCCGCCAGTGAGGAGATTCTCCGTCACGCTCAGGTGCTCGAAGACGCGGCGCCCCTCCATCACCTGGAAGATCCCCCGGCGTACGATCGCGGACGCATCCAATCCGTGAAGGCTCTGCCCTCGAAAGTCGATCGATCCGCCCGACACTCGTCCGTTGTCCGGATCGAGCAGACCCGAGATCGCCTTCAGGGAGGTCGTCTTCCCCGCGCCGTTCGGACCCAGTAGGGCTGTGATGCTCCCTTCGGCTACCGACAGGGACAATCCCTTGAGGACGAGGATCACGTCGTCGTAGCGGACCTCGACGTTGGTCAGCTCCAGCACGGCCGGGCGTTCCGTTCCCTAGGAGCCGGGACGATGAGAGGACCGGCGTCGCCGCGGCGTCGCGTCACCGCTCGTTCCCCCCGGCCGGTGTCCGGAAATCGGTGAGGGGCTGCCACGCCCCGTCCCGCACCTGGAAGAGCCGCACGCCCTTGGCGCCCCGATGATCCTCGGACGTGAAGCCGATCGGCACGGTCGCATCGCCCGCATCAAGGTCTGACATGCTCTCGAGCTCGACCTTGATGTTCTCGCCCGTCACCTCCCCACCGCCTTCGATGACCGAGCGGATGGCTGCGGCCATGACCGCCATCGTCCACCAGCCCTGGGTCAGGGCGTTGCTCTTCTCGTGCGCGGCTTCGCCTCTCGATTCGAGGAACTCCCGGATCTCTCGCGTGCCGGGAACGTCCGTGCTGACGGGCGCGAAGGGCATCGAGCCCACCACGCCCTCCGACGCCTCGGGAGCCAAGGTCACCAGATGCCGGTTGGCGCACCAGTTGAGGCACACGAACGTGACGTCCATGCCGAGGCTCCGAGCGTTCCGCACGGCCAGCGCCGCCGGACCCGAGGTGTTTTGGAAGACGACATACTGCGCCCCGGCCTGACGGATCTGCGTGAGTTCGGCGGTGAAGTCGGTCGCGCCTCGCGGCATTTCGTAGGCCCGCGCGTCCACGCCGATCTGGACGGCGTATCTCTCGCCGCCCTGCTGCCACGGCGACAGACCGAACGGACTCGCGTTGTGCATCAGAGCGACCACAGGGCGTCCCGTGCCGCCTCGTCCCGCGAAGTCCTGCCTGATCCAGTCCAGAACGATAAAGAACTGATCGCTGTAGGTCGCCGCGACCAGGAAATTGTAGGGAGCCTGCTCGGGATCGCCGAGCCGATGGGAGAGCGACGCGGAGGTGAAGGGGAGCCGGTCCTCGACGATGCGCCGTTGCAGGGCCTCGGTGTCGCCCGTGCCCCACCCCATGAAGGCCACCACGCCTTCCTGCACGAACTGGCTGTACAGCTGCTCGGCCCGGGCCACGTCGTAGGCGTAGTCCTGGAAGATCAGGTCGATGGGTCGGCCGGCGATCCCGTCCTGCCCGTTGATCCATGCCACATAGCCCCGGACCCCCTCCGCGTAATCGGTTCCGACATCGGCTGTGGGACCGCTGAGATCGAAGATCGCCCCGATCCGGATCTCGTTGCCGGTAGAGTCGTCCCCGCGCCCGCAGGCGATGGCCACCATGAGCGGGGCAAGGTACGCTGCACGTCTTCTCATCGATCGCGCCTCCGATACGGCGTTGTCGTTGGCATCGCACCTCCCCCAGGCGTGACTCGGCCATCATCTTCGCCGCGCCTCATCCCGAACCATCCTCGCTTCGACGGGACCCTGCCCAACGTGACCCGGTCGTCAGGATCGATACCCGAACGGCCACACATGGAAGTAATCCTTCACGTTCCTCCACAACTTCGCGAGCCCCTCGGGCTCGAAGACCAAGAACAGGATGATCACGGCGCCAAATAGGGCCTGCTGAACGTGAGGCAACAGGCTTGCGACTGCAGGTGCCGTGTCTTGCAGCGCCCTCCCCACCGTGCCGATGCCGGCCGGCAGAAGCGTGATGAGCGTCGCACCGAAGAAGGCCCCGGAGACACTTCCCAGGCCTCCGACGATGAGCATGGCCAAGTACATGACGCTGGTCTCGAGGGTGAAGCGCTCCCAGCTGACGATCGTACGATAGAACGCGATCAGCGCGCCCGCCAAGCCCACAAAGAACGACGAGGTCGCGAATGCCAGGAGCTTGTACCGGAAGACGTTCACGCCCATGGTGCCCGCCGCGATGTCCTGGTCCCGTATCGCCACGAAGGCCCGGCCGACGCGCGAGCGGAAGAGGTTCGCGGTGAACAGGGCGGTCCCGGCGGCGATACTCACTGCCAGCCAGTAGAAGCGGAAATCCGTGTTCAGTCTCACACCCGCGAGCATCGGCGGGGGCAGAACCAGAGCCTCCGTGCCCCCCGTCAGAGCGGTCCAATGAGTCACGACCCACTCGACGATCTCCTGCGCTGCGAGCGTGGCCACCGCAAGATACAGCCCCTTCAGGCGCAGCGACGGGAGGCCGAAGAAGGCACCCACGGCGGCGGTGAGCAGGGCCGCCAGCACCATACTCACACCCCAGGGCAAGCCCAAGCGAAGGGTCAAGAGGCCGGCGCCGTAGGCCCCCACGGCCATGAAGGCTCCCTGTCCCAGCGAGATTTGGCCCGTGTAGCCGACCAAGATGTTGAGCCCGATCGCCCCCACCACGGCGATTGCGACCTGGTTGGCCAGCGTCAGGCCGTAAGGAGTGGCCACGAAGGGGAACGCGACCGCGGCGATTGCGAAGAGCCACAGGCGGATCCGCTCCGCAGGCTTGCGCCGAAGCGCCATGTCCGCCCGGTAGTCGGTGAAGTAGACGCCGCACTCCATGTCAGCGCCCCTCGCCCCAGGCCGCGGTCGGATCGGACATCACACCCGCTCGATGACGGGACGGCCAAAGAGGCCGTAGGGGCGCACCATCAGAATCACGATAAGCGCGACGAAGGGCACTACGAGGTTGAGACCGTGCCCCACGTATCCGCCGGTGTATGCTTCGAGGAGCCCGATGATCGGACCGGCGATGACGGCTCCGGCGATCGAGTCCAGTCCTCCAAGGATCACGACGGGAAAGACGCGCAGACCGATCGCGCTGATGTTCTGGCTTACGCCGACGATGTTGCCGAGCATGACGCCCCCGAGAGCAGCGGAGACGCATGCGAGCGCCCATGCGAGGCCGATCATCCGCTTGACGCTGATCCCCATGCTGAGGGCCGCCTGCTGGTCGTCGGCGATGGCGCGCATGGCGATGCCGTCGCGCGTGTAGCGGAAGAAGAGGCCAAAGAGTACCAGGACGATCGCCGCGGTCGGTATGAGGACGAGGCGGTCCATGCCCAGCACGGCGGAGCCCACCGTGATCCCTCCGCCGGGCAGGAACACGGGGAAGGTGCGCGGCTGGGCACCCCAAATCGCGGTCGTGACCGCCCGAAGCACGCTTGAGAGGCCCACCGTCACCATGATCATCGAGATCACCGGCTGTCCGATGAGAGGCCGTAGGGCGAGGCGCTCGATGAGGAGTCCAAGGCCGACGGCGAAAACGAGCGTCACGGCGACCCCGCCGTTCCACGGCAGCCCGAACTGGGCTATCGCCGAGAAAGAGAGGTAGGCGCCGAAGAGAAGCAGCTCGCCCTGGGCAAAGTTGATGACGTCGCTGGACTTGTAGATCACCACCAAGCCCACCGCCGCCAGAGCGTAGACCATCCCGTTCGAGAGGCCGGAGACCGTCAGCTGGAGGAAGACGTCCATGGCGCTACAGCGTCTCGATCCGCAGCTCGTGTCGCATGGTCGCCGTACGGGCGTCTTGGTAGGTGATCTCGGTTTCGACCGTGACCCGACCCCCCTCCCCGTAGAGCGCTTCGACCAACTCCCGATACCGCTCCGCGATGTAATGCCGCCGGACCTTGCGCGTCCGCGTCAGCTCGGCGTCGTCCGCATCCAGCTCTTTGTACAGGAGCAGGAAGCGGCGAATGCGGGCCGCCTCCGGGAGCGTCTCGTTCAGCTTCGAAACCTGGCCTCTCACGAGAGCGTAGACGTCGGGCTTCTGGGCGAGATCCGTGAAGGTCGTGTATGCAAGCTGGCGACGTTCCGCCCACGTGCCCGTGTTCTCGTAGTCGATCGACACGAGCGCGGCCACAAAGGGCCAATCCCCCCCGAACACCACGGCCTCCCGAATGTAGGGGCTGAACTTCAACTGGTTCTCGATGAACTGGGGACTGAAGGTGGTGCCGTCGGCCAGCATCATGACGTCCTTGGCCCGATCGATGACCACCAGATGTCCACGGTCGTCGAAATACCCGGCGTCCCCTGAATGCAGCCACGTGCCCTTCAACGCCTCGGCCGTCGCCGACTCGTCCCGGTAATACCCCATGAACACCGCCGGACTCCGCGTCAGGATCTCGCCGTCATCGGCGATTCTCACCTCGGTGGCGGGAAGAGGCATGCCGACGGTCTGGAAGCGGACGTCGTTGTCCCGGTGAACCACGCTCAAGCCACTCACTTCGGTCTGGCCGTAGAGCTGCTTCAGGTTCACGCCCATGGCGTGGAAGAAGCGGAAGACATCCGGTCCCAAGGCGGCGCCTCCCGTATAGGCCCGTCGCACGTGTCGGAGTCCGAGTTGGTCCTTCAGCGGTATGAGGGTGAGTGCCGAGGCCAACCAGTGCCTCCAGACCAGGCGGAGGCTCGGTACACGCCCGGAGAAGCGGATGTCGGCCATCGCTTTTCCAACCGACAAAGACCAGGCGTAGAGGCGGCGCTTGAGCGCGGTCGAATCCTCCATCTTGACCTGCACCTCGGAGACCAGGCTCTCCCAGATGCGGGGGGGAGACACGATCGCCCGGGGGCCGATCTCCCTGAGATCCCGGCGCACAGTGCGGGAACCCTCGGGAAAGGCGATGCAAAAGCCTACGGTGAGAGCCCAAGATAGTGTCACCATCTGCTCGCCGATCCAAGCAAGCGGAAGGAACGACACGACATCATCCTCGGCCTGCATCGGATCGACCTGCTGGATCTGCTCGGCCATGCTGATCAGGTTCGTGTGACTGAGCATCGCCAGCTTGGGTCGGCTCGTCGTGCCCGATGTGGTGCAGAGCAGCGCCACTCCGCCTGGCTCGAGAGCCTCCAAGGTCTCCTGGAAGAGCGCGGGCCTCTCGCGTCCGAGTGCTTCGCCCATCTCCTCCACGCGGGCGAAGAAAAGCAGACGCTCCAGATCATACGACCCGAGTCCCTTCGCGTCGTGGAACACAACCCACTGGAGCCGCGGCAACGACGGCTCAAGGTCGAGCACCTTGTCCACCTGTTCCTGATCCTCGGCCACCACGAGCCGCGCCCCCGAGGCCTCCAGGACGTACTGAACTTCGTCGAGCACGCAGTCCTGATAGATGCCCACCGGGACGGCCCCAAGGGCCTGAGCCGCGAGCTCAGCGATCACCCACTCCGGGCGATTGTCTCCGATGAGGGCGATCGTATCCTCGGGGCCGATGCCCAGCGCACGGAGCCCCAACGAGAACCGCCGGACACGCTCCAAATATTCGGCCCACGTGATCTCCTGCCAGACCCCGAACTCCTTCTCGCGGAGAGCGACCGCATCGGGGCTGGCGCGCGCGCGCGCCGCGAGGAGTGCCGGAAGAGTCGCGCCCGTGGGAGAGGCCCTGCACCGTGCCCCGTGCCCTCTGCCCGACCGGCGGGACAGAGAAGTGTTCATCCGCTCCCCCCACCCAAGGCGGGCTCGTCGCCCAGGTACGCCTCGATCACCATCGGGTCTGCCACGACCTTGTCCGGGGTCCCCTCGGCGATCTTCCGCCCGAAGTCCAACACGGTCACGTGGTCGGAGATGTCCATGACCACGTCCATGTCATGGTCGATTACGATCGGGGTCACGCCCCATTCCTCGTTCACATCCAGCACGTAACGAGCGAGCGATTCCTTCTCCTCGGAGTTCATGCCGGCCATCGGCTCGTCGAGAAGCAGAAAGGCCGGCCGCAGGGCCAGGGCCCTGCCCAGCTCGACGAGCTTCTGCTGACCATACGCGAGATTCCCGACACGGCTGCGGCGGATCGATTGAAGCTCGAGAAAGTCGATGATCCGCTCCACAGCCTCTCGCTGCTCGATCTCCCGACGCTGCTGGCGTCCCCAGTAGAAGCCGCAGCTCAGGACGCCTCCGTTCATGCGAGCGTGGCGCCCCAGCATCAGGTTGTCCAGAACGGTCATGTGCTTGAAAAGCTCGATGTTCTGGAAGGTCCGGGCGATGCCAAGCCGAGCGATCCGGTGCGGAGGCAGACGATCGACTGGGTGGGTCGTCCCGGACTCGTCGGTCAACGTAATGGCGCCCCGCTGCGGCCTGTACAACCCGGTCAGGCAATTCAGCAGGCTGGTCTTGCCTGCTCCGTTGGGGCCGATCAGAGCATGAACAGACCCGCTACGGAACACCACGCTGACGTCGTCGAGGGCAGTCACTCCACCGAAGCGGAGCGTAAGTCCCTCCACGCGGACCTCTAGCCGTGCACTCCCGTGAGATTCGGTGACGATGAGCCCACTCCAGGCCGGTGATCCCCGGGCGCCCGTTACGCGCGGCCTCTTCCTCCGAAGATACGAAGGCTCGGGGCAATCCGCGCGGGCAACGAGGGGCGTCGGGGCGCGAAGGGCCGTGCGGGAAGCATCCCACGAGTCGTCTCCAGTGGGTGCGGACAAACCGACCGCCGGGGCCCCGTTGGATGGGGGGGGCCGTGCGGCTCCGACCCGGTCCAGGCTTCTTGGGGCACACCGAGCGCGCTGCCGCTGGGCCCCAAGCGAAAGGGAGAGTGCTGAATGCGGACAACCGCCGGCTCGGGGCATTCCGCTAGCGCCGGCGAGGCCTTGGCCCCGTTGGAGAATAGGATCCGACCCCTCATTTCAGACCCCCGCAACGTCCTGCGGACCGTCCACCTCAGCGAATCGGCCACCGCACCCGCGCCATCCGACGGAACGAGAACTCGGGCTTCGATGACCCCGTGCGCAGCCCCCTTCATCTTAGGCCGTGTCCCGTTCTGGGGCGAGCCGGGCAGCGGAGAGGGGGCCGCGAGCCTTCAATACTGCGAGTCCGAGGGTCTCTTCTCGCCAGCCGGCACAGTGAGCGCCAGCCGATTCTCACTAGGTGGCAGCGCGCAGGTGGAAAACGCCGTGAAGACGCAGGGGGGGTTGTAGGCGCGATTGAAGTCGATCGTCGTCCAGCCGTCCTCGCCGGCGAGTGGCGCGCCCAGATACCGGCCTCCCTGATAGGTGGAAGACGTGGCAGTCGAATCCCACATCAGGATGAAGTACCGCGAAGCCTCCGGGCCGGCTACGGCGATCAGGCGATGCTCCCGGGCGTTCCGTCGGAAGACCAGCTCCCCCGGTGTCTCGTACTCGATCGTCCCGTTGACGACGTCCCAGAGCGGCAGGGGCCGGGGCTCGGAATAGGGCTCGAAGCGCGCTTTGACACGCCACGCAGGGTCCACGGGAAAGTACTCCGGGAGCTGAAAGGACTCCCTCTTCGGATGATCCCGGTCCCACGTACGGAGCCATAGTCGATCCGTGCCGGGTTCTCCATGGATGCGCATCCCCAACGAGCCCAGCCTGAGTATGGTGGTGGAGTCCGTCCGGTCGCTGTGGAGAGCCATCTCCTCGGTGAGGGTGACGATGCTCTCCTCCCCATCCTCCCCAGCCTCCGCGACGTGCTGGAGGTCGTCGGAGCGAGGTTCGAGCCGAATCTCCTGGCCGGACCTGTGGAGCGTGCCGGCCAGGGGTGGCGAGTCCTCCGGCGGCAGGACGATCCCCAGCTCCGGATCGGATCCGAACGACGTGGCCCCCTCAGGTAGTTCCCACAGGCCGTTCCACAGAACCGAGCCCCCGGACGGGCTCACCAAGCGGTTACGCCGGTTCGTCCGCCACTCGTCGTGCTCACTCCCAAAGGACTCCGGGTCCACGGGCTCCGGCTCAGGCCATTCAGCCATCGGACAGCCTTGTGCGAAGAGCACGGCGAGGGCGATGCCGAGGCTCGGCGGGTTCGATCGAATCATGATCACAGCGGTTTTCTTCGGACGATTGGCGCGAGGACCGACTGCCAACGTCGTCCCAGATCGCCGGAAACGCAAAGGCGACGAGAGCTCGGTGGCGGCCCCCCACGCTCCAGGGTGAGGGTCGCTGCAGCCCCGGGGCCGGTCCGCCGGCGTATTGTGCCTCTTGAGCGGGAGTGACCTTCGCCCGTGCTCTGGCGCCCAGGGTCGGACGGGCCGGTGGCCGGACCGCAAGGGTCGGCACGATGCTTGTGGCGTCCCTTCCTCCAGCGGCATGTTGAGAGCTGTATGATTCCGCCCGCCGACTCCCCGAGACCAGAGCGGGAGGACTAGGGCACGCCCGACATCGTCGATCCGCGGCCCGGCACCGGCCCACCGGTGCTTGGGCGAACAGGGAGAAAGGCACTCCGACCAACTTGAGCAAGACTACCACCGACGTCGTCGTCATCGGCGCCGGCATCGTCGGCGCCTCCTCGGCGTGGCACCTCGCGTCTCGCGGGCTACGCGTGATCGTCCTCGAAAAAGACTCGGCTCCCGCCATGGGCTCGACCGGAAAGAGCGCCGCTGGCGTAAGGGTGCAGTTCACGACCGAGGCCAACATCCGGATGTCGATGTACTCGCTGCCGATCTACCGTCAGTTTGTCGAGCGCTACGGGCATGATGTCGGATATCAAGACATCGGGTATCTCCTCCTGGTGCCTCAAGGAAGGTGGGAGGCGCATCTTCAGGCGGTCGAGCTGCAGAGAGGCTTGGGCGCCCCGGTCGAGGTCCTGAGTCCCGACGACGCCCGGCGGTACGTGAGCTTCGCGACCGAAGGACTCGCGGGAGCAACCTACGGTCCGTGGGACGGGGTGATCGATCCGCACGCGGCGACCTACGCCTGGGTCTCGATGGGGAAGCAGCTGGGCGTTACCTACCGACTACGCTCGCCGGTGACAGGGATCGAGCGCCTCGAAGACGGATGGGTCGTCCGGAGCGGCGACATGGCTGTCCACTCGGGGCACGTCGTGAATGCCGCGGGCGCGTGGTCGGCGCACGTGGGCCAGCTCGCCGGCCTCAAGGTGCCCGTCGGGCCCAAGCGCATCCAGATCTTCCTCAGCGCACCGATCGAAGACGGGCGCACCTACCCGCTCACGATCGACCTGGCGACAGGCGTCTATCTTCGAAGCGAGGGGAACCGCATCCTCTTCGGACGCGACGACCTCGATCAGGCATTCGGATTCACCGAGGGGATGGATTGGGGCTGGCTGGAGCGCGTCCTGATCACCGGGGTCGAACGCTATCCGTGGTGGGAGGACCTGGGGGTCGACCGGAGGGGGAGCTGGTGGGGGTACTACGCCGTGTCTCCCGACAATAGCCCTGTCATCTGCCCGAATCCGGGGGACTCGGCCTGGATTGACGCCTGCGGCTTCTCCGGGCACGGGATCATGCACGCGCCCGCGAC
>CAZNEI010000021.1:33155-41299 GCA_964572045.1 uncultured Gemmatimonadaceae bacterium
GGAGTTCATCGCCGACGGAGACGCACACACCCTGGACATGAGACCGTTCCGCCACGACCGCTTCGCTGAAGGCGTGGCTGTCGAAGCGAATGTCTTCTGACCGCCGTCTCGGACAAGGGTGCCCTTCGTCGGCAGGGACCCCAAGGCTCCTAGAGGGCCACTCGTCGAGGTGGAGAGCCTACATGGGCCACCGAGCGGGGGCCCCCTCGCCTAGTCCGACTCTGGCAGTCGGAGCGCCACCAAGCGACCGGGCTGTCCAACCTGAACCACAATGTGCTGCCGTCCCTCGTGCATATAGGTCATCATCCCGTACTGGCCCGGCGACGGCAGTTCCACCTCTGCAACGAACTCCCCGGTGCGTTTGTCGTAGGCGTTGAGCACCGGGGGTCCGCTGGAACCCTCGGTGGCATAGAGGAGGTCGCCCGCGACCATTTGGATGGAGCTTCCTCCTCCACCGGTCCTCGAGAGGTCGATTCCCTGGAGGGCCGGGTGGTCCTTCACCGGGTCCGGGGTGTCTCCGATCGGAATCCACCAGATCCGCTCGCCCGTGTTCATGTCATAGGCCGAGAGACGTGTGTAAGGCGGCTTCCAGATCGGAAGCCCCTGCACCCGCGGCATCCCTCCTCCCGGGCCCGCGACCCACTCCGAGATCGTGCTACCGGTCGTCTTCGGGTTGTCCGGCTCGTCCGCCTGGTGGCCGGGGATCACAAAGCCCCCGCTGCAGCGGCGCGAGGATGGCACATACATGATGCCGGTCGTCGGGTCCATCGTCGCCGGATTAGTAATGTTGAGGCCGCCGTAACAGCGGATGTTGTCCTCAACGCCGGTGTTGTGATCCACCTGGAGCCGGGGCAAGAACGGGCCCCCGACCCGGTACTGGCTCATGATCTCCAAGGCCTCGGCCCGGAGCTCGGGTGTGAAGTCGATCACGTCCTCCTCGGGAAGGCCGAGGGGCTCGAAGGGCTCGGGCCAGGTGGGAATCGGCTGGGTCGGTGCGGTCCAGTTCCCGGGGAGTTCGGTCTGAGGCACGGGCACTTCTTCGATCGGCCAAATCGGCTCACCCGTCTCCCGATTGAAGGCGAAGATGAGTCCGGTCTTCGTGGTCTGGATCACCGCCGGAACCTGTGCCCCGCTCACCTCGAGATCCGCGATGATGGGGACGTTCGGGAGGTCGTAGTTCCACTGGTCGTTGTGAACGGTCTGGAAGTGCCAGACTCTCTCCCCAGTCTCGACGTCCAGCGCGATGACGCTCGTGCCGAATAGATTATTCCCCGGCCGGAAACCCCCAAAGTAGTCGATGGTCGGAGGATTGGTCGGGATGTAGACGATCCCCCGCTCGCGATCCGCCGACATGGGCGCCCACGACGACACGTCCCCGGTCCACTGCCAGGCATCGTTGAGCCACGTCTCGTGGCCGGCTTCTCCCGGCCTCGGGATGACGTGGAACTTCCACTTGAAGTCCCCGGTCCTTGCGTCGTAGGCGAGAATGTCTCCCGGCACGTTCTCGACACGAGTCTGGTTGTAGCCCTGCTCCGCGGAGTTCCCCACGACGACCACGTCGTCCACCACGATCGGCGGCGAGGAGGTGGTGATGAACCCGAGCTCCCGGGGGATTCCGTAGTCCGGATCGTACGGCTCGTCCAGACTCTGCCACGGCCCCCAGTCGGCGACGAGGTCAGGGATCATATCCACGGCGCCGGCCTCCCCGAACCCCTCGAGCGGCACGGGCATGCCGAACCCCTCGAGTGGCCGACCGGTCTTGGCGTCCAACGCGTGAAGGAAATAGGCTGGCGACGTATAGTAGATCACGCCGCGACCGTCGATTTCGGCGTAGGCGACACCCTTTCCGTAGTTCTGCCTCATCGACCGCTCCCACCGAGTGGTGTGCGGCTCTCGATACGTCCAGAGCGTCTCCCCCGTCCCAGGGTCGATGGCGGCCACCGTGCGGCGCTGGCCAGCCACGGTGTAGAGGATGCCGTCCACGTACGTCGGCGTAGACTTCATCTGGTAGTCCACCTCGGGACCGAAGTTGTCGGCACGCCAGATCCAGGCGACTTCCAGGTCGCCCACGTTGGCAGCGCCTATCTCGTTCGCTGGCGAGTAGCGGGTTCCCCAGGAGTCCGCGCTCTGGTAGCGCCACTCTCCGTGTGGGTTTCCACGATCCTGTGCACGTCCGAGCACTGGCGTTGCCAGAAGCCCGGCGAGCACAAATGCCGCGCCAACCGCCTGCCGAGAGAGCGTACGGAATGAAGCAGACATGGTTTCCTCACTGCGAGAAGCTGCACACCCGACGACCGGCCGCCCGAGGAGGGGAGGCCCGCCACGGGCCGCCATCCCTGGATCGACCCTAGGCAGCCGTCATGGTAGCACGCGGCCGGGGGTTCAGCCAGCGTCGCGGCGAGCCCATCGCCCGCCCGCTCGGCAGCCAAAGGATGGCGTCGCCGAAGCACTTGGGTCCGGTCGGCGCAAACCGAAGCACCGATCGAGAGGGTCGGGGCGGGCAGCGGGGTTTCGGACGGGCCGGTTGGCGGGAGCCCCCCGCCTTCCTTGGGATCGAAGAGTTTCGCAGGGAGTCCTCTCCTGGCCCTTCGCGGCTCCGATCTCCATATTGCTCTTTGAATTGGAGCCTTCGAGCACGAATGCGGCTCGTGCAGCCGGGGATGCGCTTCGTGGATCGGATCACATCGCCGACTAGGATGAGGCTCACGACCTGCTTTGCCGCGCTTGTGCTCATGATCGCGCCAGCCTACGGCCGCGCCCAGTCAGCCGGTGGCGCCCCAGAGCTTCCGGCGACGATCCCCCTCTTTCCCCTTCCCGATGTCGCCCTCCTCCCCAACATCACGCTGCCCCTGCATATCTTCGAGCCGCGGTACCGACGCATGGTGGCGGATGCCTTGGACGGCGACCGGCTGATCGGCATGGTCATGCTTCGACCCGGCTACGAAGCCGAGTACGAGGGAAGGCCGCCGGTCTATGCCATCGGAGGAGCCGGGCGAATCGAGAGCGCGGAGCGGCTTCCGGACGGCCGGTACGTGATCGTGCTGCGCGGCATCACGAGGTTCCGCATCGTGGGCGAGGACGACAGCCGCCCCTATCGCATCGCGTACGTAGACGCGATCCCCGACGTGCTCCCCCCTGAGGACCGTGAGCTCCTCGGAGAGCAGCGCCGTCACCTTGAGGAGCTCGTCATGTCGGTAGCCCCGAACGCGCAACCGCCCTCCGCCGAACTCTCCGACGAGGATGCCATCAACATCTTCACGCAGTTCCTTCCCTTGCAGCCCACCGACCGCCAGATACTCCTCGAGGAGGACGGGGCACTGCCGCGGTCCAGGGTGCTCATCCGTCTCCTAGAGGCAATGCGTTCGATGCGGCGCACCGACTGAAGGTGCGGGGAGCTCATGCGGAGCCTCTCGGATGCGCTGCCCGCTATCGATCCGCCGGGCGGTCACAAGACAGGAGACCTCGAGGGACGGGTGGGATCGCATCCGGTCGGAGAACATCCTCGGTCAAGCTCGCCCGGCGGCGGCGGGCCTCGCCCCGACGAGTCTCGAAGGGCGTCTCGCCCGGATTTACGGCGGCTCTGGCGTTTGGATCGCGTTCGGAGCGTCTTTTTTCCCTTGCCCTATGGGCCCGTTGGCAAGATTATTCTAGGCTTAGCCAAGACTCTGAGGACGCCAGACCACAGAACGCCCGATTAATCGACTGCCCCGACGGCGGGCGGCTCTCAGGGCGGCCGGTGACCGCGACCCGGTCCGGGCCCGCCCGGAGTTCCCGAACGGTAGCACGGTCACGCCTATTCCTTGTATGCGAAGTCGGCACTAACGACCTATCCACCCTCAAGGACTTCATTTCGAAATGACGAATACTGCGCGCATCGGGTCTCTTCGGAACTGGCTTGCGGTCCTGGCAGTCCTTATGGCCGCACCCGCCAAGACGACCGCACAGACGGAGTTTCACTACCAGTACGGAAAGCTCACCAACCCTTTTGACGGGGCGGGACGCTACACGCACATCCTGACTTTCCAGCAGGCATCGAGCTGGTCGCTCGGCGACAGCTTTTTCTTTATCGATTTTCTCGAGGATCGCGTTTCGGACGGATTCAACGACATGGAGTTCTACGGGGAGTGGTATCCCACCCTGAGCTTCGGCAAGCTGGCGGACCGAACGGTCGGCGGCGGGGCGATACGGGATATCGCGCTTATCGGGGGCATCAACTTCGACGGCGACGCCAATGTCTTCAAGTGGCTTCCCGGTGTGCGACTCTCCTGGAGTGTCCCCGGCTTCGTGTTCTTCAACACTGACTTCACGGCCTTTATTGACGACAGCAGCGGTGCGGCTCAGGGCGGTGCGCCTCGCACTGACGACAGCTTCATGGTGGACGTCAGTTGGGGTGCCGCCTTCGATCTCGGCGACCAATCGTTCTGGTTCACGGGCCACATGGAGTACATCGGCGGAACGACCAACGAGTTCGGCGATGACGGAAAGGGGTGGATCCTCGCACAGCCGCAGTTGGGTTGGGACCTCGGGAAAGCACTCACGGGCAGTGCCAACCAACTGTTTCTCGGCGTCGAGTACCAGTACTGGTGGAACAAGCTGGGTTTGGACAATGACGACAACGTCCCGCAGTTGTGGGTCATGTGGCGTTTGTAACGCCTCGGCGCCGCGCCGCGCAGGAGGACTAACAAAATGGATGAAGTCGTGACGGACGCACAGGAGGTGCCGAGCGCCGAGATCCGACCGACAAGGAAGGGATTGAGCCTTGCGGCCCGGGGCTTCCTCGCACTCGCGGCGCTGCTCACCCTCACGATCACCGCGACCTCGGCCACGATGCTCTACAACTCCGCGATCGCCCTGCGCGACGAGGCGGAGGCGGCCGCCATCCATCTATCCGAGCTCCTGGCGGCGAGCTTCGCCGACATGGGCGAAATCTCACTGGCCAACGTGGCTCGCACGCTCGACGCGACGCTGGACGACCAGATGATCGCACAGGCCCGTATCGCGGCACACCTCGTGGCCGCAGCGGAGGCAGCCGGACAGGATCCGGGGCGCATCATCGAGACCCTTGACGCGATCGTGGCGAACACGGTACTGGACGAATTCTGGATCACCGACACGGTCGCCTTCTCCTATCTCACCAACGTCCGGGACGAGAACGGCGGGCTCGTGCCCTTCCAATTCAGCCCCGATCCGGCCGTGCAGCCGCAGGCGTCGAAGTTCTACGTGCTGCTCGAATCGGATATCGACAATGACGACGATGTCATCACGCAGCCAGCGCAGGTGCGCGAGATCGATCAGCAGGTCTACAAGTACGTCGGAGTCGGAGGCGTCGATCAACAACGGATCGTGCAGATCGGCAATGCGCTCGAATTCGGTGAGCAGGAGATTCTGACCAACGTCTACGCTTCGGAGCGGGCTGACGTTTCCGCCGTCGTCGAGGGGATCATTGGCCAGCACATGCTGGTCCAGGCGAACATCACGGGTCACTTCGTGGCTGCGGCCGAAGAGGCCGGCTGGTCGGCCGAGGAGATCACCAACCGGCTTCGGCGTATCGTCGGAGTGACGGTCATAGGGGAAATCCACATCCTTGATCCGGACGGCTCTGTCGCCTACTCCAACCTGCCTCAACCGCTGGAGAGCGACGCGGACCTGCAGATGCAGGAGATCGCGCCGCTACTGGAGGGTGTGGAGCGTAGCCTTGAGCTTGCGACTGCCCCGCGCGCCTCGGACGGAGAAGTCTACAAGTACGTGGCGGTTGCGGGCGCCGGCTCGCCGCGTGTCGTGCAGATCGGTGTACCCATTGAGGGCAGCGCCGGGAACCTCCTCTACGCCGTGTACCAGCGGGAGGCGGACCTATTGGTCCGATCCCGGAACCTGGAGGCGCTCTGGGTCGTCAATCTCAACCGTGAACTCGCTGCGTCGGCACCGAGGGCGGGACAGCTGGGCCCCGAAACGGTGGACGCCGCAAGCATCTACTCAGACCGGGCCGAGTCGATCGTGGAGCAGGCCATGGCCCAGGGTCAGGTGGTCAGCGAGGCCAGCCTGAGCCTGCTCGCCCCGGACGAGCGCGGCATCTGGGTCGCTTCCCCCATCATCAACACTGGAGGCATCCCGATCGGAGGTCTGGGCCTCGCCGTCAGCTTGGACGAGATCGCCGCCACGGTTGGGACCGAGGCGCGGAACAACACGCTGATCTCCCTCCTTCTCCTGGGTCTTACAGCCGCCGTTGCCCTCTGGGGGACGCGGTGGCTCACACGGCCGATCGAGGCCATCGCCACAGCGGCACGCCATGTGGAGATGGGCAAGCGGCCGGACGAAAGCCTGATCGAGCCCGTGATCGAGCGGACCGACGAGCTGGGGGGCTTGGCGCGGGTCTTCGACGCCATGACGGTACAGGTCTTCGACCGAGAAGAGCAGCTTGAAATGATGGTCGCAGCACGGACCGAGGAGCTGCAGAAGAGTAACCGCAGCCTCCGCCTCGCCCAAAAGGCTCTGGAGCAGGACCTGGAGATGGCCAGAGCGGTACAGGCTGCGCTCGTCCATGAGGGGAACGTGCACTTGGCCGGTTTCGGGGCCTACGCTCGGATGACCCCGGCGCTGCAAGTGGGAGGCGACTTCGTTGACGTGTTCGAGGCGGCCGAAGGCCAGCTGTTCGTCAGCGTGTGTGACGTCTCCGGCAAAGGCGTGGCAGCAGCGCTGTTCATGGCAGCGTCGCAAGGTGTGATCAACGCAGCTGCGGCCAAGGGCCAGGTCGCCGATGTCCGAGCTATCGCCACGGAAGCCAATCGTCGGCTCTGCGGCGAGAATCCGATGGGGCTCTTCGTGACCGGCATGCTGGCCATCGTCGACCTCAATCGAGGCATCATGGAATACGTCTGCGCTGGCCACGAGCCCGCCTATGTCGTGGGCATCGACGACTCCCGCCGAACTCTTCCGATGACTGGCGGAGTGGCGATAGGCGTGCTCGACGACTTCGAGTACGAGAGCCGACGGGAAGAACTGCGTCCGGGCGACTCCCTCTTCCTTTACACGGACGGGCTCACCGACCAGGTGAACCTCAGCGGCGAGTTGTTCGGGAAGGAACGGCTCGAGGCGACGCTCGAGGGTGCATCAGCGCGTTCGCCCGAAGAGATCGTGGGCCACGTTTGGGACGTGATCGGCACGTATTCCCGTGGCACTCCGGCCGCCGACGACATGACTTGCCTGGTGCTCCGCCGTCATTACTGATCCCCGACACGCCACCTCACGGTACTTCGGGCGGACTCGGTCCCCCGTGGTCGGTCGTCAGGGGGCATCACTCGCACGCTCCGGCAGCGACTCCCGTCGTCAGACGCGCTCCGCGACGCACGGCATCAGCCGGGCGGGAAAGCGTGGCTCCCGACGCACGGGCCGACCGTTTCGTGGGAACCTCCCGGCCGCTGAACGCGAGCTCGCGCTTCGGGGCGCAGCGCTTCGCAGGTACTCTGCACGGGTTGCCCTTCCGCGACACCTTAACTCGCCCTTCGAGGAGACTTTGCAAGGATGCAAGAAGGCGCCACAAACACGGATTCGCACGGCACCGCGAACCGTTCGCACGGGGCCGGTGAGATGCCTCGAAATCGGGACACGCGCGGCGTGGCTCCAAGCCTTGCCCCGAAGCCGGGCCGTTGCTAAAGTTGCGCAGCTCCTTCCAAGGAAAGGGTCATGGGTGATGAGCGGTGAACTCCACGTTTCGCTGTTGCCTAGGTTGTCCGCCGTCCGGGGCCTGGCGCAGATGATAGAGGACTTCGGCGACGCCAACGAACTGCCCCCACAGAAGATCTACATGATCAACTTGGCCGTCGAGGAATTGATCACCAACACCGTGAGTTACGGTCTTGTCGGCGTCACGCAACCGAGGATCGAAGTCGCTCTGCAAGTCAGCAATGGCGTTCTGGTGCTGAATATGGCCGACAACGGCAAACCCTTCGATCCGACCGAAGACACGAACCCCGACCTGTCGTCGGGGGTTGATGAGCGGCCGATTGGAGGCCTGGGGCTGCATCTGGTCAAGGCGTTCGCCAGTCGCATGAAATACGATTACGTGGACGGAGAGAATCGGTTGACGCTGGAACACGATCTCACGTCGGACACAGTCTGAAACCTGCCGGCTCAGCAACGAGAGGGTG
>CAZNEI010000022.1:0-41128 GCA_964572045.1 uncultured Gemmatimonadaceae bacterium
TCCAGGCCCTCGTTCCGTCCTCGGTTCCTTATGGCGCGATGAACCGCGCCATCACGTTGGCGGCTGGTGTGCCAGGCGGACGGCGTACCCTTAAAGGCGGGAGGTCACGTATTGACATCCTTTTGTGAACGTTGGAGTTACGGGATTCGTGGTCAGGGTGTCCGCCAATTGACTTCCGAAAAAAGGGGATCGGGTGCGGCGGCTCGCGAGCGCCTTCCGAAGCCGGTCCTCGTCGGCCCTCCGGTAGCACTGAAGGAAGGTCGTGGCCGTCTTCCAGCTGCCGAGTCGCACAGCACATGAGGCTCTGCTTCTGG
The DNA here is from genome assembly GCA_964572045.1 of uncultured Gemmatimonadaceae bacterium. Classification (GTDB taxonomy): domain Bacteria; phylum Gemmatimonadota; class Gemmatimonadetes; order Longimicrobiales; family Gaopeijiaceae; genus CBDCKR01. The sequence goes on from CAZNEI010000022.1 coordinate 315, forward strand.
CTGGCAAGGACTTTGGAGGATGCCTGGGGACGCCTGCATGCCCGGGGCGTCCATAGCGGCCATACACGTTTGATGCGGCCCTCGGAATGAGATGCAGGTCGGTCCTCGGACGCCCGTCTACGGGGGCCCTGCCGGCATGCGGTCGCGGAGCACGAAGGGCTCGCGGCCGGGCCCGGTTTGCCTGCGTAGCGCCAGCTTGACGCGCGCCACGAGTTCGGCCGGCGAGAACGGCTTGACGATGTAGTCGGCGGCGCCGGCCTCCAGCGCCCTTGCGACGGTGTCGCCGCGCCCGTAGGCGGAGACGAGGATCACGGGCAGGCCGGCGAGCGCCGGAAGCGTCTCCATCAGCTCGATGCCGTCGGTGCCGGGCAGCACGAGGTCCAGCAGGACCAGGCGGGGCCGTCGGGTCTTGACCAGGCGGGCCACCTCGCCCGGCTCGGCGGTGACGACCGGGGCGTAGCCCGCCGCCGCGAGCGCGCCGCGCACCTGCCGCAGCGAGTTGGGATCGTCGTCCACCACGAGGATCGGTGTGTGCTTCCGATCCGGGCGCGACGGCGGGGGGCCACTCCCCGAGGCACCTGGCTCCGCTTCCGCCGCCGGCAGCGTGAACACCACGCGCGCGCCCCCGCCCCGGCCCGTCGCTCTCGGCCCGGATGCGCCCGCCGTGCGCCTCCACCAGCCCCTTGCAGATGACGAGCCCCAGGCCGGAGCCCCGGCTCCGGGGATCGGCGCCCGTGTGCCGGCTGAACAGGTGGGGCAGCGCCTCCGCCGCTACGCCCTCCCCCTCGTCGGAGACCGAGACCGCGACATGCCCGCTTTCGCGCGCCGCCGCCACCCGGATCGGCGACGTCTCCGGCGAGTGACGTGCGGCGTTGGCAAGCAGGTTGTCGAGCACCTGCACGATGTGCCGCCCGTCGGCCATCACCTGGGGAAGGTCCGCCGGCAGGTCGACGACGACGGCATGCCTCCCGCCCCCGCCCGCGAACGCCGTGCGCGCCCGCTCCACGAGAGCGCCGACCTCCTCGGGCGCAACGTCCACCGGCAGCGTGGCCGCGCCGATGCGCCCCGCGTCCATCAGATCGGCGATCAGCCCGTCCATGCGGTCGGCTTGCTCCTCGACGATGCGCAGGAACTGGCGCAGCTCCGCCCGGTCGGGGTCGCGCGAACCTCCCAGCGCCGTCGCGGCCGAGCCCTTGATGGCGGCGAGCGGAGCCCTGAGCTCGTGGCTCACCAGACCCAGGAACTCCGCCCGCGAGCGCTCCAGAGCCTCGAACGGGGCCAGGTCCTGGATCGTCACCACCACCGTCTCGACCGCGCCCTCCGGCGAGCGGATCGGGGTCGCATCGAGCAGCGTCCGGACGCTGCGCCCGTCGGGCACCGAGAGCTCGACCTCCTCGGCCCGCACCCGCTCGGCGCTGCGGAGATCGGCGAGCGTGGCCTCGCGCCCGTCGCCCCTCCGGCAAGGTCACCTCCTCCGCCAACCGCTCGATCGGGCGGCCGGGTGTGCGCAGCCTGGCCACGATGCGCTTCGCCTCCCGGTTGAAAGGACGGCGCCGCACCGGTCGAGGCATCGAACACCACGACCCCGATCGGCGAGGTCTCGACCAGCGCCTCCAGGTCGGCCCGGACGCGCCGCTCGTCGCGGTGCGGGCGGGCGTGGACGATGGCCGCCGCCTGCTGCGCGAACAGCACAAGCACCTCCTCGTCCTCGGTCGTGAACTCCCGCCCTCCTTCCGTCTCGGTGAGGAAGAGGCTGCCCACGTGCACGCCCCGGTGACGGATCGGCGCGCCCTGCAGAATCCTGCACGGAATCGGGGGCGGAGCTCAATCCGAGCGACCGGACGTAGCCGGAGAAGCCACTGACTCTCAACGGCTGCGGCAGGTCCCGGAGGTGCTCGAACAGCCGCGGACCGTCGGGCCACGCGGCCAGCGCTCCGTGTTCCTCCGGCGTCAGCCCGGAGGTGAGAAACCGGTCGGGTCGGCTCCCCTCGCCGCCGATCGTGAGCGCGCCGTGGCGGGCCCCGGTGAGCTCGCGGGCGCTGTCCACGACCTCACGCAGCACGGTGTCAAGGTCGAGGCTCGCGCCGATGCGCAGGATCGCCCCGATCACGGCGGCATCGCGACCGCCCGGGCCTGCGGCGCCTGTTCGTGGGAATCGTCCAACGGTCCGCCCGCCTCCCTCGGTCCACACGGTGGCGAGCCTCCAGGTGGACATGGCTGCGGGGATGCGCGCCGGGATCGCGGAGTGGGCGCAGATTCCGGCGCCGACGCCCGCGCCCGCACCGCATGTGATTCCGCCAGGCGGTACACCGCGCCGGTGGGACTTTTGGTGCAAACACCGGCGTCTCGACTGGATGCCGGGCGACACGATCCAGGCCGGGCTGGAACTGCACGTCGTCATCGAGGTGGACGCGGACCCCGGAGACAGCCACGAGCTCGGGGCAGGCGGGCCTCCCTGCTTCTACGATACATGGCAGCACGGCGGCGTCCTCGTGCCGGTGCTGACCGGCATAATCCATGTGAGCCCGGCGCGGTTCCGCAGGGATGTCCGCGGCCAGAGCCATGTCGGATGGCGGTGGATCGCGATGCACGAGCTTGGGCATATTGTAGGCGTGGCAAACTGGGCGGCGAACCTGGTCGAGGTGGTGGTGGCCAGGCACGACGTCATGAACTGGAGCGGGGATTTCCGCACGGAGGTGATCACCGACCTCTCGCTATCGGCCTTGTTTCCCGGCTTCAAAGCGGAACCGCAGGGCCACACCCTTCCAACTGACGCCTGGCAATACATGCCCGGAACTCAGATGAAGGGGATGGGTGTGGTCGATTTCAGGTACACGAGCCCGTAACCCCCCAACCGTGCCCTACGTCGGAGTTCGTCACGGCCGCGCGCGGGTCATTCACACCTGGAACACCCCCAACTTGAATCCCTCCTCCGGATCGTGGCGGCATGCTACCTGGAGGAGGAGATCGAGCGTTTCCCGGGTGTGGCGCGGATCGATGAGGGCATCCACCCACAGATTCGCGGCCGCGTGGTAGGGGGACACCGTCTGTTCGTACCGCCTGCGCACACGGGCCAGGATCTCGGCCGCGTCTTCTTCGGTCAACGTGCCGCCGGCCTTGGACTCTTCGATGGCGAGCATGGTCTCGGCCGCGTGATCCCCGGCCATCACGGCGATCGAGGCGGTCGGCCAGGCGAGAAGGAAACGCGGGCCGTAGGCCCGGCCGCAGAGAGCGTAGTTCCCCGCGCCATAGCTGTTTCCGACGACGACGGTGAGCTTCGGCACCCTCGAGTTCGCGACCGCGTTTACGAGCTTCGCGCCGTTCCGGATGATTCCGCTCTGCTCGGCCCGCTTGCCGACCATGAACCCGGTCACGTCTTGGAAGAACAGGAGCGGGAGGCCCTTCTGGTTGCAGTTGACGACGAAGCGAGCGGCCTTGGCGGCCGCGTCGCCGTAGATGACGCCTCCGACGTGCACCTCGCCCTGCGCCGTCCGGGAGGTCGCGCGCTGGTTGGCGACGATCCCGACGACGCGGCCGTTCAGCCGCGCCGTGCCGGTGAGCAGCGAGCCGCCGTAGAGCGCCTTGTATTCCTCCCAGCTTCCGGCGTCGATGATCGAGCGGAGAAGCAGCCTGGTGTCGTACGCCCTGGTCCGGTCGGCCGGCACGACGGAGAGGAGTGCCTCGGGATCGCACTCGGGCTCCCGGGCGGCCCGGACCGGGTAGCGCGTGGCTGGCGGCTCGGGCCAGCTGGCGGCGAGTCGGCGCACCCGGGCGAGGCAGGCTGCTTCGTCCTCGTCCTCATAGTCCGCCATCCCGCTGAGCCGGCTGTGCGTGTATGAGCCGCCCAGCTCCTGCATGTCCTGCACTTGCCCGATGGCGGCCTTCACGAGGTGCGGAGCGGCGAGGAAGATGCCTCCGCTCCCCTTGACCATGAGCAGCTCGTCGCAGAGGGCGGGGAGGTAGGCTCCGCCCGCCACGCACGGCCCTAGGACGGCGGCGATCTGGGGAACCCCCATCGCGGAGAGCCGCGCGTTGTTGTAGAAGATGCGTCCGGCGTGGTCGCGGTCGGGGAAGCTTCCGTCCTGGAGCGGGAGAAAGAGCCCGCCCGAGTCGACGAGGTAGACGAGCGGAAGCCCGTTCTCGAGGGCGATCTCCTGTCCCCGCAGGATCTTCTTGATCGTCAGGGGGAACCATGTGCCGCTCTTGACCATCGAGTCGTTTGCGATGGCGAGGCAGAGACGTCCGCTCACCGTGCCGATGACGACGCGGACCCCGGCGGAGCGGATCTCCCCGTGCTCCTCGTAGCAGCCCATGGCCGCGAACGTGGCGATCTCGAAGCGCGGCGTATCGGGATCGAAGAGGAGGTCCAGGCGTTCGTGGACCGTGAGCTTGTTGCGTGCGTGCTGCTTTGCGATGGCTTGAGCGGGGCCCGCACGCGAGTACTCCGCGTGGAGCGCCTCGAGCCGGCGGACGGCTTCACGCACCCCGGTCATGTCTCGCTCCAACGGACCGCCTCCTTCCGACGAAAAGCCTCCAGGCCCCGGCGCGCATCCTCGGTTCGCACCGCCTGCCGGAACTCCCCCTTGGCCGCCTCGATCTCCTTGTCCAGCTCGGTCGGAAGCCGCCGGTCGAGGAACGCCTTCGTGCGCCGGAGGGCCACGGCGGAGCGATGGTGAAGGAGCTCCCGGGCGAACCGCTCCATCTCCGCTCCGCCATCGCCTTCGGCCAGGACGTCGACGAGGCCGGCCGCGAGCGCGCGGGACGGGCCGAACACGCTGCCTCCCAACGCCATGGCGGAAAGCGCCTTGGGAGCGATCCTCCGCGTGAGCACGACAGAGACGAGCGCCGGTACGAGCCCGATCCGGGCTTCGGGAAGCTGAAAGCTCGCGCGCCGACCCGCCCAGGTCACGTCGGCCGCGGCAGCCAGGCCCACGCCTCCCCCGACGGCGGCCCCCCCGACGGCGCAGAGAACCGGCACGGGGAAGGTGAGGAGCGTCTGGTAGACGCCGCCCAGGGCCTCGGCCAGTGTGCGCGCTTCCCTGGGTCGGGTCAGATCCACCTCCCTCAGGTCGATCCCGGCGCAGAACCCCTGACCCGCAGCCCCCAGGCAGAGCACGCGCGTTCCGGGGTCCCGCGCGGCCTCGTCCAGAGCGGACTGGAGCGCGGCGAGCAGCCGGGGGGAGAGGGCGTTTCTGCGCTCCGGGCGACGCAGAGTGAGCCGCACGATTCCCCCTTCGGCCCTTCGGAGGACGAGGCTCCTCATCGGTCGGGCAGTACGCAGCCGGCCGGGAGCTGCTCCCCCCAGTGCTCCGCGACGGAGCGCGCGGTTCGGTCGGACAGCTCGAGGGGCAGGCGGAGAAGGGCCTGGGCGTAGGTCTTGCCCTGAGCGTCGAGCCGGAGTCCGAGAGACCCCCCTCCATCCAGGGCACGCCGGACCACGAAGTTCAGAGCCCACAGGTTCGGCAGCTCGAAGCGCTCGACGGGGCCGATCCCCAGAGGACGGAGGTGCTCGGCCACCCTCGCGACCGAGAGTTCGGCCGCGAGGATAGGGTACCATTGGCTGCGTCGCGCGATGACGCCGATGTTCACCGTGTCGCCCTTGTCGCCTGAGCGTCCGTGGGCGAGGAGGAAGAGCCGGTGGCGCACGCGGTCCGTCAAAGTGTGGGCCTCCTCGCGTCAGTCCAGCACCCGGACCCTGGGCTCTACCCGATCGCGGGGGAGGAGGCACGACCACACCCCGCTCACCTGCGTCGCCCGAGGCCTGCCGCCCGCATATCCGGTGGCTCCCGGCGGGCCCGTGAGCACGAGACCGACCAGCTCGCGCCCGAGCCAGTCGCAGGCGGCGCGGTCGTGGGAGCGGGCCGAGACCCGGAGCACCACCTCGTCGGGCTCCGCGGCCAGTGCGCCCCCGGCGGTGTCGAGGCCTCCGAAGAGCGCTCCCGCACCCGGGTGCTCGATCCGCCACTCGTCGAATACGGCCCCGACCCGGGCTTCGGTGCGCCCCCGGACAAGCTCTCCCGCGGCTCGCGCCTTGGCAAGCGCTTGGGGCCACGCGTACGTCAGCTCGCCCGTCACCTTCCAACCGGCCGCGTAGACGCAGGTGACCTTGAGGCTGTCTGGCGCGGGCCCGGCGCGGACGCCCCGGATCCCGACCCGGTTCGGTCCCTCCTCGATGAGCCGGATCGTCGTGAAATCCGTGACGCAATCCGCTGTGGCGTAGGTGCGCGGATCCCCGATCTCGTAGACGAGCTGCTCCTTCACGGTGGCGGCGCTGACCAAGCCGCCGAGCGACTCGTGCTTCGTGATGGTCGCCCGGTTCGGGCCGGAGAGCTCGGCGATCGGGAACCCGATCCGCTCCGGGTCCGGGACACTCTGCCAGTCGCCCAGAAAATTCCCGCCCGATGCCTGAGCGCCGCACTCGAGCACGTGGCCGACCACGGTGCCGAGCCCGCGCGCGTCCCAGTCGTCGGGAGCGACGCCGAACTCGTGGAGGATGGCGGCCAGTGCCAGGGAGGCGTCGGTCGTGCGGCCCGTCACGACCACCTGCGCTCCCCGTTCGAGCGCCTCGACGATCGGGTCGGCGCCCAGGTAGGCGTGAGCGCTCGTGAGCCGCTCCGCGACCTCGCCGAGGGCCGGACCGTCCGGATCGAGAGGCACGATTCGGCCGCATGCTCCGCCGTCGCCCCCAACCTCGGCCCTCAGCACATCGAGGACGTCCGAGCCCTCAACGACCCCCACCGCGAGGCCGGCCGCGCCGACCGCCTTCGCTCTCTGGAGCAAGGCCTCGGCGCACGCCCGCGGATTCACCCCTCCCGCACTCGCGATCACGCGGATCCCGCGGTCCACGATCTCGGGGAGGAGATCGCCCAGATCGGTCACGAAATCGTGTGCGTAACCCGCCCGGGCGTCCCGGCGGTGGAGCTTGTCCAGGATCGCCGTCGTCACCTCGGCCAGGTAATCGAGCACGAGGTAGTCGATCGGTCCGGACCGCACCTGGAGCGGAAGCGCCTGGGGCCAATCCCCCCAGAATGCCGAGCCGGCCGCAATCCGTATCACGGGGTCGGCGTCCGGCTGGCCCGCGCCGACGGATCCCTCAGCGTCTTCGCGATCAAGACGCGGAGGATCTCGCTCGTGCCTTCACCGATCTCAAGGAGCTTGGCATCCCTCAGGTACCGCTCCACCCCGTGCTCCGCCAGGTATCCGTATCCGCCGTGCAGCTGGATTGCCTCCATGCAGATCCGCGTCGCCGTCTCCGAAGCGAAGAGCTTCGTGGCGGCCGAATCGAAGTAGGTGGCCCGACCCTCGTCCATCAGCGTGGCGCCCCGACGGGCGAGAGCCCGCGCCGCCTCGAGTTGCACCGCCATGTCGGCGAGCTTGGCCTGGACGAGTTGGTGCTCGATGATCGGCTTCCCGAATGTCTTGCGATGGTTCGCGTAGGCGACGCTCTTTTCGAACGCCGCCCGCGCGAGCCCCAGAGCGATCGAGGAGATCAGGACGCGGCCGCCCTTCAAGACCGTCTTCACGTCGCGCATGGCCCGGCCGGGCTCACCCAACAGCTGCGAGCCGGGCACGCGCACGTCGTTCAGGTGGAGGGTCACCGTATCGGACGACCTCATCCCCATCTTTTCGAGCGGGACATCGGCCGATAGGCCCGGGGTTCCGCGTGGTACGACAAAGGCGCTGATCCGGTTTCGCCCCCCCTCGGGGGTTGCCGTCGCGAGGACGACGTACGTTCCGGCGCGTGATCCGTTCGTAATGAACTGCTTCGTTCCGTTCAGGATCCAGTCGCCGCCGTCCTGGATTGCGGCCGTGCGGAGCGCCGTGGCATCCGTCCCCGCCAGAGGCTCCGTAAGGCACCAGGCCCCCATCTGCTCTCCCGACACCAAGGGAGGCAGAAAGCGCTGTCGTTGCTCCTCGCTTCCCGCGACCAGGATGTGGTTGACCGCGAGGCCGTTGTGAGCCGATATGCCCAATGCGAGACCCGCGTCGTGCCTGGAAATCTCCTCCAGAATCACGGCCCCCGACCGGTAGGATCCTCCGGCGCCTCCGTAGTCTTCCGGAACCTGAATGCCCAAGAACTTCAACTCGCCGAGGCGCGGCACGATGGAGTTGGGGAACCTTCCCGCGCGTTCCCAGTCCCGGGTGTGGGGCGCCACCTCGTCCTCGGCGAACCGCACCGTCCGCTCCCTCAGTCGAGAGAGGCCTGTCGTCAAGTCCCGGTCCATGCGGGTCGTGCCCCCGATCGTACTCTAGAGTTTCGCATGAGCCTCAAGCTCCTCCACCTCCGTGGCCCTCGCGCCCGATTCGAAGGTCCGGGCGAGAAGGCCGACCTCGCCCCGGCGTCGTTGCCGGAGGCCGGATCGGGCCGGTCTCGCCGCACGATCTCTCGAATCTGCTACCCAAAGGGAAATACCCCTCAAGAGGGCCCGGGATCGGCCCCTGTCCGGGTCTTCGAGCCTCGGCCGCACGGAGACTCCACGGTAAGGGGCACCCCTTGGGCGGAGATTCTCCCGGCGCCGGCTGGGGGGATCCCCTCGATGCTCCGAGCCCGCTCCGCGGGGGGACCACGACCTCCGACGAGTCGCCATGGGCAGGACGTCCGACCACGGTCGCGCCCGACGGACGATCGTGTGCCCGGAGTGGCCGAACCGCGGCGCTCGACGGACCGTGGCGATGACCGGTATCTCCCCCGGCTGAGCGGCACCGCTCCCTTGTTCCGAACCTGCAACCCTACTAGAGTTTCCAAGCTCTTTGCGGGGGAGAATAGGCTGACGACGATGCATAAGTTAGACGATGCATAAGTTAAGGGTCTCGTTCTCACCCGAGACGTCCGCCGTGCGCGGGCTGGCGCAGATGGTGGAGGCCTTCGGCGACGTCAACGAGCTCCCGCCGGACAAGGTCTTCATGATCAACCTGGCCGTCGACGAGTTGATCATGAATACGGTGAGCTACGGCCTTCAGGAGGTCGCCCAACCGGAGGTCGAGTTCACTCTGCAGGCTTCCGATGCCGTCCTGGCGCTGACGATGGTCGACAACGGCCATCCGTTCGATCCGACGCAAGACACCGATCCCGACCTGTCGTCGGGAGTCGACGAACGGGCCATCGGAGGCCTGGGCCTGCACCTGGTCAAGGCGTTCGCCGACCGGATGGAGTATGCATACGTGGACGGCAAGAACCGGTTGACGCTGGAGCACGATCTTGCGCCGGCCGGCGGGTAGCCGGCAGACGTAGCACGGGGTGCATCGGGAAGCGGCCCCGCGAGGCGCTCGGATCGGCGTCTGTCGGGCGCTGCGGATTCGCGGCCAAGGCGCTGTGGGGGGCGGCGGAGCTCTCCCGCCCTTGCTCGATCAAGGACCACGTCGGGGGGACCGTCAGGATCAGCGGTCCAAGCCACGGTCATCCTCGGCGAGGACATCCGCGAAGCGGCCCCTGCCGCAGCCGCCCGCGGGGGCGAACGCTTGGGGAGACTCTCCGAGTCGTCGCTTTGGTCGCCCCCGCGCGCCCGACGCGGTCAGGCCACCTCATCCGGCGCTCGCCGCCGCCGTTGGGCACGTGGGCCTTCGTTGCGCCTAGCGGGAGAGTCCGACGCCTCCGGGGCCGCGAGCTATCCGATCCTCCGCTTCCGTGCCCAGCTCAGCGTCAAGCTCGCTGCGATGGCCATCACCGCCGCCAGGACGTTGAACAGTATGTCGACGGGGTCGAAGACGCGGCTCGGTAGGTACAGCTGGATGAACTCGTCGATCACCCCGAGCAGGATCGCCAACGATACCGCGAGCAGCGCCGCTGCGGGAACTCGGCGGCCCTGGCTCACACGCTCGGTGAGAGCTTCGTGGATGAGCAGGGCGACCACGCCGTATTCGATCAGGTGGGAACGCTCCGTGGGGCTCGACATCCGCACCAGCACCAGCAGATAGACGGCCGCGATCCCCACGGCGACTCCGACCTCCGCCCCACCCGGGCGGGCCTTGAACCCCCGCGTCAAGACGGTCGCGAGGATCATCACGCAGCAGAAGGCGAAGAGGCCCGCGCCCAAGGCGGTGTCGCCCCACGATCCGGCCACCGTTCGCGCCAGGCCGAGCGTGGAGTAGATCGTCGCCACGACGGCCAGAGTCCAGGCCCAAAGGCGCCGTTCACGTTTGGAGGCGAAAAGGGGCATCGCATGGGTTCGAGCTGAAGCTGTCGTGGGCCTCGAGGTGCCGCGGCCCGCGAGACGCCCAAGGTAGGTGCGGCGGCTCCCTGAACGATAGCGCTCCGTCGCGAGCCCAAGAAGATGGGCCCGGGCCGGAGGTGGACCGGGGCGACCTCTGGGTCACGCCCCCAGCTTCTCGTGCACTGCCTCCGCGAGGCCCCCCCAGGGTCGCCCGAGACCTCGACGCGTCCGATGGCGGCGAGCCGCGGGCGGAGGGGCGGGCCGATGGGGGATGCGGCCGAGTATCCCGGCGGGAGCGACCGAGGAAGCGTCCTCTCCCGCAGTCGGCCGTTCCCCCGCGAGTCGGTGAACGTCGCGGCGGACGCCGTCCTCATCGGGGCCGTGCGCGCCCCGGAGCCGGCCGCCGCGCCGAACGGCAATCGACCCCGCGGGTGGGGAGGGCCGGGCCTCCTCGCTAGACGTTCGGCAGGGTTTCCCTGTATCGTTGCATCCCATCGCTCCGGCGCTCCGAGCTCCCACTTCCCCCAAAGGGGCCTTCCATGAAGTCGTCGACATGAGGCGCGTGTCCTTCCGCACGGCGGGTGAGTCCCACGGCCGGGGCCTTACCACCATCCTCGAAGGGATTCCTGCGGGCCTCTCCCTTGAGATGGATCGCGATGTCGATCCGGAGCTGAAGCGGCGGATGGGGGGATATGGCCGCGGGCGGCGCATGCAGATCGAGTCCGACCGCGCAGAGCTCATCTCCGGGATTCGCCTCGGAGAGACGCTCGGATCCCCCATCTCGATGCTGATATGGAACCGGGACTGGAAGAACTGGCGAACGGCCTTGTCCCCCCTGCCGCCCGATCCGGAGGGCAATCCGAAGGCTCTGAGATCCCTTTATCTGCCGAGGCCGGGACACGCCGATCTCGTGGGTCTTCTGAAGTACGACCGGCGGGACACGCGCGACATCCTGGAGCGCGCCAGCGCCCGCGAGACGGCGGCGCGCGTGGCGTGCGGCGCGGTCTGCAAGACGCTCTTGTCGAGCTTCGGTGTGCGCATCGGCAGTCACGTCACGTCGATCGGTGGTGTGGAGGCCGAGATCCCGTCCGTCCTGCCCGACCCCCTGAATGCCGCCGTGGATCCGTCACCCCTTCGGACTCTGGACCCGGAGGCCGAGGCGAAGATGATTGCGGCGATCGATCAGGCGAAGAGGGACGGTGACACGTTCGGAGGCATCTTCGAGGTGATCGCGCGGGGCCTTCCCGTCGGCCTCGGCAGCTACGTGAGCCACGACACCAAGCTGGACGGGCGCCTCGCGGGCGCCGTCATGTCCATTCATGCGATCAAGGGCGTGGAGATCGGGACCGGATTCGAGAACGCAAGACGTCCGGGCTCCAGGGTGCACGATGCCATCGTCACCGACGAGGCGGCCAGCCGGGCCGGCGGGATCGGTCGGTCCTCCAACCGGGCCGGAGGTATGGAGGGGGGCGTTACGAACGGACAACCGGTTGTCGTGCGTGCGGCGATGAAGCCGATCTCGACGCTGAGGAAGCGTCTTCCGAGCGTCGACATGCGTGACGGTTCGGCGGCGGATGCGGCCGTGGAGCGAAGCGATGTTTGCGCGGTTCCGGCGGCGGCCATCGTAGGAGAAGCGATGGTGGCCCTGGTCCTGGCCGACGCGTTTCTCGAGAAGTTCGGGGGAGACGCGATGACGGAGGTTCGGAGGAACTTCGACTCGTATGTTACGTACCTGAGCGAGCGCGGGTACGGTGGCCGGTGAGCGGCCGCTCCGGGTCCTGCTGCTCGGCTTCATGGCGAGCGGAAAGACCACCGTGGGCGGGGAGTTGGCGGTGCGGCTGGGCTGGCGCTTCCACGACTTCGACGCCGTGGTGGAAGGCCGTGCGGGGGCTTCGGTATCGGAGATCTTCGAGCGTCGGGGAGAGGCCCACTTCCGGGCGCTCGAGGCTGAGGTGGCTCGCGAGCTACTCCCCGAGGAGCACGTTGTCTTGGCGGCCGGGGGGGGCTGGCCGGCCCAGCCGGGCAGCTGGGATGCCGTGCCCGAGCGCACGCTCAGCGTGTGGCTGCAGGTGTCGCCGGGGGTTGCGGTTCGCCGCGCATCCAGCGAGGGTCCGGTCCGACCGCTTCTCGCGGGTCGCGACCCCGCGGCTCGCGCTGTCGAATTGTTGAAGAGGCGAAAGAGCTCGTACGGGAGAGCTCAGGTTTCTTTCGACTCCGATGTGGACGGCCCGGCGGCGATGGCAGCGAAGATCGAGAGGATCGTCCGTGGTGAAGCTGACGCAGGATAGATGACGGCGAAGAGAATGAAGAGACTGGTGATCGTCGAATCACCGGCGAAGGCGAGAACGATCGGCCGCTACCTTGGAAGCAACTACGAGGTCGCGGCCTCGGTCGGCCATGTGCGTGACCTGCCGAAGAGAGAGCTGGGCGTGGACGTGGAAGCCGGATTCGAGCCGAAGTACGTCACGGTTCGCGGCAAGGGCAAGATCCTGAGCCAGCTCAAGCGAAAGGCCAAGGGCGCGGAGAGCATCATCCTCGCGACGGACCCCGACCGGGAAGGGGAGGCGATCGCCTACCACGTGGCTCATCAGCTCGGGCTGGAGAGCCAGCAGGATCGATTCCAGCGCGTCACCTTCCGGGAAATCACGAAGGGAGCCGTGCAACAGGCCCTCGAGAGCCCCGAGCCCCTCGACATGCAGAAGGTGGAGGCCCAGCAGGCGCGCAGGATCCTCGATCGCCTCGTGGGCTACCAGGTCAGCCCGTTTCTTTGGAGGCCGATCCGCCCTGGCCTCTCGGCGGGTCGCGTCCAGACCGTCGCGCTCCGCCTGATCTGCGAGCGAGAGGACGAGATTACGGCCTTCGACTCCGTCGAGTACTGGTCGGTGACGGCTCGACTCCGCAAGGGGGGCCAACCCTTCGTGGCGAAGCTTCACCGGATCGACACGAAGGCCTTTGCTCTCGGTGACGGAGCGTCTGCCCGGGCTGTGGTCGAGGACGTCACCCCTCTCGACTTCAAGGTCGGCGAGGTCAGGAGAAGGGAGCGGAGGAAGAACCCCGCCCCGCCCTTCACGACGTCGACGCTCCAGCAGCAGGCCGCCAAGCGGTTGCGCTTCACGGCGCGCCGCACGATGCAACACGCCCAGAAGCTGTACGAGGGCATCGAGCTGGGGAGCCGCGGCTCCGTAGGCCTCATCACCTACATGCGTACGGATTCAACCCGGGTATCGGGCACCGCCGTCGCCCAGGCTCGCCGCTGGGTCAAGAGCGAGTTCGGGAGCGAGTACGTGCCCGCTGCCCCCCGACTGTGGGGCGGCAAGCAGCAAAAGGCGGCGCAGGAGGCGCACGAGGCGATCCGGCCGACGGACGTGGGCGTGCACCCCGACCACGTCCGCCGCTTCGTGGACGGCGCCACGGCGTCTCTCTATGAGCTCATCTGGCTACGCTTCGTGGCGAGCCAGATGTCGCCCGCGGTCCATGACACGACGGCTGTGGACTTCCCCCTGGCGGGAGCCAGCGGGAGGAGATACCTGTTCCGATCCACGGGCTCCATCATGAAGTTCCAGGGGTTCACCCGTCTCTACCTCGAGGCGACCGAGGCCGCCGAGCACCGGCGGCTCGAGGACCTCGAACCGCTGCCGGAGCTGTCGGTCGGAGACTCGGCCTCGGTCGACGGCATCGACCCGCGCCAACACTTCACCCAGCCTCCTCCGCGTTTCAGTGAAGCCTCGCTCGTGCGTGAGCTCGAGAAGCTCGGAATCGGCCGCCCGTCCACCTACGCGCAGATCGTTTCGACGATCCGGGACCGCTCGTACGTGGAGCTGGAGGACCGCCGCTTTCGCCCGACCCCGCTGGGCGATGTCGTTTCGAAGCTGCTGGTTCGGGTCTTTCCGAACATCTTCGACGTGGACTTCACGAGCCGCATGGAGACTGCGCTGGACCGGGTCGAGGAGGGCCAGCTGCATTGGCGGACCCTGCTCGGCAAGTTCTACCCGCCGTTCCGGGAGCAGCTCGAACAGGGGGAGCCCCGCTCGGCAGAGATCATCAAGGCGATCCTGGCCGCCGACGGCGAGACCTGTGACCTCTGCGGCCGCCCGATGCAGGTGCGCTTCAATCGGTTCGGTCGCTTTCTGGGGTGCGTGGGATATCCCGGCTGCAAGGGGAAGCGGGCACTGGACGGAGCACCCGAGGAAATGACGCTGGGCCGCGACCCGGCTACCGATCTTCCCGTGCATTTGAAGGAGGGTCCCTACGGGCCGTACGTGCAGCTGGGCGACGGTGAGGGTGGGCGCAAGCCGAAGCGTTCGAGTCTCCCGAAGGACTGGAGGATCGAGGACGTCGGGCTCGCCGAAGCCCTGCGTCTCTTGTCGCTCCCGCGCTCCGTGGGTGTCGACCCGAAGACGGGCGAGGAGGTCGTCGCCGGCCTCGGTCGATACGGCCCCTTCGTGCGGCGTGGCAAGAAGTTCGCAAGCCTCTCCAACGCGGCCGAGCTCTTCACCGTCGGTCTCGACGAGGCGCTGCGGCGTCTCAACGAACAGCGCCCGGGTCGTTCGGTGCTGCGGCAGCTCGGCCCGCATCCCGAGTCCGGCCGTGATCTGCGGGTCCTCTCCGGGCGCTACGGCCCCTACGTGACCGACGGGAAGGTCAACGCGAGCCTTCGGAGGGGCACGGCGCCCGAGGAGCTGACCGTGGAGACAGCGGTGAAGCTCCTGGCTCAGGCGGCCGCGCGGAGGAAGTCCGGCCGCCGCACTCGCAGGAAGAGGTAGCTCGTTCGGAGGCGGAGAGACGAGAGCGGTGGGCAGGCGCGTCGAAGTCGTGGGAGGGGGCCTCGCGGGATGCGAGGCGGCCCTGCAGGTGGCGAGCCGGGGCCATCCCGTGACCCTTCGTGAGATGAGGCCGCAGACGACGACGGCGGCGCACCAGAGCGACGACCTCGGCGAGCTCGTCTGCACGAACTCCTTCAAGAGCGAGATGCCGACGAACGCCCACGGACAGCTGAAGCGCGAGATGCGGAGGCTCGGGTCCGTTCTGCTCGAGTCCGCGGATCGGACGCGCGTACCTGCCGGGTCGGCTCTGGCCGTCGACCGGCACCTCTTCGCCCGGGCGATGACCCGAGCGATCGAGTCGCACCGCGACATCGAGGTCGTGCGGGAGGAGTGCACCGGCCTGCCCCAGGGACCGGCGATCGTTGCCACCGGCCCGCTCACGTCGGATGCTCTGAGCGACTCGATGCGAGAGGCGCTCGGCGACGAGGGACTCGCTTTCTTCGACGCCATCGCACCGATCGTGCACCGCGACTCGCTCGACGAGGGCATCGTCTTCGAGGGTGGCCGCTTCGGAGAGGACAGCGATTACCTGAACTGTCCGATGTCGCGGGAGGAGTACCTCCGGTTTCTCCGGGCCCTGAACGAGGGGGACGTACACGTAGGCCACGACTGGGACGCCGTGCCGTACTTCGAGGGCTGCTTGCCGATCGAGGTGATGGCGTCTCGGGGGGAGGACACCCTCCGGTTCGGACCGATGAAGCCGATCGGGCTGGTCGATCCTCGCACGGGCAAGCGCCCCTACGCGGTGGTGCAGCTCCGTCGCGAAGATCGCGCGGGTCAGATGTGGAACCTGGTGGGATTTCAGACGCGCCTGAGGATCGGGGAGCAGCGGCGGGTCTTCCAGCTGATCCCGGGCCTTGCCGAGTGCGAGTTCCTTCGTTGGGGATCGATTCACAGAAACTCCTACCTCAACTTCCCCGGCTGTCTCACGCCGTACGGCTCGCTGAAGGACCGTCCCGACCTCGTCTTCGCAGGTCAGCTTACGGGGGTCGAGGGATACACCGAATCTGCGGCGAGCGGCATCTTGGCCGGCATCAACATGGGGCGGCTCCTCGGCGGCGAAGAGCCGGTGGTGCCGCCACCGACGACGATGCTTGGAGGTCTATACCGCCACCTGAGGGAGAGCGCCCCCTCCCGCTTCCAGCCGATGAACTCCAATTGGGGGCTGGTCGATCCCCTTTCAGGCCGCGTAAAGAACAAACGGCGGAAGCGGGAAATGTTCGCAGAACGCGCCGATGCCGACTTCGCGGAGTGGATGGCGGCGCACGGGGTCACGGGACGCCCGGGATGCGCGGCTCAAGGGACCTCGGCGCAGGATCCGCCGTGATCGACACCGATGTCGCGCGCTTCCTTCGGCACCTTGAGCACGAGCGGCGGCTGTCGCCGCGCACCGTTGTCGCCTACCGCAAGGACCTGAGCGACCTGGCGGCGTTTCTCGACGATCATCTGGGCCGGCCCGGATGGTCCTGGGCGGACGTCGACCGCCTGGACTTGAGGAGTTTCATGGGATGGTGCGGCCGAAAGGGATTGGGGCGCCGCAGCGTTGCCAGAAAGGTCTCGGCGGTGCGGACCTTCTACGGTTTCCTCAACCTCGAGGACCGGATCGGGGACGATCCGACTCGCGCGTTGCGCACGGCCAAGCTCGAGAAGCGGCTCCCCGGACATGTGGGCGAGGCCGACCTGAGAGCGGTGTTCGCGTTGGCCGAGAGCCGGGCAACCACGAACAGACCGGCCGGGACAAGGAACCTCGTGATCTTGGAGATCCTCTACGGAAGCGGCCTCAGGCTGGCGGAGCTGCACGGACTCGACGTATCCGATGTCGACGCCGCCAGGGGCCAGGTCAGGGTGTTGGGGAAGGGACGAAAGCAGCGGATCGTCCCGCTTACGAGCGCCGCCGCCGCCGCGCTCGAGCGCTATATGCCCCGTCGTGGCGAGGTCCTGGCAGGCGCCGCATCGTCCGATGAAAGTGCTCTGCTACTGAACCCGCAGGGTCGAAGGCTCTCCCAGCGATCGATCCAGAAGGTCGTGCGCGGGCTCTTGGACGACGCGGCCGCGGGGCAGGGGTTGAGTGTGCACTCGCTGCGACACAGCTTCGCGACGTGTCTTCTCGATGCCGGAGCGGACCTGATGGCCGTAAAGGAGCTGCTCGGCCACGCGTCCTTGTCGACCACCCAGATCTACACTCACACCTCGAAGGAGCGTTTGCGTCGGGTCTATCGCGATGCGCACCCGAGGTCTTGAGCCGTCTAGGGCCACGCTCCGCTCGGCAGGGTTCAGCCGTCGCCGGATCGTGCTCCTTCGCGTCTCGCGCCGATCGCCTCCGGCCCCGTCGCGTGTTCCGAGGTGCCTTGGTCCTCCCCCCGGGTTGGTGTATCGTAAAGGCTCCCCCCTCTGGGCCTTGGAGAGCCGCTTCGCATCTTTGACGCGGTGACGTACCGTGGCTTCCGGCCTGCGTGGGGGCCGAGCGTAGATGCGGGAAAGGACTGACCGCGATCGATGAAGAGCACGACGCAACCCACCATGCACGCGACGACCATCGTGGCCGTGCGCCGAGACGGTCAGGTCGCCCTCGGGGGCGACGGCCAAGTCACGATGGGCGACGCGGTCGTGAAGAACTCGGCCCAGAAGGTGAGGACCCTGAGGGATGGCAACGTCCTTGTCGGCTTCGCCGGCGCCGTGGCGGATGCGTTCACCCTCTTCGAGAAGTTGGAGGAGAAGCTGGAGCGTTTTCCGGCCAACCTTACGAAGGCCGTCGTGGAGCTCGCCAAGGACTGGCGGATGGATCGGTACCTACGGCGCCTAAACGCGCTCCTTATCGTTGCTGACGCCGACCACCTCTTCCTGGTCAGTGGGGAGGGGGAGGTGATCCAGCCCGACGACGACGTGTTGGCGATCGGCTCGGGAGGCTCTTACGCCATGGCCGCCGCACGTGCGTTGATCGCGCATTCGGACCTCTCCGCGGCCGACACGGTGCAGCGGGCGCTGGAGATCGCGAGCGAGATCTGCATCTACACCAACGTCGAAATCACCATACTCACGCTGAGTTGAGCGAGGCGTCTCACGTGGACCACCCGATCAAGGCGGACCCCCCTCCCGCGACGCCGGACAAGCCTTCGGAGACCGTTCCGGGCTCTCTCGAGGATATCTGGTTGGACGAGCTCACGCCGCGCCAAATCGTGGCTGAGCTCGACAGGTACATCATCGCGCAGGACGACGCCAAGAAGGCCGTCGCGATCGCTCTGAGGAATCGTTGGCGCCGTCAGCGCGTGGAAGCCGGGCTCAGGGAGGAGATCGTTCCCAATAACCTCATCCTCATCGGACCGACGGGGGTTGGGAAGACGGAGATTGCGCGGCGCCTCGCCCGTCTGGCCGGGGCCCCGTTCGTCAAGGTCGAGGCCTCGAAGTACACCGAGGTCGGGTACGTGGGGCGTGACGTCGAATCGATGATCCGGGACCTGGTCGATGTCGCGGTCAACATGGTGCGAGCG
The DNA here is from genome assembly GCA_964572045.1 of uncultured Gemmatimonadaceae bacterium. Taxonomy (GTDB): domain Bacteria; phylum Gemmatimonadota; class Gemmatimonadetes; order Longimicrobiales; family Gaopeijiaceae; genus CBDCKR01. Next base: position 18,777 of record CAZNEI010000022.1, read on the forward strand.
GACCGAGAGGACGAGATGCAGGAGTTGGCCGAGGCCCGCACGGAGGAGAGGCTCCTCGACCTGCTTCTGCCGGCCCCGTCGAGCAAGCCGAAAGGGGAGGGGACACGTGCGGGAAACAGCGAGGAGCCGAGACCCCACGTTTTCGTCGTCGGACCCGAGGGGGCCGAGGCCCGCGACAGAGTGGAAGAGCAGGTCTCGACGGAGTCCCGGCGCAGGCGCACCAGGGAGAAGCTTCGTGGCCTCCTCCGGGAGGGGAAGCTCGAGGAGCGCGAGGTGGAGATCGAGGTATCGCAGGCACCTTCCCTGGAAGGGATGGTCGTCCCCATGGGCGGGGGCATGGAGGGCATGGATCACAACCTGAACGAGATGCTGCAGGACATGCTGCCGAGGCGCAAGAAGAGGCGCACGGTCTCTCTCGCCGAGGCCCGCAGGATCCTGGTGCAGGACGAGCTGGATCGCTTGATCGACATGGAGGAGGTCATCCACGAGGCGCTGATCCGGGCTGAGGACATGGGGATCGTCTTCCTCGACGAGATCGACAAAATCGCCGGGGAGCGGGGCGGTGTGGGCCCCGACGTGAGCCGGGAAGGCGTGCAGCGTGACATCCTCCCCGTCGTCGAGGGATCCACGGTCCAGACCAAGTACGGACTCGTGCGGACCGATCACATGCTCTTCATCGCGGCAGGCGCCTTTCACGTCACCAAGCCGAGTGACCTGATCCCGGAGCTGCAAGGCCGCTTTCCCATCCGCGTCGAGCTCAAGAGCCTCGGGGAGGCGGAGTTCATCCGCATTCTCCAGGAGCCCAGGAACGCCCTGATTCATCAGTACCGGGCTCTAGTCGAGACGGAAGGTGCGGCGCTCGAGTTCACGGCCGACGGAATCGAAGAGGTGGCCAGGATCGCGGCGATTCTGAACGACCAGATGGAGAACATCGGAGCCCGCCGCCTGCAAACAGTGATGACGACACTCCTCGAGACGGAGCTCTACGAGCTGCCCGAAGGGGGCGATCGGGCCTTGCGAGTGGATCGCTCGTTCGTTCGGAGGAACCTTACCGCAATCGTCGACGACGAGGATCTGAGGAAGTACATCCTGTAGTCGGGATCGTAGCGGACGTCACGATGGCTCTTCGGATCAGGCTCGGGATGCCCGGTCTCGTGCGCTGAGCACGAGCGGGGAGGAGGCCAGGCGTGAAACCGGATGAGGTGGCGGAGGAGGTCCTCGCCATGGTCGAGGATGGAGTAGATCCCCAGAAGATCTACGAATACGTCTACAGCATCGCGGGGGATGCACGCGACCCGAAGATCTACCTGACCGAGTAATCGCTTACGTCGTCGAGCTGGGGGTCCCGGCGTGAGGCCGGAGGCGACGAAGTAGAGGGGGCTGTCCGGAACAATCGGGGCATAGATGATGCGCCGTAAGTGAGCGCGCGGGCGCCCTCGACAGCCTCGCACAGCACGGTGTCGAGGTCGAGGCTTCACCGAACGCGCAGGATCGCCGCGACCTGACAGGTATAATAGAGGCTTCCGGCCGCCGACTCCGGACTAGGCAGTATTGTGATGCGGGTTGACACCGTTCCTGTGGTCGATTTGGCTGGGTTTCCGGACCGTCTTCCGCATTGGTGCGCCGACGAATCGTTTCCGCGCGCGGCTGAACGCGATTCCCGAACCACAGCGGCACGGGCGTGGACTGCGCTGGCGGCAACCCGGACCTGGAGTTCAGCGACGTGAGTCCGACATCGGCCACGGTGGTGCCGGGCGACACGGCCGAGGTGATGTTCACGATCCGCACCGCGGGTGACGGAGAATTCCCGGCTACCCTCACCCGGGCATACTGGTCGTCGGACGCTAGGGGCGCTCGATTATCGTGAAGACCTCGCCGACGCACATCGCGATCATAGGAGCCGGGCCGGCCGGCTTCTTTGCGGCCGAGGCGCTGCTGAAGGGCGATGGCCCCGTCGCGGTCGACATGATCAACAACCTGCCCGCGCCCTATGGGCTCGTCCGCGACGGTGTGGCCCCGGACCACCAGGCCATCAAGTCGGTGGCGCGAGTCTACGCGAAGATCCTGACCCGCGACGAGGTTCGCTATTTCGGTAACGTCACGCTGGGCGAAGATGTGACGCTGGAGGATCTTCGCTCCCGCTACGACCAGATCGTCTACGCGGTCGGCGCGCAGAGCGATCGCCGACTGGGCATTCCGGGCGAGGATCTGGCCGGTAGCCACGCGGCGATCCGCTTCGTGGGGTGGTACAACGGTCATCCGGGCTACCGGACCGAGGCCTTCGATCTCGATTGCGAGGACGTGGTGGTCATCGGGAACGGCAACGTTGCGATCGACGTGGCGCGCATCCTGGTGCTCCAGCCCGACCGCCTGGCGACAACGGACATCGCCGATCACGCGCTGGCGGTGCTGCGGAAGAGCCGTGTGAGAAGGGTCACGCTCCTAGGACGCCGGGGTCCCGCACAGGCGTCTTTCACCAATCCGGAGTTGCGGGAATTCGGTCGCCTGGACAGGGTCTCGGCAGAAGTGGACGCCGCTGAACTGAAGCTGGATGCCGCGAGCGCGGCCGAAATCGAGGACAACGCCGTGCGCAAACGCAACATGAACACTCTGCGAGGGTACGCTGACGCCGTTCCGGGGGATGGAGACCGTGTTGTGCGGTTCCGCTTCCTGGCTTCGCCGGTCGAGGTGCTGGGCCGTGATGGCAAAGTGTGCGGCGTGCGGGTCGAGCGGAACCGCCTGGTCGTGCAGGACGACGGCTACCAGCGAGCCGAGGGAACCGATGTGGTCGAGACGCTGCCGTGCGGGATGCTGATCCGCTCCGTGGGATACCGGGGAGCTCCGGTGCCGGGCGTGCCCTTCGACGAGCATGCCGGGATCGTGCCGAACGAAGGCGGCCGCGTGCTGGCGCGCGCGGGTGGCGCTGAGGTCGTCCCGGGAGAGTACGTGGTGGGTTGGGCGAAGCGGGGGCCGTCGGGCGTGATCGGGACGAACAAGGCCGACGCGGCGGGCACGGTCGCCCTCATGGCCGAGGACCGTGGCGCGGGGATCTCCGCCGGGAGGGGGCGCGAATGCCCGGACGATCTCCCGCTGGTGCTGGAGCGGCGTGGCGTTCGCTGGGTCGACAAGGACGGATGGGCGCGCATGGACGCCCGCGAAACGGCGCTCGGCGAGGCTCAGGGACGGCCAAGGGTCAAGTTCTGCAGCGTACCGGAGATGCTCCAGGCGGCGGGGGCGCCTGGCGAGGGAAGCCCAAGCCCGGACCCTCGGGGCCGCTAAGCAAGTCGAACAGGGCGACGCAGTGCGTTGAGCCGGAGCGGCCGCCGGTGCTTACCGCGCCCAAACCCCTCAGCGACGGCGTTTCAGGGTCATCGGCATGCCGCCTTTCACCTTGAGGGTCGTCCGAGGCATGATGATCTCCGCCTTGCCTCTCGCATCTGCGCGCCAGCGCCGGCACAGGGTAGCCAGCGCAATCTTCGCCTCCATCCACGCGAACCCCTCGCCGATGCACTGATGCGGGCCTCCCCGAAGGGAAAGTACGCGAACCGCAGCAGCTCGCTGCGGAACTTGGCCCACATACCGCGTCCGAACTCCGCTCGGGGGTGCCAAGCGCCGCGCACTCCGGCAGGCCCTCGGGGATCGCGACGACCGTGCTGGCCGGCACGGACCCGCAGCTATCGACAGATAGGGCGCGGGGTCCCCGAAGAGAGGATTGATGGAGCGAGGTGTGCCGACAGGCTCGCCCCTCCTTCCGTCCGGTGTTCCTGGGAGCCCAACCCGCCTTCGGCTTCGCTCGCCGGCCTGGATTGAGACCAATTGCAGACGAAACCCGTGAGATGTCGCCCTTTGGGTCACCGAAGCGTGACGGGTCGCACGACCAAACGGCGAAGTGCCGGAGGAGAAGCGCGTAGTCAGGTTGATCCACCCCACGGCCGAACTGATGCCCGTGTCCATCGACATGCGAGCCGGGGTCATTCGGTGGCGGGCGGAGCACGAGAAAACAGGCGTCGAGCGTCGGACGCCCGTGACCGAAGAAGCGCTCGGAGGAGAACCGCCGAATCGGCGACGCCCCCCTATTGCCCGCACTCAGAGACGCCGCGAGGAGCGTGAGCCACACACTGGCGCGCGGCTGGTGGAACAGGGCAGAAGCGCTCGCCGGGCTGGACCGCAAGCGTGGCAAGGGCTGGCACTCGCTCAGGCGCAAGTTTGCTTCCGGCCTCATCGACCAGCCACTTAAGGTGCTCTGCGAACTGGGAGGCTGGAGGACGGCGCAGAAGGTGCTCCAGTGTTACCAGAGGCCCGACGAGGACCGGCTCAGGAAGGCGCTCGACGAGCGGCGGCGGGTCCGCTCCTCCCCCAATTGGCGGGACGCGCACCTCCAAATCACGTAACTTCAATCAGAGTACGCGGAATCGGACCCAAGACCTCCTGCCAGAATGGCCGAATCGCCCTACCGCCGCGAGATCGCCTGCAATACGTTTGATTCTCCGCCTCGTGCATCTTCGTGGAAGCCACTGGCGGACCTCCCCAGGATCCATCCCACTAGACGACACAGTGCCGACATGACCGAGACGTTGAGGCGGACACCACTACACGCTGAGCACGTGGCCCTCGGCGCCAAGATCATCCCTTTCGCGGGCTACGAAATGCCCGTGCAGTACACCAGCGGCATCAGGGCCGAGCATGAAGCCGTGCGGACGGCGGCTGGACTCTTCGACGCCTCGCATATGGGCGAGTTCGTTGTGCGCGGGCCCGAGGCCCTCAGCCTCATCCAAAGGGTCAGCGTCAACGATGCCTCCGCCCTGGAAGTCGGGCAGTGTCAGTATACGGCACTCTGTCTCGAGCACGGAGGCATTCTCGACGACTTCCTCGTCTACCGAGCGCACGACCACTACATGCTGGTCGTGAACGCGTCGCGCAGGGAGGAGGATTGGGATTGGATCACCCGCCACGCGTCGGGACTCAGGGTTGAGCTCGAGGACCGATCGGACCGGACGGCCCTTCTCGCCCTCCAGGGTCCGAAGGCTCAAGGAGTCCTCGCGCCGCTGGCCGAGCCCGACCTCGAAGAGATCGGCTACTACCGGTTTGCCGAAGGACGTGTGGCCGGAGTGCCGGCCCTCATCAGCCGAACCGGCTACACGGGCGAAGACGGATTCGAGCTCTACGTCGCCTCGGCCGATGCTGCGGACCTCTGGCGGAGGCTCCTGAGGGACGGAGCGGGCGCCGGCTTGACGCCTGCGGGGCTCGGTGCCCGCGACTCTCTGCGCCTTGAGGTCGGGTACCCCCTGAACGGAAATGATCTCGATAGGGAACACACTCCCTTGGAGGCCCGGCTTGGTTGGCTCGTCAAGTTCGACAAGGGAGATTTCGTCGGACGGGACGCATTGATGCGACAGAAGGAGCGAGGGGTACCCTCCCGCCTGGTGGGAATTCGCCTGACCGAACGAGGGTTCCCCCGCCCTGGGTATACGATTGTGCACGACGGCGACGAGGTCGGGCGGGTCACCAGCGGCACCATGAGTCCCACGCTGGGATACGGCATCGCCCTGGGACATGTCCCCGGCCGTCTCGCTGCGGCCGGCACACCTCTGGGAGTCCTCGTGAGAAACAGGGTGATCGCCGGCGTCGCAGAGCCTCCCCCCTTCTACAAGGAGGGCTCGGTCCGCCGCTGAGCGCGGCGCCCGTGGCATGGCGATGAGGGTCGCGATCCTGACGGTGAGTGACGGATGCTTCCGGGGGGTGCGTGAGGACCGCAGCGGCGACATCATCGCCGAATGGTGCAAGCGGCTGGGCTACGAGCTCAAGGAGCGGGCCGTCGTGCCCGACGAGAGCGAGGCGATCGTGCCTAGGATCGTAGGATGGGCGGACTCTGGAGCGGTGGACGTCGTGCTGACCACGGGCGGCACCGGCTTCTCGCGCCGCGACGTGACGCCCGAGGCGACGCGGACCGTGCTCGAAAAGGAAGCTCCGGGGCTCGCCGAAGCGATGCGGCAGCGGGGCCTCGCGAAGACGCCGCGCGCCGCCCTGTCGAGGGGCCTTGTAGGCTCTCGGCAAGAGACCCTTGTGGCCAATCTCCCCGGCAGTCCGGGGGGGGTGAAGGACGGCCTCGAGGTCCTGGAGGAGCTGCTGCCGCACATCGTCGATCTCCTCCGTGGAGACACGGAGCACCGGCCCGAGGGCGAGCGATGAGCGTGAGCGCCGAGGGCCGGGTGCTCCTGTCGACTCACAACCTTAAGCGGGCCGGGGCGTTTCGAGCGATTTTCCAGGACCTTGGCTACGGCGTCGAGCTCGTGACTCCCGAGGAGGAGCTGAGCGGAGAGCCCCCGATCCAGTTGCTCATGATTACGGCTGAGGCGGCGTCTCGTTCGGCGGGTGATCTGTGCCGCCAGGCGAGGGCTCTGTCCCAGGCGCCGACGTTCGCCATCGTCGACGACCCGGACCAGGTGGTCCGTCTGTCGCGGTCCTACGCGGAGGTCTTCAGTCCCCGGACGGACCCAGGGGATGTCGCGACCGTGGCACGCGCGTTGATCGAGCGCCGCCGTCTCCAGGCGATGCTGGGCATCGTCGGCGAGACGGATGCCATGAAGGAGGCACTCGAGCGTGTGGTCCAGTTCGCACCGGTGACGTCGACGGTGCTCGTGACCGGTGAGTCGGGAACGGGGAAAGAGTTGATCGCTAGGGGCATCCATCACCTCTCTCCTCGAAGGCACCGGCCATTCATCGCCGTCAACGTCGCCGCGCTCTCGGGGACACTGCTGGAGAGCGAGCTCTTCGGACACGAGAAGGGAGCCTTCACGGGCGCCATCGACTCCAGAAAAGGGTTCTTCGAGCTCGCGCACGGGGGCACCATCTTCCTCGACGAGATCGGCGAGATGCCGTTGGCGACCCAGACCAAGCTCCTGCGCGTGCTCGAGCAGCAGGAGTTCCACCGGGTCGGGGGGCAGGAGGTCATCCGGGTCGACGTCCGGATCGTCGCGGCCACGAATCAGGACCTGAAGAAGCTTGTGGCGGTGGGGCAGTTCCGGAAGGATCTCTACTACCGGCTGAACGTGCTTCACATCGAGCTTCCGCCGCTGACCCGCCGCAGGGAAGATATCCCCCTACTCGTGGACGCGTTCATCCGGAGCGCGAGCGCCCGACACGATCGCACCTTTGAGGGGATTTCGGCGGAGGCGATGCAGATCCTCCAGGACTACCACTGGCCGGGCAACGTCCGGGAGCTTCAGAACCTCATCGAGAGCATGGTCGTGCTCGCTCCGGGCCGCGAGGTGTTGCCCGAGGACATTCCTCGCGAGGTACGCGGTCTGGAATCGGGTGCGGGGGCGCTCGTACGGGTCGGGGCCGACCCCGGCCGGCCGGACGACCTGGTCACGGGACCGGGTCTCCGACCCCAGCTCGAGTTCATCTTCCGGGCCCTCGTCGACCTCCGCATGGATGTGGACGATCTGAAGCAGGAGTTCGAGGCGTACCGCCGGAGGAGTGCGGAGGCGGCCTCGACGATCGAGGCATATCCGCGGGGCACGGACGGAGTCGAGATCGAAGTGCGGCCGCGCGAAGCCCGGGTGGGGGAGTCGTGGTCGGGCAGCGAAGAGGCGGTGGCGGTCGAGGTGTCCTCGGGCGCCGAGCCGATTGAGGAGCCGGGTACGGTGGTCTACCGGTCGGGAATGACGATGGAGGACCTGGAACGCGCGGCGATTGCCGCAGCCCTCAGTGAGGTGCGCGGCAATCGGCGGAAGGCCGCCAAGCTATTGGCGATCGGAGAGCGCACTCTGTATCGCAAGATCAGGAGATTCGGGCTCGGCGACCACTAGAGCCGTGGGCGAGCCCCCGACTCGGACCGCCGGAAAGATGCGGCTCTCTCTCGACGGGATGGACCGCTAGGGTGGCGAACTCCCGATGCGGCCGCGCACGCGAGCCCGCTCCAGTTCGAGTCGGGTCAGAATGCCCTCCCAGGACGTGTCTCTTGCTCCCTCGTACTCGACGGCCAACGTGATCTCAAGGTCGATCGCCGGGTCGAAGGCGTAGACGGCCATCTGAGTCTCCTCCTGACGCAGCCGCTGCTCGCCCCAGCCGGGGGTGATGGCGCGGATCGCCAGCGGACGGTAGCGCAGACCCCGATTCACGATGTGCACACTCTCCGGTTCATAGCGCACGGTGGGAGCCCGGGAGAAGAACGAAACGAGGAAGAGGGAGGGATCTCCGCCGCCTTCGGCCCCCATCTCCGAACGGCTGGAGCCGGCGAGTCCGGCAAGCCGTTCGTAGGTGTCGGGCGCCGCCAGTCGGATCACCGACTCCGCCAAGGGCGTCACCTTCACACGCAACGCTCCGCTCTCGAGCGTGAGCGTGAACTCGTCCTGGATCAGAGTCCCGTACCCGGCGGGAACGAGCGGTCGCTCTCCCGGCGGGCCGGAGGGTCGTCCAGAGCCCGCGGCGACGCCGACTCCGCCGCATCCACTGCTGACCGTCAGCGCCAGCGCACCCAGCGCGGCCCACCGTTTCACGTCTTCCCGCCCTTGGGACCGACGAGGTCCTCAAGCGCCGCCAGCAGCTCTTCCCGACCCTCTCCGGTCTTGGACGAACACGGAAGCAGCTGGTCCTCGTCCAGGCCCAGGTGATCGATCGCCGTGGCGACGGCACGGTTGCGCTGCATCTTCTTCAGCTTGTCCATCTTGGTCAGAGCCACCAGTGTGGGAAGCTCCGCTGAGGCCAGAAAGGCGACCATCTGACGATCCGTGGCCGTAGGATCGTGCCGCGCGTCTACTAGGTGTACGACGCCCCGCACCATCCGTTCCCCTTGCAGGTAGTCCTCGACCAGGATCTTCCAGGATTCACGCACCTGCGGCGGGACCCTTGCGAATCCGAAGCCGGGAAGATCGACCAGGAAGAAGTGATCGTTCACCCGGTAAAAGTTGATCGACTGGGTCTTGCCGGGCGAGGCCGAGATCCGAGCCAGCTTTTTTCGGGTGCGCCGAAGGAGGACGTTGATCAGCGACGACTTTCCCACGTTGGATCGTCCTGAGAATGCGACCTGCGGGAGCTGATCCGGGACGGGCTCACCGGGCAGGTAGAGGCCTCCCGCGAACTCGACCTTCTTGACCTCCATGCTACCGGGAGGGCTGTGGACTGAGGAGCGCTCCACGGTCCAACCGATCCCCGAGCGATGCGAACGTCTCCGACAGGGCTTCGGTGAGGACCTCGTCCATCGTCTCCAGGGGGAGGAACTCGAGGCCCTCCACCACCTCTGCGGGGAGAAGCTCCAGCTCCGCCGCATTGGCTGCCGGAAGGATGACTCGTCGGAGCCCTTCGCGCAGGGCTCCGACGACCTTCTCCTTGATGCCTCCGACGGCCAAGATCCGTCCGCGCAGAGTGATCTCGCCGGTCATGGCGACATCGGCGCGGGAGGCGACGCCGGTCAGCGCCGAGATGAGGGCCGTGGCGATGGTGATGCCGGCCGAGGGACCGTCCTTCGGAGTCGCGCCCTCAGGAATGTGGATGTGGATGTCGACGTCCTTGTGGAAGCGTGGATCGAGCCCGAGCCGGGTCGCCCTGGAGCGGGCATAGGTGACGGCGGCGAACGCGGATTCCTTCATCACGTCGCCTAACGTGCCGGTGAGCTGCACCTGACCGCTCCCGGGAATGACGGCGACCTCGACGTCCAGCACCTCGCCCCCCGCCTCCGTCCAGGCGAGGCCGTTGGCCATTCCGCAGCGCTCGGCGCGCTCCCGTCCCTTGCTACGGCCGGGGTAGCGGGCCGGCCCCAGGAGTCGCTTGAGGTCACGCGGGCGCACGGCCAGCGGCTCCGCCTTGCCTTGGCCCGCCAGCCTCCGGGCGATCTTCCGGGCGACCCGGGAGATGCGACGGTCCAGCTCCCGTACGCCGGCCTCGCGCGTGTACTGGCGTATGATCGCCCGAGCGGCCGCTTCCGTGAGGGCCGCCGATCCGGGGTCCAGACCGTGACGCCGGGCTTGGTGGGGCCAGAGGAAATGCAGGCCGATGGCGAGCTTTTCGGTGTCCAGGTAGCCCGGCAGCCGGATGATCTCCATGCGGTCGCGGAGCGCGTCGGGGATGCCGGCCAGGGTGTTGGCGGTGGTGACGAAGAAGACGTCGGAGAGGTCGTACCCCAGCTCCAGGTAATGGTCCGTGAAGCCCTTGTTCTGCTCCGCGTCCAGCACCTCGAGAAGCGCCGCGCCCGGATCCCCATGAGAGTCGCGGGCAAGCTTGTCCACCTCGTCAAGGAGGAAAACCGGATTGACCGTTCCGCTCCGGCGCATCCCCTGCAAGATCCTCCCGGGAAGTGCGCCCACATAGGTGCGCCGGTGGCCGCGGATCTCCGCCTCGTCGCGCACTCCTCCCAGGCTCACACGCACGAACTCGCGCCCGAGAGCCTCGGCTACACTTCGTCCCAGTGAGGTCTTGCCCACTCCGGGCGGACCCACAAGGCAAAGGACGGGACCCTTCAGCTCCCCGACCAGCGACAGAACGGCGATGTGGTCCAGAATGCGTTCCTTGACTTCGTCGAGGCCGTGGTGGGCTCGATCCAGCGCCTTGGCCGCATGCTCGACCACAAGATTGTCCTCGCTCCGCCGCCTCCAAGGGAGTGCGAGGATCCAGTCGAGATAGGTCCGAATGACCGCGGCCTCCGGAGCGTGCGGGTTCAGTTTTTCGAGGCGACCGAACTCATGCTCCGCCCGCTCGCGCGCGTGTGCCGGCAAATCGGCCGCCTCGAGCCTGTCGGCCACGTCCGCCCACTCGTCGTTCCTGCCGGAGCCCAGCTCCCGATGGATCGCCTTGAGCTGCTCCTGCAAGTAGAACTGGCGGCGGTCCGAGTCCACCTGAACGCGGATCTGGGCATCCAGCTTCTCCTCGATGCGGAGAATCTCGAGTTCGCGGACCAGAGTCTCCTTCAGCAGCCCGAACTGCGCTTGGACGCTCGAAGCCTCCAAGAGCTCCTGTTTCTCTTTGGGGAGGACGAGCAGATGGCCGCAGATGAAATGCGCCGTGCGCTGGCGGTCCCCTTGGAGCGAGCCCGATTCCGTGAGTTCGTCCGGCATCCGGTCGTTGAGCCGCACGTACTCGCTGAAGAGCCGCACGACCTTCCGAGCGAGGGCCTCGTCCTCGGGAGACTCCGCCGCACGGCTCCGCTCCTCGGGAACGAAGGCCTCGACGGACGCCTTGAAGCCTGCGTCCGAGGACAGGAATCGGCGCACGCGGACCCGACCGAGCCCCTCGAACACCACTCTCGCCGTCCCGTCGGGAAGCCTCGAGAATTGTACGATGCGCGCCACGGTGCCCACACGGTGAATGTCCTCGCGCGTCGGCTCCTCGACTTGGACGTCCTTCTGAGCCAGCAGCAGGACGAGCCGGTCGCCCTCGTCAGCGGCATCCAGGGACGCGAGTGACGGCGGTCGGCCGATGAGGAGAGGCAGGACGAGATACGGGAAGAAGACGAGATCCCGGAGTGCCACCGCGGGCAGATGGTCAGGGGTCTCGTAGGTCTGATCGACCCGGATCAGCGTGGCCATTCGGCTCCCGGGAGCTGCGTCGATCGGAGCGGGCGGACCGGGCCGGGGGCATCGTCCCCGGTGCGCGCTATCCTACTCCGGGAAACAGATGTGGGGAAGGCCCCCCGAGAGATGGCGCCCCTGCTCGTCAGGCTTCCTTTTTTTGCTCCTCGGGATAGAGCACGAGAAGGGGCGGAACGCGCTGCTCGACGGAGTCGGCGGTGACCACGACCTCGCGTACATCCGCCCGGGAGGGGAGCTCGAACATCACGTCGCGCATGAAGTTCTCGATCACCGAGCGCAGGCCGCGCGCGCCCGTGCCTCTCTCGAGAGCCTTTCTCGCGATCTTCCGCAGCGCGTCGCCGTCGAAGGTCAGGCCGATCCCCTCGAGCTCGAACATCTTGGTGTACTGCTTGACCAACGCGTTCCTGGGCTCGGCGAGGATCTCTACGAGAGCATCCTCGTCGAGGTCGTCGAGGTGGACGATGACCGGAAGGCGTCCGACAAGCTCCGGGATCAGCCCGAAGCGCTGAAGGTCCTCCGGCTCCACGTAACGGAGAAGCTCGTCGCGCTGCTCGTCGGGAGCCTTCTCGCCGAACCCGATCCTCCGTTTGCCGAGCCGGGCCTCCACGATCTGCTCGAGGCCATCGAATGCGCCCCCGCAGACGAACAGGATATTCCGCGTGTCGAGCTGGATGTACTCCTGTTGGGGGTGCTTGCGGCCTCCCTGGGGGGGTACAGAGGCGACCGTACCCTCCAGGATCTTGAGCAATGCCTGCTGGACTCCCTCGCCCGAGACGTCTCGCGTGATGGAAGGGTTCTCCGACTTGCGGGCGATCTTGTCCATCTCGTCGATGTACACGATCCCGCGCTCGCACTCTCCGATGTTGAAATCGGAGGCCTGAAGAAGACGAACCAGGATGTTCTCCACGTCCTCGCCCACGTATCCGGCTTCGGTGAGGGTTGTGGCGTCGGCGATCGTGAAGGGAACGTGAAGGATGCGGGCCAAGGTCTGTGCGAGCAGCGTCTTGCCGACGCCCGTCGGCCCGATCAGGAGAACGTTTGCCTTGTCGATCTCGACTTCGTCGAGCACGCCCTGGTTATTGACGCGCTTGTAGTGGTTGTAGACGGCTACCGAAAGGGCGCGCTTGGCGAGCTCCTGGCCGATCACGTATTGGTCGAGGACGGCCTTGATCTCCCTCGGGGTCGGGCTGGAAACAACGGACTCTGCAGCCTCTCGCTCCTCCTCCTCGGCGAGGATCTCGTTGCAGAGGGAGATGCACTCGTTGCAGATGTAGACCGACGGGCCAGAGATGAACTTCTTGACGCTTTCCTTCGACTTTCCGCAGAAGCTACAGCGCAGGTGTTTCTGGTCGGACATCTTCTCGCTCGCCGTTCGCTGCCTTACGCGTTGTCGTTCTCGCCCGACCCCTCGAACGTCTTGTGCGGGTCCGCGGGCGTCGATCCGTTCGACACGGGGCCTTCGAGGATCCGGTCGATCAAGCCGTATTCCACGGCCTCCTCGGGGCTCATGAAGCGGTCGCGATCCACGTCGTCCTGGATGCGCTTGACCGGTTGGCCCGTGTGCTTCGACAAGATCTGATTGAGCCGCTGCCTCGTATAGAGGATCTCCCTGGCGGCGATCTCGATGTCGGCCGCCGTCCCGCGGGACCCTCCCGAGGGTTGGTGGATCATGATTCGCGAGTTGGGCAGGGCGCCACGCTTCCCACGCTCTCCTGCGGCCACGAGCACCGCCGCCATCGAAGCCGCGATTCCCACGGCGAAGGTAGCGACCGGGGCCCGCATGTGCTGAATCGTGTCATAGATCGCCAAGCCCGCGTAGACCCCGCCACCGGGCGAGTTCACGTAGAGATAGACGTCGCGTTCCGGATCCTCCGCATCGAGGAACAGGAGTTGGGCGACAACGATGTTCGCCACGTTATCGTCGATCGGCGTGCCTAGGAAGATGATCCGGTCCATGAGCAGGCGGCTGAAGATGTCGTAGCTCCGCTCCCCACGGCTCGTCCGCTCTATGACGTAAGGTGGATAGATCGGCATGGGCTCCCGGTTGCTCCGTTCTTATCGGGTCAGTTCTCGGTGATTTCCGACTGCTTCTTTAGGAACTCGAAGACCTTGCGCTCCGTAATCTCCCGTTCCAAGGCCCCCAATCTGTCGTTCTTCTTGAGGCCGGCCGTGACCTTGGCCCGCGCCTCGCCGCTCTTTTCGGCGATTTCCTCGATGCGGGCGTCGACTTCCTTCTTGGTCGCTCTGAACCCTTGGCTCTCCGACACTCTCTCCAGGACCAGCATCCGCTTGACGGCCAGCTCGGCTTGGGGCGCAACCTGCTCGCTCGCCTCCTGCCACTTCTCGTCAGGTACGCCTTCCCGGCTCCCCAACAGGGACTCCACGTAGCGGTCCACCATCGACACGGGCGCCCTGAACGGGTTCGCGTCGAGGATCGCGTCTAGGAGTCTGCCGCGCACGACGCTCTCGGCCTGATCCTCCGCTTCCCTCCTCAAGTCTGTTCGGACCTTCTCAGAGAGGTCGGCGAGGCCTTCGAAGTCGCCTAGGCTCCGAGCGAAGTCCTCGCTCAATTCGGGAAGCTCCAACACCTGCCGGGAGTTCAGCCGGATGCGCAGGTGCTCCTCGTCTCCCCTCCTCTCCTCGTTGGCGAAATCGTCGGGGAAGCGGACCACAAAGTCGCCGAGGGTGCCGACCTCCAACGACTTGATGGCCTGCTCGATGTCGGGGATGGCGTCTCCTGTCCCGAGCACGAACTCATACGGCTGCATGCCGCGGGCGGCACCGTCCTCGAGCCGCTCGATCTCGACGCTCACCCGGTTCCCGTCCTCGGGTCTCCCGCCCTCGAGGGGAGCCCACGTGCCGTTCTGTGCCCGAAGACGCCCCAAGACGTCCTGGACCCTGTCGTCCAGGTCGCCGACAGCCGGCCTCTCGATCCTGAACCCCCCCACCCGAGAGAGCTCGATCTCCGGCCTGACGTCGAACGAGATAGAGAACGTCAGGTCCTGTTGCGGCTCGTAATGCAGGTCGCCCAATTCCCCTTCCGAGATCGGCTTGAGCCCGTTCCGGCTGAGAGCCTCACGGTACGCGGCGTCGACCAGTTCGTCGATCGTCTCCCGATCCAGCACGGCGCGGTATCGCCTCTCCACCACTGCGGCCGGCACCCGTCCCTTGCGGAACCCGGGAAGTCTGAGGCGGGCGGCGAGTTTCTTCCTGAGGCGAAGCCGCTCCGATTCGACCACGCCGGCAGGCACGGTCACGGTCAGCGTGCGGCGCCAACGCTCGCCCTCCACCACCCTAACCCGAAGCTGTGTTCCGTCGATCGCCATCCTGGGGCCAGTCTCTCAAGAGCGAGTCGGCGCGCCCTCATCCGACAAATGCGAAAGGGGGGACTCGAACCCCCACGGCTCAGGAGCCACAGGATCCTAAGTCCTGCGCGTCTACCAATTCCGCCACTTTCGCCCGTGAATTCGCCGAGAAACGAGCATCACTCCGGGCCATGGGAAGATAACCGAGGCCGAAAACCCCATCAACCGATCGGGCCTGCCCGAAGGGTCGGCCTCGGGGACGAGCCGAGCCCCCGCCGGGCGAGCGCGCGGAAAGCGCCGCCCTCGAGCGAAGAGAGCGGCCGCGCCGTGGCCCCTGGGATAAGGGGGATCAGCCGGGAACGCGTACGTGGAATACGCGCGGCAGGCCCGCCCCGGTGGCCAGTCGCAGGGTGACAATGTCGCCCGGCTCGACGTCGGCCATGATGCGCCGCGCGTCGGCGGCCCGGCCGACCGGTTGCCGGTTGATCTCAAGGAGCTTGTAGCCCGCGACTACGCCTCTCCGCTCCGAGGGGCCGTTGACTTGGACGTCCGTGATGATGGCGCCGTCGACCTCATCGAACCCGAACGTCGACGCGGACTCGCGAGTCATGTCCTCGATGCGGAGGCCCAGCTTGGCGTCCATCCCGCGATCGTCGGGGTCCGGCGAAGCGGCCACGGCGAGGGGCTCGGAGCTGAGCGGGGCCTCTCCCAGCTCGACCTCCAGGGTGAACTCACGCCCTTCGCGATAGATCGTCACATCGATCCGATCTCCCGGCCGCCTCAGGGCGATCACCTGCTGGAGCTGACCGACGCGGCCGATCTGTTGATCGTCGATCGCCACAATGACGTCATAAGGCCTGAGACCGTGCCGCTCGGCGGGGCCGTCGGGGGTGATCATGGTCACCTCGACACCGGAGACGGTGGGCAGCCCGTACTGCTCGGCCGAGATCTGGTCGATGCTCCCCATCCCGACGCCCAGCAGAGCCCGGCGCACTTCCCCGTATTCGACGAGGTCCTCCATGACTCGCTGGGCGAGATCGATGGGGATGGCGAATCCGTAGCCCTGGTAGAATCCGGTCCTGCTTGCGATCGCCGAGTTGATGCCGACGACCTGGCCCCTCAGGTTGACCATCGGACCGCCCGAGTTGCCCGGGTTGATCACGGCGTCGGTCTGAATGAAGTCCTCGATCGCGAAGCCGCGGTTTTCCCTCGTCTCGGGGTCCTCTTGGAGCTCGCGCTGGAGCAGCTGCAGGGGCCTTCCCAGTGCGCTGACGATCCCCGCCGTCACGGTGTAATCCAGGGGACGGCTCGTGCCCCCGAATCCCGGATTGCCGATCGCGACGATCCACTCGCCCACCCGCAGGTCGTTCGAGCTTCCGAGGCTCAGCTGGGTGAGGCCCTGTGCGTCGATCTTGATCACTGCGACATCGGTGAAGGGATCGCGGCCGACGAGCGTGGCGGGGAAGGACCTCCGGTCCTGCAGGAATACGGTGAGCGCGGTCGCGTCGGCGATGACGTGGTTGTTCGTGAGGATGTATCCGTCGCTCGAGACGACGAAGCCGCTTCCCCCCGAGACCCGGTCACGCTGTGGGTCAGAATCGGGGAAGTTGCGGAAGAATCCTCCCTGGGACCGTGAGAGCTGTCCCTGGCGTCGCGCCTCGATCCTCACGACTGCGGGCGTGACCATATCGGCGACGTTGACGAATGCGTCGCTCAGGTCGACGGCGGGCCGGACGGCCTCGACCGGGACCTGCGGCGCAGTCTCGACGGCCGGCATCGAGTGCGTCACCCCGGTCCACCCCAGCGCCGAGGTCATGCCCAGCCCGAAGAGACAGGCCAATGCCGAGTAGAACGCGATCTTGATCTTCGCGCGGAGAGGGTCGTACATATGCCGGAATTCCTTACTTGCGATGCCCGAGCGCGTGCCTCACGCGGACGCGCCTCTTCCAGTTACACGCTCTTACACGGCAGGCCGACGCGATGGTCCGCCGCTCCCCGAGCCTCTATTCAACGATCTCGTAGTCGGCCTCGACGACCTCTTCCTTCTCCTCGGACTTCTTCGACGCCGGCCGCTCGTCTTCCGCGTCAGCGGGCTGGGTGTCGGCGGCTTGCGCCTGGTACATCTCCTGGCCGGCCGCGCTGAAGGCCTGCATCAACTCATCGCGGGCCGAGTGGAATCTGGCCGTGTCGTCTCCCTTGAGCGCCTGCTTGGCCCCCGCCACGGCCTCGTCGAGCCGCCCCTTCGTGCCCTCGGAGACCTGATCGCCCCACTCCTCGGAGTCCCTCTCGACCTGATAGACCAGCGAGTCGAGCTGATTGCGAGCCTCGACCTGCTCTCTCCGCCCCTCGTCCTCCTCGGCGTGGACCTTGGCGTCCTTCACCATCCTGTCGATCTCGATGTCGCTCAGGCCGCTCGACGCTTCGATCCGGATCTTCTGCTCCTTGCCGGTGGCCTTGTCCCTGGCCGACACCTGCAGGATGCCGTTGGCGTCGATGTCGAATGTGACTTCGACCTGCGGCATGCCGCGGGGTGCGGGCGGGATCCCGGTGAGCTGGAACTTTCCGATCGTCTTGTTGTCGAGGGCCATCTTCCGCTCGCCCTGGAGCACGTGGATCTCGACGGTCGTCTGGTTGTCCTCGGCCGTTGAGAAGACCTCCGCCTTTTCGGTGGGAATGGTCGTGTTGCGCTCGATGAGCGTCGTCATGACACCTCCAAGCGTCTCGATCCCCAACGAAAGCGGCGTGACGTCGAGCAGGAGCACATCGGTCACGTCGCCCGCGAGCACTCCTCCCTGGATCGATGCGCCGATGCCGACGACCTCGTCGGGATTCACGCCCCTGTGCGGATCCTTGCCGAAGAACTCGGCGACGACCCTCTGGATCTTGGGGATCCGGATCGAACCGCCCACGAGGATCACCTCGTCGATGTCGGACGCCTGGAGGCCGGCGTCCCTAAGGGCCTTCTCCATCGGCGGGATGGTGCGCTGCACGAGGTCGTCGACGAGCTGCTCGAGCTTGGCGCGAGTCAGCAGGTAATTCATATGCTTCGGACCTTCCTGGGTCGCCGTGATAAAAGGCAGATTGATATCCGTCTGGTGGGTCGACGAGAGCTCCATCTTCGCCTTCTCGGCGGCTTCCTTGAGGCGCTGCAGTGCCATCGCGTCTCGGGAGAGGTCGACGCCCTGATCCTTCTTGAACTCCCCGACGAGCCAATCGATGACCCTCTGGTCGAAGTCGTCACCGCCGAGGTGCGTGTCTCCGTTGGTCGACTTCACCTCGAAGACGCCATCACCGAGCTCGAGGATGGAGATGTCGTAGGTACCTCCTCCGAGGTCGAACACGGCGATCTTCTCGTCCGTATTCTTGTCTAGACCGTACGCCAGAGCGGCGGCAGTCGGCTCGTTGATGATGCGAAGCACCTTGAGGCCAGCGACCTTGCCGGCGTCCTTCGTGGCCTGTCGTTGGGCGTCGTTGAAGTACGCCGGCACGGTGATCACTGCCTGCTCGACCTTGGTGCCCAAGTAGTCCTCGGCCGTCTGCCGCATCTTTTGCAGGATCATTGCCGAGATCTCGGGGGGCGTGAACGTCTTGCGCGCATTGGGGACCCTCACTTGGACGCGGCCCTTGGAGTCGGTCGCGAGCGCGTAAGGGACGAGCTTCTCCTCCGCCTTGACCTCCGGGCCCTTGCGGCCCATGAAGCGCTTGATGGAGAAGATCGTGTTCTCCGGATTGGTGATCGCCTGCCGGCGCGCCACTTGGCCCACAAGGCGCTCACCGTCCTTCGTAAACGCCACCACAGAGGGAGTTGTACGACCGCCCTCCGAGTTGGGGATGACGACAGGCTCGCCCCCCTCCATGACGGCGACCACCGAGTTGGTGGTCCCGAGGTCGATGCCGATAACCTTTTCCATGTCCGCTCCTCTACGAGCCTGGTGTGGGTCCCACTGGCGCCCCGGTCGAGGCGACCCTGCGTCCTTCTCCTGGCCCGGCCTGTGCAACGATCATGCCCGATCGAGCGCCCCGAACGCCGCCAGATTGACGCGTTTCGGCCCGCACCCTGCAAGAATGGCACGCCCTGCGGATCCCAGGTGCTCGGCGCCGCGGGTGATCCGCCGACCCGACGCCGCTCCTGGGGGCCGGCCTGTTTTGGCAACCGACGGCCCAATCGTTACCGTTGCAGCCGCGCTCTGCTGGTCGATCGCCTCTCGCTCTCCCACGAACCGGAGCCGACGTTATGACGCGGCCCTCGGTGGGCACCCGCTTCTTGTGGACCGCGGCAGCGGTCCTGCTTGTCACCGGAGCCGGGCGCGCCGGTCACGCCGACCCGGGCTCGTCCGAAGCGGCGGTCGCTGACCGGGCCCTGGCGGCGTCGCTTCGGGCGGTGGACGCCGGGGGGTCGGCTCCCCCTCAGGCGTTGTCGATCGACCGGAACCTCGACACTCCGTTCCTCGAGCGTGTTCGTTCCTTCCTGGGGCTGCTCTTTCTGGGGCTCATCGCATGGCTCCTGAGCGTCAACAGGAGGGTCGTGCCGTGGCGGGTCGTCCTGTGGGGCTTGGCGCTCCAGCTGATCTTCGCGGTCTTCATCCTCAAGACACCGACCGGCGGATTCCTCTTCGACGGTCTCAACCGTGCGGTGCTGGCCCTCCTCGGCTTCACCCTGGACGGCGCCCGCTTCATCTTCGGGAACCTCGTCTGGGACAACGTGCCCGTCGGGGAAGGGCCGGCCGGTCCTGAGGGGCAGGGGCTCTTTCGGCCCACGGAAGGGGAGGTGGCCAACACGGGGGCGCTGATCGCCTTCAATGTCCTGCCCACCATCATCTTCTTTTCGTCGCTCATGGCGGTGCTGTACCATCTCGGGGTCATGCAGGTCATGGTCAAGGCCTTTGCCTGGGTCATGCAGCGTACGATGCGCACCTCCGGCGCCGAGACCCTTGCGGCCGCCGGCAACATCTTCGTGGGGCAGACCGAGGCACCCCTGCTGATCAAGCCGTTCATCGGTCGGATGACCCGCTCCGAGATCATGGCGGTGATGACCGGCGGATTCGCCACCGTGGCGGGAGGGGTGCTCGCCGCGTACGTGGGAATGCTGGTCGCGTTCTTCCCCGACATCGCGGGCCATCTTATGGCCGCGTCCGTCATGTCTGCGCCAGCGGCGCTGGTCGCCGCCAAGTTGATGTATCCCGAGACGGCCGAGCCCGAGACATCGGCGACCCTGGAGATGAAGGTGGAGCGGTCCGACCCGAACTTGATCGGTGCCGCGGCCCGGGGGGCGTCGGAGGGACTCTATCTGGCCCTCAACGTGGGGGCGATGCTCCTTGCATTCGTGGCCCTCGTCTTCATGGTAGACGGCCTTCTCGGGCTGGTCGGAGGGCTGGTGGGTCTACGGAGCCTGTCGCTTCAGGGCATCCTCGGATGGGTCTTCTCGCCGATCGCCTGGCTCATGGGGATCGCCTGGGAGGACGCTGCCGAGATCGGGGCGCTGCTGGGGATGAAGACCGCGCTGAACGAGTTCTTCGCCTATCTGCAGCTGGCTTCGATCCTGGCCGAGGGCGCCGACCTCCAGCCCAGATCGATCGTCATAGCGACCTACGCGCTGTCGGGATTTGCCAATTTCTCGTCTATCGCGATCCAACTCGGCGGGATCGGTGGGATCGCTCCGGACCGGAGGGACGATCTCGCTCGCCTCGGGCTGCGCGCCATGGTCGGGGGCACGCTCGCGGCGTTCATGACGGCCGCCATGGCGGGGATGCTGATATAGACAGGGCCTCCACGCACGTCGACGTGGCCCAGGCGGCCCGGGCGCTCCGAGCCCGCATCCCCCAGGATCCCGAGATCGTCGTCGTGGCTGGATCCGGGCTCGCTGCCCTGGCCGACATCGTGGACGAGCCGGTGAGCGTCGAGTTCACCTCCGTTCCCGGCTTTCCGGCCACCGGCGTGGCGGGCCATGCGGGCAGCTACGTCTTCGGCTGGCTCGTGGGGCGGCCCACGCTCCTTCAGCTCGGCCGCTTCCACGCGTACGAGGGCCACGCAACGGCTGTCGTGGCGGCCCCCGTTCGGGTCGCGGTGCGCCTCGGGGCTCGGACTCTCGTCGTGACCAACGCGGCCGGGGGAGTCGACCCGGATTTCGCGCCCGGCAGCCTCGTGCTCATCGACGACCACCTCGACCTCACCCACAGGAGTCCCTTGGCGGGCCCGGTCCACGGAGGCGAGGCCCGCCATCCGGACATGAGCCGGCCCTACGACGCGGGGCTCCAGCAGCTGGCCCTAGGGGCGGCACGCGACCTCAGAATTCAGTTGCGCCGCGGCACCTACGCGGGCGTCCTGGGCCCCAGCTTCGAGACGGCTTCCGAGGTCCGCATGCTCGCCACCCTCGGCGCGGACCTGGTGGGGATGTCGACCGTCGCGGAGGTCATCACGGCGAAGGCCTCGGGCCTGCGGATCCTCGGCATATCGGTGGTCACCAACGCTGCATCGGGGGTGTTGGGCCGAGACCAGATTCTCGTCCACGATGACGTCTTGAGGGTTGGCGAGAGAGCGGCGGTTCAGCTGGGGGCCCTTCTCAAGTGCGTCTTTCGCGAGCCGACTTGACTGCGTTCCCGGGGTCCGGGGCCGGCACGAGGTGGTTCACGGGCCCGTGCCCGGCCCCGAGGCGCGGCGCGGATCCGAGGGCGCGAACCACGAAATCAATCGCAGCGTCCGCGGCGTCGGTGAGAGAACGCCCCCGCGCCAAACCCGCGGCCAGGGCCGCCGAGAGCGTGCATCCGGTGCCGTGGCCGGCGGTGGTCTCGAGGCGGGGTCGCGACCAGACGTGGCGGATCTCGTCGGTGATCAGCACGTCCACGGCCTCGACGCCTTGGAGGTGGCCGCCCTTCACCAGGGCTGCCCGGGCTCCCATGCGGAGCAGCTCGTGGCCCGCCGCCTCCAGGTCGTCGGGTCCCTCGATCGAGCGACCGGTCAGGATTCTTGCCTCATGGGCGTTTGGAGTGACCGCGGCGGCGAGGGGGATCAGCTCCGTCCGAACGGCCTCCACGGCGTCTTGGGCAAGCAGCGGATGTCCGGTGCTCGACACCATGACCGGATCGAGGATGTAGTGGCCGAGGCGGTGGTCGCGGATGCCGGCCGCCACCGTGCGAACCAAGTGGGCCGTTGCAAGCATCCCGGTCTTCACGGCGGCCGGCGCGAGGTCGGTGACCACCGCGTCGATCTGGGCACGGACCACCTCCCCGGGCACCGGGTGCACAGCGTGCACCCCCAATGTGTTCTGCGCCGTCACCGCGGTCACCGCACTGCACCCGAACACGCCGAACGCGTGGAAGGTTTTGAGATCCGCCTGGATGCCGGCGCCGCCGCCGCTGTCGCTGCCGGCGATTGTGAGGGCCACGGGAGGTGAGTTATCCATTCAATCAGGGATAGGAAGGTCGGTGATCGGCTTCGAGCGGGTGTCCGATGCCAATCTACCGGAATCCGATCGTAGCCACGACGAGCCCCGCCCAGCGAGCGGCGCGACGAGTGCCCTCATGCC
>CAZNEI010000023.1:0-40247 GCA_964572045.1 uncultured Gemmatimonadaceae bacterium
GCTGCTTGTACAACCGGCTCCCCGGCGGGCCACTTCTTCCACGGCCTGCTAGGATGAATAGCCCGGCTGGCCGTCATCCCTCCGGGGGGCGGGTTGATCGTCGACTCCCGTGCCTGGCGATGCCACCGCACCGACGGTCCGTCCGGTTGCTCTCAGAAAAATGCGAGCGTTAGCTTGTCCGGGGTGCCGCTTGCCGCAAGCGACGCCCCCGCGCGAGTCGGCGAACGGGGGGGTGGAGGGCTCGTAGCGCGCGACGTCGTCGACCTGCGTCCACGGAGGAGCGCTCGGGACACTTGATGCTCGATGACCGCCTCACAGAGCAGAGGAACCCGCGTTCCGCGCTGATCGATACGCTCTCGTCCGTCGAGATCGTCGATCTCATCAATGCCGAAGACCGAGGGGTGGCCGATGCCGTGGCCGGCGAGCGGGGAGCCATCGCCCGGACGATCGACCTCGTGGTTGAGGCATTCGAGCGGGACGGACGCCTCATCTACGTCGGGGCGGGCACGTCGGGCCGGCTCGGGGTACTCGACGCGGCTGAGATGCCCCCAACCTTCGGCACGGCACCCTCGATGGTGCAGGGCGTCATCGCCGGCGGATTCGAGGCGTTGGTCCGTTCCCAGGAAGGCGCCGAAGACCGGCCGGACGACGGCGCGCGGGCGGTCGATGAGCGCGACGTGGGTCCCGCGGACTTCGTGCTGGGGATCGCAGCCTCCGGAACGACCCCCTTTGTGCACGGCGCGCTGGACCGGGCGCGCGAGCGGGGCGCCCGTACGGGGATCTTGCTCTGCACCCCCCCTTCGCCGCGGTTGAGGGAGGCCCACGACGTAGTCATCGCGCCCTTGGTCGGCCCCGAGGTCGTCACGGGCTCGACGCGCATGAAGGCCGGAACCGCAACCAAGATGGTGCTGAATACCATCACGACCGGAGCCATGATCCGGATCGGCAAGGTCTTCGGTAACCTCATGGTGGACCTGCAGGCCACGTGCGAGAAGCTTCAGGATCGAGGTGAGCGGATACTCATGACGGTCCTTGGGCTGGAGCGGCCGGAGTCGGCTGCGCTTCTCGAAGAGTCGGATGGGCACGTGAAGACCGCCCTCCTCATGCGGAGGTGCGGAGTCGGACGTGAGGAGGCGGCGCGCATGCTTCGAGAAGCCGGCGGCGTCCTCGCGCGCATTCTCGGTGACCGAAGCGAGCAGGAGTGGCACGTTGGCGCCGGAGCCCCGGACGGAGTTCGCGCGGCGGACAACCGGCCCGGGAGGGAGCGGGAGGGATGAGCCCGGGGGAGCTGGTGGTGGGCCTCATGTCCGGAACGTCGCTGGATGGAATCGACGCCGCTCTGGTGCACTTCGCAGGGAGTTCTCCGTCGGACCTGCAATGGACGCTCGTCGCCTTCGAGAGCACGCCGTACGAGCCCGTGCAACGGGCCCTCCTGCACGAAGCCATGGAGGTCGGAACGCCGGAGGGGCTCTGCCGGTTCGACGCCACGGTGGGAGAATGGATGGCCGCGGCCGCGCTCCGGCTGTGCGAGGGGGCCGGAGTCAGGTCCTCCGAGCTCGCGGCGGTCGGCTGCCATGGGCATACGATCTGGCACGCACCACCCGACCAGGAAGCGCGAGGAGCCACGCTACAGCTCGGCGACGCGGCCACCGTGGCCGAGCGCACCGGGGCCCCGGTCGTCAGTGACTTCCGCAGCCGGGACGTAGCGGCGGGAGGGCACGGAGCGCCCCTGGTGGCTTGGCCGGACTGGCTTCTCTTCTCGGCACCGGACCGTCGGCGCGCGCTCCAGAACATCGGAGGCATCGCGAACGTCACGTGGCTTCCCCCGCCGACCCTGGGAGAGCCTCTGCTGGCCTTCGACACCGGACCGGGCGTGGGCCTGGTGGACGAGGCGGCCCGGAGAGCAACCGACGGGAGGCTGCCCTTCGACATCGACGGCGGGTTGGCTCGGCGCGGGCGCATCGACACGGAACTGCTCGGGCGTCTCCTCGACGACGACTACTTCGGTGCGGACCCGCCCAAAACGACCGGCAGGGAGCGGTACGGCCGCGCCTACGTGGATCGCCTTGCCGAGCAACTGGGGGTCGCCCGCGATGAGTCGGCATGGTGCGACCTGATCGCGACACTCACCGCGCTCACCGCGCGAACGGTCGGCGCCGCATACCGCGCCTGGGTCTTGCCGCGGGGGCTCGACGAGGTGTTCCTCATGGGCGGCGGATCGAGGAACCCGGTCCTTGCCGACGCGATCCGAAGGGAGCTTGCTCCGGTTCCCGTGAAGGACGGATCGGCGCTGGGGGTCGATCCGGAAGCACGCGAGGCGCTCGCGTTCGCGGTGCTCGCGTGGGCGCACCTGCACGGAATCGAATCCAACGCGCCCGACGCCACCGGGGCATGCGGCGCCCGGGTGCTCGGTTCCTTCACGCCCGGGCGAGGCCCTTGACGGCCGCCCCCGAGTCCAGGGACCCGGGAGGCGCGGCCCGCCGCCCACCGCCGCGGTGGTTGGAACTCCTCGTTGTATCGCTGGTCTGCCTAGCCGTTTTCCTCACGGCCCTCGACCCCTCGCCCCACGATGGGGGCGACAATGCGGGATACCTCTCGCTCGCCCACTCCCTGGTGTCGGACTTCCGGTACGTCGAGGCCTGGGACCCGGAGGAGCCGCCGCACACGAAGTATCCGCCCCTCTATCCTGCGCTGCTCGCCGCAGCGATGCTTTTCGGGGCCGAGACCTGGATCGCGTTCAAGGTCCTCTCGGCGCTCTTCATGGCCCTGGCCGTCGTATTGTCTTACGTCTGGGTGAGGGACCGGCGCGGCACCCGATTCGCTGTCGGAATCGCCACGGTTCTGGTCTTCTCGCCTGCGTTCCTGTGGTCGAGCCAATGGATCCTGTCCGACCCGCTCTTCCTGGCGCTGACGCTCGGGTGCCTCTGGGCGTTCGATCGCTCGACCGGGCGAGGTCGCCGCGGGACCTGGATCGCGGCAGGATGCGCAATGGCCATCCTCGCGACCTTCACCCGGACGGCGGGTCTCCCGCTCGTCCTTGCCGCCGGGGGAGCCCTCGCTCTCCAGGGCAGATGGAGGGCCCTGCGATCCTTCGCCCTTGCCTTCGCGATTCCCAGCGTGGCTTGGTGGCTGCGCGCTCGGGGCGCCGGCCAGGCCCAGTACATTTCAGAGTTCTGGCTGATCAACCCCTACCAACCGCACCTGGGTACTGCCGGAGCAGCGGACCTCGTCCGCCGGGCCGTGGCCAACCTGCAAGGCTACGTCTTCAGCCATATTCCCGGGGGCCTGACCGACTGGCCCCAGGCGCCGCTGATGCTGCTCGGGCTCCTTCTGGTCGGATCGGCAGCGGTCGGGTGGGCGCGGCGTCTCCGGGAAGGGGCCACGGTCCCCGAGCTCTTCCTCCCGCTGTACCTTGGCCTGATCCTGCTCTGGCCTGAGGTATGGTCCGGAGACCGGTTTGCGCTCCCGCTCTATCCGCTTCTCCTCTTCTACGCCGGAGAGGCTCTCTTGGCCGGCGCCGGGCGGATGCACGCGAGGGCGCCGCTTGTGTTGGGGCTCATCGCCGCCTCGCTCCTCATCGTACCTTCCGCACGGAGCTGGCACGACGCGACGCGCCGAGCCGCCGCCTGCCGCGAGGCCGTCACGGCGTTCGGTCCCTTCGCGTGTCGCCACCCGGGAGTCCAGGAGTTCGCGGCGGCGGCCTGGTGGCTGGGTGAGAACGCGTTGGACGGCGCGCATGTGTTCAGCCGCAAGCCACGAATGTTGTATGCGTTATCGGGGGGCGTCGGGGGCCGGACCTTCCCGTTGAGTCCAGATCCGAACGACTTCTTCGAGGAGGGGCGTCGGGCAGGGGTGTCGTACCTCGTGTTCGACCGGTTGGACAGGCTCGGATCGATGTACGTCGCCCCGGTGTTGAGGGCCCGGCCCGAAGCGTTCTGCGGCCTCATTGGAGTGGGGAGGGGGGAAGCGCCCACGAGGATCTTCGGCCTGCTCACCGAGGTGGAGAGCGATGGGCTTGGGAGCACGGAGCGCGACACGGGGGCGAGCGTCGGGAGCGCGCCGTGCCCGGACGGGATGCTGCGTAGCGAGCCGAGGGCACTGCCCCCCTATACGACGGCGCGCCTTCCCCTTCTCTCCCCTCCTTCGCCGTAGAGAAGGCCGAACGCAGCACCAAAGACCGCATGTTCGGCGAGGGATCCGGGGGGGACTTCCTCCGTCGCGGACAAGAGGGCGAGTAGGGACGTGATATGCTGAGGACTCGCGGCTCCCAGGATGCCGTCGAGCCCCCCGAGGGGCACCGATACGTACTCGATGACCCCGTACGCAGCGCCCCGGAGGACGGGCGGGCCGGGGAGGCGTAGCTCAAGCAGCGAGCCGTAGCAGATCCCGCGTCCCGCTCCCTTGAGCAGCTCGCTCACCGGATCGGGCCCGGGCGCCGTGCCCTTCCTCTGCACCGATGAGGGGTCGGGATCCGCCTTCAGAAGGCTCAGCAGGAACGCTGCGCCCGCGCCCGCAAGGGCGGCCCGTGCGGTGCGCAACGTGCCTGGACGGCTGTCGGCCAAGCCGGACGCGAGTCGGTGGGCGACCGCTGCGCCGCCGCCGGCGAGAAGCCGACTCCGGACGGGAGTCGCCGACGGAGCGTGACCGTCGTCCGCCTCTGCGCTTACCTTCCTCGGCACGTGTGCGCGCTGTAGTGCCGTCTCCAGCGCGTAGCCCAGATGGTACCAGAGGTTCTTGGAGGATTCGCTCATACCCAAGGGGCTCCGTGTGATCGAAGGGGCGAAACCGCCGAGGTTGCGCCGTACCGCGACCCTCCCCCCGTCTCGCGAGCTCGGCGGCCGACGCCAGCGAAGGGTGCTGAACCGGTTCGGCTTTGACAAGAGCCGGAGGGCACCGTGACGTGCCTGCGCATCGCACCGGGGCCGCTGTCGATGGTGGTGTGCGGAATCTGGGGCGCCGCCGTGGCCGCGCAGGTACCGCCGGACGAGCGCTGGCGGAGCCTGGAGACGGCTCACTTCCGCGTCACTTTTCCGGCCGAGCTGGAGCCGACGGCGCTGAGGGCCGGGGAACGCGCGGAGCGGGCGTACGACCTGCTGAGCCGGCGGTTCGTCCAACCTCCCGAGGCCCGCATCGAGCTGCTCATCACGGACCACGCCGATCGGAGCAGCGGCTTCGCCAGCGCGGTTCCGTACAATCAGATCACCGTCTTTGTCCGGCCCCCGATGGAGGGGTACAGCCTGACCTACTTCGACGACTGGCTGGAGCTGGTGATCACCCACGAACTCGCGCATGTCTTCCATCTCGACTACACGGGACCGCTCGGGTCCCTGGTGCGGAGGGTGCTGGGGCGCAGCTCGGCCGATTGGCCCTCGTTTCCCGGCTACGACGTGCCGGCCTGGATCAGCGAGGGCATGGCGACCTACTTCGAGTCGGCGCTCACGGAGTCCGGCAGGGTAAGGGGGAGCTTCCACGACATGGTCCTTCGTACGGCCGTGCTGGAAGACAGATTCGAGGGGCTCGACCAAGCCTCCGGACGCTCGCCCGTCTGGCCTGCCGGAGCTAGACCCTACGTCTACGGCGCGTCGTTCGTGGACCATCTCCTGGAAGAATACGGGGAGGAGCGCGTCGTCGAGCTCGTCGACGCCCTCGCGCGGCAGCTGATCCCTTGGCGCTTGAACTCGGGCGCAAGGCAAGCGTTCGGCGTCAGCTTTGAGGAGGCCTGGACTCTGTGGCGGCGGAAGCTGGAAGTGGAATACGCTGCCCTGGCCGATTCCCTCGCCCGCTACGCGCCGATCACCGAAGCGGAGCTCCTCACTACGCAGGGCCGGAGGGCGCTCTTCCCCAGGGTCTCCCCGGACGGAAGGCGACTCGCCTACCTCCGCGCCGATGGCCGCACGGACCTTCAATTGCGAGTGGCGAATTCCGACGGCTCGGGGAGCCGACGGCTATCCCGGCTGAACAACATCGCGAACTTCGCGTGGCTTCCGGACGGGGCGCTGCTCGTGGCGCAGGAAGAGTATACGGATCCCTACCGGATACGGCTGGACCTGTGGCGCGTCGACAGCGCCGGTTCCGAGCGCCGCCTGACCCGAGGAGGACGGCTCGACCAGCCCACGCTCGGCCCCGAGGGCCGATCCGCCGTGGCCGTTCAGGACGGCGAAGCGACCAACCGCCTGGTGCGGGTTGATCTCGCGACGGGCGAAATCGAGCCGCTCACGGCATTCAGGGCGGGCGAGCACTGGGCATACCCGGCGTGGTCTCCCGACGGCCGATGGCTCGCGGCGTCCAGGTGGAGGCCGGGCGCCTCCTACGATCTGTTCATCTTGGACGCCCGCGGGCGGATCGTGCATCGCGTCACCGACGATCGGGCCATCGACCAGGCAGCGGCCTGGTCGCCGGACGGGCGCTGGCTCCTCTGGTCGTCCGATCGTAGCGGCATTCCAAACCTCTTCGCCGCCAAGATCGATCCCTCCTCCGGCGCGCCGGGGGCGCTCCGGCAGGTCACGAACCTGCTCGGAGGGGGCGCTTACCCCGCGGTGGACCCCGAGGCCGAATCGATCTACTTCTCGAGCTATCGGGTCCGGGGCTGGGACGTGGCGCGCATCCCCTTCGATTCGAACGCCTGGTTCGAGCCGCTCCCGGTCCGACCCGGCTACGAAAGCGGCGGCGAGGCCGCGGCCGAGCGGTTCGCGCGCCAAGTGACCGCGGAATCGCATCCGTACCGGGCTCTCTCGACCCTCGCCCCCCGCTCGTGGGAGCCGATTCTCCGCTCCGGCGTGAGACGGGAGGGAAAGGAGTTGCTCCCGATCGGCTTCGGTGCCCGGATCGACGGCCGGGATCTGGTCGGTCGGCACGCGTACTCTCTCGAGGGCGTGCTCAGGGAGAACCGCCGAGCCGATCTGGCCCTATACTACACGTATGCGGGACGGCTTCAGCCCTTCCCGGGGGCCGGATTCACTCAGAGCCACTCCGTCGATGGCCCCTTTTCGCTCGAGCCCGCCGACACCGTTCAGCTGTTTCGCGGGGAGCGGGAACGAACGCTCCGCGGCACGACCACGTGGATCCGGCGGCGAATGCGAACCCGCACTACGCTGTCGATATCGGGCGCGCACATCTGGGATGAGCTCGAGTTGCTCGACGAGGACCTGCAGACGAGCCCGCACGCCCTTTTGCGGCCCAACCGGCGATTGGGCGAGGTGGCGACATCCGCGACCTTCAGCAACGCGCGCTCCTACGCATTCTCGACCAGTGCGGAGGCGGGTGTGGCGGTGTTGTTCCGCCTCCGGGCCCGTCACGAGTTTTCGCTTCCGGGCTCCCTGCGCGGGGTCCCTGGAAGTGACCGCGGGTTCAGGGAGGTGACGAGCCGGGTCCGAGGATATCATGCCTTCTCGGGGCCTGGCTTCTCGCGCCATGTCGTGGCCTGGCGGGCCTCGGCCGGGGCGGCCACGGGGCCGGGAGCGGATCGATTCCACTTCAACGTGGGCGGGGCGCACGGCCGCCAGGAGCAGCTGACCGGGCTCAGGCTCTTCGGCGGCACGCCCCTGCTCTTCCCGGTCAGGGGCTACACCATGGGCTTGCGTACCGGCCGCTACGCATGGACCGCGTCCCTCGAATACCGCTTTCCCCTCGGGAACGCCCACCGGGGGTGGCGGCTCTTCCCGCTTCATATCGACCGGGTGAGCGGCTCCCTCTTCGCCGACGCGGGAGCCGCCTGGGGAGACTCGAATCCCGAGGTCGCCGTCCGCCATCCCCGGCGGGCACCCCTGCGATCCGTGGGGGCCGAGCTCCAGGTATCGACACTGGCTCTCTTCAACACGCGGATGTTCTTCCGCTTGGGTGCCGCCCTGGGGTTGGACGGCGAGGGCGACGCCCCGCTCTACCTGCGTCTGGGAACCGCGTTCTAGTCGCGTCCGGGTTTGCAGTCCAACGACCTTGGAGTCGTGCACGGGCTCGAAGGCGTGCCGCCCGCCGTCGGTCGCCGCGTCCCGCGACGCTCGTTCTCCGGTCGCTCCTTGGCCCCGGCCCCGGTCGGCTGGCGGATGCCCTTGACCACAACATGTTGTGGGCCTATGTTCACGACCCCTCAAAGGGTAGTGGTCTTCCGCGCGAGCTTTCCACAAGACAGGTGCCCGGACGATGCCGTCACTTTCCGCTTTTCAACGTCCGAAGAGGCGTCATTTCCACCGGTTTTCCACATGCGGCCATGGAGCCGGAGCGTCATGAAGGGCAGGTCCCGCTCATCGGATCCGTATCTCTTCGATGACGTGGCACCGGACGACCTTCCGGCCGCAGATTTCTCCGAGAACGCGAAGATCGTTCTGGCGAAGCGTTACCTGAAGAAGGACGAGCGCGGAGATCCGATCGAGGCGCCGGAAATGATGTTCTGGCGCGTGGCGAGCGTCATTGCCCGGGCGGACAGGAGGTACGGGGCTTCGCCTGCGGCGGTCGGTGAGCTTGCCCGTCAGTTCTACGGCCTGATGACCACCGGAAAGTTCGAGCCGAACTCTCCGACACTGATGAACGCCGGACGGCCCCTGGGCCAGCTCTCGGCGTGCTTCGTTCTTCCCGTGGAAGACGCGCTCTCGAACGGTGCGAGCGGAATCTACGACACGCTCAGGTCGATGGCGCTCGTCCACCAATCAGGAGGAGGGACGGGATTCTCATTTTCGCGGTTGCGTCCGACGGGCTCGCAGGTTCGCACGACGATGGGCGTGGCCTCGGGGCCCGTGTCCTTCATGAGGCTCTACGACGCGAGCACCGAGGTCGTAAAGCAGGGTGGCACCCGACGGGGGGCCAACATGGGGATCCTCCGCGTGGATCACCCCGACATCCGGTCGTTCATCACGTCCAAGGACGACACGTCGCAGATCACGAACTTCAACATCTCGGTCGCGCTGACCGATACCTTCATGAGCGCGGTTCGCGTCGGAGGGCACTACGATATCGTAGATCCAAGGACCGGGACCGTGGTCCGGAAGGAAGACGCTCGCCAGATCTTCGACATGATCGTGCACGGCGCATGGAAGACGGGCGAGCCGGGCACCTTCTTCGTCGACCGGGCGAACGCCTTCAATCCCGTGCCCAAGCTCGGATCCTACGAGGCGACGAATCCCTGCGGCGAGCAGCCCCTGCTCCCCTACGACGTCTGCAACCTCGGCAGCGTGAACCTGGCGGCGTTCGTCAAGGAAGACCGGGGTCCGGCGATGACGCCCGACGAGCGGATCGACTGGGACGGCCTTCGGCGGACGGTGGCTTTGTCGACGCACTTTCTCGACAACGTCATCGACGCAAACCGGTATCCGCTGCCGGAGATCACGGAGTTGGCCCAAGCGATCCGGAGGATCGGACTCGGCGTGATGGGCTGGGCCGACATGCTCATCAAGTTGGGGATCCGCTACGACTCCGCAGAGGGCGTGGAGATGGGCCGCAGGGTGATGCGCTTCCTGAACGAGGAGGCCCGCTCTGCCTCGGAGCGACTCGCAGAGGTCCGGGGTGTGTTTCCGGCTTGGGAGGACTCGATCTGGGGCCCCGACGACACCTGCGCGCGCGACCCCAAGGGGCGGCGGATTCGCCCTGAGCGCCGCCTGCGGAACTGCAACCTCACCACGGTCGCGCCTACCGGCACCATCTCCATCTTCGCGGGATGCTCCGGCGGCATCGAACCGATCTTCGCGGTGGCGTTCATGCGGAATCAGGCGGGGGCCATGATGCCGGATGTGAATCGGGACTTTGTCCGGCGGGCCAGGGCGGAGGGTTGGTACTCCGACGGCCTCATGACGCGCATCGCCGAGGAAGGACACATTCACTTCAGCTCGGTGCCCAACGACGTTCAGGCGGTCTTCAAGACGGCCCACGACATTACGCCCGAGTGGCATGTGCGGATGCAGGCGGCCTTCCAAGAGCACACGGACTCGGCGATATCGAAGACGACCAACTTCCCGAGGGAGGCGACCGAGGACGATGTCCGCCAGATCTACCAGCTCGCCTACGATCTCTCCTGCAAGGGCGTCACGGTCTACCGGGATGGTTCGAGGGCTGGCCAAGTGCTCTCGACCGGCAAGACCGAGGACGGGAAGCGCGAGGAGCCGGCAGGGAGTTCCCGGGGCGCCGCCACCGAGCAGCTGCTGGCCGATGCCCGCGCCCAGAACCACGCCCTGCGGGTGGAGCTGGAGCGGATCCAGAGCGACCACCGCGAAAGGGACCTGACTGCGGCGGCACCCCGGCACAAGCGGCAGCGTCCGCCGATGCTGCGAGGCCGCACCTTGAAGATGAGGTCTCCGCTGGGCGACTGTTACGTGACGATCAACGAAGACGAGGACGGACGGGCCTTCGAGGTCTTCTGTACGCTGGGCAAGGCCGGCGGCGCAGCCACGGCCGACGCCGAGGCGATCGGACGCCTGATCTCGTTGGCTCTCCGCTCCGGCATCCCGATCACGGCGGTGAAGGACCAGCTTCGCGGCGTCTCGTCGGATCGCGCCGTGGGAGTGGGGCCTAGCAAGGTGCTCTCGCTCCCCGACGCCATCGGACAGGCTCTCGAGAGGTACATGGCGGAGAAGGCCGGCGTACAGGAGACGCTACCCCTGGGCGCGGTGGCCGGGGCAGGCGGCACAGAGGCCCAGGCCGCTCCCTCCGAGGGGCCGCACAACAATTTCCTGGGAAGCTGCCCGGAGTGCGGGGCTGGCCAACTCTCCTTCCAGGAAGGCTGCGTGAAGTGCCACGTCTGCGCCTACAGCGAGTGCGGATGATCGACCTGCGGGCCGGCCTCTTCCCCGTGCAGAGACCGTCGAGAGGCGCCGCCTAGGGGGATCCTGCTTCCTCTCCCGGGGAGAGGGATACGAAGGGCCACCCCCCCGCAACTCCGGTCCCCTGTGCCTCAGGCGTCCCATCGCGCCAGCCGGTGACGGCCGGACGGGGGGAGCGAAGCAGCCACTCGTGGTTCGGGCTGATCTCCCTGCCCGATCCCGGCGAGATCAGGAACGACGACGGCTCATCAGCGGAGGTGGAACCCCGTCGGGGGCCCGGTGGAGACGGGTGGGAGGGGACCTGGCGGGCCTGAGTCGGAGGCAAGCTCCCGCACGATGCCGCGCGTGCTTCCCTGAGCGCCGTCGCCTTCACGCGGCCCGACCTCGAAGCGAGCGCGACGGAGCCCGCGCAAAGCCCCGCGGGACGCCGGGCACGACCGGCGATGTCGAGGCCGAGTCGAAGGACGCGGGGCACGGCTCCCGCCGCTTGACCAGGCGTTTTCCGCGCCCCATCCTCACTGTCCCAGCGCGGCCGCGTCCCTTGACGACCGGCTGCACCCTCTTCCTCAAACGGAGCCGGCCATGCCAGTCGTTTCAGCGCAGGTGAACGGGCAAGCGGTCTCACATGAAGTGGAAGCGCGCACGCTCCTCGTGGACTTTCTGCGTGAGACTCTTGCGCTCACCGGTACTCACGTCGGATGTGACACGAGCCAGTGCGGGGCGTGCGTCGTGCTCTTGGACGGCAGGTCGATCAAGAGCTGCACCACGTTGGCGCTCGAGGCCGAGGGCGCCGAGGTAACGACCATCGAAGGGCTCGCCGCCAACGGCGAGCTTCACCCGATGCAGCAGGCGTTCAACGAGCACCATGGCCTACAGTGCGGCTTCTGCACTCCGGGCATGGTGATGAGCGGTCTCGATCTGGTGAGCCGCAACCCGGACCCGTCCGAGGAGGACGTGCGCGAGTGGCTTGAGGGCAACCTCTGCCGCTGCACGGGCTACCACAACATCGTAAAGGCCGTGCAGGCGGCGGCCGCGAAGATGGGAGGCTGATCATGGCTGAGAACGGCATCGGTGCCCCGGTCCTGCGCAAGGAGGACGGTCGCTTCCTCACGGGAAAGGGTCGCTATACGGACGACATCAACCGCCCCGGCCAGCTCTTCGCCGTCATGGTCCGGTCTCCTGAAGCGCACGCCGACATCGTCTCCGTCGACACCGACGAGGCCGCGTCGGCTCCGGGTGTGGTGGCCGTGTTCACCGGCGCGGACATGGCGGCCGACAACGTCGGGGGCGTGCCCTGCGGTTGGGGCATCACGAACAAGGACGGCTCGGCGATGGCGGAGCCACCCCACCCGGCGTTGGCGGTGGGTCGGGTTCGGCACGTCGGCGACATCGTCGCGGTGGTCGTCGCCGAGACCAAGGCCCAGGCGAAGGAGGCCGCCCGCTTCGTGGACGTCACCTACGAGGGCCTGCCCGTCGTCGTGACCTCCCAGCAGGCCGTCGCCGACGGGGCGCCCCTGGTCTGGGACCAGGCCGAGGGGAACGTCTGCTTCGACTGGGAGCTGGGAGACAAGGCTGCGACCGACGCCGCCTTCGAGGAAGCCGCGCACGTCGTGTCGCTCGACATCGTACAGAACCGCCTGGTGCCGAACGCCATCGAGCCGCGGGTCGCGATCGGCGACTACGACTCGGCCAGGGACCAGTACACCCTCTACACGACCTCACAGAACCCGCACGTGATCCGGCTGCTCATGGGAGCGTTCGTGCTGCAGCTTCCCGAGCACAAGCTCCGAGTTGTGTCCCCGGACGTGGGTGGGGGCTTCGGCTCGAAGATCTTCCACTACCCGGAAGAGGTCATCACGATGTGGTCGTCGATCAAGATCGGGCGCCCCGTGAAGTGGACGGCGGAACGCTCGGAGTCGTTCATGTCGGACGCGCACGGCCGTGACCATGTCACGCACGCCGAGCTGGCCTTGGATGAGGAAGGTCGCTTCCTGGGGCTGAGGGTGGCCACACTTGCCAACCTCGGTGCCTATCTCTCCACGTTCGGAGCGGCGGTCCCGACGTGGATGTACGCACCGGTGTTCGCCGGATGCTACTCCACGCCCGCCATCTACGGTGAGGTGAAGGGAATCTTCACGAACACCGTTCCGGTCGATGCGGTGCGGGGAGCCGGCCGGCCCGAGGCTGCATTCATGTTGGAGCGCCTCGTCGACACGGCGGCCCGCCGACTCGACATCGACCCGGTGGACATCCGCCGGAATAACTTCATCCAACCGGATCAGTTCCCCTATCAGACGCCGGTGGCGCTGCAGTACGACATCGGGGACTACACTGGGACGCTCGACGTGGCCCTGGACCTGTCCGATTGGTCGGGCTTCGAGGCTCGCCGCGAGGAGGCGCGTGGCCGAGGCAAGCTCAGGGGCATCGGTCTCTCGACGTTCGTGGAAGCGTGCGGTGCCGCCCCTTCGGCGGTCGCGGGCGCCCTCGGTGCCCGTGCCGGACTCTACGAGGCCGGCCAGGTAAGGGTGCATCCCACCGGGAGCGTGACGGTCTATACCGGGAGCCACAGTCACGGGCAAGGACACGAGACCGCCTTCGCTCAGATCGTGGCCGAGAGCCTCGGCGTGGCTTTCGACCAGGTGGAGATCGTGCACGGAGACACCGGGCAGATCCCGTTCGGCATGGGTACCTACGCGTCCCGGTCGCTGGCGGTCGGGGGTTCGGCGATCCAGAAGGCCGCCGAGAAGATCATCGCCAAGGGCACCAAGATCGCGGCTCACCTCATGGAGTCCGACGAAGCCGACGTTCGCTTCGAGGACGGTCGCTTCACCGTGGCCGGGACCGACAAGTCGCTGGGCTTCGGCGACGTGGCGCTGGCCGCCTACGTCCCCCACAACTATCCGGAAGGACTCGAGCCCGGCCTAGACGAGACCGCCTTCTACGATCCGGCCAACTTCACCTATCCGGCCGGGGCCCACGTGGCCGAGGTGGAGATCGATCCCGAGACCGGCGTCGTCGACCTGGTGGCGGTCGTCGCCGCTGACGACGTGGGGCGCATCGTCAACCCCGTGCTCGTGGAGGGGCAGGTCCACGGCGGCCTAGCGCACGGGATTGGACAGGCGCTTCTGGAGGACTGCAAGTACGACGAGAGCGGGCAGCTCATCACGGGGTCCTACATGAACTACTGCATGCCCCGCGCAGCCGATCTGCCCTTCTTCAAGACAGGGCACAACATCACCAACTGTGCTCACAATCCACTGGGCGTCAAGGGAGTCGGGGAGGTGGGATCGATCGGCGTTCCACCCGCCATCGTAAACGCCATCGTCGACGCCCTGTCCCATCTGGGCGTCCAGCACATCGACATGCCGGCGACCCCGGAGCGCGTGTGGCGCGCCATCCGGGACGCTCAGGCCTGAGAGCCGAGGGGAGACGACTATGGATGACTTCACTTTCCATCGCCCCCGCACGGCGGCCGAAGCGCAGGCCGCGATTCGGGATGCCGAGCTAGGGAAGTTCCTGGCCGGTGGCCAGAGCCTGCTCCCGATCATGAAGCTGGACCTGGCCGCGCCGAGCGACGTGGTGTCGCTGACGGGCCTCGACGAGCTGCGTGGCATCGATCGGACCGGCGATACGCTGTCGATCGGCGCCGCGATGACCCACGCCGAGGTGAATGCGTCAGCCGAAGTCCAGGGCGGCATTCCCGCGCTCGCGCACCTGGCGGGCGACATCGGGGATGCCCAGGTGCGCAACCGGGGTACGCTGGGCGGCTCCGTGGCCCATGCCGATCCGGCGGCAGACTATCCCGCCGCCCTCGTCGGGCTTGCAGCCACGGTCGTGACCGATCGGCGCAGGATCGCCGCGGAGGATTTCTTCGTCGGCATGTTCGAGACGCCTCTTGAGGACGACGAGATCATCACGTCGGTCCGCTTTCCGATTCCCGAGAGGGCTGCCTACGCCAAGTTCCCAAACCCGGCCTCCAAGTATGCGCTTGCTGGCGTGATGGTCGCGAAGGGCGGGGATGCGGTGCGCGTCGCCGTGTCGGGGGCCGGCTACAACGTGTTCCGGGTGGAGGCGATGGAAGACGCCTTGGCCTCCGATTTCTCTGCCGGAGCGATCGGCGACATCGCCGTGGGCACCGACGGACTGATGTCGGATACGGATGCCAGCGCCGAGTACCGGGCCCATCTGGTGTCCGTCTTGACCCGCCGCGCGGTGGAGGCGTGCGCATAGAAGAGCGCGTAGCGATCCCCGAGTCGGTCCGCGAGACCCTCGAGCTGCTTCGGGGGCAGTGCTACGTAGCCGACCGGTCTCTCGCGACGGCGGTGTACCTGTCGCTGCATCTGGGAAGGCCGCTCTTCCTCGAGGGCGAAGCCGGCGTGGGCAAGACGGAGGTGGCGAAGGTATTGGCCTCCGGCCTCCGCCGCCGCCTCATTCGCCTTCAGTGCTACGAGGGCTTGGACGTGTCGTCCGCGGTCTACGAATGGAACTACGCCCGCCAAATGATCGAGATCCGGATCGCGGAGGCTTCCGGAGTCACGGATCGAGGGAGCCTCGAGTCGGACGTCTTCTCGGACGAGTTCCTCATCCACCGGCCACTCCTTGACGCTCTCGCTCCGCGCCCCGAGGGACCGCCAGTCCTGCTCATCGACGAGCTTGACCGCACTGACGAACCCTTCGAGGCGTTCCTCCTCGAGCTGCTCTCTGATTTCCAGGTCACGGTGCCCGAGGTCGGGAC
Organism: uncultured Gemmatimonadaceae bacterium; assembly: GCA_964572045.1. Lineage (GTDB taxonomy): Bacteria > Gemmatimonadota > Gemmatimonadetes > Longimicrobiales > Gaopeijiaceae > CBDCKR01. The sequence goes on from CAZNEI010000023.1 coordinate 15,478, forward strand.
GATCCGAGCGGAGGAACCGCCGGTCGTCATCATCACCTCGAACCGGACCCGGGAGATCCACGACGCCCTCAAGCGCCGGTGCTTCTACCACTGGATCGACTACCCGACGCGCGAACGCGAGATCGAGATCGTCACCCTCAAGGTTCCAGAGGCTGCCGGGGAGTTCACCGTTCAGGTCGTGGAGTTCGTGCAGCGGCTCCGCAGGGAGGACCTCTTCAAGATGCCGGGCCTCGCGGAGTCGATCGACTGGACGCGCGCCCTGCTGAAGCTGGGGCGGTCCGGCCTCGATGGCGACATCGTGAACGAGACCCTCGGGGTGCTGCTGAAGTACGAGGACGATCTTGCTCGGGTGCGCGGTGAGCGGGTCGACGTCATGCTGCAGGACGTCGGCTGACGCGGATGCAGAGAGCACCGTGTCTCAACGAGTCGGCGGACGAAGGCGCGGACTCGCGGAGTTGAGTCCGGGTCAGCCCCGCTGGGGGGAAGAGCTCGCTCACAGGATCACCGATTTCGCCCGCCTGCTTCGGCGGGCCAAGCTCCCGACCGGCTCCGGGGACGTGCTCAGCGCCATGAAGGCGCTGGCTGCCGTGGATATCACGAATCCCGATGATTTCTTTTGGGCTCTGCACGCCGTCTTCGTGCGGCGTGGCGAACACCGAGCCGTCTTCCGCGAGGCCTTCAAGCTCTTCTGGTCCACGCGCTCGCCTCCCAACCCTCTGTTCGAGGAACCGCTCCCCCTCCCGATGACGCCGCCGCCGGAGCAGGCCCCCGTCCGCCGACGGCTGGCGGAAGCGTGGGCGGAAGGCGAGGGCGGACTCGAGGTGGAGCGCGAGCGGGTGGAGGCCGACCTCAGGATGACGTACTCTGCCCGCGAGACCCTGGCCCACAAGGACTTCGAACAGATGTCGGTGGAGGAGCTCGAGGCCGCCCGTGACGCCATCGCCCGACTGCGGCTCCCGATCCGCGATCTGGAGACACGGCGGCGCAAAGCCCACCCGAGCGGCACGGAGGTCGATCTGCGGCGCACCCACCGGGCGACGCTCAAGGCGGGTGGAGCCACGATTCCCCTGGAGTGGAAGGCCCGCCGCCGCCGCCCTCCCGCCCTCGTCGCGCTCTGTGACATCTCGGGCTCGATGAGCGGTTACACCCGTATGCTCCTCCACTTCCTCCACGCCCTTACCAGCGATCGCGACCGGATGCACGTCTTCCTGTTCGGTACGCGCCTGACCAACGCCACTCGTCATTTGCGCCATCGAGACGTGGACGTGGCCCTGGAGCGGTTGGGTCAGGTCGTGCAGGATTGGGACGGTGGCACGCGCATCGGTGCTTGCGTCGAGGCGTTCAACCGGAACTGGTCACGGCGGGTCCTGGGCCACGGGGCGGTGGTGCTTCTCATCACCGACGGATTGGACAGGGAAGGGAGCGAAGGCCTCGAGGCCGCCATGGACCGACTTCACCGCTCGTGCCGCCGGCTTGTCTGGCTGAACCCGCTGCTCCGCTTCGAGGCGTTCCGTCCGGAGGCAAAGGGGATCCGGGCGATGCTTCCCCACGTGGACGACTTCCGCTCGGCCCACAGCCTGAATAGCCTAGCGGAGCTCGCCGAGGTCCTTGCCCGACCTACTACTCATGCCCGAAAGGGCGTCGGAGCCACGATCCGAGGGACCGGAGTAGAACTGGCAGCAGGCGCAGCTCCCGTCCCCTAGACTTGGCCGACGTGACATCACCTTCGGAGCTGGGCGAGGCTTCGGGTTCCGCGGAATGCTCGGGACCCGTGGGTACATCCGCCGCGAGGCGGTCTGCGAGGCAAGCCGTAAAGTCTCTCAAGATCTCCTTGGTAACGGCCCCGATCATGCCGCGGCCGAAGCGGACGATCTTGCCGGCGAGACGAATGTCGGCCAGCACGGTCACAGCGGAGCCGGCGCCCTCGAGGTCGTCGACGCGGGCTTCCATCGTCAGCACGGCGGTCCCGGATCCCCGCTTCTCCCGGGCCTTGCCATCGATCCTCAGGATCTTGCGCTCGTGGTCCACGTCGGTGAACACCACCGTCCCGGCGAAGTGCATCGCGACCGCGCCCAGTTTCACCTTGAAGGAACCCGTGTATTCTCCCTCGCCCGTGACCTCGGTGAGCTCCGCTCCCGGAAGGCATCCCACGATGCGTTGCGGTCGGGTGAGGTAGGCCCAGGCCTGGTCCGCCGGCGCATCGAGCTCAAAGCGGTCTTCGATCTTGAGGATAGACATCGCGTCCTTTACCGAATGGGGCGACCGGGGGTTGGCATCGTCGCGGGCTTCGCTGCCCGACCGAACGGTTTGGCGCCGGCCGCCGAGTATCTTCCAGCCGAGGCACCGCTCCCATGGCGCCCGCGAACCCGGGGGCCTGAAGGAGACTCGCTGCTCTCCCCCTGCGGTGTCAGGAACCGACGGTCAGGACCGTGCATGTCGGGCCCGAGGGGTGCGCGGGGTCCGCGCTCCACCACGCGGCTGCTCATTTCACGTCCCGCGGCTGGTCTCCGATCACCTCGGCCAAGATGGCCACGGCGATCTCGCTCGGAGTCTGGGCCCCGATGTCCAGACCTACGGGCGCTCGGATTCTCGACAGGGCTTCTCGGCCAAGCCCCCGCTCCGTCAGGCGTTCGAGCCGACGGCCATGAGTCCGTCGGCTCCCGAGCGCTCCCACGTAGAAGGCCGGGCTCCCGAGCGCAGCCACCAGCGCGGGGTCGTCGAGCTTCGGGTCATGCGTGAGGGTCACCACGGCCGTCCGGTGGTTCAGCGCGAGCTTCTCCAGCGCGGGCGCCGGCCACTCGAGGATTCGGTCTACGTCGGGAAACCGCACCCTGGTGTTAAAGGCCCGACGCGGGTCGACGACCGTCACGGAGAAGCCCGCCTGGGTTGCCATGCGAGCCAGGGCTTGACCGATGTGCACGGCTCCCACGACGACGATGCGACGGGGGGGATTGTGCACCAGCAGGAAGTAACGCCCCTGGGGTCCGTGCAGGGGTCGTGAGCGGTCGCTGAGAAGGGCCCGGCGGGCCTCTTCGCGAAGCGGATTGCCGTCGTCCGGGATCGTCTCCAAGGGGTAGTGGAGGGCCTGCTCGCCGGTGTCGAGGTTGGTGGCGAGGACCACCGCGCGACCTCGGCCCCGGTCCTCGACCAGTTGCTGCAAGAGCTCGAGTCTCACTCCACTACCTCGACGTAGATCTCGACCTCACCGCCGCAAGCCAGTCCCACGTCCCATGCCTCCTCGTCGGTCACCCCGAAGTGCAGGAGCTTGGTGCCCCTTTGCGCCATGAGCCCTTGGGCTTCCTGGATGACGGCGCCTTCGACGCATCCGCCCGACACGGAGCCGACGACGTCTCCGCAGTCGCTTATGCACATCTGGCTTCCGGGCTGACGAGGCGCTGAGCCCCAGGTCCGGACGACCGTAGCCACGGCCACGGTCCTGCCCTGAGCCTTCCACTCGACGGCCTGCTCGAGGACGTCGAGACGTGGGGTGGTGTTCATCAGCGGCTCCTGGCGGGAAGCGATGGAGTGTCGGTAGCATATATGTGCAAGCGTCCGCGTGAAACCCCGGCGGCGTGAAGGGCAGGCGGGAGAAACCCAGGCAGCGCTGCGGGGTTGAAGCCCGCAGGCCTGCTTGGGCGCAGGGCCGCCGCACAGGGCTCGATCCGACACCTAAGGCCAGAGAAAGTGACCCTGGACGAATTCCTCGATCGCTTTGGTCGGCTCCTCTCATGGGAGGACCGTTACCGCTATCTGATACAGTTGGGCAGGAAGCTCGAGCCTTATCCAGAAGAGCATCGGGACGAGGCCCACCTCGTTCCCGGCTGCCTGAGCCAGGTGTGGCTGGTGTCGCTCGGACCCTCCCAGGACGGACGCTTGCAGCTGCGGGCAGACAGCGATGCCCATATCGTGAAGGGACTCATCGGCGTTCTCTTCCTGCTGTACGGGGAAAAGACGGCCGAGGAGGTCCTGACCGCGGATTGCAAGGGCCTATTCGAGCGTCTCGATCTAGGTCAGCACCTGTCCGTCAATCGGCGCAACGGATTCTACTCCATGAACCGGAAGATCCGTGAGCACGCCGCTACGGCGCTCGCCGCGGAGGCTTGAGGAAAAACGTTGCTCGGCTGAAGGACAGCACGCCGCGAGGCCCCGGAGCCGTCGGATCTTCGAGACTTCAAGGCGTCTGGATCGGAGGATCCACACCTGAACCGGCTGTCTCTCCACATCCCGGGGTCAGGGCCCCCGCGTTCTATACGCCGGGGGAGGCGGTAACGGTGCGCCCTGGGCGAGCGGAGTGTGTCCCGCGCCGCATGCCGGACCCTCCGGTCGGGCGGGATGATGTGCGCCGTCTCCTCTGGAGACGAGTTGACTCGGGGGGTGGCTCTGTGAGCCGCGTTCGGTGAGATTGCCGACACCGGGTCCCCCCCGGGTCATGGACACCGAGGACAAGCCTTCCAGCTGAGGGACGGGGCATGGTCTGCAGCACGACACGTGGGACGATCGGATGGTTCCCGACAGTGGCTCTCCTCCTTCTGGTCGGCGGATGCGGGGGTGGAGACGAGCAGCAGGCTGCTCGGCTTTCGGTTCGCGTGGACCGCCCGCCGTTCGACGCTTCCCGGGCCTTTCAGGACCTCGAAGCACAGGTTGCATTCGGTCCAAGGGTGCCGGGCACGGACGGCCACGCGCGGCAGATCGAATGGATGGCAGCGCAGCTTTCCGAGCTAGCCGACACCGTCTTTCTCGATGAGTTTCGGCATGTCACGGCGCAAGAGGATACGCTTCACCTGACGAACGTCATCGCGCGCTTTGGCCTCGAGAGCGATCGGCGGCTCCTCCTCCTCACCCACTGGGACACCCGCCCCGCAGCCGACCAGAGCCGAAACCCCGAGGACCGCGACAAACCCGTGCCCGGCGCCAACGACGGAGCCTCGGGCACAGCCGTGCTTCTCGAGCTGGCGCGGATGTTCGCCGCGCAGAATCCGCCAGGGGGCGTGGACCTCCTCTTCAACGACGGCGAGGACTACGGACCCACCACGGCCGACATGTTCCTCGGGGCCGCCCACTACGCCGAGGGCAGGGGAACCGAGGATCCTCCGGACTTCGCGATCCTGCTCGACATGGTGGGCGATGCAGATCCTCGGTTCCCGGTGGAGGCCTACTCGCTCGAGGCGGCTCCCCAGCTCGTCCAACGCGTCTGGCGGATCGCGGCGGAACTCGGTTATGGCCGGTACTTTCCGCTGGACGAGACCGTGCGGGTCGTCGACGACCACCTCAAGCTGATCGACGCCGGCATCCCCACGATCGACATCATCGACTTTGAGTATGGGCCGGGGAACGAACTCTGGCATACGCCCGATGACACTCCGGAGAACACGAGCGCCCAAACACTCCACATCGTGGGAGACGTGGTCGCGGAGTTTGTGTACCGTAATCGATGAGGAACCCCGGCGCGGAGAAGAGAGAGGATCGTGAGTGATTCCCATAGAGTGATGGCGGCTGTCGTACAAGCGTCTCCCACGTTCTTCGACCGGGAGGGTGCGGCAAGCAAGGTCGCTGAACTGACGGCGCAGGCGACGGCCGACGGCGCCAGACTTGTTGTCTTCCCTGAGGCGTACGTGGGCGGCTACCCCTGGGGCCTCGCCTTCGGGACGGCGGTGGGAGGTCGGAGCGAGGCCGGCCGCCGCACGTGGAAGCGCTATTGGGATGCGGCGGTGGACGTGCCCGGCCCCACCACCCGGCGCCTGGCAAACGCGGCCCGCGAAGCGGGCGCCTACCTGGTCGTGGGCGTTGTGGAGCGCGATTCGACCTACAGCGGTGGAACCCTCTACTGCACGCTCCTCTACTTCGGCCCCGACGGCTCACTCTTGGGAAAGCACCGGAAACTCAAGCCGACCGCGGCCGAGCGCCTCATCTGGGGCGAGGGCGACGGCAGCACGCTGACCACGGTCGATACCCCCTTCGGGCGCATCGGGGGCCTCATCTGCTGGGAGAACTACATGCCCCTCGCCCGCATGGCGATGTACGGGAAGGGAGTGGAGATCTACCTCGCGCCCACCGCCGACTCCCGGGGACGCTGGCAGGGAACGCTTCAGCACATCGCGCTCGAGGGACGCTGCTTCGTGCTCGGATGCAACCAGCATGTGACCCGTGACATGTACCCCGACGATCTTGAGATTGCCGGCGAGCTTGACTCTTGGCCGGAAGCTCTCTGCCCCGGCGGAAGCGCGATCTACGACCCCGCCGGGACCTGCTTGGCCGGCCCGCTGTTCGATGCGGAAGGCATCTTGTTGGCTGAACTCGACATGGGTGCCGTGGCGCGCGGGAAGTTCGACTTCGATGTCGTGGGGCACTACGCCCGACCCGACGTATTCCGCCTGGAGGTCGACGAGCGTGAGCGCGCGCCCGTCACCTACCCCAAGCCCCGTTCCTGAGCGGGTCGAAGGCATCTGCCGGACTCACGGCCTTGCACGATCATTCGTTTTCTATAACTAATTATTCATCGAATCTCCTATCCGGGACTTCCGGATTCCCATCCAATCAGGCGTCGGACGGACGCCACGCGAGCTTCTCATGATCCAGGCCAGTGCATCGAAGACCGAAGCGTATTTGACAGAGGCCGACCGGTTCAGCGCCCATAACTACAAGCCCCTCCCCGTGGTTCTCGACCGAGGGGAGGGAGTGTGGGTTTGGGACGTGGACGGCACGAAGTACCTCGACATGCTTTCCGCATATTCCGCCCTGAATCAGGGGCACCGCCATCCGGACATTCTCCGAGCGGCCGAAGAGCAGATGGCCAAGCTGACGTTGACCTCCCGAGCCTTCCACAACGACCAGATGGGTCCATTCCTCCGGGAGCTTTGCGAGGCCACGGGATTCGAGAAGGCGCTGCCGATGAACACGGGCGCCGAGGCGGTCGAGACGGCGATCAAGACCGTGAGAAAGTGGGGCTACGAGGTGAAGGGGGTGCCGGACGGACGGGCCGAGATCATCGTCTGCGAGAATAACTTCCACGGACGCACGACCACGATCGTCGGCTTCTCCTCGGAGACTCAGTACCGTGAGGGGTTTGGCCCCTTCACTCCCGGGTTCGTGATGGTGCCGTACGGGGATGTGGACGCCTTCGAGGTCGCCATCACCGACAACACGGTCGCCTTTCTGGTGGAGCCGCTTCAGGGCGAGGGCGGAGTCGTCGTGCCCCCAGAGGGATATCTGAGCCGAACAGCCGAAATCTGCCGTGACCGGGGCATCGCCTTCGTAGCCGACGAGATCCAGACGGGACTGGGTCGGACCGGCCGGCTCTTTTGCTGCGACTGGGAGGACGTCAAGCCCGACGTCCTCATCGTCGGCAAGGCCCTGGGGGGAGGAGTGTACCCCACGTCCGCGGCGATTGCCGACTCCGACTTCATGGACCTCTACCGGCCTGGCGACCACGGCTCAACCTTCGGCGGGAATCCGCTCGGCGCCGCCGTGGGGCGGGCCTCCCTGCGGGTGATATTGGAGGAGAATCTGTCGCAGCGCTCTGACGAGCTGGGCACTTGGTTCATGGAGGAGCTGCGTGGCATCGAATCACCGCATGTCGAAGAGGTCCGTGGCCGCGGCCTGATGATCGGAGTTGTCATCAAGGAGTCCTCGGGAACCGCGCGCCCGTTCTGCGAGGCACTGCAGGACAGGGGGATCTTGGCCAAGGAGACCCACCACCAGGTGATTCGCTTCGCCCCTCCGCTGACGATCGAGCAGTCGACGCTGGAAGACGCGTTGGCGGACATCGAAGTGGTATTGCGGGCGTGAGGTGAGCGGGTCGGGGGGCTCTCCCGAAGGGCCTCTCGACCCGCAAGGCCGGCCCCGGTGGCCAGGGAGGGTTCGAGGGACGAAGTCTGGGCGTCTTTGGCGACGAGACCGCTTGAGCCGAAGTGCCCTGCAGCTCATCGAGTGCCGGAGCGGTGCCCGGCGCTCGCCGGGAATCGGGGCGGCGAGGCGTTCTGGGACGGACCTCAGCCCGCGATGCCTGGGCTACTGGGCGGTGTTGCGGAGGTGGGCGGCCGAGGGCACGGCGAGATGGAACCTCCGTGCGCCGTCTACTTCCACTCGATCGTTCCCTGCTTGCTCGTATCGACCTGTTCGGCCTTTCCCTCGCCGAGCAGCACGTCTTCGATCTGGGCGTAGAGGAACTGCCTCGCCTTGGCGTCCCGGGGGTCCAGTCCGTAGTGATTGATGAGCAGCGTTTGGTGCTGGAGCCACTCGGCCCAGCAGCCGGAGCAGATCTGCGCCCGAATGTGCTTTCCCAAGTCCGTGCGAAACGGCGCTCTCGCGAGCCTGGGCTTCTCTGGCCCGCAGCGGCGGCAGTGGATCGTCTCCAAGGCGGTCTCGTCCCCCCTCAATTGACAGGAGTTTCGGCGCCACAGATCGTGGCGAAAGGACGATTACCCGTCAGGGCCGAAGGGGGTCCGTCCGTTCGACATCGTACGGCCCGGTGAGGTGCCATTCGAGCGAGGGGGAGATCGTGACAGCGACCGCGGTCTTGGGAACTGGCCATTACGTGCCCGAGAGGGTCATCACGAACCAGGCCCTCTCGGAGCTCATGGACACATCCGACGAGTGGATCGTGGAAAGGACGGGAATCCGTGAGCGACGCTGGATCTCTGAAGGAGAGACAGGGGCTACGATGGCTCTTCGAGCGAGCAACGACGCCCTCGAGCAGGCGGGCGTCGCGCCGCAGGACATCGATGCCATCATCCTCGCGACACTCAGCCCCGATCATTTCTTCCCGGGTACGGGGGTCTTCCTTCAGCGGGAGATGGGTGTACCGGGGATTCCGGCTCTGGACGTTCGGGCTCAGTGCACCGGCTTCCTCTACGGCCTCTCCGTCGCCGACGCCTGGATCAGGAGCGGACAGTACCGGACGATCTTGCTCGTCGGGGTGGAGATCCATTCGACGGGGATCGATGCTACGACTCGCGGCCGCGACATCGCCGTTCTCTTCGGGGACGGAGCCGGGGCGGCGGTTCTTGGAGCTTGGGAGCAAGGAGGTCGTGGGGTGCTCTCGACGCACCTGCATGCCGACGGGCGGCACGCGCAGATCCTCTGGTGTGAGGCGGCTTCGAGTGCAAGACAGCCGCGTATCACGGCCGATGACTTGGAGGCGGGTCGGCACTACCCCACGATGGTCGGGAGGGAGGTGTTCAGGCACGCCGTTGCGCGCATGCCCGAGGTCGTCGAAGAGGCTCTTTCGGCCAACGGGCTTGCGAACGACGACATCGACCTCCTCATCCCGCATCAGGCGAACGCTCGCATCTCGGAGATGGTCAGGCGCCGCCTCGGACTCCCGAAGGACCGCGTCTTCAACAACATCGAACGCTACGGAAACACCACGGCAGCGACGCTCCCCATCGCCCTCTCGGAGGCTGTCGAGGCTGGACTCCTGGAGCGGGGAGACCTGCTCGCCCTGACGGCGTTTGGATCTGGACTGACTTGGGGAGGGGCCCTGGTTCGATGGTGAGGATTACGCATGTGGAGGCGCTGCGGACCCGCGAAGGTCCGGTCGCTGGATGCCGTTGGCCCGCGACCCGGGTGGCGCGGACCGAAGTGGACGGCCATTCCGGATTGGTGTAGTTTTTTTTGCAGCTGTCTGGCAGGTTGAGCGGCCCTCCATCCTTTGAAGGAGGCTTGACAGATGCTCACCAAGACACAGCTCAAGCACCTCGAGGACCGGCTCATGGAGGAGCGCGCAAAGGCTCTCAGAGCACTGGGGCTCTTCGACCGAACGTCCAAGCTCGATCGGGAATCCATGGACTCGGACTTGTCGGCCTACACGGACCACATGGCCGACCAGGGGACCGAAGCCATGGAGCGGGAGAAGGCCGCACTCTTCGCGACCAAGGAAGGCCGCTACATCTACAGGCTGGAGGAAGCACTGCGCCGGCTCTACGCCAGCCCCGAGACGTTTGGGCTGTGTCACACGTGTGGGGCCGAAGTCGGGTTCAAACGCCTCGACGCCCTGCCCCATGCCCGGTACTGCATCTCCTGCAAGCTGAAGGAAGAAACGGCCGCCTGACGGACCGCCGTCCCAGGATGGGGATCCGTGCGGGACGGCTCGGACGGGTCCGGCTCGCCTAGGGGTCTCCGCGTCGTCACGAGGTTTCCCCGGATGTGCGTCAAGTCCCTCGCCAGCGGCTGCTCCTCGCATGATTCCTTTCCCCGGTTGGGCGAGTACGGGGGGCTCCTGCTGCCGCCGAGGAACACCTCGGGCGATGCGTGGCCCCACCGGTGACCTGCACCTCCAAGGTCCAGGAAGGCCGGCCCGTCCCGGCCGTTTGAGCCCCTCAGCGGCCTGTAACGGTCTCGACGGTTGCCTTGCCGGAGGGTTCCTCCCGCGTGAGCTTCAACGAAGAGCTCAAAGTGGCTGACCCCGAGCCCCCAACCGTTCTCAAGAAGCGGATGCTTCGAACCAAGATTGTCTGCACGTTGGGTCCCGCCACCTCCTCGTACGACCGTGTGCGGGCGCTCGTCGAGGGCGGCATGAACGTTGCCCGCATCAACATGTCTCACGGGGATCACGCCGGGCATGCGGAGCTCATCGGGCACCTGCGCACGGCAACCGAGCGGTACGGCTACCCGTTGGCTATCCTCGCTGATCTTGCGGGCCCCAAGATCCGTGTGGGAGAGCTGCCGGAGCCCGTGATGCTCGCCGTCGGGGAACGACTCACACTCGCTGCAGGCGGCTCAGCTCAGGAGGGTGATGTTCCCGTTACGTGTGCTCACCTGCCGGAGGACCTAGAGGCCGGAGATCGAGTCCTCCTGGGCGACGGCCTCATCGAGCTCGAATGCGCCGAGCTCCACGGGCCGAGAGCCACGTTCGACGTGCTGCGGGGAGGGCTCTTTGGGAGTCACCAGGGGCTCAACATGCCCGGCTTGGACCTGCGGGGGCCTTCCCTCACGGAGAAGGACCTCACCGATCTCGACTTCGTGTTGAGTCAGGGGGTCGACTACGTGGGCCTCTCGTTTGTCCGAACGGGTGCCGATGTCGGCGATCTGAAAGAGAAGGTGGGCCCCAGGGCCCGGGTAGTCGCCAAGATCGAGATGGCGCGGGCGCTCGACTCGCTCGAGGAGATCGTGCGAACGGCGGATGCTGTGATGATCGCTCGGGGCGACCTCGGGGTTGCCGTCCCGTTCGAGAAGGTGCCTATGGCCCAGAAGGAGATCGTGCGGATGGCGATCGCGTACGGGCGTCCGGTGATTACAGCGACACAGATGCTTGAATCGATGATCGAGAATCCGCGCCCGACCCGGGCCGAGGCCTCCGACGTGGCCAACGCCATCCTCGACGGGACAGACGCGGTGATGCTCTCCGGCGAGACCGCGATCGGAAGGCATCCGCTGGCCTCACTCGAGGCGATGGTCCGCATCGCGCGGGAGATCGAGTCGAGCGGTGCGCTGGACCGCCGCCCCGTCGCCGGAGCGACGGTGGACGTCCGTCCCGGGGGAGGCGCCACCGATCGGGAACACGCGGTCGCGTCGGCTACCGTCGAGGCCGCCCGCCGCGTCAACGCGCCCGCCGTGATCGTCATCACGAGGAGTGGCAGCTCGGCGAGGCTCGTCTCGAGCTATCGGCCCTCGGTGCCGATCTTCTGTGTGTGTACGGAAGAGCATGTGTATCGGCAGATGTCGGCGGTGTGGGGCGTATCGCCGGTGCTCGCCGCCGGCGAAGAGGTGTCGTACGACTCTCTCACCGACTTCGGAAAGCGGGCCGTGCTCGGATCGGGAGTCGGTGCTGCCGGCGCATCGACCGTCGTAACGGCCGGTTACCCGTTCCACATCCCAGGCACCACGAACACGATGCGCGTGGAGAGGCTCTAGTGGTCCACGACCGGATCCGGGTCTCACACGCCCGCCAACCCCGCGGAAAAGATCCCACGCGATGAGGCTCACGTTCTTGGGAACCGGGACCTCGTTCGGCGTGCCCGTCGTGGGATGCGACTGCCCCGCGTGCACCTCGGACGATCCGCGCGACCAGCGCACCCGGCACGGGGCGGCCCTTGAACTCGAGGGCGGCACTCTCTTGGTTGACACCCCGCCGGAGCTTCGCCTCCAGCTCTTGAGTGCCGGCATTCAGGATGTGGACGCGGTGTGGTACACGCATGCTCACGCCGATCATGTGCACGGGATTGACGATCTTCGGGCCTTCACGGCCCATCGTAGGCGCGACCTTCCCGCCTATGTGCCTCAGGAGTGCGGCGACCTCCTGAGGACCCGCTTCCGCTACATCTTCGACGAGGGGTATCGGACACCCGCCGGCACGTCCAAGCCCGAGATCCGCCTGCATCTGTTCGGCCCGGCGGAGCCGGTCACCGTCTTCGGGCATGTCTTCCATCCCTTGGCGGTCCCCCACGGACCCGTGACCGTCTACGGATTCCGGGTGGGGGACCTGGGCTACGTGACCGACGGGAAGCGCCTTCCGGAGCAGGCCATGAAGACGCTGCGCGGCGTCCGGGTGCTTGTCCTCAACGCGCTTTGGTTCGGCAGACCCCACCCGACCCACTTCAACGTCGAGGAGGCCGTCGAAGCCGCACAGAGCGTGGGAGCGGAGCAGACCTACCTTGTGCATCTGAGTCATCGGGTTCGGCACCAAGAACTCCTCGACCGGCTTCCCCGGGGCATCCTCCCGGCTTACGACGGACTTGCCATCGACATTCCATGACCCCGATCACCCTCGACTACGCCAACATGCTCTCCGACAACCTCGGCGGTGAAGGGATCGGGCCCAGGCGCCTAGAGACGGACTTGGCGGAACGATTCCGGAGGGCTCACGAGGCCGTGGAGATCGGTCGATCCGCGGGAGAGATCGGGTTCTTCGACCTTCCGTATGCCACGGAGGCCCTGGCTCGCACCCAGGAGCTGGCCGACGGCCACGGGAAGTGGTTCGAGAACGTGGTGATCGTCGGGATCGGCGGATCGGCACTCGGCGCCCGCACGCTGCGCAACGCACTGCTGGGGCCGTTGTGGAACGAGACTGATGCTAAGATGCGGGACCACTTCCCCCGCCTCTATGTGCTCGACAATGTCGATCCCCACTTGGTGCGTGGTTTGTTGGATCGCCTCGACATTCGCCGCACGCTCTTCAACGTCGTCAGCAAGTCGGGCTCGACGGCAGAGACGATGGCGCTGTATCTGTTGGTGGAGGCCCTCTTGCTTGAGGAGGTAGGACCTGAGAGGGCCAGGGGCCATTTCGTCTTCACCACCGATCCGAGTGAGGGTCCACTTCGGGCGATTGCGGAGAAGGAGGGAATCTCTAGCCTCCCGATCCCTCGCAATGTGGGCGGTCGCTTTTCGGTGCTTTCTCCGGTCGGTCTCCTCCCGGCCGCTGTCGCTGGCATCGACACGACCGCGATGCTGGCGGGAGCCGCTCGGGCCGACGAACGCTGCCGCACGCCGATCCTGAAGGAAAACCCTGCAGGGCTCATGGCCACACTCCTGCATGCGGCGCACGAGGACTTCGGAAGGTCGATTCACGTGATGATGCCCTATTCGAGCCACCTCCGGGCATTCTCATCTTGGTTTCAGCAGCTCTGGGCGGAGTCTCTGGGAAAGGCGACCGACGTTGAGGGGAACATGGTCTACGCAGGCCCGACGCCGCTGCCCGCCGTCGGCGTTACGGACCAACACTCCCAAATGCAGCTCTTCGTGGAGGGCCCGCAGGACAAGGTCGTCGTGTTCCTCGCCATCATGAGTCACGAGGAGCTCGGGCAACCCCGGATCGGGGAGCATCGTTCAGCCATCCAAGCGGCAGGGTACCTGGGAGGTCGCGCGCTCGGGGAGCTCCTCCATGCGGAGCGGCGCGCCACCGCCGAGACGCTACGCCAGCGCGGGCGGCCGAGCATGACGTTCGAAGTGCCGTCACTCGACGCCGAGTCGCTGGGGGAACTCTTCATGCTGATGTGCGTTGCCACCGTGTATGCGGGAGCACTATATGGCGTGAACCCCCAGGGGCAGCCGGGGGTCGAACGGGGAAAGCAGCTCACATGCGGGCTCATGGGACGGCCGGGCCACGGGACCCCCGAGCTTCCCGATCCCGACCCGCGCTGGAGGATCTAGCGGGCTGCTTCCCGGGTCCGCTCGCTGGACCGGCTTGCACGGTCCCCGCGTAACGTCCGGGTCCTGTGAACCGCCGCCCCGGTGCGCTATCTTCGAGCGGGCGGAGGCTTCTTTTCGTGCCGCCGAAGCAAGCACACAGGAGTAGATCCGATGCGTAATCAAGGCGACGTTCCCTACGTCATCGTCGAACGAACCGGCGGCAGAAGCGTCGGCTCCTTCTTCTTGGGCGCCTTGGTGGGTGCGGGGTTGGCCCTCCTACTCGCTCCCAAGTCTGGAGAGGAAACCCAGGAGGAGATCAAGGAGAGGGCGCAAAAGCTCCGGGTCGCTGCAACAGCGAGAATGAGAGAAGCGCAGAGCACGCTCGAGGAGCGCTTGGACAGCGTGAGGGATGGCGTGCAGGCCCGTGTTGGCCTCGTTAAGGATGCCATGGAGTCGGGACGCCAGGCCGCCCTCGAAGCTCGGAACGATCTCGAGACACGCCTTGAGCGGTCAAAGGCCGCGGCTCGCGCGGGCATCGCGTCCGCCAAGGAGATGTCTGCGGGCGAGGAGGGGGGCGCAACGTCCGAGCAGGCCACCCGGGGGTAGTACGATGACGCGGGAGCTCGGTGTCCGGAGCCGGTAAGGGGGCTCCGCCCGGCGAATCTCCGTGTGGCTCCTGGGCGAGTCCTTGGCTCCGCGTGCGGTGGAGGCGCAGGAGAACCGCCTGCCGCTCGCGTCCGTACCCTCGACCGCACCCCTACCCATAACCTACGCCGGCCCTTTCCGGGACGATGCGCTGTCGACCGAGCGAGCCCCGCGGACGACCGGATCGGGGCACCGCGGGAGTCTCACCCCCTCGCGGCTGTCGCGATCTTGCTCTTCGCCCCGGGGTCCTCGTGGACAGGCCAGCCGGGGCGACCGCATGTCGCGACCTGGCGCTCCAGATGCCGGGGGACGACCCTTCTCGTCTCCGCAGGTCGCACACCACGGCCGCGGGAGGACGGTGGAGCACGCGCCAGGATTCCCGCTCCACGCACGGATCTCTGGCCGCGCCCCCCTGGCGGCCTCTGCTGGGTCCATTGCGCCGCGGTAGTGGTTATTTTGTCTGGGAAGATCGCCTGGGTTCGACGATGTGAAGGACGCGGTAGGCGGTAACGGACCGCTGCCCCGCGGAGATCCTCATGAGCCTCGACACGTGAGCGGGCAAGACCCACGAAGAGTCGTGGGGCGAAATCGCAGGGCTTCACGCGACTTTGAGCTACTGGACACGTACGAGGCCGGGATCGTGCTCACAGGCCCCGAGGTAAAGTCCCTTCGGGCGGGTCAGGTGGCCTTCCGTGACTCGTTTGCACGCATCGAGAACGGCGAGGCTTGGCTCTACAGCCTCCACATCGCTCCATACGCACAGGCCAACCGAGCCAATGCCGATCCGGAGCGGATGCGCAAGCTTCTTCTCCGACGAGAGGAGATTCGGCGCCTTGCGGGAAAGATCGAAGGAAAGGGACTCACGCTCGTTCCCCTGGAGGTCTACTTCCGAAGGGGCTACGCTAAGGTGACGCTCGCCGTGGCACGCGGTCGACGTCGGTACGACAAGCGCGAGAAGCTCACGCGCAAAACGCAGGATCGAGAGGCGCGGAGAGCCATGCACAAGCACCGGTGATCGGCGGAATGAAGTCTCGCAAATCGGGCCGGCAGGCCGCGCTCTGGGTGGCCGCAATCGTGTGGTCGTGCGTCGTCGTCGAGGCTCGTGGGCAGGAGCCGTTGACGATACGCGGACCCGACGGCGCGACGGCATTGCTCCCCATCGACCGCACACACGGCTACGCTGCCGTCCGTTGGCAGGGGCTGGAGCGTCTGGGGTGGGTGGTAGAGGCGAGTGACTCGACGTTGCGAGCCACGACAGCCGACGGGGGGGCGGTGGTGGAGTTCACCCTCGGCAATCCGCTCTTCCGGTGGAGTGACGATGTGCTCCAACTCGTCGACGTGCCCTATATGGAGCGCGGGTCCGCCTACGTGCCCCTGCAGTTCGTCCTGGATTTCCTTCCCGTCAGACTGGGCGACGGGTACGCCTACTCTGAGGGAGGCCGTGTGTTGGAGATCCGTGACCGGGCTTTGTGGGCACAGGGACCGAGCTCGGTGGAGGCCGGCCCGAGAACGGGGCAAGCCGAACCGTCTCCCCTTGGACGTAGCGATGTGCCGGCCCCGGTGGAGGAAGCATCCGAGGCCTCCGAAGCTCGATCCGAGACGCGAGTGGTGGTCATCGACCCGGGGCACGGCGGGAGGGACCCAGGCTCGATCGGACCCGGCGGTCGGCGGGAGAAAGACGTTGCGCTCGCCGTCGGTCGTGCGCTTGCGCGGGAACTCAGCGGGGACGAGACCCTGGAGATCCACCTGACACGAGACCGCGATCGACTGGTTCCAATCTGGGAGCGCGGAGAGATGGCGACTCGGTGGAAGGGGGAGCGTCCTGGCGTCTTCGTGTCCATCCACGCAAACGCTCTTCCCGGCCAACCCTCCGTTCGCGGATTCGAGACGTACTTTCTCTCCGAGGCTCGCACGGAGCACGAGCGGCGCGTCGCGGCCAATGAGAACGCGCCCCTTCGGATGGAGGGTGGGGTTGAGGGGCTCGAAGAAGGGGCGGAAGGAGATCTGGGATTCATTCTTAGGGAGCTCCGCAACCTCGATCATCAGCATTGGTCGTCGCTCTTGGCTGACGGGGTGCAGAGAGAGCTGGAAACGATCCATCCCGGCCCGAGTCGGGGGGTCAAGCAGGGCCCGTTTGCGGTCATAACAAACGCGCTCATGCCGGCGGTGCTGGTCGAGTTGGGCTTTCTCACGAACCGCGACGAAGAGCGGATCCTCTCACAGGACGAGTTCCAAACGAGGCTCGCGGGGGCATTGGCGCGTGCTATCCGCGACTTCTTCGACCGCTACCCTCCCGGACAGGCGGAGAGCCCACCGGGCCCGCGACCGTGAGACCGGCCCCTCGGGCCGCGCCCCCCATTCCGTCCGGATACGTGTTGAGACCTGTAGCGGGCCCCGATGTCCCCTCAGTTGGACAGGGCTTCTCACGGACACCCCCGCCCCACTCTTGCGTGTCACGCCCTTCAGGGCAGAGCGAGTGACTCGACGACCCCGACCAGGCTACGCTAGACTTAAACTAGCTCGTGGCTCGTCGACTCCCTCAGGGGGACGACCGAACGGGTGATCTCAGCGACGGGCAGATGCGACTGAGCCAGACAGTCTTCGGAGCGCACTTCAAGAACCCGATTCTCTTGGCTTCCGGCACGTGCGGCTTCGGCGAGGAGCTGCACGAGGTTCTCGATCTCGACGCTCTTGGAGGCATCGTTACGAAATCCGTGACTTTGGAGCCTCGCTCCGGGAATCCTCCACCGCGGGTCGCTGAGGCCGGCAACGCAATGCTGAACTCGATCGGCCTCGCCAACCCCGGGCTTGAGAGGGTCTGCGCCGAGAAGTTGCCTTGGATCGAGGAGCATCTGTCCGGGATCCAAGTCTTCGTCAGTGTTGCCGGGCACGCGGCGGCCGAGTACTGGCGCGTCATCGAAGGACTCGAGGCCGCCGGGGGCTTCCGGGGTTACGAGCTCAACCTCTCGTGCCCCAACGACAGCCGCCTCGAGGGCCTCCCCTTCGCGCTCGATCCCAAAGCCCTCCACGAGGTCGTGAGCGGAGCGCGGCGGTTGACCAGCCGTCCCCTTCTCGTCAAGCTCGCGCCGAACGTTCCTGACATCGCGGCCGTGGCCGAGGCGGCCGAAAGCGCCGGAGCCGACGGAATCACATTGGTGAACACGATGCCTGGGCTGATCATCGACGTCGAGCACCGGACAGCCGTGCTCGGGGCCGGTCCGGGTGGGCTTTCTGGGCCGGCCATCCGCTCCGTGGGCGTGTACGCCGTGTACCGCGCGAGCCGCAGGACCTCGGTTCCCCTGGTAGGAGCGGGCGGGATTACGGTTGCCGACGACGCGCTCCAGTACATCTTGGCCGGTGCTTCCCTAGTTCAGATCGGGACGGCCACGTTCGCTGATCCCAGGGTGGCCGAGCGCGTGGCGAAAGACCTCCTCGCCTACTCCCCTCCCGGCATCGACAACATTCAGGACCTCGTCGGCGCTTTCGGGGGGGAGCGAAAGGCCGTTGGGAGCCTGTCGAGAAGGAGTTGATCATGGCCGAAGTCATCGTAGCGCTCGACTACCCGACCGGTGACGAGGCGCTGGCTTTGGTGGACTCCCTCGGCCCCGGAGGAGTCTTCTACAAGGTGGGCCTCGAACTCTTCTCGAGGGAGGGTCCTGACATCGTAGAAGAGCTGGTCAAGCGAGGCCACAGGGTCTTTCTCGACCTCAAGCTTCACGACATTCCGAACACGGTGGCGAGGACGGTGGCTGCGGCGTGTGAATTCAATGTGGACTTCGTGACGGTTCACGCGACGGGCGGCGTGCCAATGATGACAGCGGCCGCGAAGACTGCCGGTGGCGACCTCACGCTCCTTGCCGTGACGGTTCTCACTTCCCTGACCAGGCCCGACCTCGAGGTTGCTTGGGGCCGCGAGCTGGACTCGATCCCGGACGAAGTCGAGCGATTGGCGAGGCTCGCGAGGGGGGCCGGTGTCAGGGGAGTCGTGACGCCGGCCCAGGGGGCTCGCGCACTCAGACGGCGGGTGGGATCGGACCTTGTGGTGGTCACACCGGGAATCCGGATCGGCGGGGATGATCCTCACGACCAGGCACACGTCACCACGCCAGCCGACGCGACTAGAGCCGGGGCTGACTATCTGGTAGTGGGACGGTCCATCACGAGGGCCCAGGACCCGGGTGCGGCGCTTGCGCAGGTGCGTAGCGAAATGCAGATCGCAGTGCAAGGCTCTTCGGAGCCGAAGGCTTGAGCTCTATTCCTGAAACACCTCACTGACTGCGGACGCGTCCCCGCGCTCGGAATCCACACGACGAGAGACCACGAACTCATACATCACGGTGGTGCATGGCTCTGAGATTCCACGACACACTGACCCGCTCGATGAAGAGCTTCGAGCCGATGGACCCTCCGCATGTGCGCCTGTACGCTTGCGGACCCACGGTCTACGACTATGCCCACATAGGCAACTACAGGAGTTTCTTGGTCTACGACCTGCTGTACCGGTACCTCACGTGGCTGGGCTACGATGTGCACTTTGTCATGAACCTGACCGACGTAGACGACCGAACGATCGAGCGGGCTTGGGAGGACGGACAAGAAATCACGGAGTATACGGTTCCGTACAGCGAACAGATCCTCCGAGACGCCCGCACCCTGGGGATGCGCTCTGCGAGGAGCTACCCGCGGGCCACACAGTATGTACGGCAAATGATAGCGTGGGTCGAGCGGCTGGAGCAGAGAGGCCTGGCGTATGCCGCGGAAGACGGGTCGGTCTATTTCCCGATCGGCTCCTTCCCCTCGTATGGGCGCCTCAAGGGACTCGACCTGGAGGCAACCCGGCCGGGCGCGCGCGTCGCCGCCGACCGTTATGAGAAGGAGGACGTAAGGGACTTCGCGCTCTGGAAGGCTGCGAAGCCGATGGACGAGGCAGTCGGCGCGGCCTGGGACTCGCCGTGGGGGAGGGGCCGTCCGGGATGGCACCTGGAGTGCTCGGTGATGAGCGTGAGCGAGCTGGGAGAGACGCTGGACATTCACATGGGTGGCGAGGACCTCGTGTTTCCGCACCACGAGAACGAGATCGCTCAGTCGGAGGGGGTTACGGGAAGGACCTTTGTTCGCCACTGGGTGCACATCAAGCACCTCGTCGTCGAGGGCGAGAAGATGTCCAAGTCACTGGGCAACACGATCACGGTGCGGGAGCTCCTCGAGCAGGGGATAGAACCGGCGGCCATACGCCACCAACTCATAAGCGCCCAGTATCGGCGTGAGTTGAACTTCACGGCCGACGGACTCAAGGCGTCGTCGTCGTCGATCCAGAGACTGCTCGACTTCGAGTCGCGCCTCGAAGAAGCGGAGCCGTCGGGCGGAGCCGGGCCCGGGGCTCTCGGCCGGATTGCGCGGGAAGCCGTCGACGCCTTCCGCGAGGCGATGGACGATGACCTGAACTCGGCCGAAGCGTTGGCGGCCCTCTTCGTCTTCGTGAACCGCGGCAATCGCGAGCTGGACGCTGCCGCGGCGATCGCGGGCGAGGACCTCACGGCAGCCAGGGAGGCCTTGGCGTCGATCGACGAGGTGCTGGGTTTGCTGGCGGTGGGTCGGGAAGGCCGCCGGGTGGATGAAGACGTGGAGGCGTGGATCGAATGGCTGATCGAGGAGCGAAACACGGCTCGGGCCAGCCGCGACTTCGAGCGGGCCGACGCCATCAGGGAGGAGCTCGCCCACAAGGGCATCGTTCTCGAAGACTCCCCGGCCGGGACACGCTGGAAGGTCGTGCGCTGACCATGCGGTGGCCTGGTTTCTTGGATGCTCTCGTCGCTCCCGAGTGCTCGCGTCGGGGGAAAGACGATCGGCGATGCGCGAGGGATTGATGGGAGCATCCGCCGCCGCTCCGAACCGTTATCTGGCGAGTTGGATCCCTGCAGGGGCGGGTCGCATGCGTCCTGTCCCCCCGAGGGCCGGGAGCATGCGCACGGGGCGGCGATCCGAACGCGAGGTCCGAGGATCCTCCGGCCGCGGCCGCGGTGTCGGTCCGCCTCGCCCGGAACCTGAACCCGAAACCGTTCCCGTAACCCCTCCCGAAGCGCCGTTCCCGGGACTCTCCGGGGAGTCCAGGATCGAAATCGCGGTTGGTTCGTAATACCATGCATTGCAGGATGGAAAGCGCTCCTGCTGGCGTAGCTCAATTGGCAGAGCAGCTGCCTTGTAAGCAGCAGGTTATCGGTTCGAGTCCGATCGCCAGCTTTTCTCGCCAGCGATCGTCTGTTCACTGTTGAGCGGCTGTGCAAGATCCCTCTTCGTCGGTATCCGGGAGTGCCCGGCGTCCCTTTCCCCTCGGGCTGTGTCTGGGGCCGTGGGGGGAAGGGGGGGGTACGACTCCCGCCCGGGCGGCGGCGCGGCTTGCCCGTGAAGCTCTTCGACGGCCATGAGCGGGGCTCGGTGACTCGCTGCAACCGCCCTAAAGGGCGCTGGGGCATCGTTCCGCTCGCCCTCGCCGTCGCTTGGGGGTGCGGAGAGGAACCGGTCGGGGGTCTCGTGCGCCCACAAAGGGACGCCGACGGATCTTGCAGCATACCCGAGGACCTCATCTTTTCGGGCGGCGTCGGACTCGACGGAATTCCGGCCTTGACCGATCCCGAACTCGTGTCCCCCGACGATCCCGGTGCGAGTTACGTGCGGCCGTGGGATCGCGTGATCGGCGTGAAGATCGACGAAGAGTACTTCGCTGTGCCGCATAATGTCCTGTGGTGGCACGAAGTCGTGAACTTCGATCTCTTCTCGACGCCTCTGGCCGTCACCTATTGCCCCCTCACAGGATCCAGCATGGTGTTCGACCGGACCATCACGGGGGGGGCCGAGTTTGGGGTGTCGGGCCTTCTCTACCAGAACAACCTGATGCTGTACGATCGGAACGAGGAGCGGTCTCTGTGGCCGCAGATGCTACGGGGGGCCCGCTGTGGGCCTCGTGACGGACAGATGCTGGAGATGGTCGCTGCGATCGAGATGCGGTGGGACAAGTGGCTGGAGCTGTATCCTGACACCAGAGTCGTCGCGATCGACGACGGGCTGGGCCGTGACTACCAGCTCTACCCCTACGGGGACTACGAGAGCCTCGACAATCCGAGGACGCTGTTCCCCCAGGGCGACTTCGACGATCGCCGCCCAGCCAAGGAGCGCGTACTGGCCATCCCGTACGCGAGGGGAGGTGGGATCGCTTTTCCCTTCAACGTCCTCGACTCCGGCGGCGGCCATCGGGCGGCTCACACGTCGGTCGACGGCAAAGGCGTGGTCATCTTCTGGGACCACGACGGAAGAGCGGCCGCGGCCTTCCACCCGATCGTTGACGGCCGGGCCCTGACGTTCGACGTGGTCGGGGGACGCTACGTCGACACCGAGACGACAAGCGAGTGGCGTATCGATGGCCGGGCCACCTCGGGCCCTTTGAAGGGACGGGAGCTCGAGCCCTTGCCAGAAGCGTACGTCGCGTTCTGGTTCGCCTGGGCCGCCTTCGTCCCCGACACTGAGCTCTGGATCGTCGGGGAGCCGGCTCCCGCTCCTCCGATCGACTCGGACGCGGTTGATCGGGCGGGGTAGCGACGAACGGCTTCCGGGAGCAGCTTGTCGATGCGGGCGGCTGCCTTGAGCGGAGCTGCGAAGCGTCTCATTGATTGTCGGCGCCTCCGGGAACCGGGATTTCCATGCCCCTAGATTCCAATCCCCTTCTCCTCGACCAACGCCGCGTCCCGTTCGACCAGATACGAGCGGTGCACGTCGTGCCGGGAGTGCTGCGAATACTGGAGGAGGGCCGCCAGGGCATCGAATCGATCTGCGCGGGCCCTCTCCCGCCCACGTACACCACCACCGTGGGGTTGCTCGACGATATCACGGAGCGCGTGAGAACGCGGATCGCTCCGGTCACCCACCTCCTGTCGGTGTCCGAGACTCCGGAGCTTCGGGAGGCCTTCAACGAGGTGCTGCCGGAGATCACGGAGTTTTGGACGCAGATCACGCTCAACGAGGCCCTTTGGACGCGGTTGAAGGCCTTCGGCGAGACAAAGGAGGCGACGGTCCTCGGCGGAATTCACGAGCGGCACTTCGAAACGGTGCAGCGGGACTTCCGAAGGGCAGGGGCGGAGTTGCCTCCCGAGTCGAGGGACCGGATCAGGGAGATCCGTCTAGAGCTCGCGCAGCTCGAGCGTAGGTTCTCGGAGAACGTGCTCGACGCCACCAACGCCCACGCCGTGGTTGTCCGGGACGGGACTCGGCTCGACGGGATCCCCGACGCCGACCGGGAACAGGCTTCCCGGAGGGCGGCCGACGCAGGGAACCGAGGCTGCTGGCTCCTGACCCTCGACGACGCCTCCTTCGAGCTTGTGATGAAGTACGCGAAAGACCGCACTTTGCGAAGGGAGCTCTTCGACGCCCACGTATCCCGCTGCCGTGACGGTGAGTTCTCGAACGTACAGATCATGAGGCGAGTCCTCGAACTCCGGCGAGAACTCGCGGAGGTGCTCGGGTATTCCGACTTCGCTGACTTCCGCCTAGAGGACCACATGGCGAAGACGGGTCGGGCGGCGTTCGAGTTCATCGAGGAGATGACGAGCAAGACTCGCCCGTATTGGGAGCGTGATGCGAAGCAGCTCAGCGAGCACGCGGAAGCTCTTGGTCTTGAAGGGCTGTACCCCTGGGACACGGCTTTCGTCGGAGAAAACCTCCGCCTCGACCGATACGACATCCACGATGAGGCAACTCGCCCGTACTTTCCCCTCGACCGGGTGCTCGAAGGTCTCTTCGAAGTAACGAGACGCGTGTTCGGTCTCGTCGTGCGGGAGCGCCAGATCAAGGAGACCTGGCACCCGGACGTGCGGTTCTACGACCTTTGGGCGGAGGAGGGCGGGACCCACTTCGGATCGTTCTACACGGACTGGCATCCTCGTCGGGGGAAGCGGCAGGGAGCGTGGATGAGCGTTCTCTCCACCGGGGGGCCGAAAGATGGCGGCTTCACACCCCACGTCGGCGTAATCGCCGGGAATCTCACGCCCCCCAAAGGCGACATCCCCTCCCTCCTCACCCACCGTGAGGTGGAAACGGTCTTCCATGAGTTCGGCCATCTCCTCCATCACCTGACCTCTCGCGTTCCGGTCGCATCCCGGGCCGGTATCAACGTGGCTTGGGATTTCGTCGAGGTGCCGTCTCAGATCATGGAAAACTGGACCTGGGAGGAAGAGGCCTTGCCGCTCTTCTCCGGCCACTATCAGACAGGAGAGCCGGTTCCCAGGGAGCTGTGCGATCGCATGAGGGAGGCCCGTCGCTTCATGGGTGGCTGGAAGCAGATGCGCCAACTTGCATTCGGGTTCATCGACCTTCGGCTGCACCGGGACGAGCTCCTACCGCCCGCCGACCAAATGATCGCCCACGTCGGGAAGCTGATGGAAGGATATGCGCCGGGTCCCACGTTCGCCGCGTCCCACCCGGCCGCTTCGTTCAGCCATATCTTCTCCGGAGGATATGCGGCTGCCTACTATTCCTATCTCTGGTCCGAAGTGCTCGAGGCCGACGCTTTCGGGAGGTTCAAGCGCGAGGGGATCTTCAATCGTGCGGTCGGCAGGGCCTACCTCGATTCCCTACTCACGAGAGGCGACAGCGAGAATCCCGAGGTTCTGTTCAGGAACTTCATGGGGCGGGATCCCGATCAGAGGGCTCTTCTCGAACGCAATCTCGGGACGGCCCTTGAAGCGTGCTGACCGACCCCCGTCGCTCACACGGGACGCTTGAATCAAGCCTTGATGACACTTCTGCAAACGGTTACGTTTTCAAGCTTGCCCGGAAAAGAGCCGCCTGGGTCGGGCCGGCTCGGTTGTTCCAGGGAGACGAGGTCGCGGGGTAGAGGCCCCGGAACCGTAGCCGGTGGGGTACCGAAGCGGTCAAACGGGGCAGACTGTAAATCTGCTGGCATAGCCTTCGTAGGTTCGAATCCTACCCCCACCACTTGAGTCCCAGGCGTTTGCTTTGCGGGAGTAGCTCAGTTGGCTAGAGCATCAGCCTTCCAAGCTGAGGGTCGCGGG
>CAZNEI010000024.1:0-39594 GCA_964572045.1 uncultured Gemmatimonadaceae bacterium
TTAACTCACTCCCAAAGACCTCGCGGGATGGACTTTATCCACGGACTGCTAGCCCAGTTGGGACTCATCGAACTCATCGCGCTTGGCTACGGCACGCTGACCTGGGTCTTTCTGATCGTGGCGTTGCTCCCGCTCCTGACCTGGGGGATCTGGAGGCTCATCGAAGCCGGTCGGGCAACCGGTGCTGTCGTGGTAGGGGACACCGCCTTGCCGGGCCCTGGAGGGAAGCCGCCTCCCGGAGATAGCCCCCGGTAGCCGAGCGGCCGCAACGCTGAGTCGGACACACGCCCCCCGGCCCGGGGGGGGTCACATCAACCCGGGTGAGGCCCCGAGGATTCCCTCCCGATGTCACCGCTTCGCCCGGACTTGAGCGTGGCATCGGCGCTGACGGGAAGCGCCCACCACGGCGCCATCTACGACCCGTCCGAGCTCGGTGCAACAGCAGGCGCCTGGTATCCGGGACCGCGCACGATCATTCCGGGCTTTGCCCCGGTGTGCCGTGAGTCCCGGACCACCGCCACACCGTTCACGAAGACGTGGCGCACCCCCAGCGAGAGCTGGTGCGGTGCCTCGTACGTGGCCCGGTCGATGATTGTCTTGGGGTCGAAGACGACCACATCAGCCCAGAACCCCTCTCGGAGGACGCCTCGATCCTGGATCGAGAGCCGTGTGGCCACTGCCGAGCTCATCTTGCGGATGGCGTCTTCCAGGGAAATGACACCCTGCTCCCTCACGTAGCGGCCGAGGATTCGGGGATAGGTGCCGTAACTTCGCGGATGCACCAGGACGCCGGTGGTCTCTGGGTCCACGCCCCCTGCATCCGTCCCAAACTTGATCCACGACTGCTGCATTTGCAGCGAAAGGTTTTCCTCACTCATGAGGAAATAGATGGTCCCAACGCGCTGCCGTTCGGCCAAGACCAACTCCATCGCAGCGTCAATCCAGTCCCTGTCCATCTCCGCCGCAATGTCGCCGAGATATCGACCCGCATACTTCCGGTTCTCCGGTTTGTCTACACCGAGGACGAGTACCCCCGAGGGCGTCGCCAACGCGCAGAGATTCTCCCAGCTCTCGGTCCGGCTCTCGATCTCGGATCGAATGCGCGCCCGCACTTCGTCGTCGGCAAGGTTGTCGAAGAGCCTTCCGTTTGCCGAGGCCCACGGAGGGAAGCAGGCGGTCAGCCCCGTGCCACCGGCAATGTACGGATACATGTTCGCCTGCACGTCCACGCCCGCCGCCCGGACAGAGTCGATCTTCGAGATCGCAAGCGGGGCCTTGTGCCAATTCCGCCTCCCGCCTGCTTTCAGGTGGTAGATCTCCACCGGCACTCCAGCCCTCACTCCGATCTCGATGGCTTCGTCGATCGCCTCGAGGAACTGGTCGGCCTCGGAGCGCATGTGCGTGATATAGACACCGCCGTAGTCAGCCATGGCGCCCGCGATCTCCACCAGCTCTTCGGTCGAGGCGAAGCTGCCAGGCGGATAGATGAGAGCCGACGCAATGCCGAACGCACCGTCCTCCATCGCGCGCCGCACGATCGCCTTCATCGTGTCCAGCTCCGCAGGCGTGGCCGGCCCCATCCGCATTCCGGCAGCGTAGCTCCGCACGGTGCTCGCACCGAGGAACGAGCCTTGGTTGGTGGAGGTGCCGTTCGCTTCCATGGCGCGGAGCCACACGTCGAAGCCGCGCTCGCCAGAGAAGCTGCGGATCAGGCGGTCGAATTCGTCGTCCCTCGGAGGACCGAGGCCCCCGGGATTGACCGGAGCGTTCGTCGTGCCCTCGCCCAGTATTTCCGTAGTGATCCCTTGCGTGACCTTGCTGATGACGCGGCCATCACCTTGCAAGAAGGCGTAGCGGGAATGGCTCTGGATATCGATAAAACCTGGTGCTACAACATGCTCCGAGGCATCAATCCGCTCGGTGGCCGAGAAGTCCTTTAGCATGCCGCGAGGCGTAATCCGCGCGATGCGGCCATCCGTTACCGCCAGATCGCCGTAGTACCAGGCCGATCCGGTGCCGTCGACCAGCTGACCGTTCTCGATGATCAGGTCGTATTCGACCTCCGAGATAGGCTCGGGAGCGGGCGAAGGTGCCCTTGGCTCGGCAACGGGCCAGCGAACCGCTACAGCGGAGGGTGGAGGGTTAACCCCGCATGCCAAGAAAGTAAGGGCGGCCAACAAGGGGGCTGGCAGTCTCAAACGAAGCATCAGATTCACGGTAATGGCCTCGGCAGTATCGATTGCGTGCGGCCCCGGGCGGACGCGTGGACCATGGGCGCGAATCCGCTCCGGCGACTCGAGGAGCCGTCCGAAATATACCGGCCCGACCTCCGGCTCCAAGGCCTCCCGCCGCGCCGATCCGTCTAACCAGGAGAAACTCTCCCCTCGGAGAGCGCAGACACCTCGTCGGGGCGGTCCCTCTTGCCCAGGCCACCGAAGTCTGTGCAGCTTGGTGCATTCTGTCCGCCCCGTGCGGGAGAAGCACGGCAACTGCGTGGGTTTGCCTCCGGAGTGTGCCCTTCGGATTCACATGACCCAGCCGAGGTCCCATCATGTGGAAGAGATCCGAGACGTCTGAGCGACCGAGCAAGGTTGCCGGCCAGCGCGAGCACCCGAGCACCGAAAGGCCCGTTGCCCGATCCCGCGGGCCCAGGCGGGCGATCGTGGGCCGCAAGATCAGGATCAGGGGGGAAGTGACCGGAAACGAGGACCTCTTGATCGAGGGCCGGGTGGAAGGCTCGGTGGACCTGAGCGCGCATTCTGTGACGGTCGGTCCGCAGGGGGATGTCAAAGCCAGCATCGTGGGGCGAGTCGTGACCATCGAGGGCAGGGTGCAGGGCGATCTCACGGCGGAGGAACAGATCGTTCTGCTCCGGTCGGCAGATGTGGAAGGGGATCTGGCGGCGCCGCGAGTTGTGCTCGAGGACGGCGCGGGCTTCCGCGGCGGTGTGGAGATGGGCGACCGTGCGCCGGCCGGCACGTCCGGCGCTCTCGCTCAGCCGTCGGGGAAAGCCGTCTCTCCACCCCCGGCGCAGGAAACCGAGGCGGGGTCCTCCGACGCGGCGGGGGCCGAAGCCGAACCAGACCAAGCTCATCGCGTCACCATGGGCTGAGCACGAACTTCCGTCCCGCTCGCTCGATCCGGCCGCCCCACCTGCCCGACCCCGTTGAGCCTCCGTCTCCTTGAGTTGCGACCCTCCTCTCGGTGGTGTCCCCGAGAGACGCCGCCGCTAAAGCAACACGTCGAATGAGTCACTCAGTCCGCAGACATCTTCGGCTCGAGGTCGACGCATATGACGAGATGATACGGCGGTTCATCCCCGGCTATGAGGAGGGTCTGCGCCGCGCCGCCTGTGAAGTCGCCGCCGTGCGGCCCAACCTCGTGCTGGACCTCGGGGCGGGAACGGGGGCGTTGACGGAGGCGATCCTTGAACACGAAGGGGTCAGTACCGTCGAGTTGATCGACGTGGACCCGGAGATGCTGGCCCGGGCGCGCATTCGACTCGGGCGATTCGGAGTCCGCGCATGCTTCCGGGAGCGCGCCTTCGATGCTCCGCTCCCAGCATGCGATGCCGTGGCCGCTTCTTTGGCCCTACACCACATCTCTACGATGGACCGCAAGAGAGCCTTATACGAGCGGATCTATCGTGCGTTGAGAACTGACGGCGTGTTGGTAAACGCGGACGTGACTATGAGCTCCAGCCCAACAAAGCGGGACCGTTGCTACCGGATATGGGCCACCCATCTGATTTCGTGCGGCATCGAAGAACAGCGTGCCTATGAGCACTTCGAGGAGTGGGCCTCCGAAGACACTTACTTTCCCCTTGATGACGAGCTTGGTGCCCTGCGGGAAGTTGGATTCTACGCGGAGTGCGCCTGGCGAGACCCACCGAACACGCTCTTGGTGGCACGGAAGCGATAGGGCACGTGCGCTTTCGTCGGGACACTCAGTTCCCTTAGGCGAGGAGCTCTTCTCACTGTCTCCTTGGCGAAGAGCCAGCCACCCAGTTCGCACCTGTCCTTCGAAAGGGGTCAGCGCCATACTCACATATTGACCGCTTCCGCAGGGCACCTCCGGCCTTAGCGGTTTCTTCTTCAGCGATCGGAGGGAACCCTTGAAGCGTGCGAGGCCGGCCCGTTCACCACGGGTCGACGACCGAATCGGCAGGACCCCACTCGTCCGGCTCCAGAGGGTGATCGAGTCTGAGATGGCAGAGGTGTGGGTCAAGCTCGAGGGGATGAACCCCGGAGGATCCATCAAGGATCGAACCGCGCGGGCAATGATCGACGACGCGGAAGTTCGTGGTGCCCTTCGCCCTGGAGGGACGATCGTCGAGCCAACCTCCGGGAATACGGGGATCGGTCTAGCACAGATCGCCGCGTCCCGAGGCTACCGGTTGATCTTGTGCCTTCCGGCTTCGGTGAGCGATGAACGAAAGCTCACCCTTACCTCCTACGGCGCTGAGCTGGTCCTCACGGACCCTGAGCGCAGGATGCTCGCCGCGATCGAGAGAGCGGAGGAACTCGAGCGCGACCTGCCCGCGTTCTACCCGAACCAATTCTCAAATCCTGCCAATCCGAGGGTGCACTACGAGACCACGGGTCCAGAGCTTTGGAGTGACATGGGCGGCGAGATCGATGTCTTCGTCTACGGATCCGGGACCGGCGGCACGATCACCGGGGTGGGCCGCTATCTCAAAGAGCAGGACCCGAAGGTGCAAGTGGTGGCGGTGGAGCCGGCACGGTCTGCGGTCATCTCCGGGGGGGAGCGGGGAGGACACGAGTTTCAGGGGATGGGGCCCGGTTTCATCCCCGACAACCTCCACCTGGAGGTTCTAGACGACGTTCGGCCGCAGTGGGAGGAGGACGCCTTTGCGCTTGCCCGACGGCTCGCCCGGGAGGAGGGTCTGTTCTTGGGCATGAGTTCCGGCGCGATTGTCCTCGCCGCACTGGATGTGGCCCGAGAGTTGGGTCCGGGACATCGGGTCGCTGCGATTTCTCCCGATACAGGAGCCCGCTATCTGAGCACCTCCCTGTTTCGAGGACTGGTGTAATGGAGGTCGCACTTCGAAGGGGAGGTAAGACCCCGGAGCCCAGCGCGAACCGGGCCGACGGCCGAGCCGTTACGAAGCGGTCGGAGGCGCTCTCGTGAGGCTCCCTCCTCAAGTCGCCGGAGACGCCCCACTATCCGACGGCGAGAGCGTGCATTCGTCGTTCTCCTGCCGGGGTCACGACGAGGCAGTGGGGGGCTCAGGGGCACGTGCACCAGATCGTACGTCGCCCGCATCGGCGGTCCCACGCCCGCCTAGGATTGTCGCGCCGCAGGGGACCGTCACGGAGTGTGCCATTTTCAATGCCCGAAAGTGCGCCAAATCCGATGCCCATTGATGCAACCTCGCGCCGTTACGGGTGGCAATACTGGAAGACACCGGTCCTCTTTGGGACGGGCTTCTGCGTCTTGCAAGTCCTCATCGGCGTCTGGCGATTCCGAACGATGCGAGATCCGGTGAGCCTGTGGCTCGCGATTCCCAGCCTGCTCCCCGGGTTCCTTTTGTTCTTCGGTTCCGGATTACTGGTCGGACTCGGGGTGCGTCGCATCTTGAAGGGAGTCGACGGACCTTGGCGCATCGTGCTGTCAATGGCCTTCGTAGCGGCCACTCCGCTCGCCGTCTGGCTCAGTCTCGTCGGGGGACTATTGGGCCCCCATGGGGTGGTCATCGGCGCCCTCGCTCCATACGTGCTCATTCTCGGACCGCCAGCTTTGGTCCGGAAATGCTGGCCGCGGGCCCACGCCCCTCGTGCCTCACAACACAATGGGCCGTGACCACCGGGCCGAGCCCGCTACCGGCATGCGCCTCCATGACGACCGGCCTCTCGCGGCGGCCCAACCAAGGCGTTTTCCGTGTTAGGCCGGGACCTTCGCGAGCGGTTCGATGCGGGTTGCAGCCCGGTCTGGAGGGTCGGACGCTTGAACTTGGCCGTGAGACGTAGGAGGCCCCACTGCTTCCGAATCCTGGAGTCTTCTCGATACGCCCGACAGGATTCGAACCTGTGACCTCTGCCTCCGGAGGGCAGCGCTCTATCCAGCTGAGCTACGGGCGCCTGCCGGCGGCCCAATGACGCCGCCGAGGTGCTAATGATCGCCACTTCACGGCTGGGGTCAAGGCTCGGGAGCCGGGCTTCGTGAGGACACCGATCGATGGGTTCCGCCTGAGGCGTTGCGCTCCCTTGGCACCCGACAGAAGCCCTTGTGGAGCAGACCGCGCACAAGTCTGCATCGGGGTGCACCGCAGGTGACCTGGAGAGATTCAGCCGAACCTCAGCAACGGCGCGCCCGCCGCCGGAAGGCCACGGGCGCGCCAACCGACGCGCGGAATAAGCCGAGTTCTGTCCGTCCCCGAAAGCGACGGGGGGGTCATTTATCTGCGACCGCCATTGCTGGCGGCCTCTAGCAGCCTACCCGGGATTCAGACGGAGCGGGCAACTCCTCATCCCCTACTTGGCCTTGCTCCCGGTGGGGTTTGCCGTGCGACCTCCGTCTCCGGCGGCCCGGTGCGCTCTTACCGCACCCTTTCACCCTTGCCTGTGCCCTGAAGGGCCATCGGCGGTCTGCTCTCTGTGGCACTTTCCGTCGTCGACACGAACCGACGCCCGGGCGTTACCCGGCACCCTTGCCCTGTGGAGCTCGGACTTTCCTCCATCGGCAGCATCGAAGATGCCGACAGCGACCCCCACTTCGCGCGCCCGTATGTTCCGCACGGACCAAAGGATCCGGCGGGATACCGACCAGATCTTGCACCCTAAGCGATACCGTTATGCCTAAACCTGACGCCTATCGATCGTTCCTCAAAACGTCCAAAAGACCCCGCCGCTTACCTCGTTGTCCGAGTAGGTGAAGGCCTCATGGTTGTCTTCTCGGAAGCGATACTCCGCCCTTATGCCGAATCGGTCGGAGACCCATAGTCGAAACCCGAAGGGAAACATGAAGGTGTTTCGAGAAAACCGCCGGCCGTCAGAGTCGTCGTCAACGCGCGCAAAGAGTCCCCCACTCCCTCCTCCATACGGTTCGAAGGGACCCATGGGATAACGGAGCTGCACCCCCACCGTGAACGCGAAGAGATTCGCGCTCTCGGTGGGCAACGAGGGATCGTATTCGAAGTTCTCGTCCTGCTGCACGTCGGGACGGCTGTACCAAGCCTCAACCTCAAATCGAGCGTACTCTGACATAGGACTATCGGCCCGCACGCCGAAGCTGGGAAAGCTCTCGTCGTCCGACAGCTCGTAGCTGAAGAGCCCTCCCATCAAGGAGATGGCCCAGCCGTCGGCGAGGGTGCCTGGATCGTCATCTTGCGCCGACAAGCGAGACCCGATCGCCAAGGCGACAACACACGACCATAGGAGCGCCCGGAGGGCCCGCCTGCAGAGTGGGACGTTCACAACAGGTATCCTGCTAAAGCACCGTCTGGTCCGGTCGAGGGCTAAGACTAATGGCCGAACTCGGCGGGTGCCAGCACCACGGCCGCGTGATCCTAGGGGCTCATTCGGACGATAAGGCATCTGGCCGAGACACCCCCCACGACCTGTGCGTCGGGCGTCTCTGCGAGCGGGCGCGGCCTCTACTCCGCCCCCGAGCGCCTACCTCCCGGCCATCCAACGGTAAACGGCCCGCACATTCATAGAGAACCACGCCTCGTACTGGCCCCAGTCGCTGAACTCGGGCAGACGAATCTCTTCCGCGGCCTGATCCTCCGACCACCCCGCGGCCAAGGCCCTCCTCACGGCCGAGCGAAGTTCATCGTAATAGCGGATTTGGCGGTGCACGGAGGCCCGATCGCCCGCAGGCCCGTGGCCGAACACTATCGTCTCGAACGGGATCTTGAGAAGGTCCGTCAGTGACTCGAAGAAGTCGGGGAAGATCCACCCCGGGAGGCTTCGAAAGCCGACCCGATCGTGGGCCACGAAGTCCACAGCGAACGCCACGCCGACGTCGGGCACAAACACAACCGTGGAGTTGTCGGTGTGGTTCGCCCCAACGTAGTGAAGCTCGATGCGACGACCACCGGGCGCAATCGACATGAACTCCTGGTAGGTGATGGTCGGCACCGGCAGATCTGCGTTCCCCGCTGCCGTTAGGGGAGCCATTGAATTCCGGTGTGCCAGAATCGGCACCTCCTGACCCATCTCGTTCATGAGGACCGGAGCACCGGTGGCGTGATCGGCGTCCTGGTGGCTGTAGATGATGGCCACAAGCGGAGCGTCGGGAGCCACGCGCTCGATCTCCCGGGCGTACTGCATCGCAGCCTCAGAGGAGATCGGATCCACGGCGACGACACCGGCCGGCGTCACAACGAAAAGGCCGTTGTGCCCCACCCAGCGGAACTGATACACACCGGCGGCGATGCGGGTCGTCTCGTAGTCCGCTTGGGCTTGAGCAACGGTCGGCGCGAAGCCAAGAGCCGCGAGCAGGGCGGTGACAGCGAAGGGAGAGTATCGGTCTCGCATCATGGCATCCTCGTGGCCGGCCTCTATTCCCTACCGGCCCATAGACGGATCTCAGATTCCTTCACTCCAGCTTCAGCCAGCCGGACCCCTAGTCTCAACAGTTCTTACAGGTACCAAGTATGTCAATCTGACCACTACGCCTCGGGCACTACCGACCGATGCCTTCGGCCCGTCGATGGCGAGTGATACGCAACGTTGTCGGACGGGGCCGGAATCTCGGCCGTCTCCGATCACGAACAAAGTCGACCCCCTGCGCCCACTGATGCGCCACTCGCAGCACGGGCAACGGGCAAAAGTAAGGAGCACGCCGCATGAAGCCCACGGACCTCTGGGATTCCCGGGCGAGAACCGCCATCTTGTACCCTCGTGCGACAGGTGTCCGCGACGTTTGGCGTGAGATTCGTCACCTGAGGAGACAGAGACACCAGAGACTTGGGAAGTCACCAATGAGGAGTGCACGTGGCCAGCAGCGTCGTGGCTGAGACTCGACGGGACGTGCTCCGAGCCCTTCGGTCTTTGAAGGGCCGGGCCACGGTGGGAGATGTCGTCTCCAGCGCCGGGCTTCCCCGCAACGAGGCGGAGGCGGCCCTCCGAGGTCTCTTGGAGACACATGAAGGGCACCTCGACGTGTCCGATTCGGGCGAACTCGTCTACGCCTTTGGCCGCAAGCTGATGCGCCGCGACCGGGTGTCCGCCCTGAGACGTCTCAGGAGGGCGACGGCGAAGTTTCTGAGAGCTGCGTTCAAGGCTTGGATCGTCGCCATGCTGGTCGTCTACTTCGTCGTCTTCGTGGCTCTGGTGATCGCAGCGATCGTAGCGATGATGTCGAGAGGCGGTGACCGCCGTGGCGGCGGTAGCTGGGGACGTGTGGGGGGTCGCCATCCCGGTCACTTCCACATCCCGAGTTTTTGGATCTGGTACTATATCTGGACACCGCGTTGGCGACTCGGCCGACCCTACTACGGTCACCGCTGGGAACGCACCCTCGAGAAGGACGACCGACCGCCGTTCTACAAAAAGGTGTTCGCCTTCGTTTTCGGCCCGGATCGCCCAAGACCCACGCAACAGCAGCTCGACCGCTCGACGATCCGGCTGATCCGAGCGCGGAGGGGCGTACTGACCACGGCTGAACTCATGGAGCACAACGCTCTCCCTCGTCCTCGTGCGGAGGAGGAGATGGGCCGTGTGCTAGGATCGTATGGCGGCGAGCCAACCGTATCGCGCAGGGGGGAGCTGGTCTACACCTTTCCGGAGCTCATGGTGAGTGCCCACGGCCGGGTAACGGCGACAGAGCCCAATCCGGCCTGGATGCGGCTCGAACATCCGCTCAACCTCACTGGCAACGAGAAGAAGCACGACGTGGTGATCGCCGGGATGAATGGTTTCAATCTCTTGGCAGGCGTGACGGCGCCCTGGTTCATCTTCCCCCAGCTCGGCATCGGGGGTCCGATTGCCTTCGTCGGCCTCGTTCTCATCCCGGTCATCTTCAGCTCGCTCTTCTTTTGTATTCCGCTGCTCCGCACCGTCGCCGTGCGGCGCGAGAACGAGAGACGGAGGGCCCGCAATGTCAGGCGCCTAGTGCTCGGGGCAGTCTACCGGGAAGCCCTGACAGGACAGGGGACACTGACGGTCGAGGCCGCACTTGGCTCGGTTCGCCGTCGACTGAGGGACCAGCCCCCCGAACGGGAAGAGGTAGAGGCCGCGCTCCACAGTCTCGCCGCCGAATTCGACGCCGATGTCTCAGCTGGGGCGGACGGCGCGCTCGTGTTCGCCTTCCCGGCGATTCGAAGGAGCTTCGTGGCAAGCGAGACGATCCGACGTAAGCTCCGCCTGGAAGACCGCGAGCTGGGTGACATTGTCTATTCCAGCTCTGATACGTCAGAGGACTCTTCGGAGCGTGAGCTGGCCGCATTCGACCGCGAGTTGGCGGAGGCGGAGATGGACATGAGCGGTTACCTACCCTCAACCGACCGAGTGGGGTTCGAAGACGAATACGAGATCGTCGCCTTCGATGAGGAGTTGCGGAGGCAGAGGATCCGCGTTCGCTAGGGAAGGGCCATCATCACGGGTACTGTGGCGCATGCCGCTGCATCCGCCCGAACCCGCTATCGACAGAGCTGGCGCGGAGCGCGCTCGCGCTCTTCACTCCTTCGTCTGTTCCGCCGCCACGGTACGCTGTCGTCGTAGCGGTGCCGTCTGGTCAGCACTCACGCCCACTTGGCACGCGACAGTCTTGAGGGGCCCGGCGCCCCAGCAGGGCCGCTGGGTCAGTCGCTTCCGGTCGGCGACGCCGTCTGCAGCGTCACGAGCCGAGAGCGGACCGTAGCCATATCGTGGCGGCAGACACCGGCCTTGGCCAACAGCTTAGTCTCG
This sequence comes from uncultured Gemmatimonadaceae bacterium, assembly GCA_964572045.1. Lineage (GTDB taxonomy): Bacteria > Gemmatimonadota > Gemmatimonadetes > Longimicrobiales > Gaopeijiaceae > CBDCKR01. Next base: position 10,875 of record CAZNEI010000024.1, read on the forward strand.
CAGACGTTGCAACGGACGCATTCCTTGAAGTCCACGTCAGGACCACGGATCGCTCCCGTGGGGCACGACTGCTCGCAAACCTTGCAGACATCGCACTGCTCGACGCGCGGGATGCGGAAGAAGGACACCAGAGAGGCGACGCCCAAGGCCGCTCCAAGCGGGCACGCATACCGGCAGTAAAACCGGGGGATGACCACGGATGCCAACAGGAACGCGCCCGCGATGCTCCACATCAGGACTGAACTGCTCAGAAAGAACACAGTTCCGAAAGGCTCGAAGTAGCCGTAGATGGAGAGGTCACTACGGAAGATGGCCGTTATGACGATGAGCGCGAGGATGCCGTACTTCACGTACAAGGCGCGGTCGTGGATCGGAGCCGGCATCCGGCGCTGGAGCCGCTTCGGGACGACGCGCTCTATGAAATCTTGGAGGGCCCCGAATGGGCAGAGGAAGCCGCAGAACACCCGGCCCCATAGCAGCGTGGTCAGGACCGTGAACACGATCATGATCAGCATCGCCAAGTCGCCTAGGTAGACTCCCGGGCCCCCAGCGATGCCGCTGGTGATGTGCGATACGGACAGGAACCCGCCGTCGATCCAACCCAAATACACGAGCGTCGCCCCCAGGGCGACCCAGCGCACTGCCTTGCCCTTGAAGAGGAAGGCGTGAGTGGCGAGAGCAAGGATCGTGAGGAGGCCCATCACCCGACTCCAGCGGGTTTGCGCCAGCATCACCGAGACGGCGGACTCGTCCTCGTCCTCGGCGAAGTCGAAGTTGAAGTCAAGGTCCTGGTCGGCATCCACACCGGCCACACTCGCCGAGTCGACCGCGACCGTCCCCAACCGGGGCTCGGACGCCTCGGCCTCCGCTTCGGCTTCGGCCGAACCCCCCCCGGGCAACGGCGCCTCGGGCTCTCCATCCCCTCCATCGGCGCTGTCCTCCGAGCTCGCGACCGCCGTCTCCGGGGCGGCAGGGGCAGGCTCCGTACCAGGCTTCCCCTCATCCGCACCCGACGTCTCGGCTCCAAGCTCCGGAGGGGCACGAGCCGCCGGAGGCCCCTCGTCGGGCGACGCGAGCGGCTCCGCAACCATCGGCGCTGCATCGCCGGCCACGAACGCCAAGATCTGGGGGGCAAGCGAGTACTCGATGGCGATGGGATCGCCTTGGTTGTCGTCGTACTGAATCGTGAACGGTCGGCTCACGTCGATGGTACGGTCCACAAGCAGAAGCGCAGCGTAGAACACTTGCCCGGCCAGCTTGCCCTGCTCTGGCCGTCCCCAGTAGACCACCTGATTCCTCGGAAGCGGGTAGGCGACCCCATCCTGGGTTGTCGTCAGCCCCGTGGGCCTGAACCCGGCAATGAAGCTGCCGTCGAGGCCCAGGATCATCAGGTGGAAGTCCTCGTGCCTAGGGCCTACGTCCTCCAACATCCCTTGCCACGAACTTGCGCCCACGAGGATGTCGCCAAGCCTGGCGTTGCCGACGTACGCGAACGAGAGGTCGAGCCCGAGAGCGTTGTGGCGAACGACAGCCAGCTTGGCGATGAGACCGCTCTCGACCAGCTCCAGCCAGGTGAACCGCTCAAGAGCCTCGGCCGTCAGACCCTCCCCGCCAGGCGCGGCCGTGACCGTAGGCGACGGCCGGCGCAGGTAGGCCATAGCCACCTTTCGGGCCGAGTTCCGAATGCCCCGTGCCATCGCGCCTACGCTGATCGTGGCTCCGCTCATACCGTCGATGTCCCGGTAGATCCGGAACGGTTCTCCGACGTGTTTGCCTGCGTACTGCGCCTCGACGCCCGGGGCTCGGAGAAAATCTCCCCGAGAAGAGGCCAGAGCCTCGTGGTGCGCAACAACGGCAGCCCCCGTCAGCCTGCCGGTGAGGTCGACGCCCACCAGAACCTCGATCGATCCGCTATACCCGAACTCTTCGGGCGGAAGATCCGCAGTTAGGAAGGCGTAGCCGACCAGGCTCGGCTCCCCACCAGCAGGGTCTCCGGCAAGACCCTCGTAGACGGGTGGATCCCCCGTCTTCTCGGAAAAGCTTGTCGCCTCCGGCAGCACCCTGGCGAGGAGCTGCTCGTCGATGGCGAGGGCGATCTGCGCGGAGGCGCTGCCTGCCAGCGGCGGAAGAATGAACAGGGCAGCGGCGATGGCGGCGACTACGGGTGAGACCCGGGTGCTCGGAGCATGAGGATGCTGTCCATACGAACCAAGTACGTTGCCCAAGACCTATCTCCCCTAGACGACCCCGCCCCGGGTGGACCCGGGGGCCCTGAGAGCTTTGACGCGCAAGTCCGAGATGTCAAGGATCGATCCCGTCTCGCCTCCCGAGCATCGCCCGCAACTCGGGTTCGTCCATTCCTGGAAGTAGCTGAGCGTCCCCACCGTCCTCACCAGAGCTTCTGGATTTCGTCTTCGAGGCCCGTCATCTCCCACCGGATGAGCGAGACCGGGATCATCCCGGCCGAGTGGAACTCGTCGACAAAGCGCCCAAGATCGAAATCATCACCGAGCTGCTCGGCCCGATCGGCCAATAGCTTTTCGATCGCAATCTTACCGATGACGTAGCTTGTCCCGTAGGTGGGCTGCTCCAGGTAAAGCTGCTGCTCACCCCAGACCGTGTTGCTCTCCGGGGGCATCCAACCTCGAGGCGTCCACTTGGACGCGAATTCAACAGCCTGTCGGATCGTGTATTCGTTACTGTGCAACCTGAGTCCGGCCAGCGCCCTGCCCGCCCTCTGAGCGAGCAGGATGTATACAAGTTCCTGGGCCCTCGGCTGACTGTCGAGGTATCCCGCCCCCATGACCAGCTCTTCCATTCCCGTCGCGAAGCCCTCGGCGCGGGCCGACCAAATGTTGTAGAGGAGCGGCATGCTGCGGATGGGGCTCGGCGTCCATACGGGCCAGATCAAACCAGTGAGTGCCGTGCGCTCTCATGGGCAGGAAGTTCCGGTAGCTCACGTGGTTGAAGAACCCAACGTCGCCTGTCGGGGGCGAGAAACGTCCCTCCCGCTCTAAGAGGGCAGGCTCGGCGTAGTCCGCCACGGTCATGAAGTCCTGGCGTCCCAAGAAGGTGATGAACTCGCGGACAGCAGCCCGGTACCGCTGTTGGTAGTCGGCCTTGCTGTCGACCATCTGCAGCTCGGGGAGGTCGCGGTTCTTGTTCTCCAAGAGCTTCAGGTAGGCCCACGAGCGCCCGAGTTCCCGCTCGACGGCGCCACTTGATCGGCCCACGTGTACGGCAGGAGCTGAACGTTCTTGAGATACCAGTTGTACTCTTCCACGCCGACCCCGGAGGGAGCGGCCATCGATTGATGCCGCTCTTCGATCCAGGCGATGAACTCGGCGACAGCCTCCTGGGCTAGAATCGCGTCCCCCGCAAGCGCCGGGTAGTCGTCGGCAACCCGCTCCGCGAGACCGCCGAGAGTCCCGCTCACGGGCCTAAGGCTCGCACGCTGACGAACCAGAGGTCCGCAGCGTCCACGACGAGGTTCTCCCTGGCCTGCTCAAGGACTGCCGGCATCCTGCGAATGCCTTCGTGAATCTCCGCCGCATCCGCCTCCGACAGCGGGAACTGGTACCGCCAAAGCTCGATGACCCCGTGCATCACCTCGCCCGCGCGAGCGGGCACGTCACTCTGCGAGCCGTGGATGAGCATGTAGAATGCCGGATTCCTCGCCCATGGGCGGAGCACTCGATGGTCGAACTCCAAGCCTTTCATCTCGGCCCGGACGATGTGATGATCCACCTGCTGCGATACCGGCCACCCCTCTGGATCGATTGCCGCCAACCGGGCCTCGTAACGGGACAGCTCCTCGGCCTGCTCGGCCATCGCCACAGGCGTGTAGTCGGGCACCCCATCAATGAAGGTGGGCCTCTGGATGGCGCGCCATTCGGAGTGGAGCGCAAGCAAGTCCTCGTACCTGTCGCTTTCGACGACCTGCACCGCCCCCGTGTCGGGAGCATCTTCACACGACAAGAGAAGAAGCAAGGCTACGAGAACCGAAGGGGAGTACGATCGCACAGCGCGTGGCTCCATGCCGACCTCTGGCACGCGGGCTAGGCGGGAGGGCCTCTTCGAGGAAGGGGGTGGACTCGCAATTCTACATCCGGGCCTGTCGGTCCACCAGCACGGCTCGGATCTCCCGTGGAGGTGCGAGCCCAAGGAGGATAGATTGCCGGAGGCAAAACGAGCCCCGGGAGAATCCCATGCGCGCTCTCGCGACGGCGAGGTCGGCCTGATCGTGGAGCCCACCACCGAGCTAGGGAGAGGGGCCGAGCCCTCAAGGCGGGCTCGACACCTGGAGCAGCTCAGGGTCAGGATCGAATCCGACGTCAATCCCGTCCCATCCCGTTGCCGCGGGAAGGGCCGAGCCGTATCCTCGGCGGGCCGCCATAGCCCCGTCACCCGTCCTCGGAGCCGTCTTGGACTTTCTTCTCCTTTTCCTCGCACTGCTGGCCCTTTGGAAGGGCACCGACCTTGCCCTGGAGGGTGCCCTTCGGATCAGCGCGCGCTTCGGCGTATCACGAGGATTCGTGGGACTGACCGTCCTGGCGATCGGCACGGGCCTGCCCGAACTTGTGGTGGGTGTCATGGGTGGCCTCGAGCAGTTGCAGGGGATCGAGGCGTCGGGGGTGGTCGTCGGGAACATGACCGGGAGCGTGGTCGCACAGGCGGCCCTCGTACTCGGGGCTTCCGGGCTCTTTGCCCGGCTGCGTCTCCCCCCCAGGATGATCAAACGTGACGGGATTATCCTGCTGCTTGCGATCGGCGTCTTTGCGTTGGCCGGGATAGACGGACGGATTGGGCGAGGAGAGGGTGTAGTACTCATCGGAGCGTACGTGGCTTACCTCGCCGCTCTTGTTCGAAATGAGCGCAACGGCGGCTACACCGCGGAATCAACGGAACGGCCCCTGGTCGTCGACTGTCTCGCCGTCGGGTTCGGCCTCGTTACGGTCGTGGTCGCAGCCCACGTGGCAGTCCTCAGAGCGATCTCCATCGCCGAATTGTGGAACGTCAGCCAGACCGTCATCGGCATCTTTCTGGTGGGGGCCGGGACGAGTCTGCCCGAGCTAGCCCTTTCCATCCGGGCCGCGGCGAAGCGTCACTCCAGCATGTCGGTTGGGAACGTGATCGGCAGCAACACCTTCGATCTGATGGTTCCGGTGGGAGCGAGCTCGGTGCTCTTCCCCCTCTCCGTCGACCGGCATACGCTGCTGGTCGACGTGCCCACCATGGTGGTCGTTACGTCCGCGACTCTCCTCTTCCTGCTTGGTCGCAACGGGCTGCGAAGAGGCGAAGCGCTTTCGCTGCTCGGACTGTACGGAGCGTACCTGGTACTGAGGGTCTTTGTCGTCTGAACGGGGTCTTGCCTGCGGGGGCGCACCGACCAGATACGGGAGCCGCGGCGCGATGTGCGAAGATCAGGACTCAGGGGGCGACACCGACCCGGAGGGTCGGCCTCGCTCTAAGTCTAAGCCCGCAGGCGGGCTAGAAGACCGGCTGGTCGCGCTTCTTCAGAACGAACAGGCCCTCCTGCAGGCTCGTGACGACGATCGAGCCGCTCTCGAAGAACGGATAGTTGCTCCAAGCGCCGCTGAAGCCCGGTCCCGTCTGGTAGGGCGAGGTGTCGAACGCCCCGACCTCGCGCGGGTTCTCGGGGTCCGTGATCTCCAGAATGTGCAGCCCGTACCGGTAGTTGGCCTGATAAACGTAGTCGCCCTTCACGTAGAGGTTGTGGGCACTCGCCGTCATGGAGCCCATGAACTGTCGCGTGAGCACCGGGTCATCCACGTCGCTCAGATCCCAGACCAGGGTGCGAGTGGTCGGCACATTGCCCCGGACGACATCGCTCTCGTCGTCCACGAAGAAGTAGCGGTGGTCCTCGGTCAGCCATCCCTGATGGATGTACACTGAATTCGGTGACGTGGAGCGGGCCACCGCCACCGGGTTGTCCTTGTCCGTTACGTCAGAGATGGCGAAGAAGCCGCCGTTCAGGTTCAAGCATAGCTCGCGGCCCCGGTAGTCGGGGTCGGGACCACGATAGATGACGCACTGCGAATCGTGCGTGCCCCGCTCCTCAACAAAGCACCCCACGAATTCCGGATTTCGAGGATCCTGGATATTGATCATGTGGAGCCCGCCACCGCACGTTTCTCCACCGGCGCGGTTCCCCACCGTATAGGCGAAGCCGGTCTCCTCGTTGATGACGATGTTGTGCGAGCTGGCGATGAGCGTGTAGTGCACGTCCGGCTCGAAGAGCTCAGGCGGAGAGGTCACGCTCCGGAGCCTCGTCAGATCGAAGACCTGCATGCCGTGATTTCCGGCGCCATCGGCCACGATGAATGCGTGGTCTTTGAAGGTCTTGATGTCGCGCCACAGCTGTGAGGGGGGCGTATCGTCCGGCTTGGGCAGGTCGCCGATCAGCACCGGGTTTACGGGATCGGTGATATCCACAAATGATGTGCCGTCGTTGCGGCCGACGAGTGCGTATTCGCGGCCCGTCTCCGGATCGGTCCAACCCCAGTTGTCGTTGGTCCTCACACCTCGTGCGCTGGCTCCGGCACGCAGCATCGAGTTCGGCATGAAGGCCAGGAGCTCTACGTCATCGCAGTCGAAGGGGCCGACCGCACTGTCCGTGCACCTGCGCTCCTCACCCAACAAGGCGGCCAGGGCATCGGGAGCGCTCACGAGCATCTGGCCGTCTCCCCAAACGCCACCGGGGCCTCGCTCATATACGTAGACCGCCCCCGACTGGTGATGCATGCCCGTTGCCACCACGGCCGCCACGCCTCCCGAAGCGTAGATCTTGTCCCCGAACGCGTCCCTGGTGACCGTCTCCGCAAGACGGACCCGCCTCGGCGCATCGTACTGATCGTCCTGCCGGCGGTACACGTACACGGTTCCTGTGTCGTTGCCGCGCGGGGCAGGCGCGCCCACCCAGACCTCGTCTCCGTCCAATGCCACGGCGTCCCCGAAACGATCTCCTGCGATGCTGGTGAACGCAGCGAGCCGAGAGCCTTCCATCCAAGTGTCGCTCACCGGATCGCGGTGGAATAGGAACGCTGCTCCGTGGCCCTCTCCGCTTCCCGGAGAGCCGATGGCGGCGAGATCGCCCTGCATCGAGATCGAGAGACCGAAGTTGGCGCCTTGCTCGATCCTGGAGTCGAGGAGACCGGTCTGGCGCCACTCGCCGTCCTGCAGTCGGAACTCGTAGACGCGACCGACGCCCTCGATCGTCCTGTCCCCCCCCACGCTCCAGTTCGGCGCCCCGATCAGTGCGCGGCCGCCCTCGAAGGCGATTGTCGCTCCGAAGCGATCGCTCTCCACTCCATCGGCGGGCTGGAAGCTGCTGTGCTGCACCCACCCGCCGCCGGCAGACCGCTGATAGGCGTGCACGACGCCCGGCGGGATCGGCGGTGGCGGCTCAGCGGCAGCACCGGGCCGGCGGACGGAGGAAGGGATCGTGCCGGGCTCGCCGACCAACAGCCACTCTCCGTCGGCGGCCAGCTCGATTCCAAAGTCAGTGCCGCAGTATCCGTACTGGCCGCAGCCCGGATCCGCACCCTCCACGCCGTCTCCCGAGATCGTCTCCGTGTATCGCCAGCCCTGGCCGTCTCGCTCGTAGGTGTGCAGAGGTCCGTTCCGCTGCCCTACGAAGAGCGTGCTCCCGGTCGTGGCAAGCACCGTGCCGAAGCCGTCCGCCCGCTCCGTGTCGGGCGCCAGTATCTGCGTCGCCTCGCGCCACTCGCCGTCCAGCTTGCGGTAGACGTAGACGACACCGGCGCGGAAGGTCGGGTTGGGCTCAGCGATGAGCAGCTCGCCCTCGCCGATAATGACGGCGTTCCCGAAGGACCCGGACTGGGCGAGAAGGGGGGAGGCCGTCGCCGCCAAGAGGATTAGAGAGATCGGAAGGGAGCGCGGCCCGTGCATCCTACCTCCAACAGAGCGAACGTGATGGGAACCACGCGAGCAAGGCAACCGCCCTCGCGTAGATCGTGGGTCGGAGAGAACATACGACGCGACCCCTGCAGCGGCGAGCGGCACGTTGTCACACGCGGCCGGGGATCCAGCAACGATCCGGAGCCAGCACCTGGGCCACTCCCGGATGTCGCGGTAACGTGAGCAGCAACGGCGCTTGTAACCCCGAGTGCTCCTCTCTACCTTGGCCGCATCCCCGAGGGTTTGCATCTTTCGGCGCGCGCCTCGCGGAAGCCACACCCGCACGCTTCGAGCAGACCCGCAACGGGCAACCCCAAGGCCTTCCACAAACTGCAGGTACCGGAACTCATGGACCACACCCGCCCCATCCGACCCGAGGAGCACGCCGTCTTTCGTCCAGACAAGATGGGGAAGACGACGATCTTCAGTTCGGAGCGCATCCTCGTGGGCCTCAACTCGTTCGAGCCCGGGCAGGAGCACCACTTACACTCCCACAAGGCCATGGACAAGGTCTATCACGTGATCGAGGGGCGCGGTGTGTTCCTCCTCGGGGATCGGGAACTCGACCTAGAGGCCGGACAGATGCTCGTGGCGCCCGAGGGTGTGGAGCACGGCGTTCGCAACACAAGCGACCAGCGCTTGATCGTGCTCGCGGTGCTCGCACCCTCTCCCTGACCTGAACTCCAAACGATCTGGCGCACGAGGTGGCTGCGCGCCGCCTGCCGGGAGCACTCGGCCGGCGGGGGACGCGTCTTCATAAGGTGCTGCCGGGCTTGTCGGGCCGGGGCCACCTTTTGGAATTCCAGCACCCACGAAAGATCGGCCGGGTCCCGATTCGCTTCCGCCACGGGAACCCACTTCGGCCTCGCTGTCGACGCACCCGATGGTCGTCGAACGCCGAAAGTCGTCTCCTTCGCTACGGCAACTGGCCGGCAGAACGGACGGATCCGGGAGATCCACGATGGTGAGGGGGCACTCCTACGGCATCTCCGGGGGCGCGACACGACCCATTGTGGCTTGCTCAAAGGCGTATGCAAGCTCGATGAGCCGGGGCTCGCTGCACGCCATTCCGGCGAAACTCACGCCAAAGGGGCGAGGCTTCGGATCGAAGCCCTCGGGCCACGGCGGATCAGCCGCCTGCTCGACGAAGCCGAACGGCACGATCACAGTCGGATACCCAGGCCTGGCCGAGATACCGGCCCCACTGGACCCCGGAAAAAGCAGCGCGTCAAGCTCGAAGGTCGCCATCGCCTCGTCGATCCCGTGCTCCCCGTTCAAGTACAGGTCCCGCTCGCGGTCGGCTTCGTACTCGCCAAGGGCCGCATCGAGGTCGATCTCGTCCGCACTGTCCAGCCGGGCCTGCGCATACTTCATCGAACCAGCCTGTTCGTGGGCCAGGTTCCACTGACGGAGCTCCGTCAGCGTCGCAACCGGCGTCGACTCACCCAGCGTTGCGAGCCAGGCGTTAAAATCCCGCTTCATCCCGTAGCTGAGCACGCTGCTGCCTCCCCTTGCGAGAAGGCTGTGTTCGGGTTCCGGATCGATCACGCTGGGGATGTCGGCCGGATCGACGATCGTCGCCCCTTGGGCGGCCAGGACCTCGATTGCCTCTTCCATCAAGGCTCTCGCCTGGGCGGCAAGCCCGCCACGCCACCCCTCGGTGCCCGGGACCGGGACCGAATCGTAATAGGAGGCCCGAGGAACACCGATGCGGGCGCCCTGAAGGCCGTCAGCGTTGAGAAACGCCGTATAGTCCCCGTTCGGCGGAGGCTCGCAACGCCGGGTCGCCGGGTCGTTCGGATCCGGCGTTGAGCCCTCGAGCACGCCGAGAAGCAGTGCCGCGTCCGTCACGTTCCGAGCCATGGGGCCCGCAATGTCCTGATCGGCCGTAATCGGGATCACGCCGTGGCGGCTCACGCGCGCGACGGTCGGCTTGATCCCCGCCAGCATGTTTGCGTTCGACGGCGACAGGATCGAACCCGAGGTCTCGGTGCCCACGCTCGCGGCCCAGAAGCTCATCGCAGTGCCAATCCCGGAGCTCGAACCGCCGGTCCCCATCGCGGGCCTGCCGTCGTTTCGGCCATCACGCGGATCGCGCCGTGGGTCGTAGGGATTCAGACCGTAGCCCCCAACCGCGCTATAGTTCCCGGGCATGCCGGAGGCCATGAAGTTCGCGAGTTCCGTCATGACTGTCTTCGCCAGGATGACAGCGCCGGCCTCACGCAGGTTCGCCGTCAGCGTGGCGTCGTAGGGCGGGAAGAACTCCGCGAAGACCAGTGCGCCACCCGAAGTGGGCATGTCGGTCGTATGGACGTTGTCCTTTAGGGCAATCGGAATGCCGTGAAGTGGTCCCCGCACGCGCCCTTCGGCGCGCTCGCGGTCCAGTTGGTCCGCCTCCACGAGCGCGCGGGGGTTGACCGAGATCGCAGCGTTCACACGCTCCTCGTAAAGAGCAATCCGAAGGAGGTGGGCCTCCACAAGCTCGCGTGAGGTCGCGCGTCCCTCCTCCATAGCCCTCTGCATTTCGGGAATCGTCGCCTCAACCACATCGAAGCGCTCGCCACCATCGGGGGGTACGCAAGACGGGAGGGACCCGCAAAGAACGGCAGTAGCGAGTAGGAGGATGTCACGGTGCTTGGTCAGAATCATGAGTGAGCTCCCTCTGAAAGGACATCGACCGGCACTGGTGAAGCGGCCGGGCGGTAGTCTCGAACGTACGAACCGCAACGTCCAGCCGCTGGAAGTGCAATGGCCTCCATGTTGCCCCGGAGATCCGTCCGTCAAGCGCCCCACGAGTCGCTCGGCCCGTTTCGCGGCCGCCGCACGGTGCACGAATGCACCGGGGCCCGCGAGCGCCCGGTGATGACGCGCCCGTCGAATCGGTCAGGAGATCACCGATCCCCCGGCCGTCGATCGAACCGCTTCGTGTTCTCCAACGATGCGCCTGTGCCTGCGCCGCATGGGTCAGCGTCGTACGACGAACACCCACCGCCCGCGCGAGGCCGGCGTCACGCGTGTCACTTAGGGCGCCCGAAGAACCCGCATTCAGCTCCCGGCCAGCCCCCGCACTGCATCGGCCAATGTCCTCACCTTGGCGGGATCACCGGTCTGCCCGGACTCCCCCTCCAGCTCACGCGCGAGCGACCTGAGTGCCCTGCTCCGCTCCACGCCCGACGCGCTCTCGGCGGAGCTTAACGCTCCGCGCACCTCCGTGATCCGGCCCTGCGCCATCGCACGGGAGCGCTCGAGCTGATCCACATAGGCTCTCGCCAGAGCGAACGTGAAGGGCCACTCGAACTTCGGTTGCCCCTGGGCGTTGAGGTATTCGAGACGAACCGACTTGGCGGCGTCGATCTCGTTCTGCGAGAGCGCCTCGCTGGGCGTAAGCTCGAAGATGTCCAGCCCACGTGCGATCTCAGAACTGACGAGCACGCCGTTGTACCAATAGACCGACCAGCTTCCGGCCATGTCCATCTGATCGGCGTTGGCAGGACCTCGATCGTGGAAGGCGATCTCGACAGGGTTCGCCGGGTCCGTCCAGTCGAAGATCGAGATTCCGCCCTGATACCAAGCCTGAACCATCACGTCGCGTCCGGGAATAGGGATCAGAGAGCCGTTGTGCGCGACGCAGTTCTCCTGGGGAGTCTGGGGCGCCGGAAGTTTGTAGTACGACTCGAACTCCATCCCGTCGCCGCTGACGCTGAAGATGGCATTTGCGCCCCACGCCCTGGGATCAGTGTCCCGGCACTTGGGCGAACCCCCTCCGCCCCACTCGTCGGTGAAGAGGACTCTCGTGCCGTCGTTGTTGAACGTGGCGGAGTGCCAGTAGGCGAAGTTCGAGTCCGCCACAGCGGACAGCCGCCTCGGATCTACAGGGTCGCTGATGTCGAGCAGGAACCCGTAACCCTCGCAGGCTCCACCGGCGATCCCGAGCGCAGGATACACCGTAATGTCGTGGCACTGGGTGGGCCCGAGCCCCGGACCGTCGCCCTGCGGGCCGGCCATCTGCGCGACGAGTTCCGGCAGGTACTCGCGAAGGGCCGTACTGTCGGCGGCGGTCGGAGGTCCCGAACCGCCCCGGGCCTGGATGATCTGGTCGAGCAGTTGCTGGGCGATGGCATCGGGAAGGACCTGGTCCTGGCCCCCGAACGACGCGATGAACGCGCCGCGAGCCCGGGCCTCTTCAAGTTCTGCGAGGTCTGCTGGAGCCGGGCCGTGCGACGGCGGCGCGAGAAGATCCTCGAAGATCCGAGGCGAGGTAACGACCTCGGCCGCTGCGGGGTTGTCGAGCGGCACACGGATCACCTCGATCCGGAAGAGGGCCGTGTTCGGGTCCTCCGCCGGCATCCCGCTCGAACATCCCGGAAGCTCCTCGGCCGCGCGCACCGGCGCAGACCCCGACACGTAGACGTAGACGTTATCGGGGTCATCCGGCGCCGCCAGGACCGTGTGCGTATGGGATCCGCGACACGTCTGCACGTTGGCGATGTACTCCGGATTCCGGATGTCGCTGATGTCAAAGATCCGGATGCCCCTCAGGCGGTCCGAGCTGACGGCGTCAGGCACCCCCTGAGTCCCGCAGTCGAGCCGCCCCCCCATGCCCTCACCCGAAACAAAAAGAAGGTTGTCGTATACGGACACGTCGCTCTGGGAGGCCGGACAGAGGTATGTCGCTACCGAGGCCGGCCGGTTCGGGTCTTCGATGTTCCAAACCTGGAAGCCGTTGTAGTTGCCCTGTATCACGTAGTCCCCCGAGAACGCCAGGTCCGAGTTGGTGACGCCTACGAACGGCTCGGGGGGCGGCGTGCTCGACACGACCTGGAGGTTCCACATCGCCTCTTCGGCGTCGAAGAGCCCCGCCCCCAAGCCCACCCGCGGATCCGGGTCGGGCGGTGAAACTCGGAGCGGAGCCGGGGCAATCGCCGGTGGCGTGGCGGTGGTGCCCTCGGGTGCCGAGGTCTGGCCGGCGCAGGCGGCCAGCCACACTAGGCCCAGGGACAAGACGGGTGGTTTCAGAAGGCGAGCCGAAGGGGGCGTCGACTCAGGGGACAAAAGGGGGACTGAGGTCATCGTGGGGTTCCTTAAGTGGGTGGGGTTGGATGCGTGTCAGCGGCTCGGCTCCCGCATCGCATCAAGCATGTCTCGCATGCGGACAATTTCGGTGATCTGATCCACCTGAATGGCAGACGCGACCCTGAAGGAAGTATCGTCCAGCGCCGCACCGTCGGTCTTGAACAAATCCTGTACCATCCTGACGGCGCCCTCGTGGTGTTGAATCATGTAGGTGAGAAACATCCGATCGAACTCGGGACCCCGTGAGCCTTCGAGTTCGTCCATTTGCTCGGGGCTCAACATGCCGGGCATGTCCATCGCGTGATCCATGTGGCCGGAGTCGTCCACCTCGGGCGCCGATCGCCCGCGATCCCGAAGCCAACGTTGCATCAGGGCAATCTCGTCTCTCTGAGCGTTGATAATTCGCGCCGCGAGTGTTTGGATCTGGGGGCCTGCACCAGCGTCCGGTGCGAAGGCTGACATCACGATCGCCTGCGCGTGGTGGCCGATCATACCGGTCATGAACTGCACGTCCGCCTCGCTCACCCGCGCGAAGGCGCTGTCTGACCGGGCTCGGAAGAGCGCTTCAAGTTCGGCCGGAGTCATGTCACTCGTCGAGCGGGATGTTTGGGCGGCAGCCCGATCCGATCCGGGCGCAAGAAGGAGGGCAACGCCTAAGGCCGCGACGCTCAATTCGATTCTGCGAACGGTCTTGCTCACACTAGGGGCCCCCGCTCGCCAAGCGCGTAGGCGTCCGTACTGACGTAGCCCGGCAGGAGGCGGAGATCACTCCGGCAAAGGTGCACATGGCTCCTGGTCGCGTTGGGCCTCTACCGACAAAGGATTCATGGATGTGGCATGCCCGCCGCGGCCCCTCGCCGATCACGAGCCCTGACGGTGTTGGACCGACTGGCACATACGCACCGATTATAGCCGATCGAGCCTCACAGGGGGAGTCTTCGGAACGGGCATCCAGATGCCCACCAGTGAGTGCATCGACTCCCACGGACCGCTGGTCACATCAGACGGACCCATGAGGCAGGGGCAGGAAGCCCCCGGATCGCGACGTCCCGCAGATGACAGGACGGTGACCTTGTCTCCATCCCCACCTGTCGAGCCGAATACACGTCCTCCCTGAACTCCCAACCCCTACCGACGTCCCTCCGCACGGGGACGTGGGCCGGGCACGCCGGGACGACGTCCATCCAGCCCCGATCGCCAAGGATCGTTCACTCCGGCACCCTCGCAAACGTCGCCCGTGTCAAGAAAGTGCGTGTGAAGGCACTCCAGCGTCGAGCCCAGGCTCTGCAGCAGCTCCACCGTCTCCGGGTAGGCCACGCGCGTAAAGAACCCGCCCCGGCCACCGCGGGCCATGTCGGCGGTCGACTGACCCAGCCGCGTGAGTGCCCGCACGTCGGCTCCCTGCTCGACAAGATACCCGATCATCTCGTTGTCGCCGCGCGACGCCGCGTAGTGCAGCGGGGTGTACATCCACGAATCGCGCGTATTCACGTCGGCCCCGTGTTCCTCGACCAAGTACCTTACCGCGGCAAGAAACTGGTTCGGAGCGTTTCGCACGCTGAACGCTCCTAGCCCAAGGTAGCCCCCGCCCGCAGCGGCGTGAATCGGATAGGCGTTCTCGACGCCCTCGGGGATCGACGGCAAGCCGGAGTCCTCCTGCTGCCTCCCATCCTGCTGCCTGCGCTCCCGCATACCGATGGCGGGCCAGTGGGTCGGGGTCGTCGGGTCGGCACCGTAAGAGGAGAGCAACCGCATCGCCGGTACATCTTGGGCGAAGGCGGCCCGCCAAAAGGGCGTCGCGCCCGTGAGGTCGATTCCCATCTTCGTGAGACCGAACTCCCAGTACCACAGATGAGTGTTGAGCCGAATATTGGGGTCGGCCCCAGCCTCCAAGAGTGCCTTCATCACTTCCAGATACTCTGCCTGCTGATCGTCGTGCGCCCGGGGCTGCGGATAGTTGGACTTGGGAGCCCATTGCGTCTGAAGCGCCGCGAAGAGCGGAGTGATTCCGTCGACGAGAGCCGCGATGTTGGGATCCGCGCCACGCTCTACCAGGAGCGTCGAGACATCGAAGTGGCCATTCAACGTCGCCATCAAGAGAGGGCTGGTGTGGTCGGCGCTCGTTTGATCGATGTCTGCGCCTCCCTCTAGGAGTGCGTGTGTCGACTCCGCGGCACCCTCCCGGGCGGCGTAGAGCAGAGCGGACATGCCGCCGGTCATCCCCACGAGCACCTCCCGGTAGGGAGGTCGGACAATTGGAGGGCCCCCGGGATAATCGGGTCTCAGGATCGAGAGTCCCTCCGGGTCGACGGGTCCCGGATCGTAGCCAGACATCAGAAACTGACGCTGAGCCGTGATGATGGCCTGTACCTGCGCGGGCGTCGGCTCCCAGCCCTCTTCGGCGCCCTCGATCTCTCGAAGCTCGTCGAGCGCCTCTCTCAGGCGACGGGCTGCCTCACGATCGACGGCCACGCTGCGGAGCACGTCGACCGACTTCGTGCGCGCGTTGGGGTCAGCACCGTGCTCAAGCAGCGTCAGAACAGCCTCGGCACGGTTGTCTGCGGCGGCAAACATCAGCGGCGTCTGTCCAGACGACGCCTCGCGCGCGTCGACGTCGGCGCCTGCCCTCAGGAGTGCCTTTGCGACGCCCGAGCCGTCGACCGCAGCAGCAGCCAAGTGAAGCGGGGTGACCTGCGTGTTGGTCGTGGTGGCATGCGGGTCGGCACCCGCTTCGAGGAGCGCCCGCGCGATCGAGGAGCTTCCGCGGCGGCTCGCCAGATGCAACGGGGTGTAGTTGCCGACGCGGGTCTTGGCCTCCACATCGGCTCCCCCTGAGAGCAGCAGAAGCGTGACGTGGGCGTGCCCTCGTTCAGCAGCCCAGTGAAGCGCCGTCATCCCGTCGCCCGCCGCTTCGTTCGGATCAGCGCCCGACGCCAGCAAGGTTCGCACGACCTCCACGTCGCCGTTCTTCGCCGCGTCGAGAAGCGACTCCTCGATCGTCTCGGCGGCCGTCGCACTGAATACGATCGCCAACCCCACCACGCCTGCCGACTTGAGGCGCGTCACGCTCCCCTCTCCTCCACGGAGACCCCACCTCGCGGAAAGCTCAGATCGAACGATCCCGTGCTGTCGCCGAAGCTCTCAATCTCCTCGTGTCCCAGGCGGTGCATCAAGGTCAGGAAGACGTTCGCCATGGGCGTACCGCGCGGAGCCCGGAGATGCATCCCACCCTCGAGCGCCCCGTTCGCATGACCCATGAGAAGCAGCGGGCAGCGACGGTGATTGTGGAGGTTCGGATCGGCCATCGGCGAGCCCCAGATGATCGCTGTCTTCTCAAGAAGAGACGACTCGCCGTCCATCGTGTCGCGCATCTTGGCGAGGAAGTAGCTGAGCTGGCTCGTGCGGTACGTGTTGATCTTGTTAAAGTCCAAGATGTCCGAGTGAACGTTCCCGTGGTGAGACGCCCCGTGGAAGCTCTTGTTCGTGCCACTCTGCGGATGGGTGCGGTTCGACTGATCGAAGCCCGTCTTGAACGAAATCACGCGCGTCAGGTCCGACTGCAGCGCGAGCACCTGCAGGTCGAACATCAGCCGCATGTGCTCCTCCCACGAGTCGGGCACGCCGGAGGGCGCCTCGGGCATCTCACGCTCCTCACCGCTCGTGTTGCGAGCCTCGACGAGGTCGATCCGGCGTTCGATCTCTCGTATGTGGGTGACGTACTCGTCGAGCGCCGCGCGATCCACAGCCCCAATGTGGCGCCTGAGCCGCGCCACGTCGGCCGCGATCCAGTCGATGAGGCTGCGGTCCGTCCTCCGCCGGGCTGCCCTGTCCTCTGCTGTGTCGCCGGCTCCGAAGAGTCGTTCGAAGACCACGCGCGGTTCCCGAATGGCGGGAAGGGGCCGGTTCGGTGAGGCCCAGGCCAACGACGTGGTGTACGCACAGTGGTAGTTGTAGGCGCAGCCGCCGCCCCGATCGATGCCCTCGATACAGAGCTCCAGCGAAGGCAGGGCAGTCTCTCGCCCAAACCGCCGCGCATGAAGCTGGTCGAGCGAGGTGCCCAGGAAGAGGTCGGAGCCCTGCGTCTGCTTGGGATGAGCCTGGGTCAGGAATACGCACGTCGACCGGTCGTGGTCGCCTCCGATCTCCTCGGCCCTGTAGGCCTCGGCCATGCGGCAGTCCGTATCGCTGACGATCGTCATGTAGTCACGGAATTCTTCCAGCGGCTTGAGCTGGCTTAGCTGGCCGAACTCGAAATCGCGGCCGACCTGGGCGGGGGCGAACAAGGATTGGGTGTCACCCCAGTCGTTCGACCCAGCCGAGCCCATTGATTCCTCGATACACACCAGTCTGGCCGAGCCCGGTGCTCGGCTCCGGTCCCGCCATGGGCGTCCGGCCGGGACCATCGCCTCCAAGAATGGCAGGGCGACGGCGGCACCGGCACCGCGGATGAACGTTCGTCGGGGAAGGTGTTTGCCTGTGATGAACTCCATAGTACTACATCCCTTGCTGGGGTTCGTCTGCTACGGCCTGCGCCTCCATCATCTGGAACGGGTCGCTCTGCACCACGCCCAATATGAACGCAGACATTCGATACTCTTGCGCTTCGGCCTCCCGCACGATCGCCCGAATCGCGGGTTGGT
Organism: uncultured Gemmatimonadaceae bacterium; assembly: GCA_964572045.1. Taxonomy (GTDB): domain Bacteria; phylum Gemmatimonadota; class Gemmatimonadetes; order Longimicrobiales; family Gaopeijiaceae; genus CBDCKR01. The sequence continues at coordinate 28,529 of CAZNEI010000024.1, forward strand.
CGAAATACTCGACGCGCCGGCCCATGGCGTAGGCGAGTAGATTGGCCGTGAAGTTCCTTACCAACGGGATCGGGCGCTTGAGGAGCACCTCCGTGAGCTCGCTGGGCGTGCGCACATCGGTGCCGTCATAAAAGGTGCCGCGGGTGTCGAGCGGCACGCCGTTCTCCCGGAACCGGTACCGGCCCGTCACGTCGTAGCTGTCGAGGGCCAAGCCGATCGGGTCCATGAAGCGGTGACAGGCGTTGCAGGTCGGATTCGCCCGATGCATCTCCATCCGCTCGCGTGTCGTGAGGGGCCGACCGTTCGAGGAGCCCTCGGTCGCCTCAAAAGCCGGCACGTTGGGCGGTGGCGGTGGCGGTGGTGTGCCCATGAGCACTTCCATCACCCACTTGCCGCGCAGCACCGGCGAGGTCCTCGAAGACATGGACGTGAGAAGCAAGACACTCCCGTGGCTCAGAACGCCTCGGCGCGTGTTCGGCGGGTAAGCGACGTGCCGGAACTCTTCGCCCGACAGGCCTGGGATCCCGTAGTGGCGGGCCAACCGCTCGTTCATGAAGCTGTAGTCGGCGGTGAAGAGTTCTAGAACACTTCGGTCTTCCCGAACAAGGTGCTCGAAGAGCAGTTGCGTCTCACGCACCATGTCGTCGCGGAGCTGACCCGTGAAGTCGGGATAGAGGAACGGCTCTGGCTGGTTCTTCTTGGTGTCCTGAAGGCGCAGCCATTGCGCAGCGAAGCGCCAGGCGAGGGCCGAGGCGCGCTCGTCCGCGAGCATGCGCTTGACCTCCCGCTCTAGGACACCCGGTTCCCCAAGTCGCCCCGAGGCGGCCAAGCCGATGAGCTCTTCATCAGGGCCGGTGGCCCAGAGGAAGAACGACAAGCGCGACGCGAGGTCGAGGTCGCTCAGCCGGAAGTGGTCGCCCGACCCGACACCGTCGGGCTCGCGCTCGAGTCGGAAGATGAACGACGGGCTCGCCAGAATTGCCTGAATCCCCGTGCGCACACCGATCTCGAAGCCCCTTTCGGTGGCGGCGTCCTCGTAGAACGAGAGCGGCCCTACAAGATCCTCTTCGCTGACTGGCCGTCGATACGCCTGTCGGGCAAGGCGCGAGAGGATCTCGGTGGCGCAGGCGCGGTCTTCGGACGGGTCCGCCGAGTCGGGATAGCAGGTGAAGATTCTCCTCCGGCTCGGCGTCTCGGATACGCCGAAGGTAGAGATCGGCCCCGTGATCACCAGCTCGCTCAAGTGCGGGAGGGCCGTGATTCCATAATTCGCCCAGGCCTGCGAGTCCTCGCCGCCAACGAACGACCAATTGAACGGGCTGAATCGATCCTCGTAGGGGCCGTCGATCGTCCGGACGAAAGCCGCCGCGATCTGGCGCTGGCCGGACCGGATGAAGATCGGCTCGGTCTTGATCGGGAGGCTGGAGCCTCCGTTGTGCTCGAGCGCCAACTGCGCCACGGGCTCCCCGTCGATGGTGACGTCGATCGTCTCAGAGCCCCTACCCCGACCGAAGAGCGTCTCGATCCGCAAGACGTACTCGCCGTCGGCCGGAAAGTCGTGCGTCACGACCATCCCACCCCGTGTTCCGAAGGGTGTCCCCTCGATCCGGTCCCACGCGTGCTGCGAGACCTCAATCGGGTTCGTGTATTTGGTCGACGTCGAGGCCGCCTGCGGGTTGCCCACAGCAAGCCGACTGATGTCGGTCGCGGCCCTCAGGTACGACTCCATCAGAGTGACCGACAGTCCCTGGGCGTCGGACATATTATCGAAGCTCCCCAGGTATGTGTCTGGAGGGAGCCAGCGGCCAGCGTCGATCCCCAAGTCGAAGAGGTCCCGGACAACCCGGGCGTATTCGGCTCGGTTCAGCCTTTGAAACCTGCGGAAGCCCAGCCTCGGATGCTTGGCGGCCGCATCATCAATGGTCTCCTCAAGAGTCTCCACTAGCACAAGGAGCGTATCGGGAGCCGGACGTGGGGCTCCGGGCGGAGGCATCATCCCGGCCCGGAGCTTGACGATCATCTTCTCGGCCGTCTCAGCCCGCTCCACCGCCCGCTCGACCTGGAAGTCTTGGAGCGACATGTTGCCCGTCAACATCACATCGTTGTGGCACACCAGGCAGTACTGACGGATGACGGCGTCTAGAGACTCGGACAGGACGGCCGGCGCTGCGGTGGCCGGGGCATCGCCAGGGGCGGGACGCTCACCGACCAGCTTCTCCATCACCGGAGCCGCACCTAGAGCCGACGCCTCGCCGGACAAGCTCTCTACGTAATCGTCGAGTGCCGACTTCAGAGCTTCGGACGAGGATCCGACAGGCACCGGCTCAGCGACCCCGTTGGTGGCAGAGACCGATTGTACCACTCCTCGACCGGGAACAGACAGGCGCACCCCCTGCTCCTGACTCGGAACAGATCCGGCGTGCCCACCAAGACTGGCGAGCACGGGCAGCACAACGGCCGCAATAGCGATGGGCCTTCTCATTCCATGTCTTCCACGGCCATCCTCACGGAGTCACCGGCGTGGAGCCATCTCCCACGGCTTATCGTGAGGGACCGACCCATCTTCTCTACCTCTCGCAAGGCCGGTCTTGCCGATGAGAATGGCCCGATCGCCGTGCGGAGTCGTCCCAAGGGGACGGGAACGGATCGCGCAAGGACCGGAACTCCGCCAACGCTCAGCTTCGCGCGTGCCTCCGCCGTGCGTTGGCCAGGGTGCAGAAGAGAGGCAGCCTATGGCCGTCTAGGCCATAGGCTGCCAGCCCCTCTCGGACAGAGAGCCGTCGGACCCCGATGACGCTGACGCGTTCGTCGAAAGTGACTTCAGCTTCAGTCTTTCATGACCGCGAACAGGCTCTTCCCCGTGACGACCACGACCGCACCGCCCAGGAGCATCACCAGGTTCGCGATGATGTCGGTCAGAACGGAGCCGACCGCCGGGATCCCTGAGAGGGCCTCGGCCGCCAAGATCAGCGCGATCGCCGCGACGAGGAACGTATGGCTCTCATCGTCAGTGACGTTAAAGTACCCGACGATCAGGCCAAGCACCGCGAGTGCCCAGCCAAACCAGGCTTGCTCGATGCCCAAGCCTCCGACCACGGCAATCACGAGGCCAACAGCCACGGAGCCTTTCCCGACTAGTGCCATTCTTCCTCCTCGCCTAGGGATTAGATCCGGTGATATGTGCGACGTGACGGCCGCTCTTGTCAAGCGCGGGGTCGAGGACTGCGCCCCACCAGAGTCTATGGAAGCGCCAATACGGAGCCGGGCGACGGAGTCGCACCGGGACGGCCGAAGGGTCTTCTCAGGGCTGTCCGAAGCACGCGGGATAGTCCGATCACCAGTCCGTACACCAGGCACCACTTGGGTCCGGTGCTCGGGCGATTTGAGGACCGGCACCCGAGGGGGATGGGGTGGGTCCGACGGACTTGCACCCACGTCGTGCTCCCCCCTAGATGCGAAAACCGGCCCCAGCTGCTCGGCCGAGCTCTTTCGAGACGGCTGGCGGCGGCGCGGACTCCACGAGCGCCGACGGGACGCCGATGTGCGAGGTTGGGGAGAGGACAAAGCAGATCGAGGTGCAGCCGCTGGAGGATGACGACCGGGAGGTGGTGACAGAGACTTTAGCCCCGGCTGCGCACGGTTTTGCCGGACCCGCGTGAGGGCCCGATCGGCGTTGAGACGATCGTCGACGATGACGAAGCTCCTCGGGTCACGATTGGGGATGCGCCGACGGTGCGGGACCACCGTAGTCTGAGCGGCGGCGATGCCGGCATGGCTCCATGGAGCGGCGACGTGCCTACCGGTCACACTGGCGCCGACATCCGGATCGGCTCCAGTCTCATAGAAGGAGGTTCGATGTCCCGCTCATGGGGCCGTTCGACTTCCGCATCGGCGCCTTCCCTGGTCCCGACGTCGCAGCACGGACGAACTCATGCTGACGTGGGTCCACCCATCTCTCTCTTGGTCGGTGTCACGCGACCTGAGCGTGTGGGCAACGTTGGCCATGGTTGAGGCGAGCTGCAGCGACAAACGAGATCGACGGGGGCGCTCCACACGAGTCCTTCGACGCGGAGGTTAGGGATGGTGGAGGCGAGCGGGTGCCTGCTGTCGAGCGGAGGAGCCAGGCCTGGGACAAGAGCTCCGTGTCGGCAGTCAGTTGGCGGCGGAGCCGTTCCGCAAACGTGGGCCTGGAGGTCGAACGTCGGGACCACCGCTCGTTCGCCCACGCCTACGCCCTTGCGGCACACGGCACAATCCGGTTCTAATGCCGATTCCACGGGTGGTTGGGTCTTCGGTCGCCTTGGGGGTGGCAGGCACTCCGGGAGGGCAAAAAAAATAAGGAGAGGCCGTGACCAAGAACACCGATGCCGCAACCACTGGGGCTCTCGGCAGTAGGTCTCAGTGTCGGGCGGCGGGAGCGGTTGAACGGCCTGTGGCAGGAGTCTCCCCCAAGCAAAAAACGAATACAGCGGGATCCTAATGATGCCAACACAAGACCACACCGCGACGTCCACTGCAGTCACCGAAGGCACCCTTGTCGAGCTCTTCCACGATGCGATCGAGCGTTTCGGATCCCGGCCGGCCCTCCGTTTTCGGAACGAGGCCGGCTGGGCCGATATCTCCTATCAGGACGTTGCATCCCGGGTTCGAAAGGTAGCGGTTGCACTCCGCTCCCTGGAAATCAACCGTGGTGACCGCGTGGCGATCCTCTCAGACAACCGACCGGAATGGGCTCTGGCGGACTACGGTTGCCTATGCGCTGGGGTCATCGACGTGCCCATCTACGCCACGCTCACCTCGACTCAGGTTCGCTACATCCTCGGCGATTCCGGGGCACGCCTCGTCTTCGTGTCCAATGAAGAGCAGTTGGACAAGGTGGAGCAGGTGAGGGAGGAATGCGAGTCGCTCGAATGGGTGATCGTCTTCGATCCTCCAGACGCCCTGCCCCCGAAGACGATTGGGTGGGAAGAGTTCCTCAAGCGTGCTCCCGCTCCCGACGAGGCCGTTTCGCTCTCCGAGTTCAGGGAACGGACGAAGAAGGCTCGAGCAGAGGACGTCGCGACGATTCTGTATACCTCCGGAACCACGGGCGATCCCAAGGGGGTCATGCTGACGCACAACAACCTCTATTGGAACATCCGTACTTGCTCCCAGCTCCTACCGATCGACGACCGAGATTCGACGCTCTCGTTCCTTCCGCTCTCGCACGTCTTCCAGAGGATGGTCGACTACCTCTTGTTCAGCGTGGGGTGCTCGATCGCATACGCCCGGTCACTCCAGCTCGTGACCGAGGATCTGAGGGAGATAGAGCCAACTCTCGTCGTCTCCGTGCCCCGACTCTACGAGAAGGTCTACACCGCCGTAAGGGACGCGGAGGGCCTGAAGCGAGTCGTCGTCGAGTGGGCGGTCGCCGTTGGAGCACGATGGGCGGACGCGAAGCTGGCCGGGCGGAGACCTGGCCTGCGGACTCGTCTGGCATATTCGCTCGCGGACCGCATCCTCTTCCGAAAAATCCGAGCCGCTGTCGGTGGGCGGCTGCGGTACTTCGTCAGTGGAGGGGCGCCGCTGTCTCCCGAGATCAATCGGTTCTTCTTTTCCGCCGGGATCATGATCCTGGAGGGCTACGGTCTTACGGAAACAAGCCCGGTGACCAACGTGAACAGCCCCCTCAACTTTCCAGAGAACTACAGGATCGGGACCGTCGGCAAGCCGATTCCGGGCACGGAGGAACGCATCGCGGAGGATGGCGAGATCCTCGTACGGGGTCCACAGGTGATGAAGGGGTATTTCCACCTCCCCGAGCGTACCGCTCGGGCAATCAGCCCCGACGGCTGGTTTCACACGGGTGATATCGGCGAGTTCGACCAGGACGGCTTTCTGCGGATCACGGACCGGAAGAAGGACATCATTGTGACGGCAGGCGGCAAGAACGTGGCACCCCAGCCGATCGAGAATGAGCTCAAGAAGAACCGCTACCTCGACCAACCTGTCCTAATCGGAGACCGCCGAAAGTTCATCGCGCTGCTCGTCACGCCAAGCTTCGAGGCCCTCGAATCGTGGGCGCGCTCCCGAGGCCTTGCCGCCACGCACCGGCGCGAGCTCCTGGAGGATCCACGGGTACAAGAGCTGATCGCCGATGAAGCATTCGGCACGCTCCAGCATCTGTCCCGAGTTGAAAGGCCGAAGAAGATCCTGCTCCTGGACCAGGAGTTCACCGTGGAGGATGGATCCCTGACGCCGACGCAGAAAGTGAAGCGTCACATCGTGGAAGGCCGATTCAAGTCGAGGATCGACGCGCTGTACGCGAAGGAGAACGAGGGGAGGACCGTCTTTACAGCCTGGTGATCGGCGGGGACCTTCTGTCCGTCGATTGGGCTGGCCCCCACCCAGACTGGGCCGATCCTTCGGAGGCGTTGCGCGCTGCTCCGTGCCTCCTTCGGGGAGGGCACCGAGATGGGGCGAGCCGCCGGGGACACCTGACAGGCGCACCGATGGCAGTCGCTCCTTGCCCGCGCTGCCGAGTCTGTGCAGCTTGGTGCATTCTGTCGGCCCCGTGCGGGAGACGCACGGCAGCGGCGCGGTTTTGCCTCCCGAGTGTGCCCTTCGGATTCCCATGACCCAGCCGAGGTCCCATCATGTGGAAGAGATCCGAGACATCTGAGCGACCGAGCAAGGTTGCCGGCCAGCGCGTGCCCCCGAGCACCGAGAGGCCCGCCGCCCGATCCCGAGTGCCCAGGCAGGCGATCGTGGGGCACAAGATCAGGATCAAGGGGGAGGTGACCGGAAACGAGGACCTCTTGATCGAGGGCCGGGTGGAAGGCTCGGTGGACCTGAGGGCGCATTCTGTGACGGTCGGCACGCAGGGGGATGTCCGGGCCAGCATCGTGGGGCGAATCGTAACGGTCGAGGGCAGGGTGCGGGGCGATCTCACGGCCGAGGAACAGATCGTCCTGCTCAGCTCGGCAGATGTGGAAGGGGATCTGGCGGCACCGCGAGTCGTGCTCGAGGACGGCGCGGGCTTCCGCGGCGGTGTGGATATGGGCGACCGTGCGCCGGCCGGCACGTCCGGCGCTCTCGCGCGGCAGTCGGGGAAAGCCGTCTCTCCACCTCAGGCGCAGGAAACCGAGGCGGGGTCCTCCGACGGAGCAGGCGCCGAAGCCGAGACAGACCCAGCTCATCGTGTCACCATGGGCTGAGCACGAACTTCCGTCCCGCTCACTCGATCCGGGCCGCCCCGCCCGCCCGACCCCGTTGAGCCTCCGTTCGAGGGTCCCTGTCGGGAGGCCGGTGGCTACCGCGAAGGACTGATCCCCGGAAGGGCCCGAGCAGCCGCGCGACCTGCAGGCCTTCCTCGTGCTCCCGGAACGGTCGCCGCGCTGACGAAAGAGGCCCTCCCGCTTTCGGAGCGCCTGCTCACCGTCGTTCCTCCCGCTCTGGCGTCACCTCGGTGCCAACCCGGCTTATGCTGCCCCGACAACTCCGACCCCTCCGCCCAGCAACGTGGTCCGTCACGTCGTACCGCCGGCTGACCGCGCACGCCTAGACCACCCTCGGCAAGAAGCCGGGGCTAGGGGCTCGAGTTCCTTAGGAGCTGCAGAACTTGGTTTGCGCCGATCTGGTGCACGTTCACGACCTCGTCTGCTCCAGCCCTCTGCATCTTGTCCACGCTCTCCTCTTCGGTGGCCCGCGTGAGGATCATGAGGTCGGGGTTGAGGAGCCGTGCGGAGAGAGCCACGAACAGATTGTCTGCGTCGCTCGTGAGTACCGCAACGAGCCCCCTAGCCCGATCAATGCCGAGGGCACGCAGGGTGGCGTCGTGCGTGGCGTCGCCGACCGAGACCGACCAACCTCGCTCTATCGCGACCGCCACGGCCTCGGGATCCCGGTCGACGACCACGAATCTCTCCCCCTTCTCCGCCAAGAGGACGCAGAGCCTCAAGCCCATACGGCCACAACCGCAAACAATGGTATGGTCCTTGACCGATCGAATCGTGGAATCCATGAGCCTCCGTCCAAGCATCCGCCTCAGCTCGCCTCGAATCAGCAACTCACCCACTTGGGTGACACCATAAAAGAACACGCCCAATCCCAAGACAAGATAGACGATGACCACCACCCTTCCGGGCGTGCTCAGGGTGTTGACTTCTTCGAACCCCACGGTCGTCAACGTGATGACGGCCATGTACAAGGCGTCGAAAAAGTCCCAGCCCTCGACAACCATGAATCCGAGCGTTCCCGCTGCTGGAATGAAGAGAAGCAGCAGAACCAGTCGGATCGCTCTGGTCATACGGAATCAGGGAGCAAGAGTGCTTTCCCCCGCTCCCATACGGCAGGAGGTGAGGATCTAGGAAGTCTTGTGGAATACTCCAAGGCGTGAGTCCGGCTCGCGGAGGCACGAACGCGCCCGCCAAGAGTACGGCGAGCCCCACGCGTATGAATGGTCTCGGTCACAGATAGGGCCTGAGCCTGGGGTCCACGGAGAGGATGACCTCGAACTTGCCGCCGGGCAGGCCCCATACCCCATCGATCCGGACAATATCATGAATCGTGCCGAGCCCCACACCACCGAAGGCGCTCGCCCCACCCGCGGCCTCGACTCCCCATTCCCGGGCGAGCGCGCCGGGGGTGCCGCCGACCGCTCCGGCACCGGCCAGCAGCCGCCCCGTCAGCCATCCCGGCACGAAGGTGAACCCAGCCTCCCCGGTCAGCAGGACGAAGCGGTGTCCCCCGAACGCCCGGAACCCCTGGCCCGGCAAGGTTCCGCGCCCACCGAGAAAGAACAGGAGCTGATGCGGCAGGGAGCCCCAGGAGGCGCCGGCTTCCAGCTTCAGGTTCACGCGCCGTGAAAGATCCCGTGCAGCCGCCCTGGCGTCCAGGCGGGTCCGTAGGGTCAGGTTGCCGCCGCCCTTCCAGCGCCCCACGGTGGCCGCCGTCGCCGCCTCGGCTCCCCAGGCCGGGATCCCGCCCCACCGGTAGCGCAGTTCGGCGCCGGTCCCGACAAACGTGCCTTCGCCCACGGGGTTGAGCGGACGCTGGTTCACGCCCGAGCCGAGCCCGTGCGACCAGACGGCGTCGGCTCCGCTGAGTTCCTCCACGTGGCCGCCAACCGTGATCGAGGCGCCGCCACCCAGCTGGCGCTCGACGTCCAGGCGAAGACCGGTGGCGAAGTACGGGTCGGTGTGGTCGATGCCCCGCAGGAGAGTGGACAGAGTGTTCACGGTTCCGGAGGCGCCCGCACGCGGGCCTGCGTCGCGCAGCTGCCGACGGAAGAGTTCGAGTGCCGCCACGGTCAAACCGTCTTCGCTTCTCACCCGGCCGCGCACCATTCCGGACAGGGTGCCGGGGGCCGATTGGTAGCCCGCGAGGGCCTGAAGGCGGATCCTGTCGCCCGGCGCGAACGAGGTCCCGAGTCCGAAATGCACGCCCTCGGCGCGGTTGACCCGCAAGACCGACGAGAGGTCGTCCACGTACAGCCGCACACGGGGCAGCCCGCTGATCAGCCGAGCGCGGGCCTGACGCCGAACCTCCGCCTCGATCCGGGCCATGCTCACCGGAGAGAGCCCCTCTTCAGCCATCCGGTCCATGAGCCCGGCACGAAACTCCGTCGAGTCGGCTTGGCCGTAGGGCACCATCGTCACCCGGGGCCCGCGGAAGAACCCCGGGTCCAGCACGGGATCGAACTCGTAGCCCGTAACCTCCAAGGTTGCCCGGATCACCGAACCCACCGGGAGGTCGAGCTGGGGGATCTCGCGCCGGACCTCGACCACCTGCCGGTAGGGGAGCCACTGGGTCTCCTCCCACTCCGTCTCCTCCCACCGGGCGTGCTCCAATCGCACCGTTATACGGTCGCTCCGGGGGTCCACATAGGATGCCGGCGTGAAAGTGAACACCATTCGTACGAGCGCACCGGTCCGCGATTCGACGAAGACGCTGCCGATGAAGCCCGGAAGGCGCTCGTCGCGAGGCTGCACCTCGATTTCGCGCACCGTGATCGGCCTGGGCAGCGTGGGCGCGCTGATCCGGATCGAATCGGTGATCCTAAAGCGGTAGGTATCCTCGCCCCGGCTCCCGAGCGGATGCGGTACGTCGCGCACGTCGCGGCCCTCGCCGATCGAAATGCGGTCCCCGAAACCGTTCTGGACCGCAGTGAGCCTGTCGATGTAGTACCGGAAGTCCTGTACCGGCAGGAGTTCCTGGCGCCTCAGCGCGCGAATGGCCTGCCGGGTCCGCCCGTCCGTGCTCCTGTAGAGGTCCACGGCGACCTGGTCGACGCGCATGGGCACGGGCTCGCCGCCGTCGTCTCGATCCAAGTAGAAATAGATGTGACCCTCGGCACGCGCCTTGTAGGCCACCGATGCGGTCCTCGGCCGGGGCGTCTCGCGCAGCTCCCGCGCCTGGCGCACCAGCGAGAGGACCGCGGGACTATCGAATGCGGCGTCCTGCGCCAGCGCTGGCGCGCCATCGGCCGATGCCAGCAGAAGGGCCGCGATGTAACCGAGCCGTGCACCCTGACCGCAGGCACGGCCCTGGCGGTTGCGGTCGCCGCCGCGGGCTGTCAGGTGACGTCGCTGAGCGAGAGCCCGTTCTTCCGTAGGAATGCCGCCAACCCCATCTTGTCGATCGACCGAAGGGCGGACGTGGAGACCTTGATCCGCACCGACTTGTTCAGTTCGGGAACGAAGATTCGTTTCGTCTGCAGGTTCGGCAGTCGCCGCTTCTCGGTCTTTGTTGTGAGCGTGGGAGACGTTGTACCCGGTCAGGGGCCGTGTCCCGGTGATGTCGCACTTGCGGGACATCGTGATCTTCCGTTTGTACCCCGGCCGCCTATTTCTCTTCCCGGCACAGGATCTGACGTCGCAGCACCGGGTCGTAGCGCCTGAGCTCCAGCCCCTGGGGGTTGTTCCGCTTGTTCTTGGTGGCGGTGAAGCGATAGGGGCTTTGGGTGCTAGACATCTTGACGATCACGCGCGGTCCCTTACCCAACTTCTTCGCCATGATCCCTCCTCCCCTTTGGACCTGCCCCGCTTAGACGGACGGTTAGTTTTTGGGGTTGATGATGTTTGATG
>CAZNEI010000025.1:0-39193 GCA_964572045.1 uncultured Gemmatimonadaceae bacterium
GCATGTGTTAAGCACGCCGCCAGCGTTCGTCCTGAGCCAGGATCAAACTCTCCGTTGAAAAAGAAAAGCTTGTCAGCTCCGTTGAACGCCGATCTCGTAGATCGATCGTTCGGAATCTACGTTTAGAACCCACTCGCGCTCGAAGCGCGGAGAAGCAAGACGCAGTGCTCGCTTCGTGTGGGCCCGCTCACTACCTCAAAACCTCAGTTTTCAAACAGCGCGGACTCGCCTCAAAACGAGATCGGGGAACTCGTCGAAGACCTGAGAACCCCTGCGAGCGGAAGGCGGCGAACCGTGGTACGGCCACAATTCACCGCAAGGGATGAAGCATACACACGCCTTGAGGGGGTGTCAACACCGGAAGCTTCGGAATGTCTTCGGAGGGCCCCGGCGTCCTTCGAGGCCTTCGGGAGACGGGGGCTCCCAGATCCACCCCCAGCCGGGAAAAGGGTGGGCGACCGGAATCGAACCGGCGACCTCCGGAACCACAATCCGGCGCTCTAACCGACTGAGCTACGCCCACCAAGGAGTCCTGCGGGCGTCAAAGCTATACGGTATTTGGGGACGGGTAAAGCGGTATGAGAAGGCTGCGGAACCGCGTGGTTTCCCCCGATGGGATGGTGGCGCCCCGTCGCCGTTTTCCGTTTGGGGAACCCGTCGCCTCCCTTCGCCTGACCGGCGGCAGGCTCTCGGGTCGGGCTCTTCCGGGAGGTGGAAGCGCGGCGCCCGTCCCCCCCGATCGGACGCAGCGGCGGTCCGCCGTCACTGCGGCCTAGCTACACGTGTCTGGAGAAACCGGCTTCTGAACAAGGCGTCGTGCGCCTTCACGTCGTGGATACGCAGGATCTCCACCCCCTTGCGGGCGAGAGAGTCGCTCACGGCGCGGGTCTCGGGGTCCCGCTCCTCGCTCGGCTTGTCGGTCACGAGCTCGAAGAAAGACTTGCGGCTGTGGCCAACGAGCAAGGGCGTCTCCAACTCGTGGAGTTCCTCCACCCGTCCCACGATCTGCCAATTCTGCCGGGAGGTCTTCCCGAAGCCGATGCCGGGATCGAGGATCAGGCGCTCGCGGCCGACACCCATGCGATCGAACGCTTCGAGCCTCTCGCGTCCCCACTCAAGAAGAAACTGGAGGGGGTCGGAGTCGTCCGGAATGAACTCCCCCTTGACGACCGGGATCGACAGGCTGTGCATGCATACGAGGGGCAGCTGGGTCCCCTGAGCGATCTCCATCATCGAGGGGTTGGAGAAGCCCGTGACGTCGTTGAGGATATCGATGCCCACCTCCAAGGCTCGCCGCACGGTCTCCGGATGCCTTGAATCGAGGCTGACTCTGAAGGTTCGCTCGGCCCTCAAGTCGCGGAGACCGGCGAGCACGGGCCCGATCCGGGCCCATTCGATCGCCGGAGTGACGTCGCTTCCCCCCGGGCGGGTGGACTCCCCACCGAGGTCGATGATCGTAGCCCCGGATTCGAGAAGCCCTCGTGCATGATCGATCGCCTGGCCGGGCTCGGGGAACCGCCCCCCGTCGCTGAAGCTGTCGGGCGTGACGTTCAGGATGCCCATCAGCTCCGGATAGAGCACGCGGTGCTCCGATTCGGGTGCGTGAGCCGTCGCCTCGGGGTCGGAGCGGCGCTCGGCATGAGCTCGAAAGGATCGGCCGCGGAGGACGTCGTCGGGGACGAGATCCCGGAGCGGTTTCAGGACGAAGGCCCTGTTGAGGGTCTCGGCGTGGGGGATCTCCAGCGCCGCGGTGTGCCTCTCTCTTCCCGGCCACCACAGGATGTCGATATCGACCACCCTGGGGGCCCATTTCTCACCCTCCCGACGTCCAAGGGAGCGCTCGATCTCCCGCACCCTGTGGAGCAAAGCCTCGGGACCCACAAGCGCCTCGCCCGATATGCCGCAGTTCAGGTACGGCAGGTCCCACTCGGCGGGAGCCCGGGGGGGCAAGAGAGCCGGTGATTCGTAGACCCGACTAAGCTCCGGCGCCCGGAGAACCGATTGGGCGCCGTGAGTGAGCCTGTTGATGGCTCGCTTCAGGTTCGCCTCGCGCCGACCCAGATTGCTGCCGAGGCCCAGGACCACTCTGTCCTCACCCACTGCGACGATCCCGCTACGCCGCGCCTCCCCCAACGCTCGACTCGAAGAGCCGCCAGAACCATGGCGCACGCCGCAGGGCGATGTCCAGCAGGTAGGCGAGCAGAGCCAGAGCGGCCGGGAGCGGCCAAGACGAGATGGGCACCGAAGTCGACTCCCCGTAGTCGGCAAAGATCTCTTCGTTGCCGGTGAGCAGCGTGCCTCCCGTTTGCTCGCTTACAGCTCTCAGCAGCCCCGTGTTCGGGGGATACAGCCGATCTTCGTCGCTATGGGGGTAATAGAGGGACAGCGCCTGGTCCTCGAATCCATCGACCGAGAGACGGAACGCATACGAGGACTCGGCCGTGGTCTCCATCACGTAACGTCCCTGGTAGGTACCGGATCCGACCTGGTCGAGCGCTACGGTGGCCCGCCCGCCTGCTGGCTCGACAACCTCCAGTAGCGGGGCGAGTCCGGTCCGGTACGCGCCCTCTTCGGTCACGGCGCTCACTGTGACGATCGCCTCGTCGCCGACGCGGTCGATGAAGAAGTCGATCCCTTCCCCCTGATGGCGCCTCATCGTCTCCCGGACAAGTTGGGACCAGAATTTCCCGTACCCCGGCCAGGTCAGCCAATCCGCCGCCCAGCGGTTCTTCACGTCGGACGTGAAGGCCGCCGCCTTGCCGAGCCCGTAGTGCCAGCGCGCGAGAATCGGAGCCGAGGCCTCCGAGGCGAGCAGCACTTCCGCGGTCTCCTTCGCCTGCGTGTTGACGTAGCCCCTCAGAGGGGGCGCCGCGGAGAGATCGATCCCCGTAAAGGCCTCGACGCCGTGGGCGACAGTGGCCCGAACGGCCTCCTCGATCAGGGTCTGCTGCGAGGCGATTTGAGTCTCCTGGATGAAGACCTGGGGTACCCTGGCGGCGTCCCGTATGAAGTAGCTGCGGCCGTTCCCCCACTCGGCGATATCCCCGAGGAGCTCCCGATCCGCCTCCTCGCCCACGGCCACCGTGGACACCGTGATGTCGTCGCCCGCCCTCGACGTCACGAGCGCCTCGTACTCGTCGGGGTAAGTCTTGCCATCGGAGAGCAGGATAATGTGCCTCACCTCGGCGTCGCTGGCGCCGAGCGCCTCGTAGGCCAACTCAAGGGCTGGGTAGATGTTGGTCTGGGCGCTGGCGATGATCCGGTTGATGTAGTCGTTGATCAGCGACTTGTCGGTTGCAAGCTGCAGGGGCACCGTGGAGTGCGGAGTGTCGTCGAAGGTGATCAGGCCGAAGCGGTGGGTCGGCTCGAGAAGATCGAGCGCCGCCTTGGCGGCCTCCTTCGAGAGCTGCAGCTTGGGACCGACCATGCTGTAGGACTTATCCAACACAATGACGAGGGCCAGGTCCTTCCGCTGCTCGGTGACTTCGAACCAGATCGGGAGAGCCTCCTCGATCGACGTCTCGGCGTAGCCGTCCTCGCCGAAGCTCGACTCCCCTCCCGCGAAGATGAAGCCACCGGCCGAGTCCCGGACATAGGCGAGAACGGCGTCCATCTGGGCCGCGGTGAGGCGCTGGCTGGGCACGTCGCTCAACAGGACAAGGTCGAAGGCCTCGATCCCTACGGCCGTGGAAGGAATCGACTCGGGCTGCCCGAGAACCACCTCCATGCCCTCGTTCACGAGCGCGTCGCGCAGGTAGTGGGCGCTGGCCGAGCGGCCCTCCACGTAGAGAACGCGCGGTCGGGAGCCCACCCGCACCGACTGCGCGTGCAGATCGTTTTGCGGGAACCGATCGCTGGTGGCCGCGAGGCGACCCGAGATCGTCACGTCCCCCTCGACCGGGAGCCTCACTTCGAAGGGGATCGTGTTCAAGCCGGGCTGAAGCTCGACCCGCTTGGACCCGAGCATGGCGCCGTTGCCGAGCACCTCGACCGTGGCGGAGGTGGCCACCCGACTGAATACGCCCACCGTCGGCGCGACAGGCTCCTGCCGACGCATGTCGACGGGCACCTCGATCGCCTCGATCCAGCTGTCTCCCTCCCCTCTGACGTTCGCAGGCATCGAGAAGATGCGCACCCCGGACTCCAGCGCGCGGCCAACAATCCGGTCCAGGTCACCGGCGTTCTCATTCCCATCGGTGATCAGGACGAGCCGCTTGAGGTAGCGGGGATCGAAGCTGCCAAGAGACTGGGCGACAGCCGCCTCAAGATCCGTCGCCCCTTGGCTGATGGAGCCGTTGGCGCCGTTCGCCGAGACCTCCACATCTCGCATCGCGTCGGCGCTCTCCACCCTTCGAGCGGAGCCGCCAAAAGCGATAAAGCCGTTGTGGTCGGCCCTGCCCACCGCGCTCGATGAGGCGATCCAGTCGATGGCGGTGTCGATGAACGCGGGATCGATGCTGCCGGACACATCGAGCGCGTAGATCACCGAGAGCCACTTCCCCCCTCGATGCCAAACCGGCTCGCTGAGAGCGAGGGCGAGCAGCGCGACGAGGCCCGTTCGCACGACGGCAGAAGCTCGCAGGTGCCGATTCGACAGCCCAACGGCCGTGCGCCGTGTCATCTGCCAAACGAGCGGAATCACAAGGACGGCCAGGAGAAGGGGCCAGAAGTGGCCGAAGGTGATCCTCATACCGTCCACCGGCGATGGTAGGTGAACCACTCCAAGATCACGAGTGCCATGGCCACCACGAGAAGGATGGTCCACAGCTCTCCCTCCTCCGCAGGATCGCCCACTGTTCCCAGTGCCGCCGGCGACGCGACGGCCCGGTCTCTGGGGCTGAGGCCGGAGGCGTTGACGGACGTGCGCTCGCGGTCGAGCAGGCTCACGGCGACTCGGAGGCGCGCAGATCCAGCCGCCACCGTATAGAGGCCGGGCTCATCGGCAGCGAAGACCGTGCGCCCCGAGACCTGCGCGGTGTTGACGATCTGGCCTTCGAGATCGGTGACCTCGCCCCCGGGCAGCGAGACCTCGACGCGGCCGGGACGCCTTGGCAGCGCCGCCTGTTCGTCCATCGTCCAACGCAGGACGTTGCTCAAGAAGATCGGAAACGCGGGCTGAAGCGCGAAGTTAGAGTCCTCCAGCGCAAACGCCGCCCGGATCACCTTCGGCGGGGCATCGGAGGCGACGATCAGCGGTAGCTCAGCCGATCCGACGACCACGTGCACGTCCGCGTCGGGAGGGTGGCTCAAGTCTGGGTCCGCGCCGCCCGACTCCTCGACGGGGCGGCGGGCGGGCGAGCCGAGTTGCACGGCCCGATCCACCCTCAGGTCCTCCAGCGAGACGAAGCGCATGAGAGCGTGCTCGGGATCCCATCCGGACACCGTCGGCGAATTGATCACGGCCACAGCGGGGGCCAGCCAATCCACGTTCGGCGGAAAGAACAGAAGGGACGGGCCCGGGGGCGGCTGCTCGGGCGCCCAGCGGTCGAAGATAAACAGGTCCGCGCGTACCGCCGCTGTATCGTATTCGGCCGGTGTGAGCGAGCGGACCCTCAGGTGCGGCTCCTCCGCCAAGACGCTTTCGAGGTAGACGCTCCCCGGCGTCACGAGAGCGACCCGGGTGAGGCTGCGAACCGGGACGAACGAAAACGCCACATCGTCGACGGCAAATGCGTCGCCCTCGCTCGTGACCGCCGCTCGGACCGGCCCTCGATCGAAGCCAGCCAGCTCAATCGTGCGTTGCGTGGCCTCTCCGGACTGGAGCGTCATCGTGTCCCGTAGCCCGCCTGCGCCGGCCCCGCCCACGCGCAACGAGATCTCCTTTGGCCCCAGCGAAGCGTTGGTGACTTCGAGGAAGGCCTGGTACTGCAGGGGGACCGAAGGCACCGACGTCACCTCGAAGGCCGTGATGCCCACGTTGTCGACCGGATCGTAGACCGAGATCACCTCAGCCTCGGGAGGGACATCGTCCACCATGACGCCGTCGGAGATGAAATACAGCGGCCCGTCCGGGCCAAGGGCCGTGGGGAACTGGGGGGGGTCGCCCATGGAGACGCCGAGACCGTCCAGGATCTCAAGCGCGGACCTGCGGTCGTCGGGGCCGAGGGCTGGCGCCTGCCCGGTCGTGTCGAGGATGAGGAATTCGCCGTCCACGCTCCCCTGCCGCATGAGGTCTTTGGCGATGGCCACGGCGTGATCCCAGCGAGTGAAGCCGTCGGAGGTCGCCGTGGCCATGGTCGCCGAGTTGTCGATCACGATCGTCATGCGGGGGATCTCTCCGCCGGCCCACGTGAACTCTGGGCGGCCAAGCGCCGCCGCCACCGACAAGCCTATGATCAGCGCGATCATCAACGAGATCCACCACCGCAGCCGGTCGAGGAACGTGCTTCTCCGCTTCTCCCTGAGCAGCCGGTCCCAGAGCAGCTTGGAGGGCACAACGATGCGCCTCGGAGGCGGCTTCAGCCAATAGAGCACGGCCACTGTGGCTGCCGTGCCGGCCAGGAGGACTCCGGCGACTAGGGGGCTCACAGACAGGAAGCTCACCCGAGGAACCTCCCCTGCCTGAAAACCTGCAGGATGAGGTCTTCGAACGGCACCTCGGTCGAGGTCCTCAGGTACCCCCATCCGTACTTTCGGCAGTAGTTGTGCAGCTCGTCGCAGTGCTCGTCGAATTTCTCGCGATACGCTTCGAGCAGCCCCGGCGTCACCTTCAACCGCTCCGTCGTTCCGAGCTCCGAGTCTTCGAGAACGACCTCGTCGGGCAGCTCCGGCTCCAGCTCCTCGGAGCTGTAGACGTGCACTGCGAAGAGGTCCTGCCGGAAGTAGCGGAGTAGATCGAAGGCCTTCTCGAAGCCGGTCTCATCGAGAAAGTCCGAAACGACGACGACCAGTCCCCGGCGGCGGCGAACCGAAAAGAAGGTCGTGAATGCCCGCTCGATGCATGTCGAACCGGCCGCCTCGACGGACTCGAGGAACCGAAAGGCGTGCCACACCTGGTTCTTCCCGCGGCGAGCCGACATCTCCCGGGCGATCCCGTCGGAGTAGCCGATCAGGTTCACGCGGTCCAAGTTGAGGAGCCCGATGTAGCATAGCGCGGCAGCGATCTTGCGCGCGTAGTCAAACTTCAAGGGCTCGCCGTGGTCCATCGACCGGCTCGCATCGAAGAAGATGTAGATCGGCAGGTCCGCATCCTCCTCGAAGATCCTCAGGATGAGCTTGTCGAGGCGGAGATACGTGCGCCAGTCAACGTTCTTGGTGTCCTCGCCGGTGACGTACTGCCTGTAGTCGGCAAACTCGATGCCCGAATCGGTCGTTCTCTTGGCTCGGTGCTCTCCGTGGAGGTGGCCCGGAACCATGTAGTTTGAGACGAGATTCAGGTATTCGAGTTTCTTCAGGAAATCGTCGTCGAAAAGGGCCCCGTTTTCGCTCATGGGCTCGGGCGTTCCTGCTCTGGAGGCCCCTCATGCGAGCGTGCGGAAACCCGGTGAGACGCTCGCAGACTACTGGGTGGGTTCCGGCACATCGTCCATAATGGAGGTGAGGATCATGTCCGGATCGACGCGATCGGCCTCTCCCTCGAAATTGAGGAGCACGCGATGACGCAGCGCCGGAAGCAGCATGGCACGCACGTCCTCGCATGACACGTGGACCCTCCCGTTCAACAGCGCGCTCACCTTGCCTCCGATCACGAGCGCCTGAGTGCCGCGTGGACTGGCACCGAAACGGACGTAGCGATTGGTCATCGGGTGAGCGTGCGGCGTGTCGGGGTGCGTGGCCAGAGTCAGCCGTATCGCGTAGTCCTGCACCGGCCGGGCGATCGGCACGGATCGAGCCGTGTCGCGCATCACCAGGATCTGGTCGCGATCCAAGACGGTCGCCGCCTGCGGCTCTTCGCGACGAGTCGTGCGATCCATGATCTCGTGCATGTCGTCGGGCTCGGGATACTCGATCCGGAGCTTGTAGAAGAACCGGTCGAGCTGGGCTTCCGGCAGAGGGTAGGTCCCCTCCATCTCAAGCGGATTCTGGGTGGCTAGGACGAAGAACGGAGGCCTAAGCCGGTGCGTCGTCGTGCCCACGGTGACGCTACGCTCCTGCATCGCCTCCAAGAGCGCCGACTGCGTCTTGGGCGTCGCGCGGTTGATCTCGTCGGCGAGCAGGATGTTTGTGAAGATGGGGCCCGGTTGGAAGGCGAGGTGCTTCTCACCGGTGTCGCTCTCGTGGACCACGTCGCTCCCGACGATGTCGCCGGGCATGAGGTCCGGTGTGAACTGCACCCTGGAGAAGTCCAGGTGAAGGACATCGGCGACGGTGGCAACGATCTTCGTCTTCCCGATCCCGGGAATTCCTTCCAGGAGAACGTGCCCCTTGGCCAGAAGGCTGATCAGGGTCCCGTCGATGATCTCTCTGTTTCCGACGATGACCTTCGAGATCTCTTCCCTGACCTCTTGGAACTGGTCGGTGAACAGATCGATTCGGTTGGCGATCTCAGTTATCATTTAGTTTCCGCGGGGCCGTAGGGCCAAGAAGTACCGTTTCACGAGGCTCCGGTAACGCCACGGCACGCGGTCGACGCTAAGCGCCGATCCGGCCGCGTAGCTCGAGCGGGCTCGGACGTCGCGATACTGCAGCGCCGACGTTTCCTGGCGGCTGGCGCCGCGGAAGACGTCGTCGGGGTCGGGCTCCTCCTCGGGATCGGGTTCGGGGTCGTCGATGATCTCCATGGCGAGCTGCACTTCCAGTGTCGTCGGGGCGCCGAACTGCTGCTCACTACCCGTGGGTGCGCCGGTCGCGTGGCCGGGAGGACCGCTCGGGTTCTCCGACTCATTGCCGCCGCCCGACAGCTGCACCTCGTCGGACGGCATCGCCAGCCCGGCCTCGGCCCCCTTCTCGCCTCCGGCCTCCCCCTGCTGCAAGCCGAGCAGCTGCTGCATGCCGGTCGTCTGCTCTGTGGTCGTCTGCTCCATCGCCTGCATCCGGCGTGAAGCCTCGTTCCTTCCTTCCTGTGCCTCCTGGCGTCGCGCCATCTCCCGCATCCGCTCCGAGGCCTCCTCGAGCGCCTCCCGTGCGTCGCCCATCTCCCGGCTCTCCATCGCCTCGGCGGCCTCCTGGAGCGACTCGAGGAGCTCTTCAAGCGACGGCAGATCGGACATCGCCGCTTCACTGAGCTGCGCCATCAACTCTGCGGCCTCCTCCTCTGTGAGCTCGGAGAGGTTCTCGGCGAGCTCTCGCATGAGCTCCGACGCCAGGTCGAGATCCTCCTCCTCCATGGCCTCGGACACCTCACCGAGGAGGCTCGATTCGTCGAACTCCTGGGCGAGCTCGGCCAAGGCCTCCTGCCGCGCGTTCATCTCGAGATTGCCTTCCTCGAGGATGTGTTGGGCCTCCCTGAGATCGCGAAGTAGCTCCTCCACGGTGAGCTGCTCGGCGGCAAGCTCCTTGAGGGTCTCTTCGAGTTGGGCCAGGGCCTCCGACTCCTCGTCCCCTTCAAGCTCTTCGGCACCCTCCACCAAGTCGCGTATCGCCTCCAGCTGAGCTGCCTGCCCCTCTCCGAGGGCTGTGGAGTCGGAGGCCGACGCGAGCGTCAGCAGAGGCCCTTCGAGAGGAACGAGCGACAGGGCGCCCAGGATGACGAAGAATCCAAGAGCCACCCAAAGGCGGCGGGGGAAGATCGCGGGAACGAGGCGCCGGAGGTCGAGGCCCGCGGCGGTCTCCGCCGCTCTCGCCAGCTGGAGATCGATCCAGGGAGAATCGTCCCTTCCGTGCCCCAGGAACCAGTAGGCCGTCTTGAGCTCGTCGTGCAGGTCGGCTCTCGCGTCCGCCACCCCGGCCGCCCGGGCGAGTCGGCTCCCGCCCCTTTGGGACCAGAGAAGGAAGGCCGCCAGGAGGGCCGCCGCCGAGGCGATGACTGCGAGGTTCGAAGGCGTCGCAATCGGAAGAAGCATGCGCCCGGCCGTGAAGACGACGAGGACGCCGAGCACGCCGCAGATGGCGATCGAGCAGTGCTCCAGCGCGCCGTTCACCCGGAGCCGGCGGTCGATCCGCCTCAGCACGCCGGTCACTACGGACCGTTGCTGGCCAGGGCCGTGCCCCCCCATCAGGAGCTGTCCCCGCTTAGGGCCTCGGGGTCCCTCGCCACAAGCGAAGGGCGACTCCCGGGTCCGGTGTCTATCGTCAAGATCGCGTCCTCAGCCGATGTAGGCTTCGTCCTCCGGCGATACGCTGCCGAGAGGCGGCGCGCAATGGTTCTCTTTCTCGTCCTCCACACTCCGACTCCAAGACGAACGGCCCAAAGTGCGCAGGCGGGGCGGGCGGTGCAAGCAACCCGTCGCAACCGACCCGTCCCGTTGATCCGTCACGCGGCGGCCGCTCCCGTCACGCTGCCCCCGAGCCCGATCCAGTCGGGGGGTCGGCGGCCGAGGTCATTCAAGGCGTCCACCACGGCGTATCCAAGACCTCGGGCTGGTGCTCAATCACATGCTGGGCCATCTCCTTCAGCCGCTCCGCCATCGACAGCGGGCCGGAGTAACAGTGCCCCTCGCCACGACCGTAGGAAAAATAGCCCTCGTAGTGCGGGTCTTCGGTCGTCTTCATCCAGGCGTCCATCTCGAGGACCGCGTTGTTCAGGTAGAAGTTGTCCATGTCGCCGGTGTAGATGTGCAGCTTTCCGACGAGCTGGGGCCCGAGCCAGCTCCAGTTGGACTTGAGGTAGTGGAGCAGGTCGTAGTTGTCGCGCCAGTAGTCCGCCACGTCGCGGTTGATGACGCCCGTGCGCTTGTCGTACAGGGGAGCAAAGTAACCGTCCTCGCCCACGGGTCCGAAGACTGCAGCCCAGATGTCCAGCTGCTGGCCTGAGCGTCCCCGTGTCCCGCTCACGAGCTCGAACCGGTTCCTCTGCCTCGACGTGAGCCGGACCTCGCCGTTCACTTCGCGGGTGTTGATGGTCGGGACGCGGAACCAACCACGATCCTTGTAGAAGGCGTTCTCGTCCTCGTAGATGTTGACGCCCTCGACGTCGGTAAACGTGACCGGGTCTGGACAGTAGGACCACACGCCCCCGAAGAAGTCTGGATGAAAGATCTGTAGCGCCAGCGCCTCCCATCCCCCCGTGGAGCCGCCGTCGAGCAGTCGCGCCCACGGCTGCCTGATGATGCGATAGCGCCGCTCGACCTCCGGGATGAGCTCCTCCATGATTGCATCGCCGTACGGTCCCACGTTGACCGAATTCACGGCGTAGGAGTCGTCGAAGTAAGGAGTGGGATGCTGGAACGTCACGGCAAGCATACGGGGGAAGCCGTCCTCGACCCATTGCTCGCGGACCTCGCCCCGGAGCGGCTCGGCAAGCGAGAAGTGCCCTTGGCGGTAGAGGACCGGATATTCGATGGTGGTGCGGTGGTAGTCGCGCGGAAGCAGGACGGTCGCCCCAAGGTAGATCGGCCGTCCCCAGAACGCCGTGAGCATCGGGCTCTCGAAGCGGAAGCGCTCGACCCACTGCGTGTTCTGGGGGATCTCGATCGGCGGGATGACGTTGTCCGCCACCAGGCGGATCGAATACCCCTCCGTGGCGTCGAGCCGGAGCCGCCGCACACTACTGTAGAGGTTGCCCGGAGAGATGTTGAAGTGCTGGCCTTCCCATTGGTCGTCGTGCATCCAGAGTACGAAGCCGTCGGCCCTCCTGAACTCTGAATACACGTTCACGAAGGCTTGGACGAAGTACTCGCCTGGAGGAAGCTCGCCCAGAGCCTCCACCGGCCAGCCCAGATCCGACCCATCGATGACGGCCGGCTGTCCGGGCTCAAGGCCTTCGACGTCCCTGCCGAAGAAGGGCTCCCCGGTTCGCCCGATCTGGAGGCGTGGCTCGGTCAGGCCGGCGCGGGCGATCATCACGTAGACGCGGCCGGTGAGCGGCTCGGCTCTGAGGCGCTCGGGCACCACGATCTCGAAGCGGGTATCGGACTGGCCCGGCGAGGCGGTCGGGACGGCCAGCGCCGCGGATGTGGCCAGAACCGTGGCCCGAGCCGCAGATCGAAGACAAGGCGCGTTTCGTCTCATGGCGTCTTCCCCGCCGGCGGGTCGAGCGGAACGCTCTGCAGATCACACCTGGAGGCCGAGCGCCGCGTCCAAGATAACCCCCGGACAGCTCTGGGAAAGCGGCGGGCCGCCACAGCTACCGAATCTGCTCGGGGCGCACCGGCCCGTCGTCCCAAAACTGCGCGCTTGAGATGTTGGGCATCGCCCAGTCGTTTCCGTTCCAACCCTGAAAACCCTCCATCCTGAACGCCCAGAACCCAGAGTTCTCATCACTCACGACGATCAAGCCGTCGGTATTCCGCACGTCGACGCCCCAGGCGCCGTTGTAGATGTTCCCGGTGGTGGCCTGGATCGGATCCCGGCCGAGCGGGTCGTGCAACATCGGGTTCTGGCGGGTGTGGTAGTAGCCCTCGGTAAACGGCCGGGTGGGATCGGTCATGTTCACGATCTGAAGGCCGTCGTCCTGAGCCGAGACGAAGACGTACGGCCACCGGACCTCGTGGTTGTGGGTGGCCGCCCCAAACTTGGGCATCCAAGCGCCGATCCCCGACCCCCGCACGATGTTGGGCGCCTGCCCTTCGGATCCGGGCGGCTGGAGGTCGAAGAACCGCACGGGCGAATGCTGATAGGTGGGCTCGGGCATTCCGAGTCCGTAGCGGCCGTCGGGCGTGGGCGTGAAGGTGTGCCCGTTCTCGACGCCCGGAATGCCGGTGACCGAGGTGAGCAGACGCGGGTTCTCGACGTCGGTCACGTCGAAGATGTGGAAGCCTCCGGTTCCGGCGCCATAGAAGCGATCTTGTTCGGCCTCCGGCAGGTAGCCGAGGTACATGTCATGCCACTGGCGACTGCGCGCCGCCGAAGGTTCGGGCACGGTGATCTCGGACACCGGGTCCCTCGAGCCCGCCGCTACCTGTGCGATGTCGTAGACGTAGGCATCCTCCGACTGGGTCGTGGCCACCAGGAGCGAGCGGCCGTTCGTGTGCCTATAGGCGAACACGTTGTGGAAGCCTCCCGGAAGATCGGGAAGCCGGAGCTCGGCCACCTTGCGGACGGTGGACGCATCGGGCAGGTCCGTGACATCGAACAAGATCGCCCCCAGGTCGGCATCCGGGCCCCCCTGTCCGAACTGACACGAGAGGATCACGTAGTAGCGGCCCTCGGCCTTGGCGTACTTGATGTCGACGCATCCCGCCCCGACGTGCAGATCGGGATCGTCGATCACCCAACGGTAGAGCACCTCGGGCTTCTCCGGATTCTCGATCGAGATCGCATGGAAGCCCGAAGCGCCGAAGCGCTGGGCGACGTACACGAAAGGCCGCGACATCTCCTGCTCGATCTCGATGTCCGTATGGCTGAACCACGGACCTGGAAGCGGCTTGTGCGAGACGACTTGGATGTTGGGCGTGCCGGGCTGGCCGATCGGATAGCCGGTGATGGGTTGGACACAGTTCGGATCGGAGAAACAGACGACTTGGGCCGGGGCGGCGACGGGGGTCAGCGGGGCGATGGCGATGATGAGGCCGATCCCGACAAAGACTCCGAGGGCGCGCCGTGGCGCCGGATCACACATGGCAGTTCCTCGCTTAGGATTGGTCGATGGGCGGCGGATCGCAACGGGAATCTAGAACCTCGGAATGCTCGAGACGAGGGTCGGGCGGGCACTTGCCGTGCGGACCCCGCCGCGGTCGGTGCAGGCGCACCTCCACGCCGATCCAGTGGGCCCAGCAGGACTTGAACCTGCGACCGTCGGATTATGAGTCCGCTGCTCTGACCAGCTGAGCTATGGGCCCTGTCTCCGAGACCAAGGTAATCGCACCGGCCCCTGCGATCCACGCGGGAGCGTTCGACCTCCGGCCCGGTCGCCGGGGCCGCGAGCCCGGCGCTCCGGCCACCTGCCCGGGATCGAGTCCCCAGGGGGGCCGGACTACCGTTTGACCCGCTCGCCCTTGTCCTCGTAGCGCAGGATCCGAGCGGCCATCTGTCCAGGACGGATGCGGCCCTCCGCCTGTCCGAACTCCTGATCGCCCTGCGACCCCTCAAGGGGGCCCGGGCGGTTTTCGACCTCGACCGCAACTCCCCGGATCCGATCCCCCCACAGGCTCCGGTTCCGGGCCCGTAGATCGACCCACCCGGCCCGCACGATCTTGTCGTCCGTCCCACGGCGACCTCTTCGGGGTCACGAACTCCATGAGGCCGAGGGAAGTCAGGGCCTCGAATTCGGGGAGCGAGGACAGACCGTTCTCGCCGGCATCCGGGTACACGCCCTCCAACTGTCTCTCCAGCTTCGCCAATCCGCCCGCACTGTCGGCGAACGCGCGGGCTGCGGGTATCGGACCCGTCGAGTCCGAGAGGGTCAGCGGGCACCCCCCCTTCGTGATCGGCCCGAAGCCTATCGATCTCCACGAGATCGCCGCAGTGGGAATGACCTCCTTCACAGCCGGCGCATCCGGCGTACGGACCATGAGGTACAAGAGCGGAGCGTGCGCCCCGGCCAATCCGGACGTCGCGAGGACAAGGCGGGAAGGTCGCCCCTCGGAGTGCGTGAACGGGATGTTCAGACCCATGCCTCCCGTACCGACGGTCCCAACCTTGACGTAGATGCCGGTACCAGCCTGGATCATCCCCTCGAGGGCGAGCTGCACGTGACGGATGAGCTGCGGCGGGTGCAGGGTGGAGAGATGCCGCTCCACCACTTCCTCGTCGACGGTTCCGTGCCCTGCCCCGGCCCGTAGGTCGGCCGCCGAGGCGAACGCGTCCTAGTAGGCGAGGACCCCGGCCGTGTTCACGCAGTCCACGATGACGTGGGGGCGCATCCGGGCGAGAAGGCTGCCGAACGAGGTCGTCGATCATTCGCCTTCGGACCCTTTCGTCGCCGAGGTTCGCCTCACGGGGCCACACCGCGACATCGTCTTGCACGAAGAGGTCGCCCCACTCCGCTTCGACTCTCGTGCGCGAGGCCGCACCGCTACGCTGCAGTTCCCGTGCCGCCTCTTCGGCCTCCTCGCTGCGAAGGGAGGTCACGACCAATCGCCCGGGAGCGTGCCCGACGATCCTTCTGGCCACAGCAGAGCCGACGAGACCGGCCCCGCCCAAGACGAGGACGCTTCGACTCCGGAGCACCATCTTCCCTACTCGCCACCTGAGTCAGCGTCGCCGACGCACCGCTCAAGGGCCCGTACGCTCCTCTCCCCGAGTTCTTCCCACTCCCCGTAAGGCAAGGCTCCTAGCTCAATCGGGCCGAACCGAACTCGCTTCAGCCTGATCACCGGGTGGCCGACGGCGCTGAGAAGCCGCCTCACTTCGCGCTTGCGCCCCTCGGTGAGCACCAGCGTGAGCGTAGCCGAACCGTCGTTCGGCGGCCCCGCCTTCACGCTCCTGGGGCGGGCCCAGCCGTCGGCGAGTTCGACACCACTCCGCAGCCGCTTCAGAGTTTCGATGCCCGGCACCCCCTGGACCCTCGCCACGTATTCGCGCTCCACGCCGAAGCGGGGATGCTGCAGCCGGTTGGCCAGGTCTCCGTCATTGGTGAGCAGAAGCAACCCCTCCGTATCGCGGTCGAGACGGCCGAGGTAGCGGAGCTGGGCGCATTCTCCGGGGAGCCGGTCGTAGATCGTAGGCCTGCGTGCTGGATCCCGGGCGGTCGTGAGCACGCCCCGGGGCTTATGGAACCGGATCCAGCGTCTCCCGGCCATCCTGACCGGCTCGCCGTCCAACTCCACCCTCTGCCCGTCCGGATCGACCTTCGTGCCCAGTGCAGTGACGACGACCCCATCGACGCTGACTCGCCCCTGGCGGACGAGCTGTTCGGCCCTCCGCCTGGAGGCGACGCCGGAGCGGGACAGGAACTTCTGGATCCGCATCGGAGCGAACTCCTCAGCCCGGGCGCGTGCCGTCCGCTTCTCCGGGGACGGAAGGGTCTCGGGCCGCTCCCTTCCCCCGGGCCGGTCCGGGTGGGACGGCCCCCGCCCCCTCCAGAATCGCGTCGGCACCGACGATGTCGTCGGCGTCCAGCTTCTGGACCTCCTCGACCTCGTCCGATTCTCTGGGCGCGTCCGGTGAGGCCTCCAAGGCAGTCCGATCCCTGAGGATCACGGGAAGCTCCTCGGGCCGAGGGAGGTCGTCCAGCCGCCGGAATCCGAAGTGCTCGAGAAAGCGGCGGGTTGTGCCGTATAGGAGGGGCCGCCCGACACCCTGGCCGCGGGCCACGACCTCTACAAGGCCCCGGTCCACCAACGTGCGGATCACCGCCTGGGATCCGACCCCCCGAATGTACTCCACGTCAAGGCGACCGACGGGTTGTCGATACGCGATGATGGCCAGCGTCTCCAGCGCTGGATTCGACAGCCGGGGGGGCCGCGGAACGGTGTCGAAACGCTCGAGGTAGGGTGCGAACTCGCCTCGCGTCAGAAGCTGATATCCCTCACCGATCTCACGGATTTCGAAGGCCCGCTCGGATTCGGAGTAAGCGGTCCTCAGTTCCCCGATGGCGTCCTCCACGACGTCCTCGTCCAACGACTCGTCCGCACGCGCGATCTCCTCCGCCTTCAGCGGCGCATCGGACGCAAAGAGCACGGCTTCCACGATCTGAGCGACATTCACAGCACTTCTCCCCGGATCCGGCCTCCCTCCCTAGAGACCTCCTTCCCAACGCTCATCCGCCGGGACCTGCGCCGTTCCCTCCAGCGCCTCGGCCCTTTCCATGCCGCGACAGAGCCACAGCTCGCCGAACCGACTCGTCTGGCGTAGTCTCACGCGCCGCTGCCTCGTAAGCTCGAGTCCGGCGAGGAACGTGACGACCCCGTGCAAGCGGTTCCTGAATGGACGGACGAGCCGGCTGAACTCGATGCGACGCACCCGGCCGAGCGTCTCAAGAATCAGGCTCATCTTCTCTTCCACGCCAACCGTCCGGCGGGTGGCCGGCGGGGCTCTGCCGGCGGGATCGGGAGGCGTGACGGCGAGCGCGGCGAGAAACACTTCCTTCCAAGTGGTCTTGAGCGGGGTCTCCTCGATCGCTCCGCGGATGCGAGGCTCCAGGAAGCCCTTTCCGAAGCGCCGGGCCCTCTCCGCCTCGGAGGTGGCCAGGCGCAAGCTAATGTCGCGGATCTGCTCGAATTCGAGCAAGCGGCGCACGAGCTCGGCGCGCGGATCCTCGGTCTCCTCCACGGCCCGGCTAGGGAGGAGCATCCGTGCCTTGATCCTGATTAGGCTGGCGGCCATCTCGAGAAACTCGCCGGCGTTGTCGAGATCCTTGGCTTCGATTCCCTCGATCGCGGCGAGGAACTGATGGGTGATCCGAGCGATCGGGATCTGGAAGATGTCGAGGTCCTGCTGGCGGATCAGGTGGAGCAGCAGGTCGAGGGGCCCCTGGAACCGCTCAAGATCGATCACCAGGAAGTCCTCCCGGCCGAGCTCGCTCGCCGGGGACGTCAGATCCACAGATCGATGAACGAGTCCGCCAGGTCCATGAGAGCGAAGACCGGCAGGAGCACGAAGTCTTCGAAGAACGGCGGGTAGAGGAAGACGAGCGCGATGAGGACGAGGAGCCCGTAGCGTCCCGCACGCCTGTACGGCGCGCGCCACGCCCGCGGCAACAGGTGATAGACCACGTGGGAGCCGTCGAGGGGGGGAATCGGGATGAGGTTGAAGACGGACAGGATCAGGTTGATGAAGATCGCGAAGCGGGCGAGCCGGAACGCAGATCCGAGAACAGCCTCCCCGCCTCCCCAAGCCGCCTGCAGCTTCACCGCCGCGAGTGCCACCAGGGTGAAGACGACCGCGAGCATGAGGTTCGCAGCGATGCCCGCCAGCGAGACCCTGATGTCACTGCTCGGGTGGCGCCTGAATTTGCGGGGATCGATCGGCACGGGCTTCGCCCACCCGAAGAGCAGTCCGCTCGACAGCAAGTGCAGGGCGACGGGGACGAGGAACGAACCCACGAGATCCAGGTGCGAGAGGGGGTTGAGTGTGATGCGCCCGAGCCGCTCGGCGGTGTCGTCGCCCTCCCGAAGAGCGACCCAGGCATGCGCCACCTCGTGCACGACGATCGAGAAGATGAGCACGATGAGAAGGGACAGGAAGTCCATCGCCGGAAACTACCCAGGGGCTCAGGCGGCGGCCACCCCTTTCCGACCGGCGTCGGGACCTGTTCAGGCCCGCTCCTCGTATAACCGACCAAACCCGGATGCGGACGTGGAGACACCCCGTGACACGCCTTCTGCCATTTTTTTTCTGCGCCCTCTGCCCCTTCCTCGCCTCGTGCCGGGATCGAGCCCCGGACCGCGGGTCGCCCGTCCTCCGCGACAGCGCCGGAATCCGCATCGTCGAGCATCCAGAGCCGCAGGGAGTCTTCGCGGACATCTGGGAGCTCGACGATGCGCCCTTTCTGCGAGTCGGCGGTCCCGGGGGACGCGAAGAGACCGGCCTCGATCGGGTCGCGGACGCCACGCTCGCGCCGTGGGGAGCGCTTGTCGTCCTCGACGGAGCCAGCCAGACGGTCCTCATCTTCGACCTGGAGGGGCGGCACGTGGCCGCCTCGGGACGGCGGGGCCAGGAGTACGGCGAGTACACGTCTCTCTCCTGGATCGAAGCGGACCGAGACTCGCTCGTCGTCTACGACACGGGACTCAACCGAGTCTCCTGGCTCGATCGCTCCGGGGGCTTCGCGCGTGCCGTACACTTGGAGACCTCCGAGATGGCCGTCCAGGTCGGGCGCCACGCCGACGGCGCGTTCTACGCGCTCGAGCGGCGCCCGCCGACGCGGGGAGGTCTGAGCCGAGAGCACAAGAACTGGGTGCGGCTCGGCCCCACGGGGGAGGCGCGTGCCGTGGTGGGCGCCTTTCCGGGCGACGAGGAATTCATCGTTTCCCAGCCCCGCGGGTTCTACCTTTTTCCTCAACCGTTTGGGCGGGCGAGCTTCTTCGAGGCGTGGGGAACCCAACTCTACGTCGCCGTGAGCGATGCCCTCGAGATTCGGCGATACGACTCCCAGGGCCGGCTACTCGGGATCGTCCGGATGGCCCTGAGCCCCCGACCGGTCGAGCCAGCCCACTTCGAGGCATGGAAGTCCAGCAGTCTCGCGGGCGTGACCGACAACCTCACCCGGCGCCTCTATGCACTCGCCCACGCCCGGATGAGTCCGCCTGCCACGATGCCGGCCTTCCAGTCCCTCAAGGTGGATCCGCTCGGATACCTATGGGTCGAGCAATACCGCGCTCCGGACGAAGAGGAGGTGGGCTGGCTCGTGTTCGACGGCGCGGGCGCCTTCGCGGGCCGGATGTCCACGCCACCCGGGCTCAGGGTCCTGGAGATCGGCGAGGGCCACCTGCTGGGCGTCTCAGTCCGCGGCAACGACGTGGAGAGCGTCGACGTGCACCGGCTCCGGCGCGCACGCGGCGGTGCTTGATCGCCCCCCCACATTCGAATATACTTTCGCGCCGCCATTGGGGCTCACGGAGGAGGACGTCAGGGCCAAATGCCGAACATCAAGAGCGCCGAGAAGCGGATGCGGCTGAGCCGCGCCGCCAACAAGCGGAACCGAGCACAGAGGTCTCGCCTGCGGACGGCGATCAAGCGCCTCCGTCAGGCCGAGGACGCCCGAAGCGCCCAGTCCGCGTACAGGCAGGTCCAGGTGCTCCTCGACCGCGCTGCGACCAAGCGCCTCATGCATCCGAATGCCGTGGCCCGAATGAAGAGGAAGCTCGCACGTCACGCCAACGGGCCGGTCTGAGGGTCGGTCGCCCCAGGCGGATTCCGACACCGAAGAGGCTTGGTCGATCTGCGCCGGCCGAGTTTTTTCTGTCTCCCGGTGGCACCTCTCCCCTCGCGGAGTCCGGATCGCCGGCTACGGTGGGAGCTTCGAGCACGTGAGGACATCACACCCGCTCCTTGAGCTAGCCGCACTCCCCGGGTCCTCTAGGGTCCGTACTTCACCGCCCCGTCCCCCTATCGCCCGTCGCGGATCGAGGCACGGGTGACGCTGTCGCGGCGCGCCTTCTTGGGCTCCACGCTGCTGGCCGGCGGCGTACCGTCAAGCCTCTTCCGGCAGCCCATGCCCTACGCACTCGTCCTGGGCGTGGTCCAGGACGGCGGCTTGCCGCAGGCGGGCTGCTACAGCGAGCGATGCGAGCGGGCTCGGCTCGGGCCCCCCCGCTACGTCGCCTCGCTCGCCATCGTCGTTCCGGAGGCGGAGCGGTTCTACCTGGTCGACGCCTCTCCGGACCTGGCGGCCCAGATGGACCTCATAGACGAGCCCGCGTTCCGTCGGCGGGCCAGTGCGAGGGACCCATTCGACGGCATCTTCCTGACGCACGCCCACATCGGACACTACCTCGGGCTCGCGTTTCTCGGGCGTGAAGGCCTCGGCATGGGGCCGACGCCGTGCTACTGCTCACGGTCTATGGAGCGCTTTTTGACCGACAACGGTCCCTGGAGTCTGATGGTGGAGGAGGGGCGGCTGGATTTCGTGCGGATTCCCCTGGACCGCTGGACGAGCGTCGACGGAGTCTTCGAGGTTCGGATGGTGCCGGTCCCCCACCGTCCCGAGTTTTCCGACACCGTGGCGTACCTGTTCCGGGGCTCCCGACAGACCCTCCTGTACGTCCCCGACATCGACTCCTGGGAGGAGTGGGACCGTCGCGTGGAGGATGAGGTGGCCGGTGTGGACGTTGCACTCATCGACGGGACCTTCTACTCGGGCGACGAGATCCCGGGACGGAGTGTCGAGGACGTCCCTCACCCGCTCATTCCACACAGCATGGACCTCTTGCAGGACGTCGCCCGCACCGGAAGCCGTGTCCTCTTCACCCACCTGAACAATACGAACCCCGCGCTGGACCGGGGCGGCGCCGCGGAAAGGGAGATCGAGCGAAGGGGATTCGAAGTGGCCCGCGAAGGCCTTCGGATTCCGCTGTAGCGTCCCCGCGCCGTTCGGTCGCCGGGGGTCGCAGGCGATCTGATCTTCCTGGTCGGCTCCGTGATGGTGCCCTGCCCCCGAGCCCCCACGGCCCCGCCCGCACGACGGGGGCAGCGTGAGGGGCCTAGAGTACTCCGGGAATCACCGCCTTGCGTCGGGTGGGATAGTCTGGGAACCGGTCCCGGTACCACTGGTGGTGGCTGAGTGCCCTCGGGACAAGGTTGGCCGCCGTGTAGGTCGAGAACGCGAGTCCGCCCAACGACCAGGTCGCCAACGCCCAACCACACCATTCCAGCAGTTCCCCCAGATAGTTGGGGCAGGAGACGTAGCGGAATGCCCCTCCGCGCGGGATGGAATATCCGGTTCGGCCCCGCCTTCGCAGGCCGAGCAGGATGTTGTCGGAGTGGACGTTCAGCACGAAGCCGGCCCCGAAGACGGCCAGCCCCCCCACGAACCTTGGGTCTCCTAACCACTCCGAGCCGTATTGCCCGAACTCCGAGATGAAGCGGGCATTGATGTACGCGTTGACGAGGTTGAAGACGAAACCGCTGCCCATGACCGCGACCGGCATCTTCTTGCCCGAGGTTCTGGTGCGAAGAGAGTAGATGAAGGTCCGGTTCAGGTAATGACACTGCCAGATCCCCAATAGGATCAGGGGAACCGGTTCGGTCGCGGCCGTTCCGATAAAGTAGACGGCGAGGAAGAAGACGGTCGCCGGAAGCTCCATGAGCACCCATCCCGCCCGATTCGGCATCTCCGGGCCCCAACCGCTTCCCGAGTAGTGTCGTCCGTACGGGGCCTTGAGACGCAGCAAGCTCACGAAGGTAAGGACAGCCACCGCGAACACTGCCCACACCAGTGCTTCGTGGAATGTCTGCTCCGTCGTCATGTTCGGGGATTCGTCCCGGGGTACGGTCCAAGGCAGAGGGCAAGCAGCCGATCTTGGTCGCCGTCGGCCCGGGCGGCACCGAGGCGGCGGCTCCAGGAGCTCGTCGATGCCGTGGCCACGCCAGGAACCTCATAGGGGACCGCGGTGTCTTGCCCTGCGCCCGACAATCCTGTAGAAACGTGCACCCATAACCCGCCGCGCTTTCGTCGACAACCCGCCCGCCGCATGAGAGGAACGCAGAACGATGAGTGACGCACTGACCGGAGCCGCCTTCAAGCAGCAATTGCGGGAGGGCATGCCCAAGCTGGGACTGTTCCTCAATGCGCACAGCCCCACCGTGGCCGAGCAGCTCGCCCACAGCGGCTACGACTGGCTGCTGGTGGATTCCCAGCACGGCCCGATGGGCTTCGAGACGCTGTCGGCGATGATCGCCGGCATCTCCAGCGGCGGGGCCAAGTCGCTGGTGCGGGTCGCCGGCTGCCACGACCGCGGCGGCATACAGCAGTCCCTCGACATGGGGGCGGACGGGGTGCTCGTGCCGTACATCAACACCGCCGAGGAAGCCCGGTTGGCGGTGCGCTGCTGCCACTACCCGACGGCCGGGACGCGATCGGTCTACTTCCCGCAGCGCAGCATGAACAAGGACGGTCTCCTCGGCTACGCGGGCAGCGCCAACGAAAACGTCATCGTGGCGCTGCAGGTCGAGACGGCCGACTGCATCAGAAACATCGACGAGATCGCCGCGGTGCCGGGCGTCGACCTGCTGTTCCTCGGACAGAACGACCTGTGCATGTCGCTCGGGCTCTACGAAAAGTACCAGTTCCCCGACATGTACTTCTCGGACGAGCTGCGGGGCGCGACCGACAGGCTGCGGGCGGCTGCCGCGAAGAACGACGTCATCCTCGGGCTGTTCCTGTTCGGGACCGACCGGGTTGGCGAATTCCTCGAGAAGGGTTTCCCGTTCATCAGCGTAGGCAACGACCTGCACCACGTCTTGACCCAGGCCGGCACGTACGTTGGCGACGTCGAAGCGATATCGCAGGGCAAGGGCAGGCAGCCCTGGCGGCGTCGGGCCACGGCGCTGTTCTAGAGACGGGCCGGGTGGCGAACGGGGGGACGGCGATCCGTCTTTCCGCGCCACCACCCGGGTCGTAAACAGCACGTCCCGCACGTCCGCAGGCGGCGACCTCGATCGGACCGATCGGAACGTGCGGCGTGGAATCGGCATGCCGCGCCGTTATAATTATACGTTCCTGCCGCCGTCCGTCTCCGCTCCGTAGCCCACGAGATCCATCTCGATCCCTAGCGTCCGGCATTCCCTCCGCGCAGGCTGATCCCGTCGACCCCCGCGAACCGCCATGTAGGGGCAGGATACGTGGCGGGATGCCCCTCCGCGTCGGACCAGGATCCGGCCCGGCCCCTCCCTGCTCTCGTGGGCCGAGTAGGATGCTGTAGTGGTCGTTCAGCGCGAAGCCGGGCCCCGGAGGCGGCCAGCCCCACCCAGCAAGCGAAGACTCACTCCACCTAGGGAGTGTCAACGCAGCTGAGTCCCCACGCTGATTGGGCCGACCCGCATCGCCCCCTTCCCCGGTCCTTGCGAGGGGTGCCCCGAGGCCCGGGCCGGGCATGGGACATGGGCGCACGCCCCTTCATCGGGCGGAGGGATCGGGGGCCCGCCGACGGTGAGAGTCGTTAACGGCCTGGTACGCCGCAGCGACGGCGAGAAGCCGCTCTTCCCCGAAGGGAGGCGCCGCCATGATTACGCCGCGGGGTACAGTGAGCCCGGTCTCGGAGTCCGTGCCGAAGCCGATCGGCATCCCCAACACCGGAAGACCGGTCCCGTCGAAGGGCCCGGTGCTCGTGGTCAGCGCCACGTCGCACTGATCGAAGAGCCGCTCCAAGATCCGATTGAGCAGAAGGTTCCGCGCCTGCTGCACCTTCACGTAGGTGTCCGCGCTCTGCAGCATTCCGTTGAGAAAGCGAGGGAGTCGGTCGGCAAAGTTCCGAACGTCACGGCGCAGGTGCTCGATGAAGAACGCCGTGGGGTCCCCGTGCGACCCTCCGAGCGGATCGGTGGTCAGCGCTTCCCACTGTTCGGGAAGCTCGAGCTCCCCGACGACCTCGACCGACGGATTGCGCTCCAGTTCTCCGACGAACGCTCGGCGCAACTCGTTGGTTTCCTGGTCTTCGTCCGCGAAGTAGTCCGGCCAGAGGCCGATGCGGGTGGACCAGCGGACCCGGGGGCGCTCGCCGGGAAACGGAGTCGCGGCCCAAACGTAGTCGGGCGGATCCGGAAGTCCGAGCGTTCTGGCGTCGTTGGGGTCGGGGCCGGCCACGCACTGCAGCAAGATCGCGGCGTCCTTCGCGTCTCGCGCCATCACGCCCACGTGGTCTCGGGTATAACTGAGCGGGATCACTCCGTGGAGAGAGACGCGACCGAAGGTGGGTTTCACGCAGGTGAGGCCCTGCGCGTTTCCGGGCCCGATGACCGAGCCTCCCGTCTGGGTGCCGAGGCCTGCGACGGCGAGCCTGGCCGCCACGGCCGTCGCGGTTCCCGACGATGAGCCGCCCGGGCTGTAGCGCTCGTCGTCGGGGCTCCAGGCGTTGCGGGTCGTCGGGACGGTCGTGCCGTACCTGCGAGCGCGTCCGCCGGCCAGATTTCCCATCTGCCCCTTCCCGACAACCAGGCCGCCGGCCGTGCGCATCCGCGTGACGGCCGTGGCCTCGTAATCGGGTCGAAACCCCTTGAATACCAGGGACCCCGCCTCTGTCAGCAAGTCGGAGGTGTAGAGGTTGTCTTTGGGAACGAGGCACGCCCCTCTCAGCGGGGCCCGGCTCTCGTCGGCAGGTGCCTGGTTGAGCTGCGAGAGCAGATCCTCGCGCGCCGATCGGTCCGCGTAGGCCTGGTAGGTCCCCTCGAAGGCCTCGATACGGTCCACGTATGCGTGAACCAGATCCTCGGGCCTCAGCGCTCCGGACCGCATCAGGGTGATCGACTCCGACAGGGTGAGGACGGTCGGGTCCTCAACCGAACCCAAGACCTCGGGGGCGGGGGTGTCGGGAGGGATCAGGGGTGCGCGGAGAGTGGGCGCGGAGTGCGCCCTGGCAGGCGTCTTGGAGAGCGCTGCACCGGATGCCGCGGCCGAGGACACCCAAGCCATCCGATGGAGGAACCATCGCCGCGAGACGTGCTCGTCCTGCGGGGGAGGCGTCCGGACAGAGCGCCGCCTCATCGGGGCCCCTCTCGTGTCCACGCCCCGAAGGGCGCCGGATAGGACACCGGCAAATGGAGCTGCGAGTCGATCTCGAAGTTGGCGGCTTCGACGTCCTGCCTGAGGATCAACCTCGCATGCTCGAGCAGGCGGGCCCGATCCATCGGGGCGTCGGGATCGGACTCGGGCAGGACGGAGATGTCGATCCCCAGAAGCGCATAACGCGTCAGAATGTAGGCGTCCAGATCTGCGTCGGTCGGCGACGGGGGAGGAGTGGGAGATTGCATCGCGCTGCCTCCGGCTCAAGCGGGTCGGACTTCGGCCGCCACCGTAGATTTCGACCCGGGCGACCGTCAAGCGGAAGCCGGGCCCAACGTGCCTGCCAGGACCGCCAGGGCGAACGGCCGGCGTCACATGCCGGCCGGCGCCCCTGGGTCTCGGGGGCCCCCGGGCGACCGTCGTCGACGATGTCCGGGAAGGGGAGGACGCGGAAAGGCCCCCATCGATCCGCCGGGACTAGCCTGGGGCGGGGTCCGCCTGCCAGACGAGTTCGCCGTCCACGATCGTGGCGCGTGCGCGGCCCCTTAGCTTCCAGCCGTCAAACGGCGTGTTCCGGCCCTTGGAGACGAACCTCGTCCGGTCCACCGTCCACCTCTCCTCAAGGTCGACGAGCGTCAAGTCCCCGACCGAGCCTTCGACGAGCGTGCCGCCGGCCAATCCGAAGGCCCGCGCGGGACCGCAGCTCATTCGCTCGACCAAGGTCGACAGATCGACGAGACCCTCGCCCACCAGGTGCGTGAGGGCCAGCCCGAGCGAAGTCTCGAGGCCGACGATGCCGTTGGGGGCGTCGTCGAAGGCCGCCTCCTTTTCATCGTAGTGGTGGGGCGCGTGGTCGGTGGCGAGCACGCCGAGGGTACCGTCCGCCAGGCCTTGCCTGACCGCCTCACGGTCGGCCGCGGAGCGAAGCGGCGGATTCATCTTCGCATCGGTATCGTAGCCCTCGACGCGGTCGTCGGTGAGGATGAGGTGGTGTGGGGAAGCCTCCGCGGTAACCCTCACGCCACGTTTCTTGGCCTGCCGGATCGCGTCGACGCCATACGCCGTCGACACGTGCTGGAGGTGGATCCGCCCCCCCGTAAGCTCAGCCAGCAGGAGATCCCGGACGATATGGACATCCTCGGAGGCGTTGGGCTTCCCCTTCAGCCCCAGCCTGGTCGACACCAGCCCCTCGTTCATGACCCCCTGCGACGAGAGCCCCAGATCCTCCGGGTGGTCCGCCACGGGAACGTCGAACGCCTGGGCGTACTCCAGCGCTCGCCGCATGAGCCCCGAGTCCATGACCGGGTTTCCGTCGTCGGTGATCCCCACAGCCCCCGCCTCCACCATCTCACCGATCGCGGCGAGGCGCCGTCCTTCCTGTCCTCGGGAGATTGCCCCCATCGGATAGACGCGGGCCGCTCCGGCCGCCGCCCGTTGCGCGAGCACGAACCCGACGCCGGCAGGGTCGTCGACAACGGGATCGGTGTTCGGCATCGCACACACGGCCGTGAATCCACCGGCAGCGGCAGCCCTCGAGCCCGTAGCGATCGTCTCCTTGTGCTCCCCCCCGGGTTCGCGGAGGTGGACGTGGACGTCGATGAGGCCCGGCGTGACCGTCAGGCCCGAAGCGTCGAGTTCGCGCGCTCCCTCGGGCGAGCCGAGCACCCTGCCGATCGTGGCGATCCTGCCGTCGAGGATGAGTACGTCCAGCACGGAATCGAGCGCCTGGCTGGGGTCGATCACGCGCCCGCCGCGGATCAGCAGGGGACGCGTCATGGCTCTCCCCCATCCTTGGCGGCCTCGGCCGTGTCCGGCTGGCCACCCGCGAGCAGGTAGAGCACCGCCATACGGACCGCCACCCCGTTCGTCACTTGCTCGAGGATGACCGAGTGAGGACCATCGGCCACGTCGCTGTCGATCTCCACGCCCCGGTTTATGGGGCCTGGGTGCATAATGAGCAGGTCACGGGGAGCCCGTTCCAACCGCGCGCCCGACACTCCCCAGACGCGGTTGTATTCGCGCAGGCTCGGCACATACCCACCTTCCATGCGTTCAAGTTGAAGACGCAGGATGTTCAGCACATCCGCCCATTCGATCGCGTCTTCGACGTGTTGGAACACCGTCACGCCGAGCTCCCCGATGCCGAGGGGCAGAAGCGTGCGCGGTCCGCAAACGGCGACCTCGGCGCCGAGTTTCAGGAGCCCGTAGATGTTGGACCGGGCCACCCTCGAATGCAGGATGTCGCCGACCATGCAGACCTTCAGGCCTTCGACGCGGCCCATCTGGTCCCGGATCGTGAGGATGTCCAGGAGGGCCTGCGTGGGATGCTCGTGGCTTCCGTCGCCGGCGTTGACGACCGTCGACGGGATGCGCTCCGCGAGAAACCTCGCCGCACCCGACGAGCCGTGGCGCATCACCACCATGTCGATCTGCATCGCCTCGAGGTTGCGAGCCGAGTCTACGAGCGTCTCCCCCTTCACGACCGAAGAGCCGCTCGTGGAGATGTTGACCGTGTCGGCGCTGAGGCGCTTCTGTGCGAATTCGAAGGAGACGCGGGTGCGTGTAGAGGGCTCGAAGAACAGGTTCACGATCGTCTTTCCGCGAAGCACGGGGACCTTCCTGATGCGTCGCTTCGAGATCTCCTTGAACGGCTCGGCCGTGTCGAGAACCGTGAGGATTTGCTCCGTCGTGAGGTGTTCGAGGCCTACTAGGTCCTTGCCGATGGAAGAGGCCGTTCGGTTCATGTCGCCCGCATCGGAACCGAGACGATATCGACGGCGAGCTTTCCGTCGATTTCCGGCACGCTCACGTTGACGGTCTGCTCGGGGAGCACGGTCAGCACGCGGCCGACCACATCGGGCTGAATGGGGATCTCGCGCCCGCCGCGGTCGACGAGCACGCAGAGAAACACCCGGGACGGACGCCCCCAATCCATGAGTTCGTTCAAGGCGGCCCGGATCGTGCGCCCCGTAAAGAGGACATCGTCGACGAGCACCACGGCCCGGTCGTCGACCCCGCCGGCCGGCAGCACCGATTCGCCGACCACGGGCCGGGGCCCGATGGCGATCAGGTCGTCGCGGTAGAGGGTGATGTCCAGAGTGCCGAGGGGGAGGGCCACCTGCTCCGCGGCCTCGACTTCGCCCCGAAGGAGCTGAGCGATCTGTACCCCTCGGCGGTGGATTCCGAGGAGGGCGAGATCGTGGGGTCCTTCGTTGAGCTCGACAAGCTCTCGGGCCATGCGAGCGACGGCCCTCCGAACCGCCCCGTTGTCCATGATGGTGACGTGCAAGATCTCAGCCTCGTGTCGTCGACCCGGCTCGCTGGTGCGCCGGACCTCGGAGGCCGTCCCTCTGGAGCATCACCTCCGGGACTGCCGTTTCGCGGTCCAAGGCGCCGGAAGGTAGACAACGCCGGAGTGCTTTACAAGCCAGCCACCGCCCGACAGTATGAACCCCGCTGGAACCATCCCTCTCCGGCCGAAAGGGGCGTAATGCACGTGAACTTCGTCGTCCGATTCCTCTTTCTGGCAACCGCTCTGACAGCCGTCGCCGCGAAGGCTGCCACCGCTCAGGAAGTGTCGCGCGCGCCAAGAGTGATCCTCGGCGGCGTCCCGTTCGGCCTGGAGGTTTCGGGGGCGGACAACCTCTCGCTGTGGTACGAGGTGCGGGACGCCGAGGACGTGCTGCTCGGAGCCGGCGCGGTGGCACCCGGTGAGACGGTCACGGCAACGGGGCTGAGCGTGGAGGGCAGGGCGAGCCTCCCGCTCACCGTGCGGATCGGAGAGGCGACCTTCGAGGTTGCGGCACCCTACGCGCCGGGATGGTTCTCGCTCGCTCCCCCCGTGATCGCAATCCTGCTCGCGCTGCTCTTCAGGGAGGTGATCACGGCCCTACTGGCCGGGATATGGCTCGGGGCGCTGGCCGTCGCCGGCTATAACCCGCTGTCGGCGCTCGCGAGGACGATCGACACCTATCTCGTGCCCGCCCTCGCGGACGTGGACGGGGGCCACGCCCAGATCATCGTCTTCTCTCTGCTCCTGGGGGGTCTGGTCGGAGTGGTCGCGAGGAGCGGAGGCACGCAAGGCATCGTCGACGCCGTGAGTCCCTTTGCCAGCACCGGCCGACGTGGGAAGATCGCCACTTGGCTGGCGGGTTTGGCGATCTTCTTCGACGACTACGCGAATACGCTGATCGTCGGACACACGATGCGCCCCCTCACCGACCGGCTGCGGATCTCCCGGGAGAAGCTTGCATACGTCGTGGACTCGACGGCCGCACCCGTCGCGGCGCTCGTCCCCATTTCCACCTGGGTCGGATACGAGATCTCCCTGATCGCGGACGGAATGCGGATCGCGGCAGCCCAGCCCGGGACAGACGCGGGCCTGGCGGAAACGCTCGCGTCGGTAAGCCCGCTGGCGGTCTTCATCGCCACGATCCCCTACCTCTTCTATCCGCTCCTCGCTCTGGCTTTCGTGTTTCTCACATCCTTCATGAATCGGGACTTCGGCCCGATGGCCGGAGCGGAGCTGCGAGCGGCAAGGGGGGACGGACTGTACCGCCCGGGCGCGCAACTCGCGGTCGACACATCAGAGTCACTCCTCAGACCCGCCGCGGGGGCCGTCCCCCGTTGGTACAACGCGGCCGTGCCGATCTTGACGGTCATCTTTGTGGTCTTGATCGGGCTCTATACGACGGGGCGCGCGTCCGCCCGGGCCGACGCGTCGCTCATGGACGTCTTCGGAGCCGCCGATCCCTTCGCGACACTCTTGTGGGGGTCCTTCGCGGGCTGTCTGGTGGCGATTTGCCTTCCGTTGATCCAGCGGACCTTCTCAGTCAAGGAAGCGCTGGACGCGTGGCTCGGAGGCATGAAGGCGATGCTCCTGGCGATGATCATCCTCACGATGGCGTGGTCCCTCGGGCAAGTCACCAACGACCTGGGCACGGCCCAGTACCTCGCGCAGATCTTGAGCGACGCCCTTCCCATCGAGGCCATCCCCGTGCTCGTCTTCATCACGGCCGCCGCGATGGCGTTCGCCACAGGCACGTCGTGGGCCACCATGGCGATCCTCATTCCGCTCGTGATTCCCCTTACCGTGACTCTGGGAGGCGCCGAGGGCTTCATGGTGGCCGGCGAGTATTCGATCCTGTTGGGCGCCATCAGCTCGGTTCTGGCGGGCGCGATCTTCGGAGATCACTGCTCGCCGATTTCGGACACGACCGTGCTGAGTTCCACCGCAGCGGCCTGCGACCACGTCGACC
This sequence comes from uncultured Gemmatimonadaceae bacterium, assembly GCA_964572045.1. GTDB lineage: Bacteria > Gemmatimonadota > Gemmatimonadetes > Longimicrobiales > Gaopeijiaceae > CBDCKR01. The sequence goes on from CAZNEI010000025.1 coordinate 30,337, forward strand.
ACGTGAAGACCCAGCTGCCCTATGCCGTGCTCGTCGCGATTCTGGGCATGGGTCTGGGATCGGTGGGAACCGCTCTGGGGCTTCCGGCGTGGATTGCGCTGGGCCTCGGCGTCGTGATCCTCTGGGCCTTCCTCAGGCTGCTCGGAACCTCCGTGAACCGGGAAGTCGCCTAGAAGGCGCGCCCCCGGCCCGGCCCCCGCGAACGAGCACGCGCACGCTACCCATAAGGACTCGGCCCAACCAGAGGGATCCACGGACCCCGACAGACGTCGACGACCGGGAGCTGGCTTTCGGTGCGACGACCCTGATCAACGCCCTCCCGATCCACGAGCGTGAGCCCGAGGGAGCCTTGGGACGACGACTACGATAGCGCGTACGTGCTGCAAGCCGGGTCTGACCGGGCGGGGCTGCCACCCGCCCCGAAGCCGATTCGGCGGTACGCGAATGCCGGCGCTCGCCCCGCTCGGGACGCTAACAGCTAACGGACGAAGCCAGCCTCGCCGACCCGCTGCAAGAGGGTGATGTCGCCCGCTCCTTCCACCGACCGGACCGCCCAGTCATACGAGAAGAGCATCACGCCCCGTACGCCCAGGCGTCGCGCGGTTGAGATCTCCTCGACCGCCCCCTCGTAGGTCGTAAGGTGAGTCCCCACCCCCGCCCAGACGCGTTCGGGCCCCCCGACGGCCACGGCCGAGGCGATGAGCTCCCCGAAGCGCTCCTGGTCGGATGTGTAGGCCATCGGCGCGACCACGTCGATGATTCCCGCACGGATCCAGGAGCCCCAATCCTGGTATCGCTCGTCGAGAGAGACGGCCGGGTCCGGAAACACGGCGGCCGACACCACCGCTTCGGGCCGCCTTCGCTTGACCCCCGCGTAGACGCGTCGAACGAGATCGGTGATCTGCGTCCTTCGAAACTCCGACCAGGCCACGGGGAGGCTGTCGGTCAATGCGAACGGATTCTCCCCCGTCGCACGGTCCAGCTCCGCCAGCCGGGCAGAAGCACCGGCCCACCCCCGGATCCACGTCCGAAAGCGCGCCAGTGCGTCCGGCGAGTAGTCGAACTCGCCGGAGGGGTAGCGCACGTAGTCCAAATGGATTCCGTCGAGCTCATAGCGCTCCACGAGGTCCATGGCTACGCGATAGACGTGATCCTTCACGTCGGGGTGGGAAGGGCTCGAATAGAGGCCTTCGAGCCGGCTTCGATTCGCGTCGGCGTGGCGCCTCAGCCGCTCGAGGTAGGCGGGGTCCGAGGGATCCATGCCCCGGATCTCGGCCGCGATCTCCCGCGACACCGCGAGGAGGTGCGGCCTTGCATGGACGAGGTGATCGGGGTCGGCCGGAAGGCGGGCTGCGCTCGACACGAGGTGGACGTTGACCCAGGCGTGCACGCGGAGGCCGAGGCGGTGGGCCTCGCTGAGCGTCAGAGCCAAGGGATCGTAGTCCGGCCGGTCGCGTAGCGGCTCGGCTCTCGGCTCCAAACCATCCGCGAAGTATCTGTCTCCCCTCCCCCGAACCTGAAGGAGGAGCGTGTTGAAGCCAGCCCGCACAGCCCTCCGCACCATGGCCCGCACCGAGTCGGGATGTGTCAGGGTGGTTCGGACCACCCAGAGGCCCCTGTCGGCGGGGAGAGGAGGCGAGGCGGTGGGAGGGCGGTCCCCGCGCGGAGCCTCCGTCCCCTCCGCACGGGCGGGCGGAGGACCGTCGCCTGGGGGGGGAACGATCCCGATGGTTGTACAGAAAGTGCACAGAGTGACGGCCACCAGCCACGCCGCAACCCGAACCCCCCGATGTTGGCAGGCCGAGCGGGGCTCGGTTCGCCGTGCTCCCGACCGACTCCTCCTAGCCGCGTCGCTCACGGAAGAACCCCTTCAGAAGCTTGGCCGACGCCTCCGCCAGGACCCCCCCCGTTACCCGGACCTCATGGTTCAGCCTGTCGTCCTGGACCAAGTTATGGAGGCTTCCCACCATTCCGGCCTTGGGGTCGAGCGCCCCGAACACGAGATGCGAGATGCGCGACAGCACAAGCGCTCCGGCGCACATGGCACACGGCTCGAGCGTCGTGTAGAGCGTACAGCCCAGCAGCCGCCAGGCCCCAAGCTGCTCGGCGGCCTTTCGTATGACGACCACCTCCGCATGCGCCGTCGGATCCGCGTTCGTGACCGTGAGGTTGTGTCCCTCGGCCCGAAGGCACCCGTCCCGCACGAGCACCGCGCCGACCGGCACCTCACCCAGTTGCCGTGCGAGACGGGCCATCTCGAGGGCCCGCGCCATCCACAAGGAATCGGAGGGCTCGGGGGCCGTTCTTTCCACGAAGGAGGAAGGCGTGGTTCCGCTCAACGCGCTACTCGGGACACCGGGTTGGATCGGCCGGCCGGACGCTGGCGCCAGCCGGGCGAGACTCGACCGGGCAACGAAGCTGCCCCGGGCCCTCGCGCAGCAGGCGGCACTCCTCAGTGGGCCGTCGTGCTGATCAGCACCGCTGCGGCGTCCAGACGGCGATACAGCGCCACGACCCGTCCAATGAGTTGGAACCGGGAGGGGTCCTCGGCGGCCGTCGCCGCTCCCTGGCCCCCCCCGGGCTGGAGATAGACACCAGATCCGCGGTCCGAATACCTGTAGAAGGAGAGCGCCCCATCGAGTTGAGCCACAACGATGGAGCGATCGGCCAGCTGCCCGACGACGGCCGGCTCGACAAGCAGGTAGTCGCCGTCGGCGATACCGAGAGAGGAGAGTTCCTCGCCGCGCGCGCGCACGAAGAACGAGCCCCTGCCTCCCCCGAGCCGCGGGTCGATGACGAAGTGCATCTCGGCCCGCTCGGGAACTAGACCGGCCCGCTCGGGGGGCAATCGGGCGTAGCAGGGGACCGAGACCGTCTGGCCACTCAGATCCACGCCCAGGATCTTCACCCCTCTCGAGCGCGACGGGTCCCGCTCGAGAAACCCCTTGTTGGCGAGCGCCTGGAGATGTTCCGAGACGGTCTTCGTGCTCTTGATGCCGAACCGCTCTCCGATCTCGCGGATCGACGGCTGGTAGGTATTGGTGCGCAGGTAGTGCACCATGAAGTCGAGGATCTTGCGCTCGATTTCCGTGACTCTCGGCTCCATCCTCGGGCTCCGGTATGTGTTGGCCTGTGGCTCCGCGCGTGTGCACCTACCTGCACGGGGAAAACATCTGTTCACACCCCCCGGAGGGCCTCAGTTCAGGGAGCGAAACGGGGCATCCTAACGAGCATCGCTCGGCTTAGTCAAGCGACATCCTCCTCGTCCGGAGCCGAAGCAGAATCCGCGGTACGGAGTCGTCGTACAGCTCCGTCGAGGCGGGTGAGGACCCTCTCTCTGCCCAGCAGACCCAACACTTCGAAGATCCCGGGGCTCGCCTGTCGGCCCGTGACCGCCACGCGCAGGGGATGGATCACCTTGCCCGCTCCCACCGACGCCTCCTCGGCGTAGCCCCGCACGGCCTCCTCGAGAGCTTCCACATCCCAGGGGGTGTCGGCCAGCCTCGAACGAAGGGTCGAAAGCCGCTCGAGGGTTGTTGCTGGCTCCCTTAGCCAATGCCGTTCCACCGCTGCCGCCTCGAGCTCCGGCTCCTCGCAGAAGAAGGGCTTGGCCAGATCGACAAGGTCGGGAACGCGGCGGGCCCGGGTCTTCAGCAGATCGATGAGCCTCAGGTACCATCCGCGCCGCTCCTCCAACTCTTCGCGGCGGGAGAGGCCGGCGGTCACGAGCATCTCGGTGAGCGACGGTTCAAGCTCCTCGGCCGGGCTCCGGTTGAAGTGCTGCCCCGAGAGCCACTCCAGCTTCCGAGGATCGAACACCGAGCTCTTCTTCAACACACGCTCCATCGAGAACCGCTCGACGAGCTCTTCCACGCCCATGACTTCCCGGTCGTCCCCGGGGCTCCAACCCAAGAGCGCCAAAAAATTGACCAAGGCCCCGGAGAGAACGCCCTGCCCCTCGTACTCGCCCACGGCCTCGGCACCGTGGCGCTTCGAAAGCCGCCTCCCGTCGGAGCCGAGGATCATCGGTACGTGGCCGAAGATGGGAACGGGCCAGCCCATCGCTTGCGAGATGAGGATCTGCTTGGGTGTGTTCGAAAGGTGGTCGTCGCCACGGATCACGTGGCTGATCCGATGCTCCGCGTCGTCGGAGGCGACGGCCAGGTTGTAGGTCGGACTGCCGTCGCTGCGCAGGATCACGAGGTCATCGACCGCCTCGTTTCGGAACGACATCTCCCCGTGGACCATGTCCTTCCAGGACGTCTCCCCGTCCGGCACCAGAAAACGGACGGCATGGGGGACGCCCCGTCCTGCGAGTTCCTCGGCCTCTCCGGGCCCGAGGGATTCGGCGCGACGTCGTGGAATCCGGCGATCCCACGCTCCGCCCTTGAGGGCCTTCCTCTCCCGGGCGAGCTGCTCGGGCGTGGTAAAATCGCGGTAGGCCCTGCCGGCATCGAGCAGAGCCCGGGCGTTCTCCCGATGCCGCTGCACTCCCCGGCTCTGAAAGTAGGGCCCCTCGTCCCAGTCCAAGCCCAGCCACTCCAGGGCGTGAAGGATGACCTCGGTGTGGCCCGGCTTCGAGCGATGCCGATCCGTGTCCTCGATCCTGAGGACGAAGCGCCCCCCGTGCTGCCGCGCGAACAGCCAGTTGAAGAGCGCGGTGCGGGCTCCGCCGACGTGCAAGGACCCAGTAGGAGACGGAGGAAATCGAACCCGTATCGTCATTATTCGCCATATATTAAGAGATGTGACCTATAGTCATTTGAGAGACCGTCTTCGCGCACTCCCCGCTCCTGGATCCGGTTGATTCCCCGGCGATCCCTCACGTTGGGCGTTTCTCGCCCAACACGTGCGTCGAGCACGGATCTGGCGGGCCGGGCCGGGGTTCGTCCTCCTCGACCGCCGCTGCGCTCCCGAGGTGTCGGGACGTGAGGCCTCCCGGTTCGGCGCGGCAGAGCCGCCGATGCGCGCGGAGCCTCGGTGTACTCCTTCCCGCTCGCGGGCCGGGTACCTTGAAGCGTCCTCAAGCCACCTACCCTAAGTCAAAGGAGCCTAAGGAGTTCCACCCGTACGCCGACACGCGCGGCGGCACGCGGATTCTCGGGAAGCTCTCGGTTCGCCACCCCGGACTCTTTGGCAGTCAGCCTCCCCGCCGCGAGAGCCGAACGCATGCTCCGGACGAGTCGCCCGGTCGTCTCATCCGACCCGCGATCCGGCTCGGTAATGGGTGCGGACGTAGTGGTCCAGGATGGCCTTGAACTCGTCGACGAGGCCCTCGCCCCGGAGCGTGGAGTGGTGCTTGCCGTTGACGTATACGGGGGCCTTCGGCTCCTCGAAGGTCCCCGGCAGAGAGATTCCGAGGTTCGCGTGCTTGGACTCGCCCGGACCATTCACCACGCATCCCATGACGGCAACCGTCATCTCTTCGACCCCGGGGAACTCTTTCCGCCACATGGGCATCTGTTGCCGGATATGGCCCTGGATCTCCTGGGCCATTTCCTGGAAGAAGGAACTCGTCGTGCGCCCGCATCCCGGGCACGCCGCTACCTGCGGCTCGAAGCTGCGGACCTGGAGGGACTGCAGGATCTGGCGGGCCACTCGGACTTCTTCCGTCCGGTCGCCTCCGGGCGCGGGCGTCAGTGAAGCCCGGATCGTGTCTCCGATGCCTTCGATGAGCAGCGGCCCGAGGGCCACGGCGGTGGCGACGATCCCTTTGTTCCCCATTCCGGCCTCGGTCAGTCCGAGGTGGAGGGGATAGTCACTCCGGTCCGCGAGCAAACGGTACACCTCGATCAGATCAGGGACCTCGGAGACCTTCGCGCTCAGCACGATCATGTCGTGCGCCAGTCCCAGGTCCTCGGCGAGCTCGGCCGAGCGCATGGCGCTCTCCAACATGGCGTCGATGAGCACCTCGCGTGCGTCCTTGGGATCGGAGCGGGCCGCGTTCTCGTCCATCAGCTCCGTGAGCAGTCGCTGATCGAGCGATCCCCAGTTCACGCCGATGCGCACCGGCCTTTCGTTGGCGACGGCCACCTCGATGATCTTCTGGAAGTTTCGGTCCCGGTGTTTGCTGCCCACGTTCCCCGGATTGATCCGGTACTTGGCCAGCGCCTGGGCACATGCCGGGTGCGCGGGAAGGAGAAGGTGTCCGTTGTAGTGGAAGTCGCCCACGATCGGCACGTCAATGCCGTCGGCCCTGAGGCGGGCCGAGATCTCCGGCACGGCCGCCGCCGCCTGTGCGTTGTTGACCGTCACGCGCACCAACTCGCTGCCGGCGAGCGCCAGGTCCCTCACCTGCGCCACGGTGGCTTCGACGTTCGCCGTGTCCGTGTTGGTCATCGACTGCACGACCACCGGGTTCTTGCCGCCGACCTTGACGCCTCCCACGTCGACCGCCACCGATTTCCTTCGGCCCCAACAGCTCACGTGCCTCAGCCCTTCGAGAATGAACGGATCTCGAGGGAATCTAGGGCACGCGAGAGGGGACACCAAGGCGATCGGTCGAATGCGGGCCATTCCCCGAACCGCACTCTTCCCACGCCCGCAGGAGAATCGATGTCGGGCCAGATCGAGCGGCAGGATGGAACCCGAGCCGCGCGCGGGGTAACGTCAGCATCCCGAGACGGTCCGTCATCCAGGAGGCCCGAGCATTGTCCGACGCAAAGATCATCGTACGAGAGAACGGATCCCTCCGAATCGACGGGGGCGTGCCCCTCTACGATCCCGAGGGGAACCAGATCGAGACGCCGCCCGGCGGACGGCCCTACTCCCTGTGTCGGTGTGGACAGTCGAACCGAAAGCCGTTTTGCGACGGCAGCCACAAGAGTTGCGGATTCGACGGAACGCTGGCCGTCTAGAAGAAGAAGAGGCGTGACTTGCCTCGTCCACGGACGCGCCGGGGCGGGGGCGGGGCGCGCTCCTCCCCTCACTTCTCCGGATGCCTCCGTCCGTCGATAGGGACGCGGCACTCCGAAGTCACGGCCTCCACACCCCCCCGCGTCGCGGGGCTCCTCGTTGTCTTTGACCCACGCGCCCCTCGGCGCTGCCTACCGTCGAGCGTGCATCGAGGATCCGCAGTGCGGCTCATCGACCGGCGGGGCCGGAGGCGAACCTCCGATTGGCTAGCGGGACGCTCAAGGCCGCCCCATGATGGGGTCTTGAGGGAGCCCGCGGAGTTCATGGCACGACTCTTCGAGGAGGCCGACCGTCGGCCCTAGCTGCCGAGTGCCCGGAGGCCCCGATTGCGCCATCCGTTGCCCATCCTCCTGCTCACGCTCTCCGTTTCCGGATGCGGCGGCGGCCTCGTGGGCCTCGACGACCCGTCCTTCGACTCCGACATGGACGGAATCCCCAACGGGGTCGACGCCTGCCCCGAGGAGCCGGAGACCCTAAATCGGGTCTTCGATTCGGACGGCTGCCCCGACGCGCTCACCGAGCTCTACGAGGCGATCCGGGAGGACCTGGAGGAGTACTGGGCGAACGTGCTTCCCGACTTCGGAGAGAGTTACCGCCCCATCGGTATCTTCACGGCCTTCACGACGCCCACCACCACGGGCTGCGGCGTCGTCTATCCCCAAAACGTCGAGTATTGCTCGAGGGGCGAAGCCGTCTACTACGACGAGGAGATGATCGGAGCCGCCCTCGAGGCCGTCGGAATGATGGGGCCGGCCTTCATCATCTCGCACGCGATCGGCGGCCACATCTCCTGGATCCTGGAATGGGCGCTGTGGCTCGAACCGGTCACGCTCCGGCTGCAGGCCGACTGCTGGGGCGGTGTTTGGGCAGGCGACGCCACGGCTCGCGGATGGTTGGAGGTCGAAGCTCCGGTTGAGGCGGTGCGACAGCTTGTGGGACTTCATGCGACTCCGGGAACGTGGTTCGACGAGAGGAGGTACGGAAGGCCCGACCAGCGCACGGCAGCGTTCGTCGTGGGTTTCATGAACGGCCCCGTGGGGTGCACCAGGGACGAGTTCTTCGACATCTATCCCGATTGAGTGCGGTCGGGCTCACCACACCCTCGCACGGATGACGTCCTCCGTCGCGGAGTCCCCGAGGCCCACGGCCAGAAGCTCGTGGTCAGCGTCCCACTCCAGCGAAGGGTCGGCCAGGCGGCCCGCCAAGGCCCTCGACTCGCGGAGCCGGTATCCCCTCCCCGCCAGGAGAGACGCGCACTCTCGTCTGTAGCAAGTGCGGCCGCGGACGGAGACGAAGACCACCTCATCGCTCCTCAGCGCGCTGACCGCCCCCCGTAGTACAGCTCCTTCGCCGCGGGGCCACCCACCCCCCTTCTTGATCCGGCCTTTCCGTTTATTTTTTCTCGGAGACGTCGGCCATTGTCGAGTCCAAGCCGGCTCGATGCCGACGGGGCGCTGCAGATCATGACAAGACACCCGTTCAGCGTGCCCCGGCTCGCGGGAACCCCGATGCCCGGGAGCGCGCTGCGCCGCAACGTGAGGGAACACCATGAGTAGTGATGGCAAGTGTCCGGTTACGAGCACGGCTCGAGGGAGATCGAACCGGGACTGGTGGCCGAATCAGCTGACCCTGGGGATCCTCCACCAGAATCCTGCCGTCGCCGATCCTATGGACGACGACTTCGACTACGCGCGGGAGTTCGAGACCCTCGACCTGGATGCGCTGAAGGAAGACATCGAGGCCGTCATGACCACGTCGCAGCCTTGGTGGCCCGCAGACTACGGGCACTACGGGCCGCTGTTCATCCGCATGGCGTGGCACAGCGCGGGCACCTATCGCATCGACGACGGCCGTGGCGGAGCCGGAGCCGGAACCCTTCGCTTCGCGCCGCTCAACAGCTGGCCGGACAACGCCAACCTCGACAAGGCCCGCCGGCTGCTGT
>CAZNEI010000026.1:0-37344 GCA_964572045.1 uncultured Gemmatimonadaceae bacterium
CCTCGGAGTCCATGGGCTCGGCCGGGCACTCGGCACTCGCCACGGAAACGAGATCGCTGTAGAAGTGGTCGCGACCCGCCACCATGGGGATTTCGGTACCCGGGGAAAGCTCCTCTCCGCGCTCCACGACGACGACGCTCTCGAGGGACGGACACGCCTCGAGGGCCTTGTCCGAGTTCAGCTTCAGGGGCACGACTCCGCCTCGCCGGTACCCCCCGTCGGCGGTGACGAGCACTTTCGCTTGAGCGTCGTTGATCCGATCGGCCAAGGCCTCGGGGCTGAAGCCACCGAAGACCACTGAGTGCGGGGCCCCGATTCGCGCACATGCCAGCATCGCGATCGCCGCCTCGGGAATCATGGGCAGGTAGATGGCGACGCGGTCGCCCTTATCCACGCCCAGACCCTTGAGCGCGTTCGCGAGGCGGGACACCTCGGCGTGCAGCTCGGCGTAGGTGAAGGACCGGGTGTCGCCCGGCTCCCCCTCCCAGATCAACGCGGGCTTGTCGCGGCGTGGCCCGTCAAGGTGACGATCGAGGCAGTTGTGGGCGGCGTTCAGCCTTCCACCCACAAACCACTTCGCATGGGGCGGATCCCACTCGAGAACCGTGTGCCACTCTTCGAACCAGTCCAAGTCCTCGGCCCACGACTCCCAAAAGGCCAGGCGGTCCCGTTCGGCCCGTTCGTAGGGGCCGCGATCTGCCACGACCGCCCCCCTCCTGCAGTGCTCGGGGGGCGGGAAGCGACGCTCTTCGGTAAGGAGGACGTCAAGGGCTGCACCTTCTTCACTCATTCGGCTACCTCGGCGGCGGGAGCCATGCGATCGCGCGCGGTGCGGGTTGCCTGTAGGACCCTTCTAGCCACGGGGGTCCCCGAGCATCGCGAAGGTCTCGTGCCCGGTCATCCGCTCGAACCCGGCCACGGCAAGAGACACAAGGGATGAAACGGCGTAGCCGCCCGCGTCGATCGCCCCAGCGGGAATCGGAAGCCGGAGCCGAACCTCGGTCTCGGCATCCCGCGGATCCTCCCTCGGTCCTTCCAAGCGGAGCTTGACGCTCAGGATAATCTTGTACCCCTCGGGCATACAGTCGACGGTCATGCGGGAGAGAGCGGCCAGAAACTGCGGCATCGGCGTGAGGTCGGCGAGCTCGGGGGCGGCGAAGACTAGGGCCAGATCCCCACGCAACCCTCGGGGGCTTTCCTCGAGAAACGAGTCGATCCTTACGAAGTCCGCGACCCTGTCACAATGGAAGAAGAGGTAGGCTCTCCTCGAGCCCCCTCCTTCCCACCGCCCCACGAACTCGTGACTGGTCGTCTTTTCGAGGCCCGAGAGCTTCCATCCAGCTCCAGAGAGCGCATCCCTCACGACCGTGATGAGGGGCTCCAACGTCAGCAGGCGATCCGTTGTCTCCGACATGGACCAAGATCGAGGTTCAAGGGTATAGCCGCAACATGTCCAACCCGTACGAGGCGAGTCATCAGATTCTAAGGCGGGCGCTGGAGGCGCGGGGCCACCGCATCACGGACCAGCGCGCCGCCGTGTACCGGTTCCTCGTGCGAAGTAGTGCCCACCCCACGGCCGACGAGGTCTACCGCGGCGTCAGGGACGCCGTACCCGGAATCTCGTTGGCGACCGTCTACAAGAGCCTTGAGACGCTGGTCTCTTGCGACCTGGCGAGGAAGCTGGGGCACGCGGGCGGGTGCGCCCGCTACGACGGGCGTACGGACCCTCACCACCACGCCAGGTGCCTCGCTTGCGGGTCGGTGTCCGACGTGCCGGGGCAGCTCCGAGACTCCGAGATCTCCCAAGTCCGGTCGAAGATGGTCGATTTCCTGCCGACCGGCTACCACTTGGAGTTTACGGGTTATTGCGTCGAGTGCGCGGAGGAGATGGACCGCGAGGTCGCCGGAGCGATCGGCTGAAGCGCTCCTCCGGGTGCACGGGTGCCACCCGGGCGCCGCGGGCTGAGACCCCCGCCGTGACGCCACTTCATCGGAGCCCACCACCGAGCCCGTTGCCTTCGACGCCCTGGTCCAGGTACGCCGCCGACCGAAGCAGTGGCGCGACCCATCCCTTGACGCTCACTCCCCTGCCTCGACTCTGCTTCGGGTCGATGAAGCAACGGCGTGAGCCGACCGTAGCGTGCCGTCGGCTCACAGATCGCGGGGGCTGAGCGCGACGGGCGCCGGCTCCTTGCACCCTCAGCGGCAACGCCCCCTATTGCCCGTCGTCGAGACGACTCGGGACCACGCCGCGGGGGAAGGCATGCACGGGCACGGGGGCCGGCACGATCGGATAGCCGAGCCTGGGATCGTAACAGGAGACGGATGGCGGCACGCGGACCGGCTCCTTCGTGGTAAGGACCCTCGCGATTCGAAGCAGGTCCCCGGCTCCGGCTCTGCCCCTACGCTTCAGGCACCGGATCGGTCGGCGAACCGGCGGCCCGGAGGGGCATCGTGAGAGGAGCTCGGGCTGCGTTCCTGGCCTCCGGGGCCCTGCTCTTCACGGCCGGCGTCTGGGGGCCGGCTACGACATCCTCGCGCCCGACGCCGCCCGGCACGATCCCGTCGCGAAGCGGAAGTGCCGAGAGTCCACAGCCCACGCCGCCGCCGGAACCCGAGGTCCGAGCACTGCGACGCGACTTGTCGGGCTTGCTCGGCGGAGCCCGAGCGCGATCGGCGCAGTGGAGCGTTCTGGTCGTCTCCCTGGACCGGGGGGATACGCTCTTCGCGAGGAACGAGGCGTTATCGGTCGTGCCCGCTTCCAACATGAAGGTCGTCACGGTGGCCGCCGCGCTCCATTTCCTGGGCTCCTCCTTCGCGTACCGCACCTTTCTCTGGGGAGATGGGCCCACGGAGGAGGGGCATCTGCGCGGCGACCTGATCCTCTATGGAACCGGGGACCCGGGCATCTCGGACCGCTTCTTTCGCACTCGTACGAGCGTATTCGAGGACCTGGCGGACCAGCTGGCGGCACGGGGCGTACGCCACATCGACGGGGCCATCGTGGGAGACGGAACCTACTTCTCGGGCCCCCTTCTCGGACCGGGCTGGAATCCGCGGGACCTCAACGAGCGTTTCGCAGCCGCCGTGACCGGGCTCTCCTACAACGAGAACATCGTGATGCTGCGGATCGCACCCTCCACCCGGCTGGGGGGCGCTCCTACCGTGGAGACGACCCCCCCGGGTTTTCCACTCGAACTACACAACGCGGCTGAGACGGTCGCGGGGCCACCGCGGCCGATGCTCTGGCTCGATCGCCCGACGCCGACTTCGCAGATCCGCCTCCACGGCGAAATGACTCGCGGCGGACCGGCGATCTGGCGACGCCTCACCGTGCCGGATCCCCCGCTGTTCGCAGCGCGGGCGCTCCTCGAGGTCCTTGAGTCCAGGGGGTTCAGGGTGGGAAGAGGTGCAAGGTCCGTCCGTGACGCCGAGCGATCGCGCATCACGGGCGGGAGGGCGTGGGCTCCGGGACTCGCCGAGACGGAACAGCCCCGTCTCCTCGCGAGCCATACCTCTCCCGAGCTGATCGACTACCTCAAGGTGATCAACCACGAGAGCCACAACCTCTTCGCCGAATCCATCTTCAAGACTATGGGCAAGGTCGTGATGAGCCAGGGGTCCTTCGTGAGCGGGGCGCGGGCGGTGAGGAGCTTTACGACTGGGGAGGTCGGTCTGGGCACCCACGACGTCGTGGCGGTCGACGGCTCGGGTCTTTCGCGGGGCAACCGGTCGACGGCGGGCGGCCTCGTGGCCGTGATGCTCTACCTGGCCCACTCACCCCGGTGGGAAGCGTTCCTCTCCACGCTTCCCGAAGCCGGCACGAGTTCCCTCCGCAGGATGTACCGCACTCGGGCAGCCGGGAACCTCCGCGCCAAGACGGGCACGATCGAGGGTGTGTCCGCCCTTACCGGGGTAGTCGCAGCCCGGAATGGGGAGAGGTTGGTGTTCAGCATCCTTTCCAACGGCTACAGGTCGACGACCGCCGCGAAGCGGGTGGAAGACCGCATCGCCGTGCGGCTCGCCGATTTCCTGAGAACTCCGCCCGAACCGCAGGGATCCTAGCTGCGTCGGGGGGGGGGTCGGCTCCGGCCCGGATCGACCCGCAGCTACGGCCCGGCCGAGGGGGATATCGAGGCGCGTCCGAGGGCCGAGCGCAATCGCCGGCGTAACTCCACGCCGGACATAGTCGCCAGGGTCCGCTCCGCAGTGCCTAGGCTGTTCCAACGCACGTCGCGAAGACCCACGCCTGCGTCCTGTTCGGCGCCCGACGGACGAAGATGGAGATAGTAGCGACCCTTGTAGTCGGTGGCTGGCCCGCCTCCCACAGTCGCCACCCAGGAGCGTCCGTTCTCGTCCGTGAATTCCCTCATCGGTAAGGCTCGGCGTTCATGGCGGGTCGCACCCCCGTAGCGGCCGGGATCAGCGCGCCGGCGCTCGCTGCAGCGTCGGTCTGAAACCCGCGATCTCCCGGAAAGTGCCAGTCCACCGAGCCAGTGCATCGACCGCAAGACGCCGGACGCCGCAGGCACGGTGGCGGATGCCAATCTAGGGCCCCCCGACTCTCCTCTTCCAGCGCGCACGATGAAACCGTAGTCCGGAATCCGGCGACCTGCAGGGATCGTGTGCCATTTGTGGAGGGGGCACCTCGGATCGCGTCACGGCACCGTATGTGGACATCCAGTTCGGACCAGATAGCTTCCGGGCGACCCGCCTCGTTGGCGGAGTGCCCCCAAGTGAGAAACAACGGTATCCGTGTCAGGTCCCCTGTCGCCCAACGCCTCACCGAGCTCGAGCGCCGCGCGGGTGCGACCCCTGCGTCACTCCGCCCGCGCCGAGGTGTCCGTCCTTTGGACCGACCTCGGGCTGGTGACCCTCTGCTTGATCTGGGGAGTCAACTTCTCTGTCATCAAGGTCGTCCTGACCGAGATCGAGCCCTTGGCGTTCAACGCCTTCCGGTTCCCGATCGCCTCGACGACCCTGTTCCTTCTTCTGCGGTTCCGGGGACCCATCCCCTTCCCCCGACGGAAGGACTGGGCTCGGATCGCAGTCCTGGGAGTGCTCGGCCACCTCGTCTACCAGCTGGCGTTCATCTACGGGCTCGACGCGACCTTCGCCGGAAACGCGAGCCTCGTCCTGGCGACGACGCCGATCTGGACGCTCGTGCTCTCCACCGCCATCGGCCAAGAGCAGCACACCACGGTCGTGTGGCTGGGTGTGTTGGCAGCTCTCTTCGGAGTGGTGATGGTCGTGACCGGAGGAGGACCTGAGATGGGCGCCCGCGGCTCTGTCCCCTGGGGAGACTTGCTGGTGCTCGGCAGCGCCATCACGTGGTCCGTCTATTCGGTTGGAGCCCGAGACTTGACCCAGAAGTACGGTGCCCTCGCAGTGACATCCTGGACGCTCTGGGTTGCGACCCCCGGGCTCTTGGCCGCCGGAGTTCCGTCGCTGGCACGCATGGATCCGGGCTCGGTCTCCACGTTGGCGTGGGCCGGAGTGGCCTACGCCGCAATCCTCGGCATCGGCATCGCGTATCTGCTGTGGAATCACGGGCTTCAGCGGATCGGCAGCGCGCGCACGGCAGTCTTCTCGAACCTCGTCCCGGTCGTGGCCCTGATCACCGCGGCCATTTGGCTGGGCGAACGCCCGTCCGCTCTGCAGCTCACAGGTGCGGTCGTGATCACCGGGGGAGTCTGGTTGACTCGCTCCGCCCGGCTGAGGGAGGCACTCGCCGGGGAAAGGGATCCCGGCAGTCCCCGAGACTGATATTAATCGTTCGAGGCCGACCCCAGGCGGGGATGATGCTGCACCTCCGGAAACTCGTACACGATGATCCCCTGGTTCGTCACATCCGACCGGACCCGCAACCCGTCGTCCATCGACTCCAGCACGCCTTCCGCCGCAGTTAAGGAGAGGTTCAGGGCGGCGGCCACCTCGGTCACCGTAAGTGCCCCGCCCTTTTCGGTCGCAAGGAGCAGTACTCGCCGCTGGAGGCGCGCCATGAGGGCCGTCCTCCGGTCCTGTCGCGCCTTGAGGCCCCACCACAGAGTCGCCGTGCCTCCGGCTCCCATCACGCTTCCGACGGCCACCGCGGCGAGGTTCAGCTCGGCGAAGCCCACCGAAATCACCAGTGCGGCTGCAAGGACCAGGGCCGCGCCCAGAACTCGTCGACCGATCCCCCCTTTGGGGAGTGGCTCATCCGCCCCGAACTGGAGGCCGGCTCCGGCTATCGCCGTCGGGGCTGGGGAGCGGGTGGCTCCGGGACTGAGCACGTCGGCCTTCTCCCAACCCAACCCACATTGGGGACAGATCCGGTGCTTACGGCGGGCCAGCCAGTACGCAAGGCCTCCGAGACCGTACGAAAACAGCGAAACACCGATAAGCAAGCCCATGTGGCCGGGCCGCTTGAAGTACTCGATCCCGTTCCCCAGGTACTGGCATCGGGGGCAGCGCCGAACCCCGATCGCCACAGGACGTGCCACCGATTGAGACGAGACCGCCGCCCCACAGGTGGGACAGACGGCCTCGTCTTCCCTCAGATGCTCACCACAGGTAGGACAACGCATGGGCGCCCTCGGAGGATCGTTTAGCTCAAGGTAGACACTGGACACTACGTGTTCGTTCCGGAGAGGATTCGCACCGCTCGGCGCTCAATCGGCATCCGTTAGAGATTCGAATGCAGGTGCTCAAGATTGTGAGCCAAACGGTCCCGCTTGCAGGCCGCGTCCACCCCCCGGACCCTCATCGCCTGCTCACAAGCAGACCCTTGCTTCTCGGATCATCGGCAGACGATGCCTCCTTGAGGGTGAGGGTCCGCAAGCCGGCCGCGACCGATGCCTGAGTGCCAAGACGCAAAGGGAGCCGGTGGGAGCTGCCTTCAGGGCGGGCCGCCTCCCATGCGGACGGGGCCGCCGCATCGGCCCGGCCGTGGCCCCGTCGGCGTCCAGACCCAGAAATGGACCCGAGGATCCGCTAGGCCGCAGGTATCCTGGCCCCGGCAAGGAATCGACGCCACACTGAACCGGTCAGCGCGCGATGGTCGTCAGAGAAAGCAATTCCAGAATCGGGCTCCCCGTCAGAGTCGAAGCTCCGGTCCTGACCCGCCCGATGACGCGAATCCGCTCCAAGGGGCTCAGGCCTTCAGCCTCCCCGAGGCGCTCGGGAGGGATTGCAACGTAGACGAACACGCCTTCCCTCCTCCCCGCCTGGGTGAGCAGGAAAGGCTCACCCTCGTAGAAATCAGTGCGGAGCTTCCCGGCCCGCTCGAGGGAGATGAACTGAAGGTCCAATTGGAGCACGCGACCCCGGTAGCTGGAGGGCGTCGCAGTTACATCCGAGACATCGACATCGGTGACGGCGATCGTGTCTCTCGCCTCGGTACTCCCCTCCGGAAGCCACGTCCACCCGTCGACCCTAACCCTCGCCCAGTTCCCTTCCCGGGCGAGGAGCCTCAGATTCGCCCCCGCCGCCGCCGTTGCCACCGTGTCTCCGTTCGGGGCGCTCAGAATGGCCGCCGCCCTCCCGCCGCTTGTGAGCCACGGCTCACCGGGAGCGGCCTCGGCCCTCCGCCGAGGCCGCTCCGCCACGACATGGTCGAGTTCCACTGACGGCCCCCACACCCAGGACCGTCGACGCACCCTGACCCAGCCCGGAGCCCTCTCGATCTCCCTGAGTAGAGTGCCCTGCTCCAATCGGCCGACGATATCCCCTGCCGGCGTGGCCCGGATGTTCTCACCGCCGGGCTCCGATACGACGAGGCCGAGGTCGCTCCGGCCCGTCACCCGCAGAGATCGTTCCCAGACCCACCCGTTCAGATCGAACTGAAGCCACGAGTCCGAGACGTCCAGCACGTCGAGGGCCGCGCCTGCCTGGAGCCGGCCGAGCAGGGTGCCGTTCGGCTGAGCTCGGAAGTTCTCGTCTACCGCGACCCTAGCCGTCTGCCCCCCGAGACCTTCACTCGCCGCCGTCGCAAGGGAGCCGCAAAGAACGACGGCCACAGCCTGCCGCCGCAGATAGTCCACGGTCATCGTGCTGAAACGATCCTCGACAGGCGGTGTTGAAAGAACGATCTTCCGGCGCTTTCGGGGGTGTCAGACATGGTCATTCGAATCTGTTCACACCGTCGAGGGTCCGTCAATTGTCACCCATCAAAATGCCGAACCAGGTTCTATGCCGCAGCTGAGAACGAGCCTTCTCCCCTTTCTCGGAGCGCTTCTGCTCGATTCCGGCTCACTCGCCGCACAGGCGATCCCCTCGGCGTATCACTTCATCGAGCGCTCACAGGAGGGGGGCCTCTTCATGGGCGTCACGAGCCTGAACGCAGGTCAGCTGAATCTCGGCCCGAAGGCGGCGACGGTAGTCGGCGGGCGCTACTCCATCTCGTTTGGAAGCGCCCTCGCCTTCGAAGGGGATGCGACCGTCTTCAGAGGCCAGCGCGACGTGATCGACATCCGTCGGCCCGAAGACGATCAGACTCTGGGAGAGGCTTCGATCGACCTCGTAGCCGTCGAAGCCCGGTTCAGGCTCAACTTGACCGGACACCGCGCGTGGCACGGACTGCAGCCGTTCATAGGAGCTGGCGGCGGGATGGCTCTCAGCACCAATCTGGACCGCGCCCTCGAGGAGGCTGCCGAGATGCCGGAACCCGATCGGTTCAACTTCGGGAGCAAGTTTATCGGCACTCTCGTCGCAGGCGTTCAGTTCCACCCGAGCCGTCGATTCGTGCTTCGGTCGGATGCGGTTCTGAACCTGTGGAAGGTCAGCACGCCCACCGGGTGGCTCACGACCGATGCCGACCTGGGAGCCATTCCCAACGACGAATGGGTGGCGGCCCAGAGTCTCTCTGCGGGAGCCAGCTGGAGATTCTAGGGATCCGCATGACACCCCACCCGACCCTCCGATGACGGACTTCGAGTCCAGGGCGGCCGATTGGCTGTCGGTAGGCGAGGCACTGAGGCGGATCCTTGCCGCGGCGATCCCGCCCGAGGAGGAAGACGTACCGCTCCGGGACGCGATCGGGCGGGCGCTGAGGTCCGATGTCGTCGCCCCGTCCAGGCAACCTCCGTGGGAGAGTAGTGCTATGGACGGGTATGCCGTCCGCGGAGACGACGTGGCGAAGGCCAGCCGGGACGAACCCGTAGGGCTCAACGTGATCGGCGCCGTGCTGGCCGCCGCACGCTTCGAGGGAGAGGTGACCAGCGGCAGCGCCGTACGCATCATGACCGGCGCTCCCGTCCCGACCGGCGCGGACACCGTCATCCGCGTCGAGGATACGGACCGGGAGCAGGGCGAGCCCGGCCGCATCCTCATCCATTCCAACCGGGACGTCGGCAGGCACGTGCGACCGGCCGCGGAAGACTGGAGCCGGGGCGACGTCATCCTCCCGGCGGGCACGGGTCTCGGGCCGGGCCAGATCGGTGTTCTCGCCAGCGCCTGGATCGAACGGGTGCCGGTGAGGCGCAAGCCGCTGGTGGCTATCCTCGCGAGCGGGGACGAGCTTCACGACGTCGAGGCGGGCTCACCCGGCGTTGACCGCATCCCCGAGAGCAACAGCCACGTCATCGCCGCAGCCGTACATCTCGCCGGAGCTACGCCTCTGCGGCTCGGGATCGCCAGAGACGATCCCACTGATATTCGCAGACACGTGGAAAGAGCTCGGGATGCGGATGTCCTCGTGACGGTCGGCGGAGCGTCCATGGGCGAGGCAGACCTCTTCAAGCGGGTGCTCGACGACCTAGGTCTCAGGCTCGCGTTCTGGAGGGTCAGGATCCGGCCCGGCACCCCTGTGAGCTTTGGCCACCTCGCCCGGGAGGGCCTGCCGGATCAGGCGGTCTTCGGCCTGCCGGGCAACCCGGCCTCGACCTTCGTGACCTTCGAGATGCTCGTTCGTCCGTTTCTGTTGGCTCTCGCCGGGCACGCGCGCGTCCATCGCGCGACGATCCGGGCTCGCGCGTCTGAAGACATGACCTCGCCGCCAGGCCTCACCACCTGCCTACGCGTCACGCTTGCGGCCGGAGCGGACGGTCCGGAGGCCGTGCTCGCCGGACATCAGGGCTCCGGCCTTGTCCGTAGCCTGGGGATGGCCGACGGTTTGGCCGTGATTCCGGAAGGGACGGGAGCGGTGAAGGCGGGCTCCCGGGTGGACGTGCTCCTCTTGCACGACGTGCCTGGGATGTCGTCCTGACGGAGGAGGTTTCGAGGCCTCGTGGGAGGTCGGCGCGCGGGCGCTATCCCTCCGCCCGGAGGGCCTGGATCTCCTCGGTGAGTCGCGGCAACACCTCGAACGCGTCACCCATGATGCTGTAGTCAGCCACGCCGAAGATGGGAGCGTCGGGGTCCTTGTTCACGGCGACGATCGTCTGGGACGTTCTCATGCCCGCGAGGTGCTGGATCGCACCCGATATGCCGATGGCGAAATACAACGTGGGCGCCACGGTCTTGCCGGTCTGCCCCACCTGTTCGGAGTGAGGCCTCCATCCCGCGTCGACCACAGCCCTCGACGCACCGAGAGCGGTACCGGGACCGAGGGCGTGCCGGAGGTCCTCGAGAAGCGTCCAATTCTTCGGGTCCTTCATTCCACGGCCTCCCGAGACGATGACGCGCGCCTCAGCCACGTCCACCGATCCGCCCTCGGGAGCCAGGAGCTCCAGAGTGCGCATCCCGTCGTCCGCGGGAATCTTCGGTGCCAGAGCCTCCACCGAGCCCTCAGCCTCGATCTCCTCGGCGCCAAAAGCATTGGGCCGTATTGAGATGACAGAGGGAGACGCCTGGATCCTGATCCGGGCCAGAGCCTTGCCCGCGTACACGGGGCGAACCGCTACGAGTTCGCCCGCCTTCACCTCGAGGCGCGTGACGTCGGCCGCCAAGGGGGTATCGAGCAACGCCGCCACCCGGGGAGCAAGGTCCTTACCCTGCGCGGTCGCCGGGAACAGGACCGCGTCGTAGTCACTCGACCTGACGAAATCGGCGACGACTGAAGCGTAGGCTCCGGGCGAATACTCGGCCAAGGCGTTGTCTTCCGCCGCACGAATGCGGGCTGCACCGTAGCCGCCGAGGCCCCTCGCACCGAGACCCACGCCCGGCCCGCCCAAGACGAGGGCATGCGCTGACCCGCCCAGCTCGACCGCCCTGCGCGCGGCCGTAGACACGACTTCATTGCCCACGGGCCTGACTTGGTCGGCCTTCTGCTCCGCGAAGGCGAGAATATCGCCCATTCGTATCTCCAGTGTCTTGCGGGTCCGCGACCCGGGTTCGGCCTCGCCTAGTCTCCTATAGAACGTTCGCTTCTTCCCGAAGGAGCCGGACCAGCTCCGGCACGGCCTCGGCGCCTTCACCCACGATGCGACCCTCCTCGCGGGGCGGGGGATAGTCGAGGCCATCGACCGTGATGCGACTCGGCACCGCCGCCACGGTCTTCTGTTCCAACGGCTTCCTCTTCGCCGCCATGATGCCCCTGAGGGAGGCGTAGCGTAGCTCGGAGGGGCCCTTCGTGAGCGACACGACAGCCGGGAGCTCAAGGGCGACCACCTCGACCCCGCCCTCCACCTCTCGACGGCACGTCACCACTCCGTCGGTCACTTGGAAGCTTGCTACGTTCGTGGCGCAGGGCTGGCCGAGCAGCGTGGCCACCATCGGCCCCACCTGCTGCTGATCGTCGTCGATCGCCTTCACGCCGAAGAGTACGAGGGGAGCGTCCCGATCAGCGAGTTCCCGAGCCAGGGTCTTGGCGGTGGCGAGCCCGTCCATCGTGACGTTCCCCTTGAGCAGAACGGCGGCGTCGGCGCCGACGGCCAGCCCGGCTCGCAACGTCTCCAGCGAACCCTCGTCACCCAGGGTCAGCAGCGTGACATCACCTTCGCCTCTCTCCTCCTTCGTGCGAAGCGCCGCTTCGAGAGCGAATTCGTCATACGGGCTCATGACGTACTTGACTCCAGCCGGATCGATATCCCTTTGACCCTGGGCGATCCGGACGCGGGTCTCGGTGTCCGGGACCCGCTTCACGCACACAATGATATCCAATGCCGTATACTCCAATTCATTGCCCTTCAACGATTTGGACTACCAATTTACCGACCCGCAACCGCTCGGACAAGCGACGCTCAATGCCGCCGCCGAGACACCGAGGCGTTGCCCAGAACGAAGAAACGCAGTGGCCATTCAACCGCGCGACTGATCCCGATTCGAGGGGATACACCGATCGAGCCCGGCCCTACAGGCCAACCCCCCAGAAGCCTCAGTGGAGGGGAAGCGAGGTCGTGCCCGTCCAGAGCTCCGCTCACGCCCAACGCCTGACCGACCTTCCCGGGGCCGGAGCCCAGATCACGAGGCCGACCCCTCCGTTCCCTCATGACGCCCAACCCGGCAAGCGGATCGATAGCCCGAATGAGAACCGCGCACGGATCGCCCTCGGCCCCCGTGACCACGTTCAGGCACCAGTGTATCCCGTAGCTTCGATAGACGTACGCCAAGCCAGGTGGACCGAACATGGCGGCGTTTCGCCGCGTTCGGCCGACCCGCGCAGCCGCATGGGAGGCCGGATCCGAAGGGCCGAGGTATGCCTCCACCTCCACGATGACCCCCTCGGCCCTCCTGCCGTCGACCGTGGACACGAGGCGCTTACCGAGAAGCTCGGGCGCCACTTCCTCGGCAGGACGGGCGAAGAAGCGCTCCCTGGGAGCTTCGTTCGAGGGCGGATCCGCCCACCACGTCTTCTCTTGAAGGCCCACAAGTCCGCTCTCGGTCAGCCCGACTCCTGATCCGAACGCAAGGACTGCCGACGGGAACCGGGGCGCGTTCTTCTCGGCGTACCGCGGCCTCGGAGGACCGATCCCGCGGGGGACCCCTTCACGGGCGCGCCTCCGCCACCGCCGCTCCCCGAACGCGGTTGTCGCTTCATCGTCTTGCGCTCGCTCGATCCACGTTTCTCGGTGGAGGCCGATCCTCGTGCGGGACGGCGACGCCCTTCGCCGTCCTTCTTGCGGCGCGTCGCCCGTTCGGGGCCGGATGTCGGCACCTTCACGGACTCCTCTTCCCGAGGCGGCGCCTCCTTCCGTCTGGCGTAGTCGGCTCGCCATCCGGTGAGGACCTGCTCGGCCCGGCGGGGCACGACTTCCCTCACCCGCTCTGGAGAGCGTTGAAGAACATCGAAGAGATCCTTGCCAAACGCGTCAACCAGCGCTTCGGCAGTCTTCTTGCCCACACCCTTGTAGGAATTGGCGAGGTATCTCATCGTCGCCTCCCTCCCGCTGGGGAGGCCCAGGCGGTCCGGAGACAGGCCGGTCGGGGGAGCCTCCTGTCGTGCCTTCGGACTTGCGCGAACCGCCTGTCCTTCAAAGAGAATCGGGCCCTCGGTCCGGACGGGATGCCTCCGAGAGCTGCCGCGCGGCCCCAATCGATTGGAGGCCACCGGCCCCTTCGGTCCGACGGCCCGAGCCGTTCGACGGCCCTCAGGCGGCGTGGCCGTGGGAGGAGTTTCGGCCGAACGGGGCCCCCGAGGCGGCGGCTCGACAGTGGAGTTGCCTTCACCGAGGGAGACCCGGTAGTTCCCTGTCTCGGTCTTCTCGAGGTCGACGACACCGTGCTCCTTCGCCTGCAGCAGAAATTGACTGAACTTCCTGAAGCCGAGCTCGGCCTCGTCGAAGGCCGGATCCCGCTTGAGCATTCTTCGCTTCAAGTCGGAATCCCGGACCGATTCCTTTCCGTCGTTCTTGTCGGTCTCGAGACACGCGAGCACGAGCTCGTAGGCGGCAAGCAGCGGACCGGGACCGGGCTCTTCAGCGGATTCGAGACGCGGAGTCGCGCCCGGTGGGCCGGACTTGTCGGCGCGTGCCTTCCGCGCTCGGGTCCTTCGGGAGGCCGACCGGCTCCGGCGGTCTGCCTCGCCCTTGTCCGAGCCCGACGCCGGAGTCGCAGGCTTCACCTCGTACTGCCCGTTCTCGAGCTTACGGAGTTGCACGACACCACGCGACGACGCCTCGGCCAGAAACTTGGAGAACTTGCTGAAGCCGTAGCTCCCTTCGCTGAAGTTCTCATCGATCTCCATCATCACCTGCTTGAGGCGATCGGATCGCATGACATCCTGCCGTTTGGCCATTCGGTCCAGCGCTTGCCCCACGAGTTCCCAGGGATCGGACTGCCTGCCCACGGTGTCGCTGGTCTTCCGCAGGCCCGTGAGGCTCGTGTACGAGTAGTACTCGTCGCAATTCTGGACGAGGATGTCGGAACTCGACTCCTGGATTCCGACACCGATGACGTACTTGCCGTACTCCTTGAGCTTCAACACCAGACTCGAAAAGTCCGAGTCTCCGGTCAGAAGGATGAAGGTCCCGATCTCCGGACGAATGAAGACGAGCTCCAATCCGTCGATGGCCATCCGGATATCGGTGGCGTTCTTTTTCGAGCTCCCGTATGCAGGGGCGAAGATGAGATCGACGGAGGCTTCGGAGAGCGGAACGATGTACTGGGGGTAGCGGCGCCAATCGGCGTACGCACGCTGCACGGTCACTTTCCCGCGGATGATGTCCGACTGGAGCAGGCTCTTCAGCTCCCTGGATAGATCGCTTCGCATCCCCATCGTGACGTTGTCGAAGTCGATCAAGAGAGCGGCGTTGGGGGCACCGGCCGACGCTTTGGCAAGGCCCTCGGCGTAATGGGCCTGTGAATACGGTTTCATTGGTGGTTCCTTCTCGCGATTGGTGTGCGCCGGCCGCACTCGCAAGACCTCCCCACCCGTGCCAGCCGATCGCATCCCCGTTGGATGTCGAAGCTGGCAGGGGTAAGGGGGGCCGAGGTCAGAGTGCCCGGCAGTCCTTTGTGCTTCGCAGCGCGCGTCGTCGGCCCGAGTCTTCGCGTGACGGGTGTTCCCCCCGCCGCACAGACCTTGCCTGTGCCCCTCAGCCGGGATTCGTCCACGAAGTGGAGGCGCTTGGGAACCCTAGTCGTCCGTAAGCTGGCCCACCAGCAACTGACGCCCTCTTAGACGGAAGCGCCCTGGTCGGGCACGTCGCACGCTCGAATGGCCTCGCCCGAAGACGCAAGCCATCCGCAGCCTGTCGCACCACCTGGCATGTGTGAGGTTGGTCCTCAACTCGCCGGAGGTAAACGAGTGGCCACGTCGATTATAACCCCTTGCCCCCGCCCAACCAAATGGACCCCGTTGTGCCCCGTTCAAGATCCACCCCCCAACGAGCGCGAGGTGGCTCGGCGACATCGCTCACTCCACGGGGGGCGGCAGCCGCTCACTGAAGAAGGTGACGAGCGACGACGGCCACGCCACCGGCTTCACAGGGTGTCCATGTCGGTGCGGATGTGACGCGGTCCCGAACACGCTGGCCCATGACCTCGGCAATTGTGCGCGGCCGGAACCCGAAGGGTCGTGCCTATCGACACACAGCGACGAAACCAAGTCCGAGACCGCTCCGGCGATCCGAGAGACCGCCGACGTCGGCGGCAGCATCCCATCCCGGAGAATCCGATCCATCCCGATCATCGGCAGACCGGACTCCGCCTCAGGGTCGCGGGGGGACACGCTTCGGATCGGCGGTCGCGGAGGGTTCGCTTCACCATCCATCGCTCCACATCCGAGTCAACGTATCCGAGACCAAGTCCTCGTCTACCGGCTGGCTCCAGGAATCCTCGGAGCGGCACGCGACGCCAATTCGAGACAGCAGCACGAATCTCGGTTGACCGAGCCGGGCCTTCTTGTCGACCGCGAGCGAGTCCATCACCTCGCCGAGCTCGGCTCCCCGTGGAACCTCGATCTCGATCTCTAGGGCTCTCGCCGTCCGGGCGAGGCGGTCGCTGGTCCCGGCTTCGGTGACGTCGAGACGCTCGCCGAGACGGGCCTCGAGGCACATGCCCACGGCGACCGCGGTCCCGTGCGGAATCCGGAAGCGGGAGGCAGCCTCGATCGCGTGACCCAACGTATGGCCGAAGTTCAGGATCTCCCGACGACCCGACTCGCGCTCGTCCGAGGACACGACCCCCGCCTTGAGCTCCACCGAGCGCGCCACGGCCTTCTCGAGGGGTCCGGCGTCGCCGGCCAGGAGAGCCGGCAGGTTCTGCTCGAGCGCCTCGAGATACGCCGCGTCCATGATCGCGCCGTGCTTCACCGCCTCGACCAGCCCCTGGGCGCGCTCACGGCGCGGAAGCGTTCGGATCACGCGGGGGTCGGCCAGCACGAACCTAGGCGGATGAAACGCCCCCACCAGGTTCTTGCCCACTTCCACGTCCACGCCCGTCTTTCCCCCGACCGACGCGTCAATCATGGCAACGAGGCTTGTGGGCACCTGAACTACCGGCACCCCCCGCATGTAGGTCGCGGCGACGAAGCCGGCAAGATCACCGGCCACCCCGCCGCCGAGCGCAACCACACAGCAGTCGCGGCCGAATCCTCCCTTCAGTAGCGCGTCGGTCAGTTCAGCCCATGCGACCCGGGTCTTGTGCCGCTCCCCCGCCGGGAAGGAGAACAGCTCGGTCCCGAGGCGCGCCTCCTCCATCAGCCGAAGCACCCTTCCCCCGTAGAGCTCGGCTACGTTGGAGTCGCAGATCACGGCGTACCGATGAGCGGGTGCGTACTCTTCGAGGAGAGCGGGAAGAGAGTCGAGAAGGCCTCGACCCACGAGAACGGGGTAGTCGGTCGAGTGCCCCCCCGAGCGCACCGCTGTCGAGGTCCCCCGACGGGCCCCCACCTGCGTCACGACCCCTCCGGGCTCTTCAGCGACGCCTTGATTTCGGAATCGGTCCCGACTCGGAGAAGGGCGCCCGGTCGGCCGTCCACGTCGATGGCGCCGATCGAGGCGGGCAAAGGAAAACCGCTCATGTCGCGGCCAAGCGCGTCGACGAACGCTCCCCTCTGGTTCGTGCTGTCCCAGATGCTCACCCATACTAACGCCCTTGTGCCGTCTCCCCCCCCGAGCAGGAGGTAGACGTCCCCGTCCCAGCCCTGTGCCGGGCCGCGCGAGCCGGTATGCGTCTCCAGGAGGATGCCCGTCTCGAGCTCACCCAGGCCGTCCTCGTACAGTCGGCTCCACCCGGCCGGTGTGGCCAGATCGATCACCACGGGAGAATCCCGCCGCTGCCCGATGAAGCGCTCAGGATGAAGCACCTGCTCAGTAGAGATCGGAAGGTGGGCTCCAAAGGGTGGAGGCCTGCCCGGCTCCTGCTTCCAGAGGGCCTCCACGAAGGCCGCCCCTTTGAGGTAGGGAAAGAGCAGAGATTCTTGGAGCAGAAGGGGAGCCTGTGCCAACGCCGGCGACTGGGACCGAGCGCGCTCAAGAGCCGGACGCAACTGCTCGGTCAGGTTGTCGGCCCCCTTCGGGTTCGCGGACCCTCCCTGGAGCGCCGTAAGGAACTCGAACATGACGAGCGTGGCGTGGCCTTCGATTGCCGCCTGCGCCGCCCCTTGGCGGTCGTTGCCGAGGGTTCGATCCGTGAGGGCGCCCAAGTCTACCGACTGGTCCTGGATCGCGTGCACCAACTCATGCACCAGAAGGGACTCCAGGGCCTCTTCGGGCTGATCGTCCAACACGAAGAGCGCGGTGGAGTCAGGGTCGTAGAATCCGGCGACCTGCTCCAGATAAAGCCCCTTCAGCGCCGCGCGCAGATCCAGATCCCGGGAGAGCAGGCCGAGCAGACCATACGACTCGGTGAGAAGCTCCGCCTCGGCGACAGGAAGATCCTGGTCGAGCTTGAATTCCAGGTAGCGTTGGAGTTCGTCGCGCGTTCGGCGCTCCAGCCGGACCGGTGCTTTCAGCTCCAGCCCGGAGCGCTCGGCGAGCTCGGGAAGCAGTCGGGCCGCGGCCTCGGCCAACGACGCATCGGACGACGTCACGAGGTCCGTATCCCGTTCGGCCGGAACCGGGGTGCAGGCAAGGACGGCGACCAGCGGCAGCGTGAGCGGGACGCGCATCCCCGGCGCCTCCCCAGCCCTCGTCGCGATCCGCGGACCTCGCGGCTCACGAAGTCGGGGAAGGGCTGCCATATCGGTCCTCCAAGAGCACGACATCGTCCAGGTGGGGGGTCGAAGCCTCCATCACGTCGCGGTTGGTCACGCCCATGAGGCGGGGGACGGTATCGCCGCTGGCCGCCTCCACGTCCACGGATTCGAGGTGATCGGGCGCCGGGCCCGGTTCCAGCCTCCCCGTCCCGCCTAGGGCGTACAGCGCCTCGTCGTTACGCTCATCGGATCTCGGACCAGACGCCATCGTCGTCCCAAGGCTTCTCGACACGTCTCGGAGTCTATTCTCAAGGTCGGATCCGCCGGTTTCGGCGGCATCGAGACCGCCCCAACCGGAAGCGTGAAGCATCCGCGACAGACAGTGCCGAGGGTTGTGGCCTCGGTCAAGGGCACCGCATCCCAGCCGCCACCAGCCTTTCACGGCAGTGGACCCCGGCACCGGCGGGGGGCATGGTGGCACAAAAGCTGCACGATCGTCAGGGAGCCCTGTCGACGGAGGGTGACCCGTATCGCCCCGCACACGTACATTGTTTGGGGACCTCGGCCCAGGGCGGGTGGCACTCGGGGCGTGTACAACGCGTATAGGAGATAACGGAGCGCGCTACGTGACCAAGAAGCGATCACGGCACCGGCTGTTGATTCTCATCGCCTCCCTGTTGGTCGGAGCGGGGGCCGGACTGGCGTGGGGCTCGTGGAGGAACCTCTGCGCCGACTGCCCTTCGGTGGCGCAGATCCGCACCTTCGAGCCTGAGCAGACGAGTAAGCTCCTCAGCCACGACGGCCGGCTCCTCGCCGAGGTCGGCCTTGAGCGGCGCACGCCGGTGTCTATCAACTCGCTTCCAGACCATGTGCGGGACGCGTTCATCGCAGTGGAGGACCGGCGTTTCTACAGCCACCGCGGCGTGGATCCCCTTGGCGTCGCGAGGGCGGTCGTGGGAGTGGTGACCGGCCGTAATCTGGGCGGGGGCAGCACGATCACCCAGCAACTCGCCCGGAACATGTTCGAAAGCGAGATCGGTTTCGAACGTCGCCTGGTCCGCAAGCTCAAGGAGCTCCAGGTCGCGTTCGCCCTCGAGCGCTCCTACACGAAGGACCAGATTCTCGAGGCCTACGTCAACGAAATCTACTTCGGGCACGGCTGGTGGGGCATTCAGACAGCCGCGCGGAACTACTTTGCCAAGGGCGCGTCGGAGCTGAATCCTGCCGAGGCGGCGCTCCTGGCTGCCATCCCGAACCTGCCGGGCTCCTACAGCCCCCTACTGCAACCGGAGAACGCGCGACGAAGGCGCGACCTCGTGCTCCGGAGGATGGTCGAGCAAGGCTTCCTCCCGCCGGAGGACCTGGAGCGGTACACCTCGGCGCCCATTCCGACCGAACGTGCCGTAGCCGGAGGCCGTATCGCCCCGTACTTCGTGGAGTGGGCCCGACAGATCCTCGACGACCGCTTCGGGAGCAAGCTCTACACGGCCGGGCTCCGAGTCTACACGACGCTGGACGTCCGCATGCAGAGGGCGGCGGAAACCTCCATGGCGGAGGGCTGGGCCCGCATCGAGGCCCGGCCCGGCTTCGAGCATCTGAGCTACGAGGCTTATGTGGACTCCGTGGCGTCAGGAGTCGACATGACCGATCTGCACTATGTCCAGGGGCTCCTCGTTTCGCTTGACCCATGGACCGGCTCCGTCCGTGCGATGATTGGCGGGCGGGATTTCGAGGTTTCGAAGTTCAACCGGGCCACCCAAGCTCTCCGGCAGGCCGGCTCGGCGTTCAAGCCGTTCGTCTACACGGCCGCAGTGGCCGCCCGTATCCCCGCCACCTTCGTCGTCCTCGACGCGCCGGTCGTGACGATGCAGGTCGACGGCACCGAGTGGAGGCCCGCCAACTTCACCGAGCGCTTCGAGGGGCCGATGACGATTCGGACCGGCCTCATGAGGTCCCAGAACATCATCGCCATCAAGCTCGCCCAGGAGGTGGGACTCGAGAGTGTGGCGCAGACGGCCCGAAGAATGGGGATCAGGACTGAGATCGAGCGCTTCCCCTCGACGGCCATCGGGGCCGCGGAGGTCCTCCCGATCGAGATGGCCGAGGCTTACTCCGTTCTCGCGAACCTGGGCACCAAGGTACGCCCCTTCCCGATCCTGAGGGTCGAGGACGCCCAGGGCCGCCTCATTTGGGATCCACAGCCTGAGCGGACGCAGGTGCTCGATCCGCTGGTCGCACGAATCATGGTCTCGCTGCTACAGGGGGTCGTCGACGGCGGCACCGGCTACACCGCGGTGCGCATCGTCGCCGGGCTCGACCGGGAGGTGGTGGCGGCGGGAAAGACCGGCACCACGAACGACGGCACCGACGTATGGTTCCACGGCTTCACGCCCAACCTTCTTGCCACGGTCTGGTTCGGGCTGGATCTGCCGCTGTCGATCCGCGCAGGCGGCGCGACCGGCGGGGGCGACGCTGCCCCGGTGTGGGGCAGCTTCATGCGTCGCGTCTACTACGGTGACCCGGCGGCCGCCGACGAAGAGATGCGGGAACCGGTCGTTCCAGTCCCCGAGCCGTGGGCGGTCCCCGGAGGTCTCGTCACCCGCCTGATCGACAGGGCCACCGGAAAGCTCGCGTCTCGCTGGTGTCGCGAAGAAGACCAGGTCCCCGAGCTCTTCCTGCCCGGCACGGAGCCGACCGAGTACTGTGATCGCGACGACTCCCGCCTCTTCCGCATCCCCGACGCGACCAACTCTCCCGGACACTGATCTTCGCTCTCCGGGGCTATGGAGGCCCGTCGCGCTCTTCGATGCCGTGCTGTGCGACCCGGTGCGAGATCAGTGGCAGAGACGGCGAAGCCGTTCCGCGTCCGACGGTGACGGCCTCCCGGAACGTAGCGGCCCCCAGCTCCGCAGAAGCGTCGGTAGCGGCATGGACTTCGCCGAGCCGATCGCCGAGCCCGATCGGGTCTCCCGGACGCACGTCCACGACAAAGCCCACGGCGGGGTCGACGGTGTTACCCAGCGCCAGGCGACCCCCGCCCATTTCGACGAGCGCTTGACCAAGGAGTCTGGGGGCCACCGCCTCCACGACTCCGGGACCGCCTGCATGCACCTCCCGGCGCACCGGCGCCGAAGGCAGCAGCCCCGGATCCTCGACGATGAGGGGATCGCCTCCCTGAGCCTCGACGAGCCTCCGGAACCGCCCCAAGGCCGCCCCCGACGCAAGGACTTCTCGGGAACGCCGCTCGGCTTCCTCGAGATCCGACACGGCCCCGGCCAGGACCAGCATCTCGGCGGTTAGAGCTGTCACGACGGCCCTGAGGTCGGACGGACCCCCGCCATCGAGACATTCGACGGCTTCGCGCACTTCCAGCGTGTTACCGATGGCGCGCCCCAGGGGACGGTCCATCGCCGTGACCAGTGCCACGGTGGGGGTGCCGCGGCCCACGCCGATCCCCACCAGGGTCTGCGCCAGGTCCAGAGCATCGTCGAGATCCGGAACGAACGCCCCAGAGCCCGCCTTCACATCGAGGACGAGAGCGTCGAGGCCTTCGGCGAGCTTCTTGCTCATGATGCTTGCGGCGATCAGGGGGATCGCCGGCACGGTACCGGTGACGTCACGCAGCTCGTAGAGCCGCTTGTCCAGGGGCGCGATCTCGGC
Organism: uncultured Gemmatimonadaceae bacterium; assembly: GCA_964572045.1. Classification (GTDB taxonomy): domain Bacteria; phylum Gemmatimonadota; class Gemmatimonadetes; order Longimicrobiales; family Gaopeijiaceae; genus CBDCKR01. The sequence continues at coordinate 21,596 of CAZNEI010000026.1, forward strand.
GGTCTGGCCGATCATGGCGCACCCGACCTTCTCAAGGATGGCGCCGAACTCCAAGAGGCTCAGCTCAGTTCTAAAGCCGGGGATCGCCTCGAGCTTGTCGAGCGTCCCCCCGGAGTGGCCGAGGCCGCGCCCCGCCATCATCGGTACGACGAGACCCAATTCGGCGGCCAGAGGAGCGAGGACGAGCGAGACCTTGTCCCCCACGCCCCCCGTCGAATGCTTGTCAACCTTGGGGCCCGGAAGGTGGTCGAGGTCAAGAACCGCGCCCGAGTGGATCATCACGTGGACCATCTGCTCGAGCTCAGCCGGCGAAAGCCCCTGAAAGAGGACCGCCATGAGGAAGGCAGACATCTGGTATTGGGGAACCTCGTCTCGCAGGTACGCCTTCAGAAACAGCTCAAGGTCGTCGGGATCGAGCTCGCGCCCGTCCCTCTTCTCCTCGATGAGGCGCGAAGGGATCAACGAGCGTTCACCCCTGCAGCCCCGCCGGCGGGCACCCGGCCTCGGCTTCCCGTCTTCGGAGGAGTTGTCGGGCGGATCCGCGCCCGGGCCGTTCGGATCGGTGGCCGCGTCCGATGCGCTGGAGCGGGTGGTTCCGGGCGTCCGGGGCCGTGAGCTGGCCGATGCCGGCACCGACGATGAACCCGAGGAGGGTGGCATTCCAGTCGCGATCGTCGATCCGTCGATTCCTGAGCGGCTGGTCCTCGTCCATCGGTCGCCTCGGTGGTCTCCGTTACCCGCTCGGAGTGTATATTCAGCATCGGCCCCAAGCCGTAATGTATTCGAACAGTTCCCGGGAGGGAGATGCGCGCACTGGGAATCGACTTTGGGAAGCGGCGAATCGGAGTGGCGGTCAGCGACCCGACCGGCGTCATCGCCCAGCCGCTCCCGACACTGCAGCGCAGGACCGGCAAACGGATGCCCCTCGGAGCCCTCAAGAAGCTTGCAGAAGCATACCGCGCCCAGACGATCGTCGTCGGACTCCCCCTCGCCCCCTCGGGGGACGACACCGACTGGACTCGAACGGTCAGGAAGGCCGCCGAGCGGCTGAGCGAGCGTTCGGGGCTCCCCGTGGAGCTCGTAGACGAGCGGTACACGTCGGCGCGAGCGGAGCGGACAGTGCGGAGCCTCGGGCTTTCGAAGCGGAAGAGAGAGCAAAAGCACCGCGTGGACGCAATCGCCGCCGTGCTGATCCTGCAAAGCTGGCTGGACGCCAGGCACCGCTCATGAGGTCCCGCCGGCCCTCAAGGGCTGCGTCGAGTCTGGCGGTCGCGCTCGGCTGCACCGTCTCGCTTGCCTGCAGCTCGCCTCAGCGGGCCGAGCCGGTACGGGTCACCGTCCCTCCCGGCGTGCCCTTCGGGACGGTGCTGGACACCCTCGTGGACCGCGGTGTCGTGAGGGGGCCCGTGTGGTTCGGGCTGTACGCAAGGCTCAAGGGGGCGGACCGCGAAATCCGGTGGGGCGACTACAACCTGGTTCCGGGAGGGGGGTGGAGCGAGATCCTGGGGCAGCTCACGGCGGGCCGCGTCCGCACCCAGAGAATGACCGTTCCGGAGGGGCTCACGCTCACTCAGATGGCCCTGAGGATCGCACGGGTGACAGAGCAGCACCCCGACACCGTCCGGGATCGCCTCTTGAATCGCTCGGCGCATGAGGACTGGGACGTTCCCGGTCCGGGACTCGAAGGCTATCTGTTCCCCGATACGTACCAATTCGCAAGGGGGGTGGAGCTCGGGGTGATCGTCAAGGCGATGGTGGACCGCTACCGCTCGATGTGGACGTCCGAACGGCTTGCGCGCCTCGCCGAACTCGGCATGACCGAACGCGAAGTCGTCACGCTCGCCTCGATCATCCAGGCTGAGGCGCGCAAGACCGATGAGATGCCAACGATCTCGGCCGTCTACCACAACCGGCTCCGCCTGGGGTACCTGCTCCAGGCGGACCCGACCGTGCTCTACGCTCTCGGTGGCCGCAGGGAACGCCTTCTGTTCGCGGCGATCGACTCCGTGGCCGACAGCCCCTACAACACGTACACTCAGGCGGGGCTGCCCCCCGGACCGATCGGCGCACCGGGCGCCGCAGCCGTCGATGCCGCCCTCAACCCCTCCGACGAGTCCTACCTCTACTTCGTGGCTCGGCCCGACGGCAGCCACACCTTCACCCACAGCCTTTCGGAGCACAATCGCGCCACGGCGCGCGCTCGGAGGGAATGGGAGGCATCGGTCCCTCCCTGAGGCATGTCGAACCGTCCAGACCTCGCCAGTCGGATGCGCCTCGTGGTGATCACGGACCGGGAGCTGGCTCGGCCCCGCGGGCTCGAGGCGGTGTTGCGAGAAGCGCTTCGGGCGGGGGCTTCGGCCGTTCAGCTCAGGGCCAAGGGCGCCACGGCCAGAGAGACATTGGGCCTGGCACAAGCCCTTCTGCCCGTCGTGCGGTCCCGGGGCGCCCTCTTCTTCGTGAATGACCGGCTCGACGTTGCCCTGGCCGCGCGAGCCGACGGGATCCACCTCGGATCCGACGACCCGCCGGTGAAGGCGGTGCGGCGGGTGGCTGGAGAGGACTTTCTCGTGGGGTACTCCACCCACGATCCCGAAGAGGCCGCTCAGGCCGAGGCCGACGGCGCCGACTACCTGGGCTGCGGCACGGTGTACCGGACGAGCAACAAGCCCGACGCCGGGAAAGTGATCGGTCCCTCCGGGCTGCGCTGCATCGTGGATGCCGTCTCGATCCCGGTGATCGCGATCGGCGGCATCACGCCGGAGCGGGCGGCCGATGTGGCCGGAGCCGGGGCGGCGGGTATGGCCGTGATCGGAGCCGTCATGAGCGCACCGGATCCGGGGGAGGCCGTGCGTGGCTTGATGCGGACGTTCGGGGGCGGAGGTGGAGCGCAGCGCCTCTAGGGCACGGTCGGACGTGCTACATCCCTCGCGCCTCGAGCAGGCCCGCGACCTCGTCCTCCGTCACATAGAAATCGCCCAGCGCGGCGCCGCCATCGGCGGAGTGCCAGTCCGAGCCCCCGCTCTTCAGGAGCCTCAGGGCCTCAGCCTCCCGCTCGAGTTCGACGATGCGATCGGGCCTGGAGCGGGGCCGGTAGACCTCCAAGCCGCGCAGCCCCGCGCGGATGAACTCCGGAAGGAGTCGCGATCTCATGGTGGGGGGTGGATGAGCCCAGACGGGGATGCCTCCCGCCGCGAGAATCACGCCGACCGCCTCCTCGGGTGTCGCGAGCCGTGTCGGCACGTGAGCCGGATGGCCGTCCCCAATCAGCCGAGAGAATGCGTCGGACGTCGAGGAAGCGTAGCCCCGGACGACGAGAGCTCGGGCCAGATGCGGACGGCCGATCGCCGAACCTCCCGGCCCCGCCTCTCTCGCCACGTCGTCGTATTCGATGAGGAGTCCCTGCCGCTGGAGCCGAGCCACCATCTCGAGCATCCGCCGCTCACGTCCCGCCACCGCCCTCCGTTGGTGAGACCTGAGAGCCGGGGCCCCCGGGTCCACGAAGTATCCGAGGATGTGATACTCACGATCCCCGAACGTGCTGCTAATCTCCACCCCCGGAACGACGTGCACGTTGTGCCGCGAGGCCGCCTCGAGGGCTTCGGGGACGCCGGCCACGGTGTCGTGGTCGGCAATGGAGATCACGTCGAGCCGACCCGCGCTCGCGAGGGCGACAACCTCCCGGGGATCGCACGCTCCATCGGACGCCGTCGTATGAACGTGGAGATCCAATCTCATTGCGATCCAAGCCCCCCAGTTCGGATCCAGCTCCCCGAATCCCTGACCTCCTCGGGTGGGGAATGGAGCGAATCCGGGCGCCACGCGGAAGAGGACCTCCGCAACACCTCCTCCGCTGTCGCTCGCCAGGACCGCCGGCGCGCGCGGAGGGGGAGTCGAGGCCTCAGGCCCTTCACTGCATCGCGTCGAGGATGCCCGCCACATCGATGCGGGCACCGGAAGGAAGCTCGTCCGGGGCCTCCGATCCTGCGTATTCGGTAAGGATGACGAGCTTCGATCCCTCGATCTTGAGGACACCCCCCGCCACGAAGAAGGTCTCGCGCCCGCCTTCCAACAGGTCGATCGTAAGCTCCCCCGACCCGAGAAGAGCGATCATCGGAGCGTGCCCGGGAAGGATGCCTACCTTTCCATCCCACGCCGGCGCCACCACGGAGGAGGAGGCACGCTCGAAGAGAAGCGCCTCGGGAGACACGACGCGCACATGGAGGTCGGCCATCAGCCCGCAAGCTCCTCACCGGCTGCGATGACCTCATCGATCCCCCCCTTCATGTAGAACGCCTGCTCGGGCAGGTGGTCGAGTTCACCCGCCGCCACCTGCTCGAACGACTCGACCGTGTCGTCGAGCCGCGTGTAGTTCCCGGGAATACCCGTGAAGGTCTCAGCCACGTAGAAGGGCTGTGACAGAAAGCGCTCGATCCGTCGGGCGCGGTTCACAAGGACCTTGTCTTCCTCGGTGAGTTCGTCCATGCCGAGGATGGCGATGATGTCCTGGAGGTCCTTGTAGCGCTGCAGGATCCTCTGCACCTCGACAGCCACGGAGTAGTGGCGTTCACCGAGAAACTGCGGATCGAGGATCCTGGACGTCGAATCGAGCGGATCGACCGCCGGATAGATCCCCTTCTCGGAGATCGCACGCGACAGCACCGTCGTCGCGTCGAGGTGCGTGAAGGCGGTGGCCGGTGCGGGGTCCGTCAGGTCGTCGGCCGGCACGTAGATCGCCTGCACCGACGTGATCGATCCCTCGCGAGTCGAGGTGATCCGCTCCTGCAGCTCGCCCATCTCCGTGCCCAGCGTGGGCTGGTACCCCACCGCCGACGGCATCCGGCCGAGCAACGCCGAGACCTCGGAGCCCGCCTGCGTGAATCGGAAGATGTTGTCGATGAAGAGCAGGACATCCTGCTTCTCTATGTCGCGGAAGTACTCGGCGATCGTCAGCCCGCTGAGGCCCACGCGCAGTCGCGCGCCCGGCGGCTCGTTCATCTGGCCGTAGCAGAGGGCCGTGGAGTCGAGGACCCCCGATTCCTTCATTTCGATCCAGAGGTCGTTGCCCTCCCGCGTCCGCTCCCCTACCCCGCAGAAGACGGAGCGTCCGCCGTGCTCCATGGCGATGTTGTTGATCAGCTCCATGATGATGACGGTCTTGCCCACGCCGGCCCCGCCGAACAGCCCCGTCTTTCCGCCCTTCACGTAGGGAGCGAGGAGGTCGATCACCTTGATGCCCGTCTCGAAGATCTCCGTCTTCGGCTCCAGCCTATCGAAGGACGGCGACTCCCGATGGATGGGCCAGCGTTCCACCTCACCGTTCCCACCCCCCACGGGGCCCAGCTCGTCCACCGGCTCCCCGAGGACATTGAGGATGCGGCCGAGTGCGACTTCCCCGACCGGTACCGAGATGGCACGTCCCGTGTCGACCACGTCCATCCCCCTCGTCACTCCGTCTGTCGAGGACATGGAGACCGCGCGAACCATGCCTCGTCCGATGTGCTGCTGGACCTCGGCGATAAGGTCGATCTCCTGTCCGTCACCCGACGACTTCAGGGACAGGGCGTTGTAGATTTCCGGGAGCTTTTCGGGGTCAAACTCCACGTCCAGAACCGGTCCGATAACCTGAATGACCTTCCCGACGTTTCTCGCAGGCATGTGGCTCGTTCCTTCTCGGCTTGGCGGCCTATTCGAGGGCGGCCGCGCCGCCGACGATCTCGGCGATCTCTTGGGTGATCTGGGCCTGACGGGCACGATTGTATGTGCGAGTCAGGTACTCAAGCACCTCGCCAGCGTTGTCCGTGGCGCTCTTCATCGCGGTGCGCCGGGAGCCTTGCTCGGCCGCGGCATTCTCCACGAGTGCGCGATAGGTCGCGTTTCGCAGGTAGGCGGGCAGAAGTCTCTGTAGCAGGATCTCCGCCTTCGGGCTGAGGAGGAAGTTCTCAAGGGCGGCCTGAGCGTCTTGGGCGGGTCGAATCGGGAGCAGCTCCATGACCCTTGGCGGCGTCGAGAGGGCGGACCGGAACTCGGCGCTCACAACGTGGACCGCATCCACCCGGCCGGCGGCGAAGTCGCTTCTGGGGCCCTGAATCACGGCCTCGGCATCGTCCATCGACGGGGTGTCGCCGACGGCGGTGTGGGCGGAGGCCATCTCACGCTTGCGAAAGCGGAAGTAGGCGATCCCCTTCTTGCCCGCCACGTGAAGGTCCGTCTGCACTCCGTCCGCTTCCAGCCGATCGAGAAGGCCGCGGGCCTCCTTGATGAGGTTGGCGTTGAATGCGCCCGCCAGACCACGGTTCGCGGTGAGCAGCACCACAGCCGCCCGCTTCGGGAAAGGAGGGCTGCGGAGGAGGGGGAATCGCTCCGAGAGCTCGGGCGCGTACAGGCTTCCCACGATGCCCGACAGCGCGTCGGAGTAGGGCAGAGCCGCGCGCACCCGGTCCGTGGCCCGCTTGAGCTTGGAGGTCGCCACGAGTTCCATCGTCCGCGTGATCTGACGGGTATTCTCGACGGATTTGATCCGCCGCTTGACGTCGGTCGCACCGGCCATCCCCTAGATTCTCCCCGCCGCTCCGGGCACGCTCTCTCTCCTCCGGCGCCGTCGACTCAGGCCGGCGCCCCCGCCGCGGCCCCAACCGGGGCTGGCGCGTCCGCCTCGAGCTCAGCGGCGAACACCTCGTTGTACTCGCCGATCGCGGCGACAAGCCTCTCGGCAACCTCGTCGGAGAGCCGATCCGTCTCCCTGATGCCGGCGAGAACGTCGTCGTGATGCGTGCTCAGGAAGGCGTGGAAGCCCCTCTCCCAGCGCTTGACGTGCCGGACCTCGACGTCGTCGAGGTGGCCCTGGGTGACCGCGTAGATGGCGCACACCTGGTTCTCCACAGGCATGGGCTGATACTGCCCTTGCTTGAGGACCTCCACGGTGCGCTCGCCGCGAGCGAGCTGGCGCTGGGTAGCCGCATCGAGGTCGGAGCCGAATTGAGCGAACGCCTCGAGCTCGCGATACTGCGCCAGGTCGAGACGAAGCCGCCCCGCCACGCTCTTCATCGCCTTGATCTGCGCAGCCCCCCCGACGCGCGACACCGAGATGCCGACGTTGACCGCGGGTCTCACGCCCGAGTAGAAGAGGTCGGGTTCGAGGTAGATTTGGCCGTCGGTGATGGAGATGACGTTCGTGGGGATGTAGGCCGCCACGTCTCCGGCCTGCGTCTCGATGATCGGCAGGGCCGTGAGGGACCCTCCCCCCTGCTCGTCGGAGAGCTTGACCGCCCTCTCGAGCAGCCGCGAGTGCAGATAAAAGACGTCTCCGGGAAAAGCCTCACGCCCCGGAGGCCGCCGGAGCACGAGCGACAGTTGCCGGTAGGCAGCGGCCTGCTTCGACAAGTCGTCGTAGATGACCAGCGTGTGCTTGCCCTGCCAGGCGAAGTGCTCGGCGATGGCGCACGCCGAGTAGGGGGCGATGTACTGCAGGGGCGCCGGATCAGACGCGTTGGCGGCCACGACGACGGTGTAGTCCATCGCCCCGTGCTCCCGGAGCGTCTCCACGACCCCGGCGACCTTTCCCGCCCTCTGGCCAACGGCGCAGTAGACGCAGATCACGTCCGTCCGCCCTTGGTTGATGATCGTATCCAGAGCGATCGCCGTCTTCCCCGTGCCGCGGTCGCCGATGATGAGCTCCCGCTGCCCCCGACCGATCGGGATCATGGAGTCGATCGCCTTGAGGCCCGTCTGGAGAGGCTCCTTCACCGGCTGCCGCTTGACGATTCCGGGCGCCACCACGTCGATCTGACGGCGGCCCTCGACCGGCTCGACGGGCCCTCGCCCATCCGAGGGGTTCCCGAGCGGATCCACGACCCGCCCCGTGTATCCGCCACCGACCGGGATGTCGAGCACGCGGCCGGTCCGCCGGACCTGATCGCCCTCGTGCAAGAGCGTCCAGTCGCCCATGATCACGGCACCGATGTTGTCCTCTTCGAGGTTGAGGGCCAAGGCCGTCACGGACTCGTCGGCCCCGGAGACCGAGATCTCCAGCATCTCGCTCGCCATCGCCTTGGTGAGACCATAGATGCGCGCGACTCCGTCCTTGACCTCGAGAACCTCACCCACCTCCTCGGCGCGGAGCGTCTCCCCGTAGTTCTCGATCGCGGAAAGCAGTACGCCCTTGATCTCGCTCGCTCGGAGTCCTGAATCGTTAGCCATTGCTCAGTCCAGTCATACCGCCGCCGGAGCCAATCCGGCCGGTTCGTCCCTCAGTCAGGCCTCCCCCAGCGGGGGAAGGTCACTCGCCAATAGGCTGCGCCGCATGCCGTCCAGCCTGCGGCGCAGCGAACCGTCGTAAATCGTGTCGCCCGTCCGGACGACGACTCCCCCGAGGATGCCGGGCTTGACCCTGACCTGGGGAATCGCCTCGCGGTCGAGCAGGAGGCTCAGCTGCTGTTGAACCTCGGCGAGCTCGCGGTCGCCGATCGGGCGGGCCAGGGTCACCTCCACCCGCATCCGGCCGAGGCGCTCGTCCACGAGCGTCTGGTATTCCTCCGCGATCGCCCGCAGCAGACGCTGCCGCCTCTTGTCGATGGTGACGAGAAGGAAATTGATCAGCAAAGCCGGCAGGGCGCGGGCGAAGACGGCCCGCACGACCTCCTTCTTTTCGCTCGCTGCGATCTGCGGAGTCTCGAGGAAGACCCTGAAGCTGGGGCTCTCGTCGATGAGGCGCGCCACGAACTCGACGCCGTCCCCGAACGCCTCCAAGCCCTCGTGACGCTCCGCGACATCGAGCAGGGTCTCGGCATAGTTGCGGGCGACGGTCTCGTCCCTCACGCCTCAACACCCTCGAGCGCAGTCAGATTGGCAATGTAGCCTAGGACCAGCTCTCGGTCCTTGGCGTCGTCGAGTCTCTCCTGCATGAGCCTGGCCGCCGCGGCCAACGCCAGATCGACCGATTCCCTCCGGAGCGATTCCAGCGCCGCCTGCTTCTCGCGCTCAATCGACGCGCGTGCGCTCTCGATGAGCGCCCGCCCCTCCGACCTGGCCTTCTCTTCGATTTCCTGTCGGGCCCGCTCCCCCGCCTCTTTCGCCTCGCCGATCAATGCCTGCGCCTGGCGACGCGCATCCGCCATCCGCTCGCGATGCTCGGCGAGCAGGCTGGCGGCCTCGTCCCTTTGGCGGGCTGCCCGATCCAGCTTGTCCCGGATGCCACTCTCGCGCGCCTCCGCAGCGGCCAGGACCGGACCCCAGGCGAATTTCCAGAGGATGCCGAGCAGCGTGAGGAACACCAGGGTTGTCCAGACCGTCAGTCCCAGGTTCAGGTCGAACATGCCGCCTCCTTCATGGTTCGCCGAGCGATGCCGTAGCGCAGGTCTCAGATGCGGAACATCACAAACGCGAGGCCAAGCCCGAAGAGAGCCACACCCTCGATGAGCGCCGCGAAGATGATCGCCGCCGTCTGGATCTGACCCGTGGCCTCGGGCTGGCGGGCAATCCCGGAGGCCGCGGCCGCTCCGATGGGAGCGATCCCGAGCCCGGCACCGATGACCGCACCGCCGATGGCCAGTCCGGCGCCGATGAGGCCGGAGGTGTCGCCCCCAGCCGCTTCCTGAACAGCGATTAGCAAGAAGTGCATCGTTCGTCCTTTGTCGTACTGGTGACTAGTGAGCGTGACGCATGAGTCCGATGAAAACGGACGTGAGCATCGCGAAGATGTAGGCCTGCAAGAAGGCGATGAACAACTCGAGAATCATGAGCACGCTCGCGACTGTGACGGAGGCTACGCCCATGAAGTAGCTCTGGAGCACCAGGATCATGCCGATGAGGGCCAGGATCAGGGTGTGGCCGGCCGTCATGTTGGCGAGCAGACGCATAGCCAGCGCGAACGGCTTGGCCAGCTTGCCGAGGAACTCCACCACCGTCAGGATGGCGAGCATCGCGGGCTTCATGATCGTCGGAACCCCGGCGGGAAGAAAGAAAATCGTCTTGGCATAGCCCCGGAGGCCCAACGCCCGAAGCCCGGTAAGCTCGGTGACGAAGAGGGTGATGAGGGCCAGAGCGGCCGTTACGGACAGATTCGCCGTGGGCGTGATACCGAGCGGCGTGAGTCCGATGAGGTTCATGCCCAGTATGAAGAAGAACAGGGTCAGGATATAGGGCGTGTAGCCGTCGGCATCATGCCCGATGTTGCTGCGGACGACCTCGTCACGGAAGTAGAGGATCATCGCCTCCATGCCGTTGGCGAATCCCCCCGGCGGCTTCTCCACACCCTTGGACCGGATCGTCCTGGCCACCGGGATGAAGACCAGCACGAGCAGAAGCGCGACGGCGAGCATGACGACAAGGTGTCGTGTCGGGGAGAGGTCGATCGCGACCGATCCCAGCTGCCAGGGCTCTAGACTCAGCGCCTCCAAGCTCCAGCGCCCGCCCGCAAACTCGATGTACTCCGCGTCGCCGATGTGGTGCGAGATGAAGTCGGGAAGCTCCTCCATCGTCAGGCCGTGGCCTCCGCCCTCGGGCTCCCCGTGCCCTTCCTCCTGCCGCAACGCTCCGAGAATTCCGAATCGACTCATGGGGCTGTCCGCGGTCCCTTGCCTTGTGTCTCGAAGAACACCGGCTCCAGCAACAACAAGACGAAGATGAATCCCACAAGCGACAGCAGCAGCGCAGCCGGCTGCACCGAGGCGAGCCGTGAGGAAGCGATTCCCGCACCGACGACCGCCGCGACGCGGAGCGCGATCCCGGCCCCCCACCAGAACACGAAGCGGGCAGGTTCCTCTCGCGCCCGCACGAGCAGCCCGAACGAGACGACCTGGACAGGGTAGGCGATCAGCGCGGCAAGCAGAATGCCTCTACGCCCCGCTCCCTCCAGGAGCAACGAGAGCCCGGTGGCTCCCAATCCCACGACCAGAAGCGCGGTCAAGGCGTACCGGATAAGCACCTCTATTCGGCCTCGCTCTCCTCGCAGTCTCGCTCTTGCCCGAGCCGAGTCATCAGCCGGTCGTAGAGGTGGTAGAATCCAGCGGCACCCCCGACCAAGATCCCGATAAGCATCGATAACGACGGACTCCCGACTCGTTCCCCGATCTCCCAGCCGACCCACCCGAAGAAGGCCACCGAAGCGGCCAGGGCCAAGCCGTGCCCCAGAAACTCGGAGGAGGCGAGTACCGCAGCCCTCACCCCGTCTCCCTTCCGATGGCCCGACATTGGCATCGACCGAAACTCCGCCGGAACAGCCCAAACAGCAGCAAAGTCTAGAAGCTTGTGAAAAAAGGCGCAAGCAGCACGATTCCCGTGTCCAGGACGGATTCGGAGGAACCGACGACGCTTGACGGAGGACCGTGCCGCAGTCAACTTCGCGACGTGCAGGCCCGGCTTCGACCGCCGGGTCTTGCCGCGAAACGCCCCTCACGAGAGGATCTTTGGCCGGACATCCGGCGCCGGATGGCGTGCACGCCGCTCGGCCGCCACACCTTCATTGCACCGACCGCCGCGGCACAGCGGACGCGTAAACGTATCTGATGACGTCAACGACGAAGACGGCGGTCCCGAGCCGGGACCTGGAGCTGCTGGAGCAGGTGGCTCGGGTGACCGAGGCCTTCAGGCACGAGGTCGAGAAGCAGATCGTCGGCCAGCACGAGGTCGTGGAGGGGCTGCTCACGGCCCTTCTGTCCAACGGCCATGCTCTGCTCGTCGGCGTGCCGGGCCTGGCGAAGACCCTTCTGATCTCCACGCTCGCCGAGGCCCTCGACCTCGAATTCAGCCGGATCCAGTTCACGCCCGATCTGATGCCGACAGACATTACCGGCACGGAGGTCATCGAGGAGGATCGGTCCACGGGGCGCCGGGTGTTCCGGTTCGTTCGAGGGCCCGTCTTCGCGAACGTGGTGCTGGCCGACGAGATCAACCGCACGCCGCCCAAGACGCAGGCTGCGCTCCTCCAGGCGATGCAGGAGCGAGAGGTCACGGCCGCCGGCCAGACGTACGATTTGGGGGCGCCGTTCTTTGTGCTGGCCACACAAAACCCGATCGAGCAGGAAGGCACCTACCCCCTGCCCGAGGCGCAGCTCGACCGCTTCATGTTCGAGCTGCCGATCGGGTATCCCTCGAAGGACGAGGAGAATCAGATCGCAATGAGGACGACAAGCGAGCAGGATCCGCGGATCCTCCCGGTCGTCTCCGCGGCCGAGCTGATCGAGCTGCAGCGGCTGGTGCGCCGGGTTCCCGCCTCGCCTTCCCTCGTCTCATACGCCGTGCGCCTCGCGCGCTCGACGAGACCCGGCCTGGAGGAGACGGCGGGTGTCGCGGAGCGCTACGTGAGCTGGGGAGCCGGGCCCCGGGCTTCGCAATACCTCGTCTTGGGGGCCAAGGCTCGGGCAGCTCTCCGAGGTGATCCGATCCCATCCTACGACGACGTTCGTGCAGTCGCGCCCGCAGTGCTGGCGCACCGCGTCGTGCTCAACTTCGAAGCCGAAGCCGATGGACGGGTCACCCGTGACGTGATCGCCGAGCTCCTCGAGGAAGGGAATGCATGGACGTAGGTCCAAGTAGCGAGGCGGGCGACCGCCCGCCGACTACCTGGCGATTCACATGACCTGGCTGCTGCTTGGGGCAGCGGTCGTCTCGATCCTGCTCGGTTCGGTGCTGACCGCGGCGGAAGCTGCGGTGTTCGCGATCGGGTTCACACGCTTGCGGACCTTGGAGGAGGAGGGCTTTCGGGGCGCGGCGGCGCTCGCCGAGCTGAGGTCACGCCCCGAGAGCGTCCGCGCTTCGCTGCTCGCCGTCGCCACGGTCCTCAACGTCCTCTCGGTGGGCTCCTGTATCTTTCTCGGCACCAGGCTGAGCGGCGACGCGGGCGGGATCGTGGGACTGGTTGCCGGGGGCGGAGCCGTGCTGGTTCTGGGCCAGGGCGTCCCTCGGTTCGTGGCGACGTTGCGGCCCCTCCGCATGGCTCTCGGCGCGGCCCCCCTTCTCGCCGCCGTCGAGCGGGGGGTCGCTGCCGCCACGCTCCCCTTCTCCCGCATCCGGAGCGCCCTGGCAGACAAGAGCGGAAACGCGGACTCGACGCACGAGGAGGTACAAGAGATCGCGGAGCTGGGAAAGGAGGAGGGGCTCGTCGGCGTGGAGGAGCATCTCCTCGTGGAAAGGGCCTTCCGTCTCGACGAGCTGACCGCCTGGGACGTGATGACGCCCCGCGTCGACATCTTTGCCTGGCCCAATTCGCTCGCCCTTGAGGACATCGTCGAGGAGCTCCCGACCGTGCCGTACTCCAGGGTCCCGGTCTACGGTGAGACGACCGACGACATCTCGGGGATCCTCCATGTGAGAGAGGCCTACGAGAACTACGTGGCAGGCCGCACCTCGATGGCTCTCGCCCAGCTGTCCCGGGAGCCGTTGTTCGTCCCGGGCTCGCTGCCGCTCACCCGACTCCTCAGCCAGTTTCAGGCCCGCCGCATCCATATGGGAATCGTGGCCGACGAGTTCGGCGGAACCGACGGGCTCGTGACGCTCGAGGACATCCTCGAGGAACTCGTCGGCGAAATCGTCGATGAGACCGACGTGGATGAAGAAGCGCTCACGCGGCTGTCCCGGACGCAGATGGAGACGCCGGGCGGCATGGATATTCGCGAGATCAACCACGCCTTCAATGTGGCGCTTCCCCGCCTCGAACATCGATCCCTCAACGGGTTCATCCTGGAGGAGCTGGGCTACGTGCCGGACCCCGAAGAGACCCTCGACTGCGCCGGGGTCAGGATCGAGATCCTGGAAGCCTCCGACACGCAGGTGATCCGGGCGCGCTTGACCAGGCTCTCGCCGATCGGGCGGGAGGAGACCGGCTAGCCGCCGGTCTCGAAAGGCACCCGCGGCGCCCCGATGGCCATCATCCTGCCCTTCAACGGAAGAAAGCCTCGCATCTCCCAAACCGCCTTCGTCGCGCCGAACGCCGTGCTCATCGGGGACGTGACCGTCGGCGAGGAGGCCAGCGTCTGGTTCGGCGCCGTGCTCCGTGGAGACGACCCGGAGCACGGGATCTTCGTCGGAGCCGGGACCAGCGTGCAGGACAACTGTGTCGTCCACGTGGGGCACTGGGGAGCCACCCGGATCGGTGAACAGGTGACGGTGGGGCACGGAGCCAAGTTTGAGAGCTGCACGATCGGGGACCGCTCCGTCGTCGGCATGAATGCCGTGATCCTGCAGAAGGCACGCGTCGGCATGAAGTGCGTGATCGGCGCGAATTCAGTCGTCCTCGAAGGCGCTGAGATTCCGGATCGCAGCCTCGTCGTAGGAGCCCCTGGGCGTATCAAGCGGACGCTGGACGACTCGGCGGACTGGATCGCCAGGGGAGGACGGCACTACGTCGAGCTCTCCAGGAACTACATGTCGCAAGGGCTAGGAACGGCCGACGGCCCCCTCTGCGAGCTCTGCGGAGGCCACGTGATCGAGCGCCACTGCAAGATCGTATGCCTGGCCTGTGGCTACCAGCGGGACTGCTCGGACCCGTAGGGCCCGCCGTCCGACAGGAGGGGGGAAGCCTAGGGCGTGGCGAAACGGAGTATGGCCGTGAAGTACCACGCGCTGATGGCATCACCCCAGCGGTAGGTCACCGCGGCCCCCGCCGCTAGGAAGGTTCCGAACGGCACGAGCCTGCCGGTCCTTCAGGAGACGGGGCCGAAGATGACCGAGCCCAGAAGCGCTCCCAGGAAGATCGTCAGGACTACGCCCGAAGGCCCCAGGTAGGTGCCCACTGCGGCATACTCGTCGTCTAGCTTGTTGAGCACGAGCCTTGCCAGCCCCCAGCCCCTGCGGAGTGCGATCACCGATGTCGATATAGCCGACTGAGGGGGGAAGACCTGGAAGCTTGATCGGTCAAACCGTGCGGGGAGGACGCTGTCGTCCATCCGCTCGATTCGTCCTGCCAGGGCGTGCTGGCGCTCTTTGATTACGATCTGGTTCGCCTTCGAAGATTACAGACGTTTCGTACCAACCGTCGGGGAAGGTGAGCGTCTAAGTCTGGTTACAACCTGAACGCGTCCAGGGGAGTCGGTACTTGGCTTCCCACTCCTCATTCGGACTTCCCGGTGGGAACCGCCGGAAACTCAATGGCCGGCAGTCGAGCCACCATCAATCGCTAGTGCGGCACCAGTAACGAAACTTGCCTCGGATGAGGCCAGGTAGAGGACCGCGTGGCTGATCTCGGCTGGCATTGCAATGCGCTTCAGCGGTGCGTAGTCGATCATCCTCTGCTCTGCGGCGGCTGGGTCGTCTTTCTTGTCGATATGGTCGCGGCGGATCATGTCGGTATCGACATAGCCCGGGCATACGCAATTGACCCGTACGTCCGGCGCTACCTCCAAGGCCATGGCCCGGCCCATGTTGACCACCCCGCCCTTCGACCCGCAGTAGACGGTGATTCCCGGGCACCCCATCAGGCCAGCATCCGAAGCGATGTTGACAATATTGCCATTGGACCGGCGCAATGCAGGTAACGCCGCACGGCAACAGAAGAATGTGCCCTTCAGGTTGACGTCGACATGAGCGTCCCACATCGCCTCGTCGCAATCCTCAATGGGTCTACCAGAACCGACTCCGGCGCTGTTCACCAGGATGTCGAGGCCACCGAAGGCGTCGATCGCAGTCTTCACCGCCGACTCGCAGCCGGGAACGGTTCCAATATCGCCGGGCGCTGAGACCAGGCGTTCACTGAGGAGGTCCTGGTTTTTTGGACAGGTCGTTAAGGTGTATTCCAGGACGGAACAGGAGGCACCGAG
>CAZNEI010000027.1:0-37141 GCA_964572045.1 uncultured Gemmatimonadaceae bacterium
AGATGGGGCGCGCACTGGAGCGGATCTCGACGCTGCTGGACGCGCATCCGGAGTTTTTGGACTGGATCGCGCCCGATGTCGACCGTGGGCGCCCCTCAAGAAGAGGGCGGGCGGGGCTGCCCTGCGAGGTGATCCTTCGGTGCGGGATCCTGAAGCAGCTGTGGCAGGTGGACTACCGGGATCTGGAGTTCGCGCTGCTCGACTCTGCGTCTGCGAAGCACTTCGCCCGGGTGGATCCGTTGCGGCCTCCGAAGAAGTCTGCGCTGCACAAGTGCATCGGTGCGGTTCGGGCCGAGGTGTGGGGGCGGATCAATCGGCTGTTGATGGAGGAGGCCCACGGCGGCAAGGTCGAGGGGCGCCGGAGGGTGCGCATCGACAGGGCATCGTGTATCTGAAGTCTTTAGGCCGCAAGGTGCTGCCGTGGCGTAGGATAGGCCGGACGGCAGGTCTGCATCGCCGGAGGACGGGAGTGCGGATCCGCCCCCCATGTCGTCCGCACACTCAAAGCACGGCAAAGACCGGACGCCTCTTACCAGTATCGGGTCCCCGCCAGCCGACCCGTCCGCCACGTGGCGGCGTCGTGCACAACACGCCTGCCTGCCTCCGCGCCCGCGTGGTCAACGCCACCGCCTGCTCCACCGGCGTTCCGGGAGAGCGTCAATGTCGCCGAGCAGAATCTCTACGCCGCTGGCAGCGTGCTGGTGGGGGATCGCGATCCGCGTGGCCACCAGTACACCATCCAGATGCAGCCTCGAGACAACGAACGGTCCGGCGCGGCACTTGGGCTCCCGGTTCTGGCAGCGCTAGTGGGCGGGCTAATGGAACGGCGAACGCGCAGCGCGACAATCATTCCCGGTTCGCTCAACCTTGGCGGCTCGCTCGAACGGCTCCCGGACCCGGTCTCCATCGCCGAGTTGGCCGTGGACAAGCAGGCGACGGTGCTGCTCATGCCGGTGGGCGCTCGGCGCGAACTGATGAACCTACCCGACGACCTCTGGACGAAGGTCAACATTGCGTTTTATCGCGACGCCGAGGACGGGGTTTAAGCTCCTCGAATGAGTGCCAATGGTGTTCGGTTCCACAGTAGTCCGCTGTTCAGCTTCAATTTCACCATACGACGCAGGAATCCCCGAATGGTCGCCCGTCACTTGGCGGAATGCAGGAGGTGATTTTGAGTATCCGCCGGAACCTTCGGGAAACCTACGGGTACGGGTTCCAAAGCACGTTTCCTGTGGTCCCAATAGAGTTGCAATGTTAGCCTGTCCGTTTTGCGAGAATCCCGTGGACCGGGGGAGCCCTCCGTACCCAGAGGTCGTCAAATGTGACCACTGCAGAAAGCTCCTCAGCCACTTGGTTTACCAACCACCGCCCAGCGGATGGACGACTGAACCTAACGCATGGACGCGCGAGCCGTACGAATATTGAGTTAGGACGACCGGAAAGAGAAAACCCCTCCCCGAGAGATCAGGGCGGGGTTTGCTTCTTTCGGGGAGAGGCTACTTGTCGACCTGCTCCTGCTCCTCGCCCGCACTTCCTATGCTCCGAGCGCCCGGTCGAGGGCTGGCTCATCCGTGGCGCAGGTCCTCGCGGTCACCGTTCCACGTAGGTCTGCTGCAACCTGGCTCCCCTTCACCAGGCCTCGATCCCCTCTCGAACCGCCGGGCCACAGATTGCGATATCCGTGCATTCGCGTCCACGCCGCCACCACCAACTGGCGGTTCTGCAGAGTGCGCTGTCGGGAGTCAGGAGCCCGGAGGGAACCAATCCTGGAGGGTGGCCCTCAGCTTACGAAACGCGGGATCCTGACAGTGTGCAAGAGACACGCGGGCGGCAATCTCACGAAAGATCTGGGAGGAGCGTCTTCGACGTGTGTGTCTCAAGGTGAGGTGCAGGGCCTGCTTCGGTTCTTGAGGCTTATCCAACGAGTGACTCCAAACCTTCTCTTCGGCCAGCCAGGACCTGAGTTCGGCGTATCCGTGATTCCAACCGAGGCACTCCAGCACTTCGGGCGATTCCGACCAGACCCATTCCTCAAGCTCCGGGTCGATCACGATGGCCTTGCCGCAGCCCTGCCAGCCACTGCGCGCGAGTTCGGTCTCCACTTGCCGCTCGATCGCAGTGCGTGCTGCTGAACTTCCACACCCTTCCCGGTCGAATACGACGAGCGCGTGGCTGAAGCGACCCTGGAAGGGCCGGAGAAACTCGGCGGCGTTTGCTCTACATCCCCCGTCCCGGTTCGGGTGGCGCAGGCACTCAAAGAGAACGCGGCGCATTCTCAAGCTCATGAAGCGTTGACCGAGGACGACCTTAATGGCTTCTTCGATGTCCCGGTCGGCTGCGAGGACAACCAGCCGTTCGGAGGGATCTGGGACGTTCATCCGATGATGCCCTGAGCGAACAGCACACTCTTGTCGAGTGCCCCCCGCCAACTGTTCAAGATCGGATGTTCGTTGCCCCGTACGATGTCGGTCGCACCGTCTTTATCCTTGTCGAAGCACAAGACCTGGGAGGGTTCGACCAGCCCGAGAAGCGCCGGCGAATGGGTCGTAGCGAGAACCTGGGCGTCGTAGGCGGACCAGAGGGAATCCACGATCCCCTCCAGTGCAAGCGGGTGAATGCCGTTCTCCGGTTCCTCAAGCAGATAGATCTCCTGGTTTTCCGGGAGATAGGCCAGCAGGGTGAGTGCCAGAAGACGTATGGTCCCATCGGAAGCCGTCCACGAGGGCACCTCCACTCCCGTGTTGTATCGGAGGGTGAGGTAGGCGTGCCGATCCTCGGGGCGCACGACCACGCGTATGTCGTCCAGGTCGGTGAGCACGGTCTGGACATGGTTCAGCCACTCCTCGTACTCCCTCGCGTGCCGCTCGCGCATCCGTTGGACGACCCAGGGTAGATTCGACCCGTCGTCTGCGAGCCCGTTGGCGTCATGCTCGGGAGAGCTGGGATTCCGCATCGCCTCGCTGTCCAGGAATACGCGCCTGACTCCCGCCTCGAGCTTTCGCTTGAGAAATGTGGCCACCGGGAACTTTTCTGGGGATTCGGGGAGGTTGCCGAGCGTAGAGCGACGTGGTCCGAACGCAATGGTCGTCACCCATCCCTTTCCCGCCTTGGTTGCCGTTTCCACATAGTAGCTATCGGTTCCCTGATCCGATTTGCTCACCACCGACCTCATCCCGGCACTTCCCCGTCCCCGCAGAATCGTTGTCGGTGCCGTAGGCGGATCTGGGAACAAGGATCTCTGGGGGGGCGGCTCCGTTCTCCTCAGCGGCATGAGTAGCGCGCGTTCGGAAGAGATCCGTAAGCCCCGGTCGTCGTCTCGTATCGCGATCTCATACCGGAACACCCTGAAGTCCTGCTCCTTCGGCAGTCGTAACCGAAGCTCATGGGGTACGTCGACCTCGATCGCGAGCTCGAACCCGATATTCCCTTCGGGACGGCCCCAGGCCAGATCCTGGAAGTTCGCGGTTCTCTTACGGACCGCTTTGTCCAGCCCGTGTGTCACCAGGTCGCCCAAGAAGGCAATCGCGTCGAATAGCGTGCTCTTCCCACTGGCGTTGGGACCGATGAGCACATGGAACCGGTCCAACCGGAGGTCCGCATAGCGCAGGCAGCGGAAGTTGAGCGCCTGAATCCGGCGGATCATATCGGTCTCCTAGGGGACAGCTTCCAGTGGCTCTCTTGAAGGTGGATGAGCGTACCAGCCGTGGCAACGACATGCCACGCTGCCGCAGCCAGTTCCTGTCGATGGCCTCGCGGGCGAGTTGGCCGGAGGTCATTCGGAGATCGGTGGCGGGAAGCGATTCTCTTCTTCGAGGGTGTCCCGCCCAGGTGTCCGGCAAACGGACACGACGACCGGGAAGCAGAGCTGGGTCCACTGCGACGGATCGTGCTCGGCACACGGGTCGGTCAGGTAGACCTCCCCACGGCGCGTACCGCGAGTTTCTGGATCGCCCTCTATCTGGTCTCCCTGCTCGAGGGGACCGGCGGAAGAGTTATCTTCTGACGACGGAGTGCGGCAGCGCCCCGGTTTCGTTCGCGGCGGGTCAGCAGATAGAGTATGCGAACCTGAAGTCCCGCACCCTTATCCGTCGAGAGGCATCACCCGTGGACGTTACGGACAGAATGGCCGTCACCGTAGGCGACATCACAACCCTGGAGGTCGACGCCGTCGTCAACGCGGCGAACAACGCGCTCCGGGGCGGCGGCGGGGTCGATGGCGCCATCCACCGCGCCGCGGGGCCGGAGCTGCTCCGCGAGTGCCGCACGCTCGGAGGGTGCGAGACCGGTGACGCGAAGATCACCGGCGCATACGGGCTGCCCGCCGCGCACGTCATCCACGCCGTCGGTCCCGTCTGGCGAGGCGGCAGCGAGGACGAGGACCGCCTGCTCGCGCGCTGCTACCACCGCAGCCTCGAGGTCGCAGCCGAGAACGGCCTGGCGAGTGTCGCGTTTCCCGCGATCTCCACGGGAGTGTTCGGCTTTCCGGCCGCTCGGGCGGCGGGGATCGCGGTGCGTGCCGTGGCTGCGTTCCTCGAGGACGAGGGCGCGATCGGCAAGGTCGTGTTCTGCTGCTTCTCCGAGCCGTCCGCCGAGCTGCACCGGGCGGCCATGAGGGGCCTGTCTGACGGATGAGGCGCGGGGGGCCCAGGCCCCGAGCCGTATATTGATTCTCGTCGACCCGTCCATGTCCTGAGGGAGCCGTCCCGTGCCGAATTCTAGAACCAGCGAGACCCATCCGCTCCGCATTGACGGGGTGCGCACGGGAGACGGGCAGGGCCGGATCGGCCTTACGCTGTGTCCCGGAAAGACCGACCCCTGCGCGATGACTGGAGCATGGAAACGCGATCTGGAGCGCGATCTCGATGTGATCCGGGACTGGGGCGCGACCGCTGTGCTCACGCTGATCACCGACGACGAGATCCATGACCTCAAGGTCGGCGGACTCGAGCGGGGGGTCCTGGACCGCCACATGGAGTGTGGCACCTGCCGATCCCGGACGGGGACCCGCCACCACACGACTTCGACGAGGCGTGGAAGGTTGTGGGCGATGCGATCCGGGACCGGTTGTGCTTCGGCTTCGACGTGCTCGTCCACTGCAAGGGGGGCCTGGGCCGAGCCGGAACCGTCGCCGCGCGCCTGTTGGTGGAGCTCGGGGCGTGCGCGGACGACGCGATCCGCCGCGTGCGCCGTGCCCGGGGGGACGAAGCCATCGAGGAGTCACAGGTGGGCCACGTGGGGCGCTGTACTCAGCAGGAGCCGGCCGCTCCGGACCGGACGGCGGACGGCATCCGGGACCGGGCGCTCGGCGCCCTTCTCGGTCTCGCGGTGGGCGATGCGGTCGGCACAACCCTCGAGTTCGAGCCGCGCCCCGGGAAGCCTGTTGTCGAGGACATGGTCGGCGGAGGGCCGTTCCGCCTGCCGCCGGGCGGCTGGACCGACGACACGAGCATGGCGCTGGCCCTCGCAGACAGCCTCGCCACCTGCGGGACGCTCGACTGCCGCGACCTGATGGACCGCTTCGTCCGATGGTGGCAGGAGGGCGAGAACTCGCACACGGGCGCATGCTTCGACATCGGACTTACGATCCAACAGGCACTCAGTCGGTATCTGGAGACCGGAGATCCCCTGGCCGGCTCGACCCACCCGCGGAGCGCGGGCAACGGCTCGCTGATGCGGCTCGCGCCCGTGGCCCTCCGGTTCTGGGACGACCGGGCACAGCTGACCCAGGCAGCCTCCGAGCAGTCGAGGACGACCCACGGGGCCGAGGAAGCGGTGGACGCGTGCCGGGCGTTCGCCGAACTCCTCGCCGACGCGATCGCGGGCTCGCCGCGCCCCCGGGTTCTGGCGCCCCGGACGTTCGAGGGAGCCAAAGCCATCGCGGAGATCATGGGCGGCGGCTGGCGGGGAAAGAAGCGCGACCAGATCGCGTCCACCGGATACGTGGTCCACACGATGGAAGCGGCGATCTGGTCGGTCGCCCGCACCGGCGACTTCCGAAACGCAGTGCTGCTTGCGGCCAACCTGGGGGACGACGCGGACACGGTCGCGGCGGTCGCCGGACAGCTCGCCGGCGCGCTCTACGGCCTGAGCGGCATCCCGGCCGCCTGGAGGGAACGCGTCCTTTGGCGCGATCGGATCCTGGCCGCAGGGAGCTGGCTCCTGCCCGACGCCCCGGCCGAGTCGGCCCCGGGAGGGTGAATGAGCCGGCCGGCGGGCCACGGGAGGCGGGCAACCCGCCCCTGCACCGCGACTCCCGGCCTGTCGGCGGGATGGCAGTCGATAGGGTGCCACTCCACGCCCGCGGAGGCTGAGAGCCCCTCAGCACTCCTTACAGGCCTGGAGCGATCTGGAAACGCGGACCGGGCGAAGAGTGGAAACCCGGAGCCGAGGGGTCAGTCCGCACGATCGACGGGCCGATCACCCAACCGATGGCAACTTGAAGCCGATAGGGTTGGCGTCGATGAGCTCGACGACCTTCTCTATGCCGACCGCGACAACGATCCCTGCATTCTCCCGCACCGTGGCCAGCTGGTTCCCACTATGGTCGGAAACGGTGCGGGCATGATGAAGGGACCCGGTCACGACTCCGGCAAGCCGAAGCTCGTTCGGCTCGACCGGGCCGCCGTTTGGATGGCATACGACCGGGCCACCGCTAAACCCTTCGTTCGCGTGCGCGTCGATGTAGATCCTTCCGGCCCCTCCGGATTCCATAGCGCTGACGATCCCCGACTTTGCGAACGGAATCGGTAGGCCACGGTTGATCTCCCCGCCGCCGCTGTCGTAGCCGTGCGGGAATCCGAGAAGATACACCGGCTGACCGTGGCGCAGTTCTTCGTCGCTCTCGTCCAGCCGGTGCGTGGGAGAAAGCTGAATCGAGGCGGCCAAGACGGCGACATCCACGTCGCCTTCGCCGATTCCAGCGACCCCTACGTCCAATGCCCTCCATCTCTCTTCATACCACACGCCAAGCGACTCTCCCCGCACCATGCCCTGAAGAACGTGACGGGCGGTGACGAGGTACTGCCGACCTCGACGGTCGACGGTGAACGCTGTAGCTGTGGACCGCCGTCGTCGAATCTTGAGAGTCCTCTGAAGAACGTTGCTCGTTACCATCCGTCGCTCCTGTGCGTGCCGGCCCACGGGGCAGGAGTGTTGTGGGCACTCATGGATCCGTCTATCCGACTCGTGGCCCGACCCGGAAGGACCCGATTCCCGCTACGGTATCGAAATCCGGCCGATACTGGTAGCGCGCAATGCAAGCCCCGCCTACGGGCCCCTGGCCGACAGCTCTCCGTCTTCCATGGCTCCCTAAAGTGGCCGACCGCGACAGGACAGCAAGCCAATCGCCCGGCAAGTGTCCTCCCGGAGATCGTGGGCCAGCTCGGCCTCATCGAGATTCACGGAGAAGTCCGCTGCAGCTCACACGCTGCAACCCCCGAGAGCGCGCAGCACTGCACACGATCTGATCGTCGGGGGGACTCGGGTCAGTCCGGGCAGCGCGCGGACCGTCGGGAGGCGCGTGTGCGCGCGTCTCCTACGGCACCGCTCCGAGGGGTCCCGCGTCGGATCAGCTGACCGGGAAGAAGATCTGGGTCCGCCACTTCGACGGATCCGGCTCGGTGCCCGGGGCGGTCAGGTAGATCTCCCACGGCGCGCCTGTGCGCTCCAGACCCTCCGACTCCATCCACTCCGTGAGCGCCCCCCACGCCTCGCCGAGGGTGTCGTAGGGGCCCACGTGGGTGACGGTCGCCATTCTGCCCGCGGGAAGTTCGCCCGCCAGTACGCGGCCCCCGCCCTCGACGGGCGATGCCACGGGGATCGCGCACTCGAATTCGATCGTGTCCGCGGGCGGCGAGTAGAAGCGCGTGAGCGGCACGCCGGCCGCCTCCCCGCCGTTCTCCTGGATGTGGTCAAACACCTCCTTGAAGAGCGGTTCCATGACCTTGCCGAGCTCTCCCATCGGGGCGGTGGTGCGGATGCCCATGACGGGCTGCGCTTCAAGGGTCGTCGTCGTGCATTCTAGCTTCATGGCTCTCTCGTCCTTCGTGGTCGTTCCGGTTTTCAGTGGCCGCGGCACGAGCCCGCGCGCCGGACGCCTCACGATACAACCTCGGGGGCCAGCGACACAGACCGCCCGGAGCCGGACTGCACGCCCGGTCGGCCCAAGACCCCGCCTCTTGCGGCGCTCCGGAAAGTCCGATCGACCCTCCCCTTCTGCGGCGTTAGGATCCCCGCGAGACCGCTCGGAGGAGGAGCCGATGCCACAGCCGGAGCCGTCAATACTCTTCGACAGACGTTGGCCCACAACGGGCTTGGCTAGGGCGATATCCGAGATCGACCGGGAAGACCTCTGGACCGAGTATGGCGAATTGAGGCGCTCGGCTCCTAAGCGGCACGCCAGAGGGAAGAAGTACCTTACCGGACACCGCGGCACGGTCCCCACGGCTGGCGGCAGCCACCGGTTCGAAGAGCACTTGGCCATAGCTCTCTGGCGCGAATGGAAGAGTCAGGGCGCGGGAAGGGTCCGCGTGCTCGACTATCAGGTTCCCTTGAAGGCTAGGCGATCCGACCGCGGGATCGGCAAGGTCGATCTCCTGGGGGTGAGCGACTCTGGGCGGCTGACTGTCATCGAGTTGAAGGTGCAGCCCCGGAACGAGGCGCAGAGAGGTGAGAGTCCGATGGCTGCCTTGATGCAAGGACTCCGCTACTGCGCGATCGTGTCCGCCAACCGGGAACCGATCGCGCAGGAAGCGAGATCCCTCTTTGACCAGGGCATCTCCCGGGAAGAGCCGGAGGTGCAGATCCTCGCGCCCAAGGGGTGGTGGCATTCCTGGCTCGAACTCGCCGGCAGGACCCGCACGGCCGCGGGGAACTGGGAGCCGGCATTCGCCAAGCTAGTCCGCGATGTCGAAGAGCGGCTGGGCGTCTCCGTCGCGTGCACGGCATTGGATGACGTCACTCCAGGCGACATCAAGTACGGACCGCGCGGCCACCGCCCGCGAATTGACCGGGAGCCGGCGCTCCATCCGGTTCGCCCGGGCGAGACGCCTCCCATCGGGCCTGCGGTGCAGCAGCATGGCGCACAGGCTGAGGATCGGCGAGAGTGAACTGCCCAGACCCCATCGCTCAGGCCTGCGGGGACATCTGGAACCTGGACTGGTGATCCGTCATCGACGGCGAACTTGAACGGCTACACGAGGCAAGGGCATCATGAGCAGCTTCGAAGCTCTGGTCTGGGCATCTTCGGACTGAATTACGATTCGAGGGCTGGATCCGTGCCGGTCCGGCGGTTGAGCGCGGCGCTGGTAGGCCGGCCTAGGATGGCGGCGCGGGCCCCATCACGGGCTTAGGCGTGGCGGCCGAAGGGAAAGGACAGCGAAATGTGGAACAACAGCCCCGTCATGCAGAGCGTCATGCGGCTCAGTTCGTTCGACAAGCGGCGGCGGGAATACAAGCGCCTGGGGTGGGTGTACGCGGCTCGGAACCCGTGTCTTTCCGACCCGGTCTTCAAGGTCGGACAGACCAAGGTCTCCCCGTGGCGCGGATCGAGCAGCTCAGCGCCTCGACGTCCGTGTACCGGCCGTTCGAGCTGGTCTACTTCGCTCACGTCTCGGACCGGGACCAAGCCGAGGGTTTCGCCCACCGGGCCCTGGGGAAGTCGCGCGTGAACCCCGGAAAGGAGTTTTTCGAAACTCCGCTCATGAGCGTCGTGACCGCGCTGGAAGAGGCGGGCCGTCGATGGCCGATCCAATTGGGCAGAACGCCTCGTGCCGGGTTCCTCGAGCCCGCACTGGGAAAGCGCATCGTGCAGTGTCCCCGTTGCAGGGAGAGGAACAGTCTTCCCGAGCTCCTAGTCGAGATATCGGCGACGTGCATGGCGTGCCGCGCGACGTTCAAGCTGCAGGCCGGCGCCTGACGCGTGTGTTCTTCGCACATGATGCCGGTCCTGTCTTCCTGGAGCGGCCGAGTGCCCCCAGACGGCATGGCCCCGGCGTCCGCCGAATCGAACGACGGTCTGGACAGATGACCGGACGGTTCCTGCCCGGTGTGGCCGCGCCGGAGATCGAGGCGATCTTCGAGGCGGCCCCAGGCAATGAGATCGCATCTGGGAAGTTCGACCACCCCGAGTCCTCGGCGGCGCTCGCCGCCAACGCGTTCGGCTTCTTTCTCGACCGGGCACCGGAGCTGCCCGCTCTTCCGGGCTGCGGCACCGAGACCTGGCCCGCCCGTTCGCTGACCCTCGAACGAGAGGTCCGCTTCCCCTGGAGGGGCGGACGGCATCCCGTGCTCGACTGTCTCGTGCAGACGCCCTCCGCGCTCATCGGCATTGAGTCCAAGCGGTTCGAGCCCTACCGGACCCGGCACACTTCCAAGCTGAGCGACGCCTACTGGCGTCCGGTCTGGGGCGGCCGGATGAAGGGATACGAGAGCATTCGCGACGGCCTGCGGAGTTCGCCCGACCGCTTTCTCCGCCTGGACGCGGCGCAGCTCTTCAAGCACGCCTTCGCACTTCGCAGCGAGGTTCACAGGGACGGCCCCCATGGCGGCCTCACTCCAGTGCTCTTCTATGCCTACGCGGAGCCGGAACACTGGCCCAGGGACGAAAGCCCGGTGGACGAAGGTGCGAAGATCCGGCAACGCAAGGAGATCGAGCGTTTCAGGGCGGCCGTCGCTGGAGACGAGGTCAGCTTCGTCTCCTGTTCCTACCGGCGTCTTCTCAAGGCGTGGTCGGACCACGGGAATCGGCGCGTTCGCGCTCACGCCGCGGCCGTGTCCGCTCGCTTCTCGCCCTGAACGGTGGGAGTTCGTCGTGCGTGCGAGCCAGCCGGGAGGACGCCTTGGCTGGCCCCGGCGGAAGGGCACGGGGTGGGAACGGTGCGGAAGGCCCGCCTCCCGCTTCGAGCCCTCGACGCTCGTCGTACGCGTGTCGGCGGCCCGACCCGGGGCCTACGTTCTCCGGCTCGCGGGCCGTCGATCGGATGGGGTCGATCCTCCGCCGTCGGCAATGTCAAACAGCCCCCGAAGGGGGCGGAGCATCGGAGACGGATCGAGGACCGCATGACCCCCGGTATCCATTGATGGGCAACTCCGCGAGAAAAGGTGCTTCGCGCAACGAGGCGGCGACGCCGCGACTCCTCGCGGGCGGCAATCCCCGGATTCCGAAGGGCGACGGGGACGGACCCGTGCAGGCCTACCTCGCGGCCATGCCGGGTTGGAAGCGGGAGGTCGGTCGCCGCATCGACGGGCTCGTCGAGCGCAGCGTGCCCGCCGTCCGCAGAGCGGTCCGGTGGAACACGCCCTTCTACGGCATCGAGGGCCGGGGCTGGTTCCTCGCGTTCCACTGCTTCACCAGGTACGTCAAGGTGACGTTCCTCAACGGCGCATCGCTGCGTCCCCCTCCGCCCGTCGAGTCCAAGCATGAGCACGTCCGCTATTTCCACATCTACGAGGCCGATGAGCTCGACGAGGAACTCCTCGTGCGCTGGATCGAGCAGGCATCGGCACTGCCTGGAGAGGAGGTGTTCTGACCGCAGGGGGTCCGGTGGTGGAGTTGGGCGTCACGCTTGGGACGAGTGCGATTCGCGAGGAGCGATCACTCCCTGTCGCCGACCTAATCCGCCCATGCTCTCGGAGGCGTCGGGCTACCTCTGCGCCAGCCATATGCGTAGG
Organism: uncultured Gemmatimonadaceae bacterium; assembly: GCA_964572045.1. Classification (GTDB taxonomy): domain Bacteria; phylum Gemmatimonadota; class Gemmatimonadetes; order Longimicrobiales; family Gaopeijiaceae; genus CBDCKR01. The sequence goes on from CAZNEI010000027.1 coordinate 11,671, forward strand.
ACTCTGTTCGCTTCACTCTCGAGACTGGCCTCCAATTGCCGGGACGTTGTCGGACTGCTCCGGATGAACTTGATCGCCTTCGAGAGATCTGAATCGGTGTATTCGAACGAGAAACTCGCCTTACCGGGGGGGGCCGCGCCCAGCGACACACCCGAAAAATGCACCTCAAGACGATCTGTCGGAGAGTCGGGCACCGGAAACATCAGGATCCCGGTGCGAGGGATTCCAGGCAGGACCTCACCCTTCATCGAGGACGCGGTGAGATGCAGGTACTGGTGATTTGTGGGATCGACGACGTACACCGGACCGCTTGCGGGGTCTGACTTCTTGAACCAGTCCAGCTTGAGCCGTAGGTCCGGGTTCCGGTGAGCGACCCTGAACGCGATTGCGATCCCCCACCATGTGGTGACTCCGCAGACGGGCGCTATGGTGACGCCAGCCTCCTCGTACTCTTGAGGAGTCCACGTAACCGAATCACCATCGTCTGAGCTCTCGAGAAGATTGACGCTCCCGGTGAGGATTTTGCCCTTGAACTCGAACGGATCGGCCACAATCCCCTTCCCCTTCACGAAGCGGAGATTCATAGCCGGAATGGGGTCTCGCTCTAGCTTCGCCAGAAACGACGAGATCTGCCCTGACACGCGTGTGCGATCCCGTTCGAGTTTCCTCGTCACCAACGGGAGACCGGCCTTCGACCGCTGGGTGGACTCACTCGGTGCGAGCCAAGCGCTGAGAATGACACCGACAACGACGACGGCCACCCATATCCAGGTCATAGAATCATCGCTCTCACGTTCTCGGGAAGGTTGTCCGTTCGCTTCCGCTCTAGGAATTGCTTCAATAGGGATCCATGGGTTTGGGGTGTGACGCGGGAGCTGCCATCGATGACGTGGTACTGAACTGCTCTTCTGATTACCCGTTTCTCAAGCAGAGGCCCCACTGCCGCCCGAGCAACCCTCAGGTATCTGGTGCTGGATCCAAACAATAGATGGATCTCTTGGATGTCATTCGTGCGTACATAGCAGTGGAGGAATGATCTGAATTCCTCCTTCCATACTCGATAGGCCGGCGCGTCGTCCATTCTTAGGTTGTAGTCTTGGATGTAGCTGGCAGGATGGACCGGACCGTAGAGAGCCGATAAGATAATAATCTGTGTAGACTTATGAACACCAGAAGGCAGTGCGGGAGCTCTAGAGTAGAGTAGTCCCTTGTACGCTTTTCTCGCCGGAAGATAGGAGCCAGATTTATTTTCTTGCCCAAAATCAGGTCCACGCTTTATACGACAGTTCTTTTCGTACTGCCCTGACCTGTACTTGTCGGATTCCATAATCCGCGACAACACGCCCATTCTCGCACTGAGAACTCCGGAGTAGACGGCCGGGGACACTAGATCGGATAGAGGATCCGATACTGGAGCTTCACAAGACCAAGCAAGGCTGTTGGCTTTAGTCTTACAACAAGGTATCAGAAAGAGCTTCCCCATGAGACTCATTACGGATCCTATTGTGAAAGCATGAATGATTCAAAGCTTCTCGAGTGCGGCAATCACGTGACCTCGGTAAGTGCGAGCTAAGCTAATCACATGGTGCCCGGTTTCGCTACCGTCCTTTTTCGGCCACATTGTTGAGATGCTTACGTTCGAACACACACTTTCGAGATTCGGTACACTGACACAAGTCTAAGGAGAACGGAAGCATGGCACGCCTTGACGACTTGCGGAGATTCTATGTGTTGCTTCGCCAGCTCGAAGAGCTGCTCGGAGGGACCCGCCGACTCTCCGACTGCACTGGACGGATGTCGTGGCCGACGCGCGGCGTCTATTTTTTCATGGAGCCGGGCGAAGGCCGGAGTGAGACGGGTCACGGCCTCCGCATCGTTCGAGTTGGGACACATGCCCTGACGGCCCGGTCCAAGACCAAACTCTGGGATCGTCTTCGTCAACACAGGGGACCAGCCAGTTCTGGCCTCGGGAATCACCGAGGCTCGATCTTCCGACTGATCGTTGGCACGGCCCTCATCGAGAGAGATGGCATTTGCTGCCCATCCTGGGACGACGGCCACGGTCACGCACCCAGCGAGATCCGACAACGCGAACGGCCCGTGGAGGGTGCCGTGAGTCAGGTCATTGGGCGTATGCCCCTTCTGTGGCTCGGCATCGAAGACGAGCCGGGACGGAGCAGCTTGCGCGGCTACCTTGAGCGAAACGCGATTGCTCTGCTGAGCAACTACGGGAGGCACGCTATTGACCCGCCTACAAGCAACCTGGCTTGGACAGCATTGTAGCCGGGAGCGAGTCCAAGCCTCGGGGCTGTGGAACTCGAATCATGTTGACGAAAGCTACGACCCGGCGTTCCTGGACTCTATGGCCCACTCGATCGACCGCGTGGAGGCACTCGGATAACCGTTTCATTCGGTGCGCCGCGAGGAACCGTGAGTCGAGGCCAGCTGTGGGTAGTCGGCCTGAACGCGGTCGGTGACGTCCCCTGGAGAACCGCAGGCCTCCATGCCCTTCGCCACACCGGGCTCGACCAACCACCCCGTCGCTTGCCATCTCTCCGCCCGCCTTGCTGTGGCGGCAACGGGATCGCCTGAACATGCATCTCCACGGAACAGACCTGATCCTCTCGGCCACGGACCTGAGCGGGTTCGTGGCGTGTCCGCATCTCACGACGCTGAACCACGGGGCGGCGCTCGGTGGTCCCAAGCCCCCTAAGTTCGACGATCCTTCGGCCGAGGTGCTCAGGCGGCGCGGTCTGGAGCACGAGGCCCGGCTTCTCGAGTCGTACCGCAAGGAGGGGCTCGCCGTCGTGGAGATCGGCGAGGCCGAAGGGGGCTTTCCCGCCGCCGACGCCCGGGCCCGGATGACGTTGGACGCCATGCGCAAGGGTGCCGACGTCATCTACCAAGGCTGCCTCTTCGACGGCCGCTGGCTGGGACTCCCCGACTTCCTTCGCAGGGTGGACCGTGGGAGCGAGCTGGGCGAGTGGTCCTACGAGGTCGTCGACGCGAAGCTCGCACGGGAGGCGAAGGTGGGGGCGGTGCTCCAGATCACGCTGTACTCGAGCCTGCTGGCCCGGCTGCAGGGCGTGCAGCCCGAGCACATGCACCTGGCCCTGGGACGCGGGGACGGCGAAACCGAGCGCTTCCGCTATCACGACTTCGCGGCCTACGCCCGCTCGGTTGGGGGCCGGCTGCTCGCGGCCGTCCGGGACGGGGCGCGGCCGGCCACCACCTATCCCGAGCCGGTGGAGCACTGCGACGTCTGCCGGTGGAAGCCCGTCTGCCGCGAGCGCTGGCGCCGCGACGACCACCTCTCGCTCGTGGCCGGGATCACGCGCAGACAGCGGAGGGGGCTGGAGGAGAGGGGCGTGTCCACGCTCGCCGGGCTGGCCGTCCTGCCCCTTCCCGTCCAGCCCCGCCTCGAGGGCGTGAGCGAAGCGAGCCTCGCCGGCGCGCGAGAGCAGGCGCGCATTCAGCTCGAGGGGCGGCGGGCGGGTGAGCCTCGCTTCGAGCTCTTCGGCGACGTGCCGGAGGGGTTCGGGCTCGCCCGCCTTCCCGAGCCCGACCCGCGTGACCTCTTCTTCGACATCGAGAGCGACCCGTACGCGCTGGACGAGGGCCTCGAGTACCTCTTCGGCTACTCTGGCCAGGACCTCGCCCACACCGGCCTCTGGGCCCTGAGCCGCGCCGAGGAGCGGAGGGTGTTCGAGGCGTTCATCGACATGGTGACGGCCCGCCTGGAGAAGGCGCCCAGCCTCCACGTCTACCACTACGGCCACTACGAGCCGACGGCGCTCAAGCGCCTGGCCGGCCGCTACGGCACGCGGGAGGCCGAGCTGGATCGGCTGCTCCGTGGCGAGGTGTTCGTGGACCTCCACCGGGTCGTGACACAGTCGCTTCGCGCCTCGGTCGAGAGCTACTCGCTCAAGAAGCTGGAACCGCTGTTCGGATACGAGCGGGAGGTGGGGCTTCGGGCCGCCAGCTCGGCGCTCGCGCACTTTGAGGCCTGGCTGGCACTGGGCACGAGCGAGCGCGAGACGAGCGACCTCCTCGGCCAGATCGAGGGCTACAACCGGGACGACTGCCTCGCGACCGCGAAGCTGAGGGACTGGCTGGAAGAGCGGCGCCGGGAGCTCGAGTCGCTCACGGGCTCGCCCCGGCCCCGGCCGCCCGATCCCGAGCTGGCGGAGGAGTCCGAGGAGCCGCCCGACCGCGCGGCCGAGCTGATGGCTCGGCTCACGGAAGGCGTCGCGGACGATCCGGCCGAACGGACCCGGGAGGAGCAGGCGCGCTGGCTCCTGGCGCAGATGCTCGAGTGGCACCGCCGCGAGAAGAAGTCGTCCTGGTGGCGGCACTTCGAGTGGCTGGCCTGCACCGAGGAGGAACTCATCCGGGACCGGAGCACGCTCGGAGGCCTCGCCTACGATGGCGTCGTCGAAGTGGTGGGAAGATCGCACGTGCACCGCTACCGGTTCCCCCGCCAGGACCACGGGTTCCGGGTGGGCGACAAGACGCACGATCCGGCGACCTGGCGCGAGACGCAGGCCAGCCCGGGCCCGGTCTGGGCCGTGGACGACGCCGAACGGTTCATCGACCTGAAGCGAGGGATGCGGAGCCCCGTGCCCCATCCCTCGGCGCTCATCCCGAACGACCTCGTCCCGGACAAGATCCTGCGGGAGAGCCTCCTCCGCCTCGCCGAGTCGGTGGTCGAGCGCGGCCTCGGCGGCGGGCCCGAGCGGGCCGCCGCCGCGCTTCTCCTCGCCCTTCCTCCCGCCGTGGGCCAAGCGCCGGGCGAGGCGCTTCGTCATCCGGGAGAAGAGACGCTCTCCGCGGGCCGCCGACTCGCGCTCGCGCTCAAGGCGTCGGTGCTGCCCGTCCAGGGCCCGCCCGGCTCCGGCAAGACCTACACCGGGGCGCGGATGATTCTCGACCTGCTGCGCGCGGGGAAGCGGGTCGGGGTGACGGCGAACAGCCACAAGGTGATCGGCCACCTGCTCGACGAGGTGTGCAAGGCCGGGCGCGAGGAGCACGTCGATGTGACGGGCGTCCAGCTCAACTCGGGATCCGGAGGCTGCGCCGAGCGGGCGATCGAGAAGGCCGGCCGCAACTGGAGGCGGGTCCGCGACGCGCTCGAGAGCGGCGAGGTGAGGCTCGCGGGCGGCACCGCCTGGCTCTGGGCGCGCCCCGATCTCGGCGGCTCGGTCGACGTCCTGGTCGTCGACGAGGCCGGCCAGATGTCGCTCGCCAACGCTCTGGTCGCGGCACCCGCGGCCCGGAGCCTCATCCTGCTCGGCGATCCGCGCCAGCTCGAGCAGCCCACTCAGGGCATCCACCCGCCCGGCGCCGACGCCTCGGCGCTCGCGCACGCGGCGGGCGGCGCGCTCACCCTGCCACCGGACCGGGGGCTCTTCCTCGACCGGACCTACCGGCTGCACCCCGACATCTGCTCGTTCACCTCCGAAGTCTTCTACGAGGGCCGGCTCGAGCCGATCGAGGGCGAGGGGCTGGAGCTTCAGTACGTCGACGGAGGGGACGCGCTGCCGGGCACGGGGCTCGGCCGAGTGGATGTTGAGCATGCGGGCAACACCAACGAGTCGGCCGAGGAGGTCCGGACGGTCCGCGCGCTCGTCGACGAGCTGCTCGGCTCAGCATCCACTTGGACCGACAAGAACGGAGTGGCGAGGCCGCTCGGGCTCGAGGACATTCTCGTCGTCGCGCCCTACAACGCCCAGGTCGGAGCCCTGATCCAGGCGCTTCCCGAGGGCGCGCGCGTCGGCACCGTGGACAAGTTCCAGGGCCAGGAGGCGCCGATCGTCATCGGTTCGCTCGCCTCCTCGTCCGCCGACACGGCGCCCCGCGGCATGGAGTTCCTCTTCAGCCCCAACCGCCTCAACGTCGCGACCTCCCGCGCCCGCTGCCTGGCCGTCCTGGTCGCGAGTCCGGCGCTCTACGTGCCGGCCTGCCGCTCCGTCCGGCACATGCGCTTCGCCAACGCGTTCTGCCGATTCGCCGAGCTGGCGGTCTAGGTCTCGGGCGGACCGCCACCGGGGCGGTCCGACGGAAAACGCCCTTCGATGGGATCAGGACCGAGGTTGATGGGTGGATCCTGCCCCGACGCCTATCTGCGGACCGACAGGATTGTGTTGGTTGTGGAAGGAAGCGCAGCGAAGCCTCCAACACCACGCAGCATACCGCTTTCACGAAGGTCCGACACCAGCTGATCCGCGACACGGACGCTGCACGGGAAGTAGCCAGCGGCCGGAGGGTTCTGGGGCTGCGTAGTCCGCGGGCAACGGACCCGAGGACACCGGACCTGCGGCGTCGCCGACGACAGAAAGGTCCGCTCGGCAGGCTCAGCCCCTGCCGCGCAGTCTGCGTCGGCACTCGGGGTGCAACGCGGTCACCAGACGATTGAGGTGTTCGCGCATCCACTCGACGGCTGCGTCGAACTCGAGGATTTCGGCCCCGTCCACGAACTCCGCGTCGCAACTGAAGCCGAGGCGCGGTTGTCCTGTGCGATTGGTCCAGTGCTTGCAGCCGTCGAGCGCGCCTTTCAGTTCTCCACGACTGTCCAGAGCAGCGATGATCTCATCATAGACCCTACCCTCCTCGGGGAAGCCCGCTCGCCGCGTCAGGTAGGTTCCGATAGTGGATTGGCTGCGGTTGAGAAAGGCGCCGAACGAGAGGGCCCAGCCGCCGTGTCCCGATCCTTCGACCTTGACCCAGACAGATGCATGCCTGGAGGGTTGAGGCACCTCGGGTTCAGGATCGTCAAAGGCGAAGTCTTCGAGCACCGCCCTCCAGAATCGCTCGTTCTCGTCCTCGATCGGAGACGGCTCATGCTCTTCGAGAGGATCGTCGTCGGTCTCCTCCAGAATGGTCTTGCGAACGAGGATCGTCCGCGGCACGAGCTCGGTCCGCGCCAGGACGCGAGGCTGGATAATCAGGTCCTTTCCGCCCCGGCGGCGGAAGACGGCAGCCTCGATGAGCGCAAGGTTGAAGCGGAGTCCGCTGTGTTCCTGCACGTAAGCGACGATCTCTTCGACGTCCTCGCGAATTCCGTCGCCGATGATCAGAAGAAGGAACTCGCCGCGTTTGAGCCGACGGGTGACGTTATCGATGAAGATGTGCTCATCCACCTCGCCGTGGGCTTCGGAAACGATGTCAAACGGCGACCGTTTGGTGCGGTTCCTGACCTCCCGGTCCAAGTCGTCGTAACTCCATGACGCGAGTACGCGGGCGTAGTCGAGGATCTGGGCGACGACCTTCCGTCGAGCGTCAGGATTCCTCCACAGTTTGAACTCCGCGAGAACGATTCGTCCGGTCGCAGTCAGGTACAACGCATCGGCGGACCCGGCCCGCATGTTGAGCTCCCTGCAGACAGGCACCGAGCCGTGATACGCGGGGTCGATCTCACCGAGCGGAAGGACATCCGCGTGCCGGAACAGGACTTCCTGCAAGGTGCCCTCGTCGATCGAAGACTCGCGGCTGGCGGAGTCTACCGGAATGCGCCGCCAAGCGGTTGCCACGGTCAAGTCGCCGCTCAATTGGATGAGATCGCTGTAAATCTGTGGCCTCTCGGTGCTCTTGCCGTAGTCGGAGTCGCCTTGGACCCGACCGATCCCCGATCGTGAGGAGGGTCGCGCGTGCGACCTCGCCACGTCGGGCTTGCCCGAACATAACGAACCGTGTGCTGGCTGCCATGTGCCCCAACGAGCTGGATGGCGAAGGGCGCGGGCGCGCAGCGGCTCTGGAGGCAGCGTCGAACGCATCCGGTGGCGCTGCTCGGTGGGCCCGCCGCCCCGACGCTCGGCCCGGATGACGCCACAGAGCCGGCAGAACTAGCTCTCCAGAATGAACCGCCCGCGCTCGAGGCCCGCTGCCTCGCCGTCCTGGTCGCGAGCCCGGCGCTCTCCGTGCCCGCCTGCCGCTCCGTTCCGGCACATGCGCTGCGGGGGGGGATCCGAGTGACCGGGTCACCCCATCCCTGGCTTGCCGAAGAAACACCGAAAGTCTACAGTAGGAGTACCTCGTATCGCTAGCCGAGGGGAAACACCCATGCCGGATCGAAGCGCGATTGAGTGGACCGACGCCACTTGGAACCCCACGACCGGTTGCACACGCGTCTCGGCGGGCTGCGATCACTGCTACGCAGCCCGCATGTCTGTGCGGCTCGGGGCGGCCTACCGGTCTCGCCTTCCCGTCGTGAACCGTGCGGAGAACCGCCGCGACCCCTTCGCGGTGCGGCTGTGGCCGGAGCGCCTGTCGATTCCCGGGTCTTGGAGGGCACCGCGGCGCGTGTTCGTCAACTCGATGTCCGATCTGTTCCATCGCGACATCCCGAAAGCGTTCGTCAGGAGGTGCTTCGAGGTGATGCTGGAGGTGGACCGGCATGTGTACCAGATCCTCACCAAGCGACCTGCGAGGGCGGCCCGGTTCGTGGCCGAGAACGCGGACCTGCTCCCCGCAGGATTGCCGGAGAACATCTGGATCGGGACGTCGATCGAGGATCAGTCGGTGGACTACCGCGTGCGCCATCTTGTCGATGTGACGGCCCGGATCCGTTTCCTCAGCTGCGAGCCCCTGATCGCACCGCTCGATCTCGACCCGTTTCTGCGCGGCTCCTCCGCTCTCCACTGGGTCATCGTGGGCGGAGAGAGCGGACCGGGTGCCCGGCCCGTCGACCCCGAGTGGGTTCGCGTGCTCCGTGACCAGTGCGTGGTGGCCGGAGTCCCGTTCTTCTTCAAGCAGTGGGGCGGGACCACCCCGAAGGCCGGCGGGCGGGAGCTCGACGGGGAGACGTGGGACCAGTATCCCCTCGTCGATGCCGTGGCGGTCGGCTAAGGCCCACCAGCCTTGAAGGGCGTTGCGAGGGGGTGCCGAGGTCGGTGCTCCGGAAACTCCAGCCCCGCACGGAGGGCAAGCAGCGGCTGACGGCCGCGCTTTCCGAGTCGTTTGGAACGCACGGGGTGTAGCATTGGAGTCGGCTGGATCGTTAATCCATAGGTCCGTGTGAGGCTCGCGCCCGGAGCGGCTCGACGCCGACAGATTCACTACCGGACACCTCACCACCGCGACAAGGGAGCGCCACGATGTTCGAGCTACGGAGGTCACCGGCCATGGCTGCGACTGTCGTGCTCGCGCTCGGGGCGGCCTGCGGAGAACCCCTCGGGCCCGGGCCGGATGCCGAGCCGGATGGCCCGGCCCCGCCGCTCGAGGAGCTTCCCAGGCCGCTCACGGCCGGCGAGGCCGCGGTCGTCGAACGCTCGAACACCTTTGGCATCGACCTGTTGCGAGAGGTGCTGGAGGTCGACGATCGAACCAACGTCGTCCTCTCGCCCCTGAGCGCCTCGATGGTCCTCGCGATGACCTTGAACGGGGCGGCCGGGACGACTCTGGACGGCATGCGCACGGCACTCCGGCTTGAGGGTTTGTCGCACGCGGAGATCAACGAGTCGTACCGAGGCCTGATGAGCCTTCTCACCGACCTCGACCCGCTCGTGGAGGTATCGATCGCGAACTCCGCATGGGCCAGCGAACGGTATTCCTTCCACCAAGCCTTCTTCGATGCCGTCACCGATCACTTCGATGCGACAGTCGAATCGAGAGACTTCGGTGACCCGAACACCCTGAGGGAGATCAACGCCTGGGTGGACAGCAGCACCCGCGGGCTGATCGAGCGGATCCTGCAGGAAGGAGAACTCGATCCCGATCTCGCTCTCCTGCTCCTGAACGCCGTCTACTTCGACGGCCCCTGGAGGACGGGCTTCGATCCCGAAGACACGGCGCCGGGGCCGTTCCGGCGGGCCGACGGCTCGACCGTCACGGTCGACATGATGCATCTGGCCGATGTCGAGCTCCCCTACGGGCAGACGGACGATCTCGTGGCGGTCGAGCTTCCATACGGGGGCGGCGCATACTCGATGGTCGTCGCCCTGCCGTGGGACAGGACGCCCAGGCAGGTCCTGTCGGAGATGGACGCGAGCGGCTGGGATGCGCTGATCGGCTCCCTCGAGCCGCGCACGCTCGACGGCCTCTCTCTGCCGCGCTTCGTGATGGAATACGACTCGTTCCTGAACGATGCGCTGGCCGATATGGGCATGGAGATCGCCTTCACCAGGCAGGCAGACTTTTCCGACCTCTCCACCCAGAACCTCTGCCTGGACTTCGTGCGGCAGAAGACCTTTATCGAGGTAGACGAGGCGGGTACCCGGGCAGCGGCGGTCACGGCCGTGGGGATCGCGCCCGTATCGTTCTTCGGCGTCTTTGCGGATCGCCCGTTTCTCTTCGCCATTCGCGAGCGCCTTTCAGGCACCATTCTATTCATCGGCGTGATCGGAGACCCCACGGCCAGCGACTCCGACCCGCCGGAGTTTCCCACCAGTTGCAGTGGACGCGTCTGGCGGGGGCACACGGACGCGGGGTGAGGACTGCCTCACGGCCTGACTCACATTCAGTCCCTTCACCGGGTTCGAGCCCAGGGGCAGCGAGCCCCACTCGTCCCTCTTTTGCGCCGCGCAGTTGAGCACCGCCGACCGGGTTCTACCGCGAGTCCTCGCGCGGTTGGCGCCCGAGCCTTCCGTGGGCGGTGGCTTCGGACGATTCCAGGCGCTCCGGACCGTGCGGTGTTCGGGATCTTGCCATCCGAGATGGTCGGTGTATCCGCTCTCGCGGGCTCCCTTCGACTTCGACCGGGAAGAACGTGGTCTAGTCCTTCTTGATGAGCGTGGCCTCGAGTTCGACCGCCCAGCGTCTTGAGCTCTACGACCGGCGGCTCGCCCCCGTAGCGCGGAGTACCTTGACCTGCTTCCGCCAAGCGAGTCCAGCAGATTGTGCGAGGGTGGAGACGGCCGCCCTGTGCGCGGTCCGATGATAGCGAGCGAGCGGACTTCATTGGCCGGAGACCCTTCTTGGAAGGATCGATGGTTGAGAGCGACCCCGTGCGGGGGCGGAGGGGTGGGACGTGACAGCCCACCTAGCACCAGGCCCTTGTGCCGGGGGGAGCTCCCAGCACCGCCCGGGCAGCCGGTCCGGCAACCCCAGGCCGGTGCGCGGGAGTAGGAGTCGCACCGCCTGCCATGTGCGATTGACTCGGTCCCCGCTCCCGTCGCTACGCTCCCTCCGAGGGCACCGTCCCAGAGTGTGCCATTTCCAATGCCCGAAAGTGTGCCAAAATCGATGCCCATTGACACCCGGAGGTTACGAGCGCGCCACACCAGGGACAATCGCACGGTCGGGAGACTACCTAGATCGAGTTGGGCGCTGACGGCGACCTCGGCCTTAGCCCCCCGCACACCGGACTGGTTGGGCACCGAGAGAGGATGCTCGCGAGCCCCCCGGCTAGAATGTTGAAACGTACACTCGGACTGCCCGTCACGCAGAGGCGTCCTTGCCCGGCATGTGCGTCTCGGTGTATCTCCGTACGTCTAGTGAGTACGCCGGCCGTAGGTCGCGCGGTGCCCGGCCCGCTGCGTTGACTCGGGTCCTCAAATGTGGTCAATGATGCTTCACCAAGCGTCGGATTGCACCCAAACGAGATGCTCAGCTATGCCTTGATCCGTCCCTCCGACCGCCCGAAATGTCTCCTCGATCCACGCTCCTCAGTCCTTTTCTTCCATCATGATGATCTTCGACTTCTTCATATCCGGGTACTTTATCACCGGATACTGTCTTGCGATCTTCGGTTTTCTCGCGACAATCGTCTTCAGACTTGGGCGAGAAGTTCGTCCTCTGAAGGCACGATTGAAAGGATGGAGTGACAGGATAAGCCGTCTTGACGGTGAAGAAGACTTCGCTCAACAGTTCGAAACGTACCACTCTGGTATGCGGCAAGACTTCGGGACGCCGTGGGAGGAGTTCGTTGAGACTCTCGTCCTTCCCGTTCCCCAATCTGGTGAGCCGATTCGTAATACTCGTCAAGTATCGCGATACTTGAATGATAGTACCATCATCTTCCCGCGACTCTCTTTCGACTTTTATCGGTCTGTTCCAAATCTGCTCACGGGCCTTGGGATTCTCGGAACGTTTATTGGCCTAGCTGCAGGAGTCGGATCTGCGAGCTCTGGACTGTCCTCAAATGATCCCTTGGTCATCACGGAGTCATTGCAGAGCCTCTTGGGTGGGGCGTCTCTGGCGTTCATCACGTCAATCGCAGGACTCGTATCTTCAATGGCGTTTGTTTTCGTTGAGCGACGTGCTTCGCGAGGACTCCATCGGGCTGTTGACACATGGGTTGGATCGATCGAGTCACGCCTCCGCAGAGTTACACTGGAGAGCGTTGCACTAGATCAGCTTCTGCAAGCTAGGCAGACAACAACGCACCTTGAGCGCTTCAACACGCAGCTGGTCTTTTCGTTGGAACAGGCTCTGGAAGAGAAGGTCGCAAACCGACTGTCCCCGCAACTCGAAGAGCTGATCAAAGTAGTGGAAGGCCTCCGAAATGATCGAGCGAGCGACGCTGGCCGGATGATCGAGCATGCCCTGAGCGAATTCACGCGAGCCATGCAGCAGCGAACGGAGTCGCAATTCTCGGAGATGGCGGAGGTTGTCTCTCAGCTGAATCGGACGCTAGCGGATTCAGCTGAAAGGATGGCGGGGTCGGAGCGCGACATGCGCGCGGCTTTAGATTCATTGGTGGCCACGGTCAAGGGGTCGATGGACGCGGGTGCCGCTGCGATGACACAGACGCTGGAGGAAGCTCTGGCACAGGTCACGGGGGAAATCGCGGAAGCATCAGCGCAGTTGGCCGAGCACCTCACCGCCTCAAGCAGTACGGCGGCGGCAACGCTTCAAGAGACGCTCGGGACCGTGACGCGAGAGATTGCTGAGACAGGTACAGAGACGGCTGCGGAGATCTTTGGTTCTCTGCAGACAGTGCGGACGGCAGCGCTTAGCCTGGAGCGGTCCGCACGGCAGAGCGAGAATGTACTCGGCGCGATGACGCCGTTCATGTCTCAACTCAACAACACGAGGAGTACGATTGAGACGGCATTGCGTCAATTCGGGAACCTTACGGAGCCGATCGGAAGAGCGGCCCGAGAGATTCACGAGTCAAGCGAGAGGGCAGCACAATCCCTCGCGGGAAGCAATCAGCTCATCGATCGCTTGGTCGCGGGAGCCACGAGGCTTGAGGAGCACCAGAAGTTGGTTGCCAGGGCCTGGGACCGATATCAGGAGCGCTTCGAGGGAATTGACCGCTCGCTCGCAACGGTCTTCGGGCAGATCGACGATGGACTCTCAGGCTATTGCGATCAAGTGAAGAAGTTCGCGAATGAACTGGACCGAACAACGGCCAACACAATCCAACATCTTGCGGGAGCGACTCAGGAGCTTGGCGGATCTATTGAGGATCTCATTGAGATTCTTCCGAGGTCCGCGAGATGAGGCAGGGATCGAGAGCTTCGTCCGGTGGAGGGCAGGGACCCGATGGACAGAACTACCTCGCCAGTGTAAGCGACTTGGTGTCGGCGTTTATCTTCGTGTTCATCATACTATTGGCAATTTTTGCCTATCAACTCGCCACGACGACAGAAGAGCAGGCCGAAGTTACAGCGGAATTGCAGGCGGCAGACGAGATCCGAGAAAGGATACTCCTTGCGATCAGGGATCGACTTGAGCGTGCTGGGATGCGAGTGGAAGTACTGGCGGAACAAGGTGTACTGAGACTGTCAGAAAATGCTATCAACTTCCCCTCGGGTAGTGAGGTCCCCATAAGCGATCATCATGCGAACGTAGGACGCGTGGCCCGAGCGATCGCGGAGGTCGTCCCCTGTTACGTAAGAGGCACGCAGCAAGCTGCCGCTGAGACAGGTAATGGCGACGGAGTGCCCTCGTTTTGTCAGCTCCCGACGGGTCGATCCGCTTACGAGTGCGAAACCAGCCAATATCCATGGCTTCTTGAAACTCTGTTGATCGAAGGGCACACCGATAATGTACCGGTGTCGCCCGGGCGTCGGTTCAGGGACAACCTCGAACTGTCATCCATGAGGGCTGCCACCGTCCATCGCATGATCGGTAGCTGCGAACCGACGGTAGGACGACTCACCAATACAGAGGGGCACCCAATCCTAAGCACGAGCGGCTACGGGAACACACGGCCAGCCACCGAAGATCTGACCCGATCCGATGAGAATCGCCGAATCGACTTAAGGTTCCTCCTAGAGCCCCCTCCGGGCATCGCGACGGGGGATGGGTCAAACATTCGGAGCGAGGTGCGGGAACGGACTGGGGAGCGAGTGCCGTGAACGCCAAATCTCTGCAGAAATCACTTGCGGACTGGATGGGGTTCCCTGCGGCAAGGTGGGTTGTCGAACCCCGTGAAACGAGACGAGCGGAACGACGGGCCATTTCCGTGCTCCAAGCTTTCGAGCCGACCGAGCCATCACCGCGAGACCTAGCCGCGCTACATCGCCGCATAACCCGGGCGTGGCGACGCCAGCAGTCTCTTGCTTCAGTTGGGCTGCGAGATCTGCGGCAACTGCCTTGGGTACTGTTCTTTCCTCCTTACGATTCCAGACATTGGTTGGGAAGGGAACGACGCCTCATCCTGCAATACGGCCGGTGGCTAAGTGAGGGACACAGAACTCGATCCGTATTGGCGTTGTTACATGAGTTCTTCCGGGTCTATCCAAACACGCTACCCACGTTTAGGGATCTTCGACAAATCCTGTCAAGAACCGTCGTAGACTCGAAGCCTCCGGTACCACCCTCTTTATTGAAATGGACAGAGCGTTGCAAGAAGTACCGTCTCTTGGACCCAGGAGGCGCCGAGAACTTCATCGGTACTCTAGTGGAGAGCGTCAGTCACCCGGAAGACCGTCTTCGCGAGACAGGTTTCGACGGTCAGCTCGCCCGCTCGGGCTTCTTGAGATCTGGAATTCGTGCAAAGCTCCCCAGATGGGCGGAACGGATCGCTCGATACAATGCAATCGAGAGCTTACAATCAGTTTTCGAAGTACTACAGGTCAATGAGAAGCTCCGGTTCGACGACAGAGTCAGCCGTGCCGAACTCGCTAAGGGGTTGCTCTCTCCGTATATTGACAGTAAGCCGCAATCTGAGATTAGGGAGCCATTACAGTCCTTTTTCCTCAAACACTTTGGGGATCCGCGCCTACCAGCCACGAAACACAGATGGTCGAACGTACCGCCTAATGTCACTCGTGTCATGCTTAGATGGCTGGTCGAACGAGTGCTGGAACAGTTCTTCGTCCTCTTGAAGGAGACTGCCCTCGACAGGCACTGGCGATATCGCGAGGCGTTCTGGAAGGCATTCCTCGACGCGGGATACATTGACGACGTTTGGTTTGTCTTGGGCAGACGAGCCGCGGCTGCACTCCGAAGGGTCGAGGCGGACGACGAGATCACCGAAACCACCGGTGAACTCTCAGGGGCGCAATCCGATCAGTCAGTGTTGCTCCTGCGTATGCCTGGAGTCACCATTGCAGAATGGAGTCACAACGGGTCGTGTCATCTTTGGCTCGATGGAGCTGAAGGAGCGCCACCACTCTATCGGAGGCGATATCGTGCGAGGCAGGTCAGACGTTCGTTCCCATATCAATACTCATCCGATGCGCACTCGCAGAGACATCACGGTAGTGACATTGGGAGATGGCAAGACGACATTGTACAGTGGCTAGAGAAGAATACGGGAGTGCAACTTAGCCGGGATGCGTACTTCCCCCGGCATCTCCATGAACCATTATGGCTGCGGAGTTGGAGAAATCGACGCTGAGCATCCAGCAAGATGCTCACCTTTTGACCTCATGAAGGCGAAGTGGCGGGATCCTGACTGGGCCTGGAGGACTTGTTGAACACGAGGCTTTCTCTTGAGCCAACGTCCGAGGGCCTAGTGGTCCGCATGGATGACAACGGATTGGTCCCGGTCACGGAATGGACTTCGCAAGCAACTCGTCTTGTTGGGATCGGCACCCTGATACGCCTTCGAGACGAGGGGCGTGCATTCCAGGGAGGGGACGGCGATTCGCTACGGGTGCCCTGGGAGAGCGTTGCCAGCCTGACCGCTGAACAACTTAAGCAGGTCGGGCTGCCTGACGTGAGCCCCTTCACGTTGGAGATCGTAGCGAACGGGAGCATTTTGGATCGCGCGTTCGACGTCCAGTACGGTTTTCTGGAGAAGGGTCGGCGTGTTCTTGGCGTGCAGCGAGAGGGTGCATGGCTGTGGGTGGCCGGTGCCGAGTACGCATTGCTGGATCCAGCGTATACGATCGTGGAAGCGGTCGATGCGTTCAATAGGGGGCCGGAGGATGACTTGGAATCCCGCATGCTTCGGTGGGGACGCATCGCTGAGATGCTACCCGAAGAAGTCACTGTAAACCAGGACCAGCTGCGGTCTCTCAGGATCGTTGTAGCGTCGAGCTTCAAGCTGGACCCCTTTGTGAATGAGGACGGTGAGCCGGATTTCGATCCTGTAATCGGCAGACTGGTGACGCGTCCCTCAGGACCGGTGGATGAAGAACAAGTGTTCGATCCTGTCTTGGCTGATGCGCGGCAGGCAGAGTTTGCCCGGCAATTCCGTGGCCTGTCCAACGTGAAGCACCGGTATGCGGTCGGTGGCGGTGTCTACGTCGTGTTGACGCCGGACGTTGAAAAGGTCCTGACGACGGTGCGCCAAGCGCAGAGGGCGAACCCCGAAGGCCGTCGAGACTTCCTCCTTAACGTATCGGGATACCTGCGTGGCGCCTTGGAAGACGGACCGGGCGCAGCCGACCTTGACCTTGACGAAGTCTTCAGAGACGACGGGTTGAGCGAGAGGGTGAAAGGTGTCGGGATTTGGGTGGAGAAGGCACTACCCTGGATCAAGCGGACAGCGGAACCCTGGCTGCCTCCCGAAGCGTTGGGCGTGCGGATCGGGTCGCAGATCATTCCCATTCAGGCCGAGGATCTACTAGGACTGAGAGAGGCAATCCGGAGTGCGATTGAAGCCAAGGTGCCGACCGTTCCGGTCACTGAGTCGATCAACATCCCGGCCAACTCCGCCACCTTGGATGCAGTCGAAGAACTTCTCAACAGACTACAGCCTGTGCAGCATCCGAGGAAGGACAAGAAGCGACAGAAGCAGGACCATCCAGACACGTCTGATCAAGTACTGTTGGTCATCGACAACCTGGACAAGATCCGATTCGCTAGTCGGGAGCGAAAGTATCGCACGCCGGGTATCGCTGCGGCGATGCCTGCCCTGCGGACCACGCTCCTGCCCCATCAGGCAGAGGGCCTTGCGTGGCTCCAGGAGCACTGGGATGCGGGCAGCTGGGGAGCCCTGCTCGCAGACGACATGGGGCTTGGAAAGACGCTCCTGGCCTTGGCGTTCCTCTCTTGTCTCGAAACGTACGCTCGGGAGCAAGGACTGAAGCCACGACCGATGCTTATTGTCGCTCCGACTGGCCTTCTTCGCAACTGGCAGGATGAGCACGCTAAGCACCTGTCCGGGCGAGGGATTGGTGTGGCGCTGGAGGCCCACGGCCGCTTGCTTCGGAGGTTGAGGGAGGGGCCAACCGCTAAGAGGGGTGGAGAGCTTGAGATCGGTCAACCCGTCTTGGACATCAAAGTTCTCCGTAGCGCCGACTGGGTACTTACCACCTACGAGACTCTTCGCGACTACCAGCATAGCTTCGGCCGGGTTCGGTGGCGTGCGGGTGTGTTTGACGAGGCGCAGAAGATCAAGAATCCGGGGGTTCGCGTCACCGAGGCGGCTCTTGCCATGGAGATGGACTTTGCCCTTCTCATGACCGGCACGCCTGTGGAGAATCGCGTCGCGGACATTTGGTCGCTACTGGATAGGGCAGAACCGGGGAGTTTCGGGACCCTGAAGGACTTCAGCGAGCGCTACGAGCGAGGTGCCGAGTCGACACTTGCGCAGTTACGGCGCACCCTGATTCGATCAAAGCGAGACGGATGGCCCGCGCTCATGTTGCGGAGGTTGAAGGAGGATCACATCAAGAAACTCCCTGCGAAGCGGATGCACCGTATGGAAGTCGAGATGCCTCCACTTCAGGCCCAGGAGTACGAGAGGGCTGTCCTTGATCGTGCTGAAGGCGCCAGTGCCCTACAGGCGCTCCATAGGCTCAGGTCGATTTCCTTACACCCCCGAGCCCCAGCAGGATCGGACTTTGACGAGTACATCCGGGAGTCCGCCCGGCTGTCGAAGACGTTTGAGATTCTGGAAACGATCGCGGAGAAGAAGGAGAAGGCACTTCTCTTCGTTGAGGCACGGCAAATGCAGGATTTTCTGATCGTGGCTCTTCGGCACTGCTTCCCCCTCACCGAGGATGTCTTGGTAATTAACGGTGCTGTCTCGGGGGGTACGCGCAAGGCACGAGTGGATTCGTTTCAAGAAAGGAGGGGATTCGATGCCATGATCCTCTCGCCCCGGGCCGGTGGAGTGGGACTTACGCTTACGGCAGCGAACCATGTTATCCATCTGTCACGCTGGTGGAATCCAGCCGTGGAAGACCAGTGTACTGATCGCGTCTTTCGTATTGGGCAGAAACGCACGGTTCACGTGTATCTGCCCCTCGCGAGACACCCTCGGTTTAACGAGTATAGCTTTGACCTCAAGCTTGATAGCCTGATGAGCAGAAAGCGGCATCTCAATCGCGAAGTGCTCGCCGCAACCGTGGCAACGAATCGGGATGTAGAAGACCTCTATCGTAGTACGATGACCGATGCTAGCCGACGCGCGGGCGATCCAGCAGAGGGTGGGAGAGATGTAGATCTGTTGGAGCCGGAGGCGTTCGAGTCCTGGGTGCTCCAACAGTTAGCGAGGTCTGGCTACGAAACGCGCCTGACGCCTCGCACAGGTGATCGCGGAGCCGACGGGCTGGCGTTTGCGCGAGGCGGAGACTCTCCACATACTATTCTCGTGCAGTGCAAGCACACGCAACCCCACCTGAACTGTGGTCGGGATGCAGTCGAAGAGATCCTTGCGTCGCTGGACCAGTATGATGTTGTGGGTGAACCGAAGCCAATGGTCGTCACGAACGGTGCCGGTTTCGCAGCCGGAGCGAACGAGCTGGCGGCAAGCAAAGGCGTAGTCCTGATCGATCGATCGAACCTATCGCAACTCCACCGGTGGCGCAGTAGAGGCGGATAACGGCCAAGAGGAATCTCCTAGTTTGCACAACTCCCGGTCCACCGCATCAGTTCCTTCGATCGCACAGAACCGATCACTAGGCGAGCGCTACGGACCCTGTGCGCGGGTCTTCGGAGGCCAACATCCACGCCGAATCGCGATTTGTTGGCTGCTTGTCAACGTGCCGGACCAGACAGCGTCAATCGAGCTGTAGGTCCGAACAGGTCGCGAGCGGCGGGATCGGGCCGGGAGGCGTTTCGGGCCGCTCTCCGATTCACCGACGCCGCCCCATATATTCGGATATGACATCGGAGGAGCACATGCATACCACGTATCTGCGCAAGGTCGGAGGCTCCGTCATGCTTGCGTTGCCCCCGGCGTTGCTCGACGTCCTGAATCTTCGTGCGGGCGCCCGTGTGGGTGTCGGGATTAAGCAAGGCCGCCTGATCGTGGCACCGCTGATGCGCCCGAGTTACACCCTCGACGAGCTCCTGGCGCGGTGCGACGAGACCGCGCCGGCCGACGACGGGGACCGCGCCTGGCTCGAGGCCAAGCCGGTCGGCAACGAGTTGCTGTAGCGCGGAGGGGCGAGATCTGGCAGGTCAGTCTCGACCCCACCACTGACCATGAGCAGCAAGGAACCCGGCCGGACGTGATCGTCTCCCCGGCTCCCTTCAACGATCTGACCGGAGCGCTCATCGTTCTGCCGATCACCACGGGCGGTGGTTCGCTGTCTCGCTGGACGGCGCGGGCACCTGAACCGTTGGCGTGATCCGCTGCGACCAGCCCTCGCGCACTCGATAAGGGCGCCCGACACGGGCGGCGGCTCGAACCCGTACCCGGAATTCCCAGCCCCTCCGCGCTTCTGTATGGCTCGCGACGGTCACAGGCGCGATTGCGGGGGCGCACAATCGAAGAACCGTGCCGCTTGAGGCACTCGCTCGTCACACGAGCCAGGATACCGGTCTCTTGCATGCTGCTGGGCGGAGGGGGGTCCCGCCCGATAGGGTCAGGAGTCTCGATGGGAGCGAGGCAGACTAGGACATTCGGACGCCCGCTCTTCGCCGATCCGCTCGATGGTTTCCCGGAGGGCGCGGCGGGGCACGTGCATGCGCGCATCGCGCAACGCCAGGAAGATCGCGTCGCTCCGGCCAGATGCTCCGAGTCGCTCCGCTACCCTGGGGTGAAGGAGCACGTCGACCGTGGACGCGAGGAGCAGGGACGGAAAGCGGCTGGCGCAGATCTTTCTTGCCTTTCGTTCGTCGATCAGCGCAAGGCCGTTACGGCCTACGGCATAGGCGATCGTCGCCGCTTCACCGTCGTCCAAGGTCCCCTTGAATCCGCCTTCGACGAGTGAACGGTAGACCAAGTCGTCGTCAGGCCTGAGCTCGGCCAGCCCCAGTACTCCCTGCCCAATCAAGGACTCCAGCTTCTCGCCGCCCATGTGCCCGCGGGACTTCCCCATCGACAGCTCCCGGCGGACGTGCACGGTTACCAGGAAAGGGTTCGGGAACGCTTCGATGATCGCTGCAGCGTTGCCAGTCGCGTTGAGGTTAATGATCACGCTGGCATCGGCTACGACCGGGACGAGAGGGCTAGCGGGGAAGCTCGACGAACTCATCCGCCTCCTGTCTCTCGGTCTCCGCGTCTTCGAGAAGCCGCCTCACGTCGAGACGATGAAGCCCGAGCAGCCGGGCAAGCTGTCCCTCACTGTAAAAGCTCTTCTTCCATGCTTCGCGTGCCAGAAGCGCTAGGCGCAGCGGTACACGTTCTGCGTTCGCGGCGGCCTCGGCCTCCGGCTTGGCTGACGGGCCGATGACTTGATCCGCCTGCTTGTCGGTGATGCCTCCGTGGGCTTGGAACCAGTCCCACGTGCCGCCGCGAGCGAGTCCGAGTTCTTCGAGCCGGCGAACCATGGCTTCGCGCGAGACCCTGAAATAGTGAGCAAGGAGAATCACGTGACGACGAATCAGGTGCGAGTGGCCCGCCGTGAGTTCGTCGAAACGCTGCCTCACGGCGCGGGCAGGAGTCAGGAACGCGCGCGCGAAGTGATTTGCGTAGCGCTCCTCTCGTGAGCGCGGGCTCTTGTCGGCCCTCAAGACCTCCGGCTTTCGGCGGGTCGAGGTGAAGTGCCCCAGTTCGTGTGCGAGGGTGTGCGTCCGTCGGCTGACCGGGTGGTTGGCGTTTACGAGCATGCATGCGCCCACTTGGTCGTCGTAGGCAAACAGCCCGGAGATGGGGCTTTCGAGACGCCGCAGATAGACGCGGATGCCGAGGTCCAGATCCACCAGTGAGACGATGTCCTTGACTGGGCCCGCTCCAAGACCAAGCCAGTCGCGCAGGTCCTGCGCGTCATCCTCCGCTTGAGCGCCGACGTCCCCGGGGAGGATGGGACTCTCGCGCGGGTAGTTCCGATGCCGCTCGACGCCCAGAGCATTCTCCAGCTCGACCTCGGCGCTGACCAACTCGGTGAGCAACCGCGCGGCTCCATCGGTCGCTTGGTCTGCGCGGCTGGGCAAGCTTCGGAACTGCGGTACGAGATCGAGATGGACCGCGTCCCGGCGCAGGATCGCGTTTGCCGACGTCCCGTAGAGGAACGCGAGCTCTTGCAATTCCTGAGTCTTGATCCGCCGCCGCCCTTGCTCAATAGCGACGAGCGTCGTACGCGCGACCCCAATCGCTCCAGCCGCATCGGCTTGACGGAGCTCCGCAACCTGCCGGGAGATCCGGAGGCGTCGGCCGATCTCGCGATCAGTCAACCTGTCAGTACGTGACGTCATGGATCACTCCGAACCCCGTTGCCTTGCAAACGAACCTGCCCCTCTAGCGAGCGCACGTGGCTCGCGCCCCCTCATGTCTGTGGCGCCGGAGACCTCTGTAAGGGGAAGCCCTCAGGCTCCTTACCGTAGTCTGGCTCCAAGAGCTACGGTCAACTCTTCGAGCGAGAAGGCTTCCTTCTCGGCTTGCTTCGCGACCCTCTCCCAGTGCGGTCGCAACGGCAGGCCCTTCCAAGGTCCGTCACTCACTGCACACTCTTGATGTCAGACATATTAGTACGTAAATATGACAATGTCATTCTTCTGACGGCCTAGTGTCTCACCCGACCGCCACCGCCGGTAGTGTCAGGGTTCCCGAGACACGCGTTTGAGCATTCACTTCCTTCAGCGTCCGTCCCCCTCCGCGCCCGGTGTAGGCGCTTTCCCTCCTTCACGCCCGCACTTGCCGGAATCCGTCCTGGAACTTCCCCCCAGTCCCGGCGTTATGGGTCACAGTGGGGTCGGAAGGGCTCGGGACCGGGCCGCCGCAGCCCTTCCGGATTGCCGATGCGTTGGACGAAGTGCGACCCTTGGAGTTCCTGATGATGGGTGATGTGAAGGTGGTAGGACCCGCGGCGCGGGAGGGCACGACGGTCTCGCGAATGGTATCCGACGGCGAGGTGGCCTGGATCGAGAGCTGGCACGGGCTGGAGAAGGGTTGGGTCAAGGGTGGAATGGACCTCACGGGATTCCTGCAGGCGGCTCCCTGCTCGACCTGGTGGCTGGCGGCGTTCGAGATCCCGATCGAGGGCACCCGCCTCGGAGACAACGTCTCCCGCACACTGGCCTGACACGGAGTCGGCCGGTACCCTCGAAGACCAGGCGACGCCCCCCTTCTGCGGCGAAGCGGCCGCACGGATCCTCCCAGCCCTCCAGGCGGGGGCGACAGCCTGGGCAGAGAGAGCAGCGAGGCGGGCGATGACGAGCACGGACGAGACGCAGGCCGGACCCCCGGCCCCGCCGCCCTCGCCACGCGAACGGCAGGCGGCGGTCGACCGGCTCTGCGAGCACTTCGCCCTCGACGCCCTTACCGCAGGCGAGCTGGAGCGGCGCCTCGGCCTCGCCTACGCGGCTCGGACGAGAGCGGAGCTCGCCGTGCTGGAGCAGGATCTTCCCACCCTCCCCTCGAAGAACGTCCCGGCTGCACCTCCGCCGTCGGTCGTGATCGACCCCACGCGCCGCGCCCCCGAGCGCGATCTCGTCGTGGCCGTCGGGGCGGGCACTGAGCGGAAGGGGAGCTGGACGCCCGCCCGCAACCTGACGGTGATCACCGTGATGGGCGGCGCCGAGCTGGACTTCCGCGACGCGGTGTTCGCCGTGCGCGAGGTCAGGGTCCACGTCGTCGCCGTCATGGGCGGCGTCGAGGTCGTCGTCCCGCCGGGCGTGAGGGTGGAGTGGGCCGGGATCGCGCTCATGGGCGGCGTCAGCACGCCGCAGCGTACGGCGCCGGACAACCCGGACGGTCCGGTCGTTCGGATCAGCGGACTCGTGTTCATGGGCGGGATAGAAGTCGCCGAACGCCTGCCGGGCGAGACCAAGAGGGAGGCCCGCAAGCGGCTGAAGCGACTGAAGAAGGCACGCCGCAGGCGGCTCCGCACGGGAGCCTCCTAGCCCCGAGCGGCTCGGGGAGGTGGGCGTTGCGGCCAAGGCAAGCGGCGGGAGCGGCTCGAATGCGCCGCGCGGCGGCGGGCCGTGGGGCGGAGCCTCCGGCGACCGGCGGCGCGCGTTTTGCAATTCGGTCGTGCGAGAGTCCTACCTCCACGAAGCCGCCCGACCTGGGCTCGGCGAACTCCGCGGTTGCGACTCCGTGACCAGGGGGCGGACGACCGGACGGGTTGTGGGGCGGGCCGCTCCTCGCTCGGGTCCCGTGCTCCCGGCCGCCGTCCTGATCCTCGCTCTCACCTGGGCCCCTTCCGCCCTCGCGGGCCAGGACACCCGTCCCTCCAGGGTCAGCGGGCTCACCACCGGAGGTCTGCTCGGCACCGCCTCGAGCGGGCTCGCGCTCGGCGGCTCCTGCGCCGTCGGCCTCATCGCCGACGACGACCTCGACTGGATCACGTGCACCGGCTGGGGGGCCCTGGTCGGCGCGCTTCCGGGCCTCGCCTCCGGATGGGGGCTGTCGTATGCGGACCGGACGTCGCTCGAGGGACGGGGGCGCACGCTCGCGTTCGGCACAGCCGGCGGCGCGCTCGGCGGGCTGCTGTTGTGGTCCGGGTCGCAACGGGTGGAGAGCGTGTTGGCGTGGGGGGCGTGGGGAGCCGGCGTCGGATTGATCAGCGCCGCCGTTGGCCCCGCCCTCCAGGCCCGCCTGTTCCCCTCGGTCAGGAAGCTGGACGAGGAGCGGACCGAGCTCGGCCTCCGCTACGTGTTCGACTGACGGAGGTCTCGGTGTTGCGCCCCGGGCCGAAGGGTCGCGGAGGGCTCGGCGCACAAGGGCCTCGAGTTGCGGCACGATCTCCTCGGGCGTGCGGCGGGCCGTGTCGACGACATGCGCCCCCGGCCACGGCTCGTAGCGTCGATCCAGCACCTGCCGCCAAGTCGGGAGCACGAGACCCGGGATGTCGGCCGTGCGCGACTCGACCCGCTGGCGATGCTGGTGCTCGTCGCTGCAGATCACTTCGATCTCGACGAGCTCCACAGCCATGCGCGCCGCGGACTCGCGCCAGTAGTTGCGAGTGATCTCCGCCGGGTTGACCGAGTCGACGATGACCGCGTAGCCGAGGGCGAGGTTGTCCTCCGCGAGATCGCGAGCGGCCAGGTAGCCCTCCGGCCCTGCTACCGTGAAGCCCTGGTTCCGCATCGCCTGCTCGATCGTGTCGATGCGCAGATACACGGCGCCGATGCGCCGGGCGAGCGAGGCGGCGAGGGTCGACTTGCCCACGCCGGGGAGACCCCCCAGCGCGATCAGCATCGCGGCGTCCGGCCGGGGGGCGCCTGAATGTCGAAACACGCGGTCATGCTACACGCGCCGGCGATACGCGGAGGCCTCTGCGCGCGGGGCGGTGCGCGATCGGCCGCGATTCCGGCAACGGAGGAGGCGCACATCGGGAGCCTGTCGGTGTCGATCCCGGTCTCCTGTCCCAGCGGGCCTCGTGCGAGTGATCCTGCGTTGATCTCTCGACTCAGGGGGCGCTACGACTTCGGAATCTCCTTGTCGGGGTCCACGAACGGCTTGGGCACGACCCTGGCCTCCCGCTCCCCCTCCGGCGTCGCCACCCTGAGCCGGGTCTCCAGCCGGGCGAGCGCAGTCGGCACCATCGCGTAGCCGATGTTCCGCTCCAGCCTGGGCGACCACACGGCCGACGTCACGACCCCGATCTCCCGACCTCGCTCGCCCGGCGGCTCCTCGGCGAGGACCGGCCACCGGGTCATGTTCAGGTCGAGCGGCTCGCCCGCAATCTCGACGCCGGCCAACAGACGTGCGGGCCCCCGGGCCCCGATCCGCGCCAGAGCCTCACGGCCGATGAAGTCCGCCTCCTCCTCTCTCCCCTCCTTCTCGATCTGCCAGCCGAGCCCGACCTCTTTGGGGTTGTTGTCGCGCGTCATGTCGTTGCCGTAGGAGAGCAGC